>NZ_CP186547.1:2400000-3022479 GCF_049390205.1 Alishewanella sp. d11 | reverse complement strand
ATGATCAAAAAACTTTCGCCGTCTGTTATCGCTGTGCTGCTAGCACTGACTCTGCTGTTGTGGCTATTGCTAGGCACACAGTATCAAACACAAACCGAAGCGCCTGCCGCAGCCCCTGTTAGTCCTACCAGCGACTTTAGCGTAAAAACGCGCCTGAGTTTAGCGCAAGCCTTTCAGCCAAGCCTAAAACTGCAAGGCCAGTTACAGGCTTGGCACAGTATTGAGTTGCAAGCACAAACCTCTGGCCGCATTGCGCGCTTAGTGCGCGATCAAGGCGCACAAGTTCAGGCCGGTGATGTACTACTGGAAATGAGCGACGAGGGGCGTAGCGCGCGTTTAGCACAAGCGCAAGCGCTGTTGACCTTGCGGCAAACCGAGCTGAAAAGTGCATTAGCACTAAAAAAGCAGCAATTTGTTGGCGATACCGAATTAACTCGGCTGCAAAGTGAACTGCGTAATGCTGAAGTCAGCCTAAGCGAAGCACAACTGGCCATTAGCCATAGCAAACCCAGCGCGCCGTTTAGCGGCATTCTGGCCAGACGCTTAGTAGAACCGGGTAGCGTTATTCAAAGCAGTACGCCGTTATTTCACTTGGTGGATATCAGCCGCCTGCGCGCCACCGCCCAAGTACCGCAACAGCAAGTTACCGCGCTCGCTCTTGGCCAACAGGTCCAGATTACGCTACTCGATGGTCGCCTGCTCCAAGGCGAGCTCAGTTTTATTAGCCCTGCCGCCGACAGCAGTAGCCGCAGCTATTATATTGAAGCCACAGTAAATAATCCCGAGCTACTGCCACTGGCTGGCGTAAGCGCTACCCTAGAGATCAGCTTAGCCTCGCAGCCAGCGCATGCATTATCTCCCGCCTTATTAAAATTAGATCAGCAGGGACGCCTTGGCGTCTATACCGTAGAACAAGATCAGGTGGCGTTTTATCCAGTACAGCTGCTACGGGCCGATAACCAACAGGCTTGGGTCACCGGGCTGCCAGATCAGGTTAACTTAATCACCTTGGGGGCCGGTTTTGTGGCGGTAGGTCAGTCGGTGCAAGTGCAAACGGAGAGCACGCCATGAGAGCCCTGATTGCGGCGGCCATTGATCGCAGCCGTGCCAGTATCATGTTGCTGTTGTTCTTATTTATTGCCGGCATTAGTGCCTACTTGGTGATCCCGAAAGAAGCCAACCCCGATGTCGCTATTCCCATGATGTATGTGTCGATGTCGCTCGATGGTATTAGCCCAGAAGATGGCGAGCGTTTACTGGTGCGGCCAATGGAGCATGAACTGCGCTCACTCGAAGGTATTAAAAAAATGACCTCCACCGCCAGCGAAGGCCATGCCTCGGTGATGTTGGAGTTTGATGCCGGTTTTAACGCAGATAAAGCACTGGCCGATGTGCGGGTTAAAGTCGACGCGGCGCGTTCCAAACTGCCTGCCGAAGCCAAAGAGCCCACAGTGAATGAAATTAACGTCGGGCTCTTCCCAGTGCTCTCTGTCGGCTTATCCGGCCCGGTGCCAGAATCTACGCTAGTTGCCATTGCTCGGCAGCTTAAAGAACAGATAGAAGCCATCCCAGAAGTACTCGAAGTCGATATTGGTGGCGATCGAGAAGATGTGCTGGAAATTATTGTCGATCCGCAAGTGCTACAAAGCTATGGTTTGGATTATCAAAAACTGTTTAGTCTAGTGTCGAATAATAATCGCTTGGTTGCCGCAGGCAGTTTAGATACCGGAACGGGACGCATGGCCATCAAAGTGCCCGGCATTATTGAAGATCTAACCGATGTGCTATCCATTCCCATCAAGGTCAGTGGCGATACCGTTATTACCTTTGCCGATGTGGCCACGGTCAATGCCAGCTTTAAAGATCCGCAAGGCTTTGCCCGCATCAATGGCCAACCTGCTGTAGTACTGGAAATCAAAAAGCGCAGCGGCGCGAATATTATTTCCACTATCGAGCAAACCAAAAGCTTGCTTGAACAAGCCTCGGTGCAGTTTCCGGCGGGAATGCAAATTAACTACATTATGGATCAGTCAAAAGAAGTAAAAAACATGCTGTCTGATCTACTGAATAACGTGTTAACTGCAGTGGTGTTAGTGCTGATTTTGATCTTGGCGACCATGGGCATGCGCTCTGCCATCTTGGTGGGTATTACCATCCCCGGCGCGTTTTTTGCCGGGATCTTAATGATTTGGTTACTCGGCTTTACCCTAAATATCATTGTGTTGTTCTCGCTGATTTTAGTGGCAGGTATGCTGGTGGATGGCGCCATTGTGGTCAGTGAGCTGGCCGATCGAAATGTGCAAGAAGGCCAAGATCAAAAAACCGCTTGGCTCAATGCCGCCGACCGCATGGCGTGGCCAATTATCGCCTCCACCTGCACCACGCTGGCCGTGTTTGTACCCTTATTATTTTGGCCTGGCATGGTCGGCCAATTTATGAAGTATCTGCCTGCTACAGTGATCCTCTGTTTACTGGCATCGCTGTTAATGGCGTTAGTCTTTTTACCGGTGATGGGCAGTTTAGGCAAAAATCGCGCGCTTGCGGCACAAACGCCCTCCCAGCGCCAAACCACTGCAGCAGGGCCTAGTCGGATTACCTTGGCTTATAGCAGGCTATTACATGCTTTGTTGCATCGTCCGGCCTTAACCTTAGGGGGGGCGCTTGGCGGAGTGATTCTGGTGTATTTCGCCTATGGTAAATTTAACCATGGCTTAGAATTTTTCCCCGCGGTAGAGCCGGAATCGGCGCAGGTCTGGGTTCGCGCCCGTGGCGATCTTTCAATCTACGAAAAAGACGCGATTTTACAACAAGTGGAGCAGCGTTTACTGCATTTACCGGAAGTAAAAGCACTCTATGCCCGCAGTATGGCAGCGGCCAGTGGCGAGTTAACCGCCGATGTGATTGGTACTTTACAGTTCCAGTTTATCGACTGGCATCAACGCCGACCCGCCAGCGCTATTCTGGAAGATATGCGGCAACGCACAGCGGATCTGCCGGGCGTGGTACTGGCTTTTCGCCAGCAACAAGAAGGGCCTGCCGCAGGTAAGCCGATAGAGCTGCAAATTAGCGCCCAAGATCCGGCATTAACCGAGCAAGCAGTAAATACTCTCCTGGCACAAATGGCCAAGATGGACGGTTTTATCGAGATTGAAGACGATCGCAGCTTACCGGGTATCGAATGGCGCTTAGAGGTTGACCGCGCTGCAGCGGCGCGCTTTGGTGCTGATGTGTTGACAGTAGGCAATGCCGTGCAATTAGTCAGTAATGGCTTGTTATTAGCGAAGTTTCGCCCGGTTTATGCCAGCGATGAAGTGGATATACGAGTACGCTTTCCGGAAAGTTGGCGCTCGCTCAGCCAGTTAGAACGCCTTACAGTGGAAACCCTAAGAGGTCAGATCCCACTGAGTAATTTTGTCACCTTACAACCCGCTGAGAAAACCAGTGTTATCCGCCGCATTGACGGTAACCGTGCGGTGACAATTAAAAGCGATTTAGCCCCCGGCTTTCAAGTAGCCGAGCGCTTAGCCGCCTTAAAAAACAGTGGCAGCAAGCTGCCGGAGGGTGTGATGCTGAAAACGGCCGGCGAAGACGCTGATCAACAAGAAGCCATGGTGTTTTTATTGATCGCCTTTGCCATTGCTATCTTTTTAATGCTGATGATTTTACTGGTACAGTTTAATAGCTGGTATCAAACGCTATTGATCCTGTCGGCCATAGTGCTCTCTACTGCCGGTGTGTTATTGGGCTTGCTAATCACCGCTCAGCCCTTTGGCATTGTGATGGTGGGCATGGGCATTATCGGCTTGGCCGGTATTGTAGTGAATAACAATATCGTGCTTATCGATACCTATAACCAACTGAAAGCGCAGGGACTTAGCAGCATAGAGGCGGCATTGCAAACCGGTACGCTGCGCTTACGCCCAGTTTTACTGACATCGGTCACCACCGTTCTGGGTTTACTGCCCATGGTGCTGGCGATTAATGTCAATTTACTGGAACCCAGCCTAGGCTTTGGCGCACCGTCCACCATGTGGTGGACCCAATTATCCAGTGCCATTGCCGGCGGTCTAACCTTTGCCACCTTTTTAACTTTGTTCTTAACCCCTGCCCTGTTGGTATTGGGTGACCAACAGCGCAAAGGCCGCGCTAACGGTTAAAAACCACCAAAAGAGAGACGAGGTGGGCGATTAGCTGGGCCAGTGTTATCGCCTGGACTCACCGTTTTTAGCGCTTGGTCATAACGGATAAAACCGGCACCATCAATACTTAAGGTTTTACCAATCGCCGAACCACTAAAACTATTACCCGCACTGACTTTAATATGGCTTGCTGGTGCATAAATGGCGGCGTACAGCCCAGAGCTGGCGCCTGATAGCAAAATACCATTATCAGTCGCATTCTGACTTTGGTAGTTTGAATAAATTGCTAATACTGGCTTGCCTCTGACTAACCCTTCTGGTGTGCTTGAGCCGCCTTCAGCTGTCCGAAAACGGCCAGAGCCTTTAATTTCAATTTTACCTTCGGTTATGATAGTTAACGTGCTGTTCGGTTTGATAACAAACTGCGCATCATCACGTAAACTCATACCTTGCTTTAAAAACAGCCTCACATCACCTTCGATAAAAACCACCGCATCACTGCCGATATCTAAACCACCAAGAAAAAAGGTCGGCGTTTTATCATTACCGAAAGTAAATGGCTGGGCTGCTAACGCAAAGCCGCTGTCGGCATTATCTGTAAAATAGGCATTACCTGTACTGCCATTAAATTCATATTTTCGTTTATTCCAAGCTTGATTCACTCGAAAACGCTCATTGGGGACGTTAGGAATAGCGGCATTTTGGAATAAAGAGGGTAAATTTAGCGGATCACAAAGGCGATTAAACTCGGCATGACTGCTATCAGTTTCGTTATTTGGCAGTAATTCGACAGCTTCTACAGTTAAGGCTGGATTTCGGGTACCAAAATTATGTTGGGTAGTACCGCCATAAAAAATCTGCGATTTATTTTTAAAACCATTACCATCGGCTATCCATTTTTCAATAGTAATATTGCCTTGCACCAACACAGCATTAGTCACATTAGGCGCATTAGTCACTCGCAAATTACCTTTGGTTTTAATGCCATTACCAATAGTCGCGCCGTTCTCAATTAATATGTTGCCATTCGCGCGCACTTCTCCACGAATAGTCAGGGTATTGGCTATGGTTAGTTCACGAAAAGCATGCACATCCCCCGTTATTATTGCACCCGCATTAGCCAGTCTAATATTACCATTCGCGCGCACACTGCCCGTCACATGAGCCGAGCCGTTCATGGTAATATCGCCACGCACCTGCACGTTACCATTAATCGGCGATGCTCCAGTTAGGGTCAAGCTAGAATTGGCATTGACGGTTCGCACATCGGCTCCGGTTGGTACCGCATTAGGATCCCGTGAATCATAGCTTTGAATGGCTCCACTGCCGCCTAGATTCACACTATCACAGCCGGTAAGCGCAAACTCAAAAGGCGTAATAGGGGTTGAGGTTATCCCAGGAATAAAGCGCAGTTTGGCTGCTTGCCGGCTCACGCTGTCATGTTGAAAGCCGCCTTTGCCAGTAAGCAATAACTGATCGCTCAGCAACTGTACCGATTCAATATGATTATTTCGTATTGTGTCTTTAGCATCATTAACCGCTATTGCCGCAATATCGGCAGCAGTGGCAGTGGGGTTATCACGAATATATTGATTCATTCGATGAAAACTATCGAACAACGCCTGCTCTGCCTGTTGTTGTGCGTTAAGGTTTTTCTGAAAATTTCCGCTAATTCGGTTTTGTGTCACAGCAGTATGCAAAGCACCGAAAGCCACCGTAGCAGCGAGCGTGCTTAACATTAACACCGACACCATAGACATCCCTTGTTGCGATTTTAACAACATGCTTTGCTCCTAGGTTGCCCAATTCATAATTAAGGTTTTCAGCGCAAACTCCAACTGGATCCCTGGTAGGTTTTGGCCATTAATGCTCAAAATGGGAAAGCTCTCTGGTAAGCCTTCTGGAGCTAACAGCACAGACAGCCGCGTCGCTCCTATGGTCGCATCGGTTGTCAGGCTAAAACTAATTCCGGCGATATAGGTCATCAAGGTAATATCTTGTTGGTTCGCCGCGGTAAGCTGACAGACCAAATTGTTAGCTTGCTGGTAATAACGCTCGGCAAAATCCACCGTCGGTGTACTGCCATCACAAGCCAAAGTATTCGCAACCTGATTAAAAGTCACTTCGCTTGGCGAAACAGTAATTGCCGAAGCATGCAAGCTACTGCGATAAAAGACCTGATGTGCGCTTCGCAGCACCTCTTGCGCATTCTCCAGTCGGGCGACCTGGGTTGAGGTTTGCTTTAAAGTAAGATAAACGCTACCTACACCACCAATCAATAATACCGTCAGGGTCATCGCCACCATCAACTCAACCAAGGTAAACCCTGAAAAACCTTTGCTAACAGCCATTGGGGTTACCATTAATTAGCCAAGGAAAACTGCTCACCAGATCAACAGTATTTAGTGTTTGATCGGCTAAGCGGAAGTCATCCCAAGTGGCGGTTAACGCTAAAGAAGTAGGTGGATTAACACCTCCCGTGACATAAGGTGCCGTAGCAAAATCAGGTAGCTGGCCAGCTGTCAGCGTAATTTGCAAAGACATGGCATAATTGGCCAGCACAAAATTCTGTAATGCAAAGTTTTGAGCTGCACCGCCGGTTGCAAGCGAGCCACCTTGTAAGGCACAAAGCTGCGGCCAAACACGCTCAACCACGTTTTGTAGTTCTAAACTGGCATAGGTAAATTGCAAACTACTACTCACATGTTGCAAAGCCCGCAACTGTGCAGCGGCTAACCCTAATAGCGCTATGGCAGCGAGCAGCATCGCAATTAACACTTCTAGTAAGCTAAAACCTTGAGTATGTTTAGACACAGGCATTTGGCGTAACCCTTACCTGGCCACTCACAAAAATTGTGATGCAATTTTTATTAAAAGGCGCATTCAGCGAATTAACTTGCCATTGTTGGCCAAGCCCAGGGTTACCGGTGTTGGATAACGTTAAATTCGTAATGCCGGTAACTTGAACTCTACGCGAATCTTCAGGGACGGTGAATTGCCTTAACACCTGATTATCAACCGTCAGGATCTTTAATACACCATTAGTTAAATTAAGATTTATGCTCTCATCCCGTTTCACCGCTTCGCTTCTGCTATAGCGGTACAGTGCCTGTAACTGATTCACCGTTTTCAGATGTTGCTCTCTTTGTAAAAACTCAGCATAAGATGGCGCCGCTAACAAAGCGCCAATACTGATAATGGTTAGCACCACCATCAACTCTATTAACGTAAAGCCTCTTACCATTTCAGTCCCGCCAGCAATTCGCATTAGCTGCCGTAGTGGCGCCAGATTGATTAAGCGTCATAGTGCCGCACTTGGTATCTTTCGCTTGAGCACCTTTTGGGGTCGCCTTTAAGGTAAATTGGCTAACACTGGCACGCTGGTATTCAAAGGCATAAAAATCTGAGCCGGTAATGCTAAAAGTAGCAGGATAACTGCCCCTTACCGCATACTCACGCTCTAACTGGTTCGCTTGCTCTAACATAGTTTGCTGCGCAGCTAAGCGTCTGCCAGATAAAATATGTTCCGCATAGGAAGGGTAAGCAATAGCCGCAATAATGCCGATAATCGCTACCGCAATCATTAACTCAATTAAACTAAAACCACGTTTTGGCATTATGAATCACTATTTAACCTATTTTATTAACACTGAGAACCATTACTGGCTTACCTCGCGATAAACAAGGAAATACCTTTTATTCAGATAGAAGTGAAAAGCCGACAATCAAGATATTAAGCGCCTCTCACAATTAAGTTTTCATGCTGTTTTTTTTCAAAAAAAACAATTCATAAACATTATTATCATTCTAATCTAAGCGCCAATCTTGGCTTATTCCAGATATGGAAACTTTAACAAAAGGCGCTGAATGTCTACTTGCCTGTGATTTTTCACCTTGATTCACAGAGTATACTTGGTTAATTAATCGCCATTTTAAACAGCATTGACAGCGTTGTCATTAGGAGTTTTGCAGTTATGTTACAGCTCCGAGCTGACACAATTGGCGATTAAACCAACAACAGCCATTAGCTTCTTGTTTATCTTGTTGAATATGGTAGATTGAGTTGGCTGGTTTAGGGATGGATGGGTATATGGACATACTGACATTAAATATAATTAATCTTATGCTGGGCATGTTTGCGGCAGCTATTTTGATCGCTTCGCTTAAGCATTTTTGCTACCACCCGTTCTTAAAGTTCTGGTGCTGCGCCGCCATCGCCTTAACACTTAATGCCTCACTCGGCATGCTACTCTACTTCGGCATTAATCTCGCTTATTGGCTAGTGCCCGGGATCAGCAATACCGCTACGATTGCCATACATCTGTTTATTTTTACTGGCCTGCTGGCGTTTTTTAGCATACGCCACCCTGCAGAGCTGTTTACCTACTCGGAAACCAATACTTTAGCGCAGCAGCTAAAGCCAACAGCTAGGATTTCCAAGCTAGAGATCGCTTGTGTTAGCTTATTTTTAGCGACCAGTTTTGTGCTAGCCTTTACGCCCTTTGCCCAAGTCGACATCGTTAATAGGTTAATCATTTACTTTCCGATTATTTTGCTGTTAAACGGCCTTAGCTTGCTGCTGATCGCGAGAAATATTGGGAAACACACCGCGTTAAAAGGGGTATTGCATGCCTTTGCCATGGGGTTAACCTTTAACATAGTGCAAATCAGTGTTCGTTTGCTCACCTTTGTCAGTGAAAAATTGGACTGGCCCATTGTTACTTGGCTACAAACGAACACCATTTATGAAATCGGTTTTTTTAGCCTAGCAATTTTTTCTACCTTGATCTTTAGCAGTAGTGTCTTTTTACTACATAAACTAAAACATCTGAATCTCGTGCAAATGTTAGAGCATGATCCTTTAACCGGCGTGCTAAATCGTCGCAGCATGGAAAGCAAATTGAGTAGAGCATTGAGTCGCTGCGCGCAAGAAAAAAATCAATGCAGTATCCTTTTGTTTGACATCGATAACTTCAAACAACTAAACGATACCTATGGCCATCTGGTTGGCGACTGTGTGCTGCAGCATGTTGCAAACACCATACAAGATAGTTTGAGGCCTGCTGATATGTTATTTCGGTTTGGTGGCGAGGAGTTTTTACTGTGCTTACCCAATGCCAGCAGTGCAGAAGCGCTGAAAATTGCCGAGCGGCTGCGCCAGCACGTTGCTCATTCCGCGCCTGCAAAACATCCTGAACTCTTTGTCACCATTAGCGTTGGACTTGCGACGGAAACCTCAGCCGCAACGCCAGATCTAACACAACACACTTCGACAATTCAGACGCTGGTAGAGCAAGCGGATGCGGCACTGTATCAGGCAAAACGCACAGGTCGTAATAAAACGGTGTTGGCCAAGATCAGTTATTAATACGGTAAAATTACAGACAACTAGCCTCTGCAATCCAAAACTATTGAGCGGTTATTGACTTTATATAATTAACCATCTCAGTCGCTTCATCCTGGGTTAAATACTTATAATACAGTTTATGATATTCGGGATTAGTGTAAAAACTCGCAATAACAGGGTTAATTTTGTCAATAAAGGCTTGGCCTGCTGGCGTGTTAGCACACATAAAGTGGCCCGCTATGATTCCCTGATTACCTGCAATCGCGTAAGAGCGTAAAAAGCTTAAATCTATATCAGCTGTTTTGGCATACTCAGCCAAGGCGGAGCTATTAAAAATAGCAAAATCAGCGCGCCGCGCTTTTAACATCCCAAAATAGTGTTCAAAGTAATTGGTTTGGTGTGTAGAGATAATTTGCTGCGGTTTAACTTTACTGAGTTCGTTATCAATAAACTCACCAAAAGAAATATTAAGAGGCACCAAAATGCGTTGATCGGGTAAGGTGTCCATTAACATCGCAATATCGACCACTTTCCCTTGCTTATCCAAATGAATTGCAGGAATTAAGTTAACGTCAGCCAAGCTGTAAAACCGATTTTCCAAATAAAAGTTAAGAGGTAACGAAAATAAAAATGCTTGCTCACGCTCTGCATTCTTCACCTTGTTAGGCAAACAAATGTTATCCCCTCTTTGCATCATCATTTCAGAGCGCGCGCTTGGAAATTGCTCGACTTTTAACGTTAAAGCTAATGTATCGAAAAGCTGTGTAATGGTTTCAACGCCCAATGTATCGGCTGTTCTACTATTAATTTGCTCCACCGATCTTGGATTATGGACATGGATAGATACCGCAGCTTCATCAAAACCAGCAAGCGCTAAAGTAAATGCAAATAGAACAGACATAGACTCACCTTTATTGACTAAAGCTTATTCATTATTAAAACCAAACTAAAACAGCAGTAAACCTAATCAAAAATCAAAGAGGGTCGAAGCTTAAATAAAAAACATAATACAGGCTAGTAACTTCTGCTTAACTAATAATAGGTTAGAAAACTTGACACATCCATATCAGATATGGAAACAGCCACTGAATTCAGGGCAGATACTAATACAACAAGGATTACCATTTTGTCAGGCAGCAAGCTAACAGGTTGGCTTGCCGCTGAGCTTGGGACGAGCCAAAAAGGTATAATGGATTATTTTCGGCAAAAACTTCGATTTAAGCGGTTCTGTTCACTTTCACTCAAGCTTTTTACGCTTAAATACAGACAAGTACTCGCTCGCAACGGATGTTGCTTTAGATGTTGTGACACGGGGTTAAAGGTTGTTGGGTGTGCTTTAGCGACATCATAAGTGCGTTCAAAATAAAACCGTTTCGCTTCGGCTGGCATCTGTTGCCAAAAATCACTAATAATAAACACCGATTGTAGTAACTGCACAGGCATGTAAGGGCCATGTTGATGGGCTTGCTGTAACAGCGGGAAAACCGCAGCGATGTCATTAAAAATATAAGCATTGGCATAAGCATAACCGGCGTAGGCATCAGACCAAGTCGGTCGCTCAGCAATAGCATCTTCATACAACTGGCGCAATAACACCAAATCAGGCTTTGTATCCCATTGCATTAAATAGCCCCACTCCATCGTTCGGGCCAGCATTAACGCATAATGCGGATTAGCATTATCGCCTTGCCAAGCTGCGGTAGCAGCGTGTAAAGCCTCAGCATAAGCATTAGGCGTTTGTCGCTGTCCGGCACTCCAATTTTCTAAAAAATAGACAGACTTAAAATGCCATGCGTTGGCGATGCCCTGACGGCCGCTATGCCAAAAGCCTAACAAAATAACCAACATTAACAAAAGATAAGCTATCCGACGCGCCATTAAACTTTTCCTCTAAAGGCCACAACGTTATCGGTTAACGTCGAAGGCGCAAGCTCAGCAGGCTCATGAGTAAAAAGTGAAGCTGCAATCGCTGCCGGCTGCGTAAAACACAACTGCTGCGCTAACTCAGGCGAATAATCGCGGCAAAGTACGTCATAAGCCTCAGCCATTAAGGGGGGCCGACGCTTCACCGAATGGCAATCGCTGGCTATCACCGTAACATAGCCTTTTTCTAGATAATAAGCGGCTAATTGCTGCGCGGCTTCACCCATACTGCCGACAATTGAAGCAGCCGTTAATTGAAACAGGCAGCCAAAGCGCTGCAATTGCATAATACGATCGGGATTGACCAATAAATCACGATTACGCTCTGGATGGGCAATCATTACCCGATAACCGAGCTTATTGATAAAAGTTAAGATATTTTCATAGCCAGCAGGTAAATGACTATGCGGCATTTCCAATAAAATCACCGGTTGTTGCTGGTAATGACCAAGAATAGGCACAGTGCCGTTTTTAAGCATGGGGAGAATTTCAACGCCAATACGTAACTCTGCAGCGGCAGCGATCTTTACGGCAATACCGGCTAAGGACGCAGCTCGTTGTAGCTGGGCTAAACCGACTTGGATCAGCTCTGGGGTATTATCAAAATACCCCGCATGAATATGCGGGGTAGCCACCATATGAGTTATGCCTTGCGCCTCAGCCAGCTTAAGCAGGTCTAAGGCATCTTGCAAGGTTGCAGCGCCATCGTCTATACCGGGTATAATATGGCTATGCAAATCATACATTAGCAGTTAACTCGTTTTATTTTCACCATAAACACCATAGTAACCGTAGTTACCATAATGCGCAGCCGCTTTATTCACATCCATTTGATTAAGCACAACGCCAAATACATTACCATGCGCCTGAATAATTCGTGCTAGTGTATTGGCTATAGCCGGAGTACGAGTATGATCGGCCTTCACCACCACAATTACCGCATCGGTTAACGGCGCTAGTTGTAAAGCATCACTTACCGCTTGCACCGGTGGCGAATCAATAATAATACGGTCATACTGCTCTTTTAAACCTGTTAGCAACTCAGCCATCTTTTCTGATGCTAATAACTCCAGAGGATTAAGTGGCACAGCACCGGCAGCTAAAATATCGATACCGCTTTCTTCATCACGCACAACACATTCGGCTAGGTTATTAATCCCTGCCAAGATATTGGCTAAGCCAGGTTGATACGCCGGAATATCCAGCTTTTCACCCAAAGTCGGTTTACGCATATCCGCATCGATAATTAACACGCGCTCTAGCGCAGAAAACGCAAAACCGGTATTGATTGCAACTGTCGTTTTACCCTCGCCTGCAACCGAAGACGTAACCAAAATCACCTTAGTTTCATGCTCTAAACTGAGCAAAGACACGCTAGTCCGAATATTAGAGACGGCTTCGCGGAAATAACGCTGCTCTTTATTAAAAAACATGCGGGCGATTTGCTGTTTAGTCAGTTTTTGTTTAACGCGAGGAATAAAACCTAAAGAGCGTCGTTTTAATAATTTTTCTGCATCATCAGGCGTTTTTATTGTATCGTTTAAAGCATCAAAAATTAACGTAACTACTACACCAAGTCCAAACGAACCAACTAAAACCAATAAAAGCAGTAACTTTTTGTTTGGTTTAAATGGCTGAGTGGGTAAGATCGCTAAATCAGTAAAGCGGGCTAAAGGTGCATCAAAGTCACCGGTTACTTCGGTTTCTTTTTGTCTTGCCATAAAGTTATCGTAAAGCAAACGGTTAGTTTCAACTTCACGCTCTAAACGACGATAATCCGATTCTAAAGAGCCCAAGCCAGAAAAACGACTGCGCACTTGGGCAAATCGCTGCTCTAAACCAGCTAACCGCTCTGCGGCAGCTTCTGCTTCTTTTTCAACACCATCAATTAAACGCAAAATTTGCTGCTGTAAGCTTTGCTGTACCGCGGCAAGCTCGGCTTGTGCAGAAATCATTCTGGGGTGTTTAGGTCCAAATACTTTGCTGGTTTCAGCAACTTTTCGCTCGGCTAACAACACTTCACGTTTAACGTTTTGGATACTGATATGGCTGGTAATTTCCGGCAAGCTTTCTAAACGGGATATGTCATTCCGACCTGAACGGCGAACTAAGGCTAAAAAGCCTTCGGTCTCGGCTTTACGTGCTCGCGCTTCCGTTAATTGTTCATTTAAATTTTCCAGCTCACGTTGATCAAGTGCTGTTACACCCTCCACATCCACTAAACCATTATCAGCTTTAAATTCTTCTAAGCGGCGTTCGCTTTCATCTAAACGCTCACGTAATTCTGCCACCCTGCCACCAAGCCAGGTATTCGCTTTTTGGGTAATACCAAAACGGGCATTTAACTGGCTATTCATATAAGCTTCGCCAATGGCATTAGCGACCGCTTGCGCCAACCGCGGATCCTCAGCAGTAAAACTAATTTGCACCAACTGGGTTCTGCGAATCGGATTGATCGAAATATTCGAAACAAATTTGTTAAGTTGACCGCGCCGAAGTCCGATTGCTGCTAATTCTGGATCGGGGGCTTCCTCGGCAGGTAAAAAAGGTAATAACTGTTTAAATTCAGCGAGTTTACTGGGTTTTGGTTGGTATTCTGGATGTTGAGCCACCTGCAGAATATCAAACACTTCTTCCGCAATAGTGCGCGATTTAAGCACCTCAAACTGCGTTAGGTAAAACTCTTGCTGAGCCGAATTAAAACCATAGACTTCATCTATTTTGATGGCTCGCGCTTGCTGTGCTTCAATCAACAACGTCGCAGTACTGCGGTAAAGCGGTGACATATTAAGCAATACAAATACCGCTAACACACCACATAAAAAGGTAAAGGTCAGAATTCGCCATTTAGCTCGCCAAACTACGGCAAAAAGTTGGCGTAAATCTATTATTTGCTCAGCCGGGGCTGTGCCAGAACGTCGCTCTAACTGCATTAAAAGAATCTCTGAGAAATAATAATAGTATCGCCAGCATTAACACGAGACGCCAAAGTCGCTGTTTCCGCCACTTCTTTATTGGCCTCACGGGATAAGGTGATGCGATCGCGCGAAGCACGTTCGGTTAACCCCCCCGCTAAGGCGATAGCTTGGTTTACCGTTAAACCGGGCTGATAAGGAAAAGCGCCAGGCTTACGTACTTCACCATGGATATAAAACGGCCGGTACTCAGCAATACCCACATTAATATTCGGCTCAACTAAATAATCGCCCTTTAAGCCATTGTAAATTAAAGTTTCTAGCTGCTTTAGCGTTAAGCCCGTGACCTTGATACTGCCTAAAAACGGATAATTAATAGTGCCGCTATCCGTTAGCTGCGTTTCTAAATCTAAATCGGTATGGCCAAATACCCGAATAGCAATTTTATCGCCAGCACCTAACAAATAACTGTCGTCAGCAAAGCTAAATAACGGCGACAGCAAACAACATACCAATAGCACTCGCCACATCATTAAAAGCCTGCCCTGACAGAAATTGAAAATACGGTTTTATCAAACTGAATAGTCGGTACAGAAGAGGTTTTATCGTTAATGGCTGCACCTAATGCAAGCTGTACATTTGGCAATAGCAAGTAATCAACAGCGATACCATAACTATTGAGCTTATCGGTACGAGTTATACCGGTAAATTTTTCGTGGGTGTAGTTGTAAGACAAAGTTGAACTTAAAAAATCACTCCAATTGTGCTGCCAATTCACCCCATACTTAGACTCTTTCACAAAATCGCCTTCAACATTAGGATCTTTGGCGGCACGGCCGGTGGTTACCCGAAAAGTACTATAACTTAACGGCTGATAAGCAACCGACGCATCCCAGGTTAAACCACCGAAATCTTCCCGCTCATTGGTCACAAAGTCTTTATCTTGATAACCAATCCGTAAGGTTCCCGAGGTTAAGGCAGTCGCTTCCCAATCAATACCTATACGATACTTACGTGTATCGCTATCACGATTACCAGAAGGATCAACTAAATCATAGCGAAGATTTTCTTGGGTAATTTCCGCAACCAAACGAGTGGTAGCTTGGGTATCGTAAAAGAAGATTGTGCCAAAGCTTAAGGTGTCGAAATTGCGAAAACGGGTTTGTATCTCAAAGTTGGTATATTCTTTATCGAAATAGCCCGCCAAGAAACGAATGCGTGCCGGTGTACTTAGGGCGCCATATTCGTAGTAGCCATTAATTCTAAAGGTATCAAATTCAACGGGTTCAGCCTGACTGCCCCCCAAGCCTTCAGATACACCGGTACCACGGTTTTCATGACCTGACACATATTGGCTGGTTAATGACAGCCGATTGCTTTGGTTAATATCAATTAAGGCATTAGTATCAATAAAAAAGTCTAAATAGTTATCCAGCGAACTAGAAAAGTAATTGCCCTTAGCCGCAGAAATATTCAGGCTATACTGATTAGCCCCTTGCGCCATGCTCATTAAAAGCGCTGGCGTGATTTCTAAGATCCAGCTTGACTGCTCATTTTCACTGGCACTCGCAATGTTGCTGTCGTGGCTTAACTTGGCTTGCAGCAAAGGCGTAAAATCGATACCGCTTTCTGTTTTAATGGCAGTAGGCGTAAAACTTTGCGCCATTACAGGTAAGGCTGCTACTCCGGCAATCAGGGCAATAGCGGATTTTGACGCGCTTTTCATACCTTTCTCCATATTAGTAAGCATTTTTATTAATAAAACCTTTGTATAAGGTTTGAAAAATAATGCGAATATCTAAAATTAACGACCAGTTACGAATATACTCCAGGTCATATTTTACCCGCATTTCCATTTTTTCTAAGGTATCGGTTTCGCCGCGCCAACCATTGACTTGGGCCAAACCGGTAATGCCAGGACGCATTTTATGCCGCAACATATAAAAGCTCACTTGCTTGCGATACTCTTCGTTATGCGCCACCGCGTGCGGTCTGGGGCCAACCACAGACATATCGCCCAGCAACACATTAATAAATTGCGGCAGTTCATCTAAGGAAGTACGACGTAAAAAAGCGCCAAAAGGCGTAATTCGGCTATCGTTACGCGTGGCTTGCACCACCTTGGCACCGTTATCCATTACGCGCATAGAACGAAACTTTAATACGCCAATGCGCCGCCCATCTAGGCCGTAACGATCTTGCCGGAAAAATACCGGCCCAGGTGAAGTGAGTTTAATACCCAGCGCAATGGCTAATAACAAAGGCGAAATCAGTAACAACACCGCAGCACTAAACAGGATATCAAAGGTGCGTTTGTAAAAGTCTTGAATACCAAAGCTTGGCGACTCAAATACACTAATGGTATCAATATCGCCCACATTGCCAATGCGGCCATGCATTAGGTTTTTCATTAAGAAATCCGGCACCATTAACACATCGATAGTGCTATCACCAAGCGCGGTAATTACTTCGGCAATGCGCTTTTCTGCCATCATCGGTAAACAGATATAGAGCTTAACTAAATCGCCCTCTGCGGCGTAGCGTACCGCATCATCCGTACCGCCGAGAATAAAAGGCTGGCCTTCCGCGGGTAAACGGTCTTTGGTTCGGTCATCAAAAAAACCAATACACTCAAAGCCTAACTCAGGGTGGCTTTGAATTTCCGCCATCAGGGCAACACCACTGTCGGTGCAGCCGACAATGGCCACTTTTTGCATGGCTAAACCGCGTCTACGCTGATAGCTTTTAATCCAACGCGCAGCACAGCGCCAAAATACTAATAAAAACAAACTGATTGTAAACCAGCCAATTAGCACCACACGGGAGAAGGCTTCAGATTGTTTGATAAGAAATAGCAAAGAGATAATAAGCAGTAAGGTGATGGTATGCACAACCACCAACAAAAACAGCATGCGCGAAAAGCGCCCTACTCGCCAAGAGCGGTAAAGCTGCACCGATTCACCGATATAAGAAAACACTAACAAAAACACTGTTAGCAATAATGCATAGCGGCTATCAAGGTGAACATTATGAAACCAGATAATACTGAGGAAAACGGCACCAATAATCAACAGGTCAACTAAGCGATATAGCGCTGAAGAAGCATGGCCAGTATATCTAAAAGTTGGCTGATTCATCTAACATAACTCCATTTATATCTAGCTTAATTTTAAGCCCCGAAGCATCCACTACTAAGATTCGGCGCGAGATTTTAACTTTCATCGAGTCGCTTAGCAAGCGAATGATCACGCATCGCACTAAAATACAGCACCAGCACCAAAAGGGTGCGGCACGGTATCGGTATAAATAAACCTACCCCGTAAATGTTGGATCGCCATCCAAACGTCTGCCTAAGGTAGCCTAGCTGTATTACACTATTGTGAATCAAGTAGATAGCTTAGAATCTTGCTCACAAAAATGTTTTACTACCTTTTAAAGACTTAAAAAATGGCTTTAGCCGTTTAAACGCAAGTACGTTACTTATGCTACTTAAGGTACTTTTAAGTCCTTTTACAGCATTTTCACTGCAATAACTAAGCCAAAAAAGCTAAGGGCCCAGAGCAAGCCTTTAAGTACATAAATTTTTAACTAACGCGATATCCACAATTTTAAACGACTACTTGATGAGTTTTACAAACTATAAATTGTAAGTTCATTTTCGCCACCTTATGATAAGCGCCTGCCAACTCATTTGGGGTCACATCATGCTGTCTGCGTTTTCAAAAGTTTCAGTTATTGGTTTAGGTTATATAGGTTTACCCACGGCAGCAGTTATTGCATCGCGTGGTGTTGAGGTGATCGGCGTAGATGTCTCAGAGCATGCCGTCAATACCATTAATCAGGGAAAAATTCATATTGTTGAACCTGATTTAGATATGTTAGTGCAAGCGGCGGTAATGACCGGTAAATTACGTGCCTCTTTAGTGCCGGAGCCGGCACAGGTTTTTATGATTGCCGTGCCTACCCCCTTTAAAGAGAATAAAGCACCGGATTTAAGTTATATTCGCGCGGCACTGGAGAACATTGCGCCGGTGATCGAAAAAGGCAATTTAATTGTGTTGGAATCGACTTCGCCCGTCGGCACCACCGAGCAAATTGCTGAATGGCTAAGCGAGTTACGCCCAGATTTAAAAGTGCCCAAAGATCACTCTGATGTGGCAGACGTGTATATTGCGCACTGCCCTGAGCGCGTGTTACCGGGGCGCGTATTACAAGAGCTGGTCAGTAACGACCGTATTATTGGCGGCATTACTCCGCGCTGTGCCGAACAAGCCACTGCTTTATATCAGCTGTTTGTGCGTGGCGAATGCTTGCAAACCCATGCCCGCACTGCAGAAATGGCCAAATTAACTGAAAACGCCTTTCGCGACGTTAATATCGCCTTTGCCAATGAATTATCGTTGATTTGCGATAAGTTAAAGATCAATGTGTGGGAGCTGATTAAGCTGTCGAACCGCCATCCACGGGTGAATATTTTAAGCCCAGGCCCTGGCGTAGGTGGACACTGCATCGCGGTTGACCCTTGGTTTATTGTAGACTCCGCCCCCGAACTGGCAAAACTGATTCGTGCAGCACGCGAAATCAACGACCACAAACCGCATTACGTGATCGACAAAATAAAGGCGGCAGCAGACGAATTTAAGCGCCCGGTTATCGCCTGTTTAGGTTTAGCCTTTAAAGCCGATATTGACGACTTACGCGAAAGCCCGGCGTTAGACATTGCCGAGCACCTGATTAAAGACAATGTTGGCGAAGTGCTTCTGGTAGAGCCCAATATCCACGCCCTACCAAAACGGTTAAGCCAATATAACGACAAACTCACCACGCTACCGCAAGCATTAGAACGCGCCAATATTTTAGTGGTACTGGTAGACCATCGGCAATTTAAAGCCTTACACATCAACCAAGTTGCCGCAAAAGTCGTCATAGACACCCGCGGGATCTTCGGTTAATCTCAACCCCTTAAAAAGGGGTCAGAGCTAATTTCCCTAGAAAAAGGGGCAGGGAAAATGAGAAAAAGGGGTCAGAGCTAATTTCCGTAGGAAATTAGCTCTGACCCCTTTTTCCGCCCCCTTTTTCCCGCCCCCTTTTTTCCGACGTACACCGTGTTCAAACATAGTAAAAATATAAGGACAGTAAATGAAAACAATAGGATTAAGTCTAACGCTACTCGCCACATCTTTACTCACAGCCTGCGGTGGTGGTGGTTCTGGCGATGTAACAACGGGCACTGGCGGCAATGGCGGTAGTACTACTCGTACCTTTCAAGCCAACGTTGAACAAGACACGGTATGTGGCACCAGTGTTAGCTCATCTAATGCCGAGCTTTTAATTCATGATCAGGACTGGCGAGTTGTAAGCCGGCATCGCGCTAATGCAGCAGGCATAATAACAGCCACTGTAACAGGTTCCAGTCAGATGAACATCAGCACTATTGCGGTTAACCGTGGCGAGAATCCGGAAATACAAGTGGCATCTTATGCACAGCACCCTGTTGGCGATTTAGGTACGCTGCGAGTGCCGGGCAAAGCGCAGCAAGGCTGTGAATGCCGCTTGGCCGATGTCAAAGTGGTGTCACCTTTTGGTAGCCTTACGCCATCAACTATTGAGCTTACCGGCTATAACCGTGCCGAACAGCGCAGAACGGCAGTTGCCTTTGGCGAGGTAACCTTTTCTGACGTAGAGCTATGCAGAACAACAAACGGTAACTGGCCTGTGCTAAACGCCATCGTAAATGGTGGAACGGTTAATGCTATTGCAGGTAGCGTCAGACAGTACAACCCAAGTACAGAAATCACTTTACCTATTACACAAACACCTTCAATTGTGCCAGTGAGCGTGGCTGGTAATTACACTACGTTAGGAGAAACGCATTACACCGAAACCGGTATTTTGGGATTGCGTTCAAGATTAAACAGCAGTGAAACCTTTATTTTTAACCAGCTAGATGGTGTTGAGTTTGTTTCAGTAAGGGCATCTTCAAATCAATTTGATCAAGTAGATAACAGCACTGTTTTTCGTTCGGCACAGCAACGACAGGCTTTCGATCTGCCATTTACGCAGCCACCGGTAATCACTATACCGAATAATGATGCGCAAGACGCCTTAGAGCGCTTTTTAGTGCAAGATCTTCCCTCAGATAATACAAATTACAACCTAGGCGCAATTCAAGGCTTTAATACCTTTTACCTGTACGTATCCACTACGCTTACAGATAATACTTCGTATTTTCAAACCTTTATCGGCCCATTACAGGGAAAATACCCAGATGAAATTGTGCCAGCAGACTATGCCATAGCCGACAAATTTAATGATAATGCGCCAAGTACAGTTTCAGCGTCTGTTATTCGTTATGGCGATAGCCAAAGTTATCAACAATATTTACTAGACAGTGTTGAACGCAGCAAGCTCCCGCTAGAAGCCAGAATGACCGGTAAATGGGCTAAGTACAGCAGCGTAAATATCCAAGTCACAACCCGATAACAAGTTAGTCCATTAAAAAGGGGTCAGAGCTAATTTCTGTAGGAAATTAGCTCTGACCCCTTTTTATTTTTTCAACAACAGCAACGCTAAAGCATCTTCGGTGTGAAGCGGTTTACCAAAGAAGTAGCCCTGAAACTCATGGCAACCTGCCTGTTTGGCCGCGTCCGCTTGTTGCTGTGTTTCGACCCCTTCAGCAACCACCCTTAGTCCTAGGGCGTCAGCTAACTGACAAATAGCATGGACTACCGCAGTTCCTTCATGTTCAGGTAGCGGATCGATCAGCGCTTTATCAATTTTTATTGAGCTAAGTGGTAGTTGACGTAACATACTTAAAGAAGAAAACCCCGTACCAAAATCATCCATAGCAATAGACACGCCTAACTCTTTGAGTTTATTTAATTGATTTTGTGTTTGTTCAAGGTTATCTATGGCGGCACTTTCGGTAATTTCTAAGGTTAATAAATGTACAGGCACCTTAAACTCGTTAAGAATATTCATGACGATATCGGGAAACTGCGAATTTAATAATTGTAACGGCGATACGTTTACGGCAACTGGAACACAATCAATCGCAGCAGCACGCCACTGCGCGATTTGTTGGCAAGCGATTCTGATTATCAGCGTACCAAGTTCAACAATTAATCCTGTATTTTCAGCTGCTTGTATAAACTTCTGCGGACTTACCAAACCGTAGTTTTGGCGATTCCAACGGGCTAATGCTTCAAAACCTAAAAGCTGCTGCGTCACAGAATCAACTTTAGGTTGATAACATAAAAAGATTTCTTGTTGTTTGATACCTACTCTAAGCGCTTGTTCTAAATTTAGTAGATCGCATGCATGATCAACATCATCTGAATCAGCATAAATTAATTGAGTACCAGGTTTTGTCTTTGCTAAATACATAGCTGAACTTGCTGCTCTTATCAATTGTTCAGCATGATTTCCATTGTCTGGATAAATAGCACAACCAATTGACATATCTACATAAAACTCGCCAATTGATACTTTTAGCGGCTTCGAGATAGCAGCAATAAGCGCTTGTTCAACTGCGGTTAAATCTTCATGAACGTCCACTCGGGTTAACACAACAAACTCATCGATACCAATATGAAAAATCGTCCCTATACTGGCTAAAGCCTCTTGTAGCAGCGTTGCCAAAGATTGAAGAATTTCGTCCCCTAAACTAAAACCATGAGCAGTGTTGAATAATTTAAAACGATCAATATTTAAGATAAAAACACCAAGACGGCTATGCGGCTCCGACGTGGTCATTAACTCACTCAATTGCTCAATTAATAAATGACGATTAGGCAAACCGGTTAAATTATCATGTGTCGCTCGATACAACACTTGTCGTGTTGTTTCCATGCGTTCCGTTTCATCCGAAATTAAAACGCAAATAGCATGCTTATGATCCCACCTGACCTTATATGCAAAAAAGAGAAGATCACGTATTTGTCCATCAACACGAGCTCGCGGGCCTTGCCAACTTAAACTTTCAACTTCACCTGACATCAATTTTTTGTAATTTTGCCAGAAAATTTGATTTTGCTTATTAGGTTCAATTGATACTAAAAAATAGTTTTTCAATTCATGCACATCTTGTGCACCATAAATCTTCAGCGTTGCGCTATTGGTATAAAGCAACTGATGATCACTCACCACTGCCACCCCTTGCACTGAGTATTCAGTAAGGCGTGTAAAACGCTCATTTAAAGCTCGGGCTTCTTTAGCAGCTAAATCAACCGAAACATATAAGGCGGCAAAACCGATCGCGGTTCGAATGACGGTGCCAGCAGCAAACTGCAATTCAATGGATGCGGGCGAACCACTAATCGAAATCAAAGGATGTAAAGCAAGCAAGATCAGTAAGGGGCCAATCAATTGATGCGATCTGGATCGATGCTTTAAAGAATTAAACGCCAGTACGCCAACTAACAGATAAATCAGCGAAACAATCACCTGTGAGCTCACTGACTCCGAGCGTGCTGAAACAGTGACCATAATAAAAAGCAAAATACTAAAAAACAGGAACACCTGTAAGTTGCTCATTCTATAACCACTTAATTCTGTCACGCCCGCGACCAATAAATAAATGGTTATACAAGCCACAAACGGAATAACATATAGATTTATAGGGCTATCCGCAGCGGCATGAGCAAAGAGAGTATAGATTAAGACTAAGGCCGCAACGCCAATAAAAGACAAGCCTAATTTAACAACAAACCCTTGGTTTTTATTACGTTGCCAAGCGAAGAGCAAACTAATCCCCACTACTGTTTGAATAGCCACCGCCAACAGAAATAGTGAGTTCATAGTCTCTCATTAAAAACTAAGGTTAACTTTAGTTTACACTTAAAAAGGGGTCAGAGCTAATTTCCTACGCAGAAAAAGATAGTAAAAAAAAGGGGGTAAAAAATAAAAAGGGGTCAGAGCTAATTTCTGTAGGAAATTAGCTCTGACCCCTTTTTCGCCCTCTTTTTCTTATTATCAGCGTAAGGCGGCGCGAAGTAGGATTTGCGCAGAAGTGGCGTTACTGCTTTCGGTATAGCAACGCAGTTCTGGGGCATTACCCGACGGGCGCAGGTGGACAATATCACCATTGCATAATTGCAAACGTACACCATCGGTAGTGTCAACAATTACTACATCTAAGCGTTTATAAACCGCCAAACTGGCTTTTTCGGCGTCTGTTAATGCTAACTCTGCCTGAAAATCTGCCGAGTTTATAATAACAGCTAATTCAGCCAAAAATTGATTAGGGTTTGCCAACACTTGCTCGAGCCGTTCTTTACTTTCGCTCACTGGAATATTTTGCAGGCGATCACTCGCGGTTACACGCGCAGGCAAGGCGACAACAACTTGCGAAATGGGTACGCTAGTGCACAATGCCATTAATGCCAGCATTGGCAGTACCGCATCGCGCGTGGGTAATGGTGCTAACTGACGCTCTGCGACCTTTACCGCTGAGCCTAATAAAAAACCACCATTCGCTTCAAAACCAGCAAAAGCACGATAATTTACTAATTCGGCAAAACCGGCAATCACGTAAGGCGAGCCAATTTTAGTACGCACTACCCGTTCGAAACAGCCATCTAACTCAATAGCCGTATTGGCATTAACCGGCACCGCGAGTCCATCAATCCCCAAGCTTTTCGCGGTCAGTAAACCTAAAATATCGCCCCGTAACCATTGCCCGTTTTCATCAGCAATTAAGGGTCTATCACCATCGCCATCGGTCGAAAAAATAGCATCAAAGCCATATTGCTTTGACCACGCTAAACCACGCTGTTGATCTTCAGCTGTTACCGCTTCGGTATCGATAGGAACAAAGGTATCAGAAGGCGCTAAACGGGTAACCTTAGCTCCCAGCGCACTGAAAATTTGATGATAGAGTTCTCTGCCAGCACTGGAGTGTTCATAAATCCCAATATGTTTACCGGCCAATAATGCGGCAGGATAAAACGACGTGTACCGAGTGATATAGGCTTGCGCTGCCGCGGGGTTAACTTCCGGCAAAACTGGAGTAAAGGCTACCAACGGGCTGGACTGCGCTAAAATAGCCAGCTCATCCGCTTTGCTGATTTCGCCATCAGCGCGGTAAAACTTAATGCCATTGCGGTCAAATGGAATATGACTACCGGTAATCATAATGGCTGGAATACCCTGCTGCATCGCATAAAACGCCAATGCTGGAGTGGGTAATACACCAAAATACTGCGCCTCAATGCCAAGTGCTTGCAGCGCACCCGCACAAGCAGCCGCCATCGCAGGGCTACTCGGGCGATTATCAATACCCAACGCTACAGCCTGAAACTTACCTGATGTGGCAATAGCTTGCACAAAACTTTGGGCAAAAGCGGCACACACCTCAGGAGTAAAATCAGACACCAGCCCCCTAGCCCCACTCGTACCAAAGGCAACTCCACTTTCTGCTAATATCGTCATGCAGCTTTGCTGTAGCATCATTTAACTCCCTTTAAGTAATAAAAAAGGGGTCAGAGCTAATTAATGCCTAACCCTTTTTTGTGAACATCAACTGTAAAGGGCTAAGCTGCCTTTTTCAACTTTAATCAAACAATAAAAAGGGGTCAGAGCTAATTAAAAAACAAAATTAGCTCTGACCCCTTTTTCATAAGACTAGTTTAGGGTGTGGATGACTTTGACTTGATCGGTGACATTTGCGGCATCGATGTAACCGATGGCATATTCGTTGCTGCTGATAAAGGCTATAACCTCGGCGTCGGTTGCGAATTCCTGCGGCGGATTACCTTTGCCAGTGAAAACCAGTTTTGACCAATGCGCTTTAAGTTGGGCAGAGGTTCTTCCTACCGCTTTTTCATCGAAAATAGCCCGCTTCGCGTCGGCATCTCGAAGATTTATCGGCACTAGCACCGATGAGCGACCGGTATAAACGCGCGCAATTTCGTCGGTTGTAATGGTTTCGTTCATCGCGGGGTTGACTACCACCACAACTTGAGCAACCGCAGAAAAACTAACCAAAAGTACTGATGCTAAAGTGATCGCAAGTTTTTTCATTTTATTCCCCTAGAATACTAAATCTACGCCAGCAGTAAGCAAACCTACAGATTGGTCTGTCGATTTATCTTTTTGAGAGCTGAACTGAATTTTAAACGCCGCTGACGGATGGAAATCGTAACGTAAACCCGCACTTATTGTTGTCGCATCAAACTTTTGCCCAGTAACAACACCAATAACAGGCTGCAACAATTGCGGTGGCAATACCCCTACAAATGGCTGATAAATACTGTCTTTACTTTTATGATCTTCTCTTTCGAACACCACAAATGGCTGCCACTTGTCAAAACGGTAACCTGCTGAAACATAGTAGTTTGTTCTTTCAGAGTAGAAAGAGTTTTCGATACCAATGTCGTTGTATTCAAGTACCAGTTGCCAATTACCAGGCTCAAGTGTCACGCCAAGGCCATAAAAAGTGCCTTGATCATTATCAAAATCGAGCTCGCTCGCCAATGCTTGAAAAGCTGGAACACCAGTGCCCGCTAACGCATTCGTCAGTGGCGTAAAAGCGTCTGATACAACGGTAATATCACCTTGCACATAGGCAGCACGGAACGCGTACCAGTCTCGACTTAATTCCACATTAAGCGACACCACCTTATCTTGGCGAGTAGAGGCTGGCAGATCAAATATCGGATTGGTATCTGACGCTGAACCATAGAGCAACTGGGCCGTGGCATCAAAGCTACCTAAGGTTGTGGTGTAATAAAAAGACACGCCTTCAACTTTAGTAAAGCCAACGCCCGAATACACACTTTGCGGAACGGTGTGCCACAGATAGGCATAACCAACATCTTTAAAATCGGAGTATTTAAAGAATGGCACCCCAATGCGACCTGCACTAACCGTTAAATTGTCAGTCAGCGCATAGGATAAATATAGCCACTCGAATTCAACATCAAAATCGTTAACGCCCCGCCCCAACAATTGGCCTGTAACAGATAATTTTTCACCTAAATCTGACTTTACCTGCAACGCAAACAAGCTACCGGTTTTGAAATCTAGCTCATCGGTATACTCATAAAGCGTATCACCAGAAGAGGTTGTCATGCCCGCTTTAATAGAAGCGAAGCCGTTAACAGTAGTGTTGGCATGCACAGCCGTACTGGCGAGCGCTGCTAGGATGGCAAAACTTAAGAGACGTTTTTTCATATTGACCTCAATAGGCTTAAGCGACATTAAGCATGTGACTGAATTATAGGCAACCCGCAACACAAGTCAAGACAAATGAGACAAAAAAGACTTAAAGGACAATAAAGACAAAAGAGATTAAGAAGGGGCTAGGATAAAAAGGGGTCAGAGCTAATTTATTCAGATAATTAGCTCTGACCCCTTTTTATGGTTTTTTTGAACAGCTGCCTTTATTTTACAAGCAAACAAGCTAAATTTATTACATAAATGCAACCAAAGATTATCAAAATGGCCAGAAAACAACGCTTTTTTCTTAAAGGGAATCCTTGTCATATCGTACAGCGTGGCCATAATCGCCAAGCTTGTTTTTTCTGTGATGACGATTACGGTTTTTATATCAATAGCCTAGAAGAAGCGCTGCTACGCTATCATGTGCAGCTACATGCTTTTGTGCTAATGACTAACCACGTACATTTGCTGTTAACGCCAGAGACAAGCGAGGGCATATCCCGCGTAATGCAAAGCGTTGGCCGCGACTACGTGCGTTATGTTAACAAACACTATCAGCGCACTGGTACCTTGTTTGAGGGGCGATATAAGGCTAGCTTAATAGACAGTGATTTGTATTATTTACAATGCCAACGCTACATAGAGCTAAACCCTGTCCGAGCCATGATGGTACCACACCCAGCTAACTATCATTGGTCGAGTTATCAATTTCATGCTTTGGGTAAGAAGATTAACTGTTTAACACCGCATGAATTATACCTACGCTTGGGTGATACCGAACAAAGCAGACTAGCGGCTTATAAGGCGCTGTTTACAGAGGAATTTAGCGCTAGCGCCCTGCAAAAAATTCGTCAAAGCCTAATGCATAATTACCCATTAGGTGACGATCGCTTTCGAAAGCAAATCGAACACGCCATGGGCATAAAACTTGGCAAGTGTGGGCCTGGAAGACCAGAACTCAGCGATAAAAGGAATTGATAAAAAGGGGTCAGGATAAAAAGGGGTCAGAGCTAATTTATTCAGAAAATTAGCTCTGACCCCTTTTTGCTTTTTGGCTGCCCCTTTTATTGGGTTATAGCAATGAGTTTGGTGGAGGGAGCGTTAAATATGGCTCTGTGCCTTGGTACTTGTCGAGAATACGTTGAACAGTGCCATCATCAAAACGAGCCTGCCAAGCCTTGGCTAGCTGCTCTAGCTGGTTAATGGTGAGCGTTTTACGATTAAAGCCAAAATAAACGGGGCTTTCATAAACTTTAAATACTGCCCTTAGGTGCCTAACTTGTTTGCCGGTTACTGTACGCCAGTGGTTAAAAGCCATAATATCATCCATCACTCCCTGGACTCGACCGTTAACCAGTAACAACATCTTATCTTGATTACTTACAATCGAAATAAACATATCTTTTGTTCGTTCATCCAGTAACATAAGTGCCAATTCATCGCCATAGTAAGCGCCATTCAGCAAGGCAATTAGCCCAGTTCTATAATTTCTTAGCTGTTCTAGCTGAGTGACACCCACGAAGTTGCCGGAAGTCGCAATCAAATATATGCTTTCTAGATGATGCGGCCCAATAAACGCAAAATCAGTTTCTCGCTCAGTATTATAAGTAAGGTGCGCCAACACATCTAACTCAGCCTTATCAATCAGCTTTAATGAACGTAACCAAGGGCTGGGAATAAACTCTAACTGGCAGCCAATATCTTGCACCAACATCTGCAATAACTCGACGGTTAAACCTTGCCACTTATTGTCATGGAACTCGATAAAAGGCAAGAAACTGGTTTCATTACCGAAACGAATAGTACAAGCAAAAGAGGGGGCACACCCAAATAGAAAAACTACAGCAAGAAACATACTCCGCATACTGTCTCCCAGAAAAAGGGGTCGGAGCTAATTATAGGCCTATTTTTGAAAAAAGGGGGCTGTTAAAAAGGGGTCGGAGCTAATTAAAAAATAAAATTAGCTCTGACCCCTTTTTAAAGCCTGCTTCACAAATAGATGATACCGAGCCAAGGGCTGGATAACGGGCTTTGTTCGCGGGTCACTAACAAATTGCCTTGGTGCCAGAGTATGGCCTCCCACTGCCCTGCAGGGCTGATAGTGTGATAACTCGCCTTATCCCATAGTGGCGCGTTATCCGCCACAGGCACTATCCAGATAAAAGCCGAGACATTTAAAAAACCCAGGCGATAACCAATTAGCGCTAAACGCTGTGTTTGCGGATCGAAATCGGCCCCCGTAATAAGCCCATTGGCTGCAAATAGCTCATCACTTTTCGCTTCATACACGGCTGAATCTTTAGGGATCCGATACAGCCGCGTGTTTTGATCTTGCCAATTCTTGGTAAACAGCCACAGCTCCTCGCCCACCACCGTCAGTGCTTCACAATCATTATTGTGTGCATGCAAATTCGGCTTTGGCTCAATATCAGCTAGGCGAACCTTCATAAGCTGAGAAGGCAACGAACCTTCATTGTCTGCGCGATCTAGGTCTTGCCACGCCACCTTGTAAATCTGCAACCATTGCCGATCACCCATATTGTTACCACAATCAGCGACATAAAGTGTATGGTCGTCTTGCGCCAAATCTTCCCAATCTTTATTAACTGCATTTTTCAAATTAACACGCTGGGTAATTGCCCCGCCCGATGCCGGCATCGCAAACACAGTAGCGGGATTACCGCTGTCATTATGGGTCCATAGAATGTCGTGGCGCTTAGCTAACCCTGATGATTCGTTAATTTCAGCAGGTAAATGTGCTAACAGCTCTACCTGTAAATGGCTCGGGCTAGATAAAACGGGAGTCGTTGCCTCCCGATGTACAGCATCCAACGGAGCAGAGTGACAACTAGCCAAAAACAACAAAAAAGGGGTCAGAGCTAATTTTCGATCTAACCTTTGCAAAATGTTTGGAATCAATAACTTTAAGTAAATAGCCAAGAAATTAGCTCCGACCCCATTTTCTGGGTAATTAAGACGGTTAAATAGCTCTGACCCCATTTTAAGATCACCGGCTACACGTTATATTGTCAAATCAAAATATTACTCATGGGAAACACAGCATGTACCTGATAGTGAAGCACACTCACCTGACCATAATAGCACTCACGTTGCTATTCTTTTTGATCAATTTTGCCTTAACCATTAAGGGCTCTGACAAGGTTAACAATAAGCTACTGAAAATTGGGCCACATATTTTATATACCCTGTTTATTATCACGGCTATCTACTTAGTAACGGCCAGCCCGCTGCAGTTATACCCATTTGTTAATAGCTGGGCCTCCTCTAAATTAGGCGGCTTTGTGTTCTACATTTTATCTATTGCCTTTGCATTAAAATGGGCAAAATCAAACCTATGGCGCTTTGTCGGATTTTTCAGCGCCCTATTCTGGTTTGCCATGAGCGCCAGACTCGCCTACGCTCACCGGCTGAAAGTAAAAGGTGCAAGCGAAGATGTGAATGCCTATATTGAAGCGGCAAAGTCATTGCTGCTGGCAGTTAGCTAAGCTTTTAAACAAAAAATGCTGTAAAAAGGGGTCAGAGCTAATTTCCTACGGAAATTAGCTCTGACCCCTTTTTCGCTTTTTACAGCATTTTCGAAAGAAATTAACTCTGACCCCTTGATTCGAAGGGAGCTCTAATGCATGCAGGTGGAGTGCAGTGTAAATAACATGCAAATTTAATGCCTTGACAACGCGTAGCCAGACCACTACTGTTAATAAAAATAAAATAAAAGGGATCTTTATTGATGATAAAAATTAAAAAATATTTATACCGCTTTACTGCAGCTTCCTGCCTCTGGGTTGCGGCGTCTGCAACCGCTGAATTTACTCCCCCAGAGCCTATGCTGGCGTCTCTAAGTACGGTACACAACGAGTTATTGCTTTGCGGGATATCGGCACCAGCCCTAGCCAGTGATTGCAGTGATATGGGGCCACAAAAGTTACAAGTGCTAGCGCAACTTCGCTTCGCGCCTATCAACTGCTTTACATTCCCTCCAGAGCATGGTTGCGGTTCAAACCCCTACCAACAAATCAATTTTATTGTCGTGTATGCTGCCACAGCTACCGTCGAACACTGGCGCGCCCGTCAGGTCGGAGACGGTATCGATATCAGCCCACAGCCGGTTACAGCAGCCATGCAGCAACTGGCAGAGCAGGCTCTTCAGCTGCACCAGCACTACCCGGTGATGCAGCAGTATTACAGCTTTACCCAATTGAAGGATGGCAGCTTTGTCAATGAGCTGGGTGATATTCTGGATGTCAGTGCCATGCAAGCTTTTGCTGCTCCTCACCGCAGCAACGACGACAGTTTTGGCGACTGCCAGACAGCGCTGGATTACATGCATCGTAGCAGCTGCAGCACTGCGATTAATGGTTGGATCAGGGGCGTTGACCAGCAAATCAACACCCCGCCAGGATGGTGGCATAATATTATCGACAGCTTTGCTGTATCACTTGGGATTGTGCAGATTGGCTTTAATAGCCGCAAGTTTCAAACATTTCATTTCACGCTCAAATATAAGGATGGCAGCCGTCTAACGTTAAGCATTACACCGATACGCAACAATCGGGGCAGTCCAAGCATCATACTGAATTCTGATGTCAGCCATACCAGTAACGGGGATACCTTTACCGCTTATAAGGCCCGCTTGTTAAACACAAACGGTGTTGAGGTAAGCGGGCAGGAAACGCGCAGTATTTTTGGCGGTACTGGCTGTAGCAATATTACCCAAATAATTGGTCAGGATGTGACCTATCTGGTTACTGTTGTTACCATGCCTGATGGTACAAAGTATGTTTCATACGTCCAAAAAATTGGCTCAACACCCATAGAAAGCACCCGCACAGTATGCAATACACCAGGCTTGCCGGCTATGTTCTAACCCCCACCCTAGCATTTTGCCGGGGTATAAGCTGAATAAACACCTGTTTACCAAGTATAGGAAGTATAAACCACCTTATCTGCTCAATGGACGTTAGCTACCGATCAAGGGGTCCGATCAAGGGGTCAGAGTTGTTGATTGGTGCTGCAGATCAACGATCTCTGACCCCTTGATTAAGTATAAAAAGGGGTCGGAGCTAATTTCCAACCAGCCTAAACTAACGCAATGAAAAGTATAGGAAAGGTTTTAATAGCCTCGATCAACAACTCTGACCCCTTGATTAACCCCTTGATTAGGAAATTAGCTCTGACCCCTTTTTTATATTTTGGGTTAAAGTAAAGGTTGGCCGGCGCTTATGGTTTGCGTAATCTTAAGTTCAATAAGCTGCATCGGGTCGACTTTTAGCGGGTTGCGGTCGATTACGATAAAATCGGCTTGGTAACCCGGTTTAATCATGCCTTTGAAGTTTTCTTCAAAATGCTGATATGCCGCCCAATGTGTCATCGCTTTTAAAGCAGTGTATGTATCTACCCGCTGATCTGGCCCTAACACCTTACCGCTTCGAGTAACTCTATTCACCGTAGCATGTAAAACCCGCAGCGAGCTAGGCAGCGCCACTGGCGCATCGTGATGCGAAGTAAACATTAAACCAGCGTCTAAAACAGCTTTGGTTGGTGAAATAAACTGTGCCCGTTGCTCACCTAGAACAGATTGGGCATGCCAATCACCCCAGTAGAAAGTGTGCATCGGAAATAGCGAAGGAAAAACGCCCAGTGTTTTAATTTTCTCGATTTGATCGGCTCTCAAGGTTTGGCCATGAATTAACACATTGCGCCGATCAGCCATACCATATTTAGCTGTTGCTTCAGCAAAAATCGTTAACATTTGATCGATAGCTGCATCACCGTTAGCATGCACCAGTAGCTGCCAATTGTTGCTATAGGCTAAGTCTACATACTGCCGTACTTGAGCATCATTAAAAACAGGATAGCCAGCATAATCCTCAGTTTGCCCCTCAGGTGGATGATGATAAGGATGCGATAACCACGCTGTTTTTCCCTGCGGAGAACCATCTAAAGTTAGCTTAGCGCCACCGATCCGAAACTTGTGCTTATAGTGCTTTTGATAATAGGGCGACGACATCGCTGCAGCATCACTGACAATATCCGGATAAGCGACCACGTCTATCAACAAATCGCCCTGCTCTGCCGCAAGAATCATCATGGCAATGCTATCTGCCGACGCTCGCCCTTCTTGCGCAGTGGTATAACCATAACGAGCATAGAGTTGCTGGCCTTTTTTAAACATGGCTTGCTGCAGCTCTAAATCCATTTGCCCAAGAAGTTGCCCTAACGCCATAAAATGCGCGGTTTCTTCCAGGACGCCATTCGGCACTGTAGAGCCCGCCTTACGCCGAATAATACCCCCTTCAGGATCGGGCGTATCGGCATGAATATTCAGAATTGCTAAAGCTTTACTATTCACGACACTCAAGTGACCAGACGTATGCATGATTAAGATCGGCAGCTCAGTAGACACACGATCTAAATCTGCCGCTGTAGGATAACGATCTAATTCAGCATCATCATAACCAAAGCCAATAATAGCGCCAGTTTTAGCGACAAAAGGTTGGTAAGACTCATCAGATAAAGATGCTGTTAGCAGCGCAATCAATTGCTCAACTGTACTGGCTTGGCCATCAGGCGGAGGCAGCAAGTTCGGTACAGATGCTTGCAAGCCTACTGCAAACACATGGCTATGCGCGTCTATAAACCCCGGCAGCAGAGCTTGCCCCTGAAGATTGACATACCTAACCGGTTGAGTAGCAAACTGCTCAGCAGCAGCCTTAGTACCGGTGAAAACCACAGTGCCCTCTTTCACCAGTACCGCTTCAACATAACTGGGGCTATCCTCTGCCATCGTCAGAATATCCCCGCCATAATATAAACTGTAAGCTGACGATTGCTGGGCAGAATCATCAGCAAGCGGCTTGCTAGACGTGTGCTGCACACCACTATCACACCCCAACAAACTGAGCAAAACCCCAGCACAAACACCTAAAACACTTAATCTCATCTTCTCACTCCTAAGAAAAAGGGGTCAGAGCTAATTTCCTAGAATCAAGGGGTCAGAGTTAATTTCGAATCAAGGAATCCAAGGGTGATGAAATCAAGGGATCAGAGTTAATTTCAACTCTGACCCCTTGATTAACTCGATTCCCATTGATTCCCGGCACCTTGATTCAACTCTGACCCCTTGATTCACTAACCCCTTTTGCATAACAAAGTTGTCCATATTCAGCGATGTGTTTTTTAGCTCAGAAGAAAAAATCTGGTGATAAAAAGATACATCCATTAAATATGGCGTATTTAACTCATCAAATTAGCAAACAACACGCGATAACAAAAAATCATTAGTATCAATCCCCAAAATTGTTAAATCGATATCTGAACCTGTCCTGTAATTACCTTTAGCGCGAGAGCCATACAACACAACTTGTTCAATTTGAGGATGCCGCGCAAATACATTATTCATTTTGGCCAAATCACTGTTTGATAAACCAAACTTCATTTTAATCCTTGTAAAGTGACGACCAGCGCAAACAAAGCAGGTGCGTATGCTTGTTGAACCTTTGTGAATTCTTGCTCTAAAATCCGCTCATCATAAGTATGCACTGTACGGTTTCGGCTCTCTCGCATATCCATCAATACTTGAGCATTAGCAACGAGTCCAAGAGAAAAAGCAAGCCGACTTGCAGACCGTGAACCAGTAATACCTTGATGCCCCTCATACTCTAGATAATCTTTCAAAAACTTCTAAGCAAGTTCATGTGTAAATTCAAAACGTTGTAAAATGCCCTCTTTTATAAGTGTCGGTGCTTGCTCGTCATACTCAGCTAAAGCAGATGTTAATTGGCCCAGCGCTTTTTGATAATTTTAAAAGCGCTGTTGCCCGAGCTAATCGAGATGCAGTTTTACCAATAGAGGTTAGACAAGCCAAATCGGTTAATGGATCTTTGCGCTTTGCTTGCGAAACTTTTTTAACCTGTTGCGCCATAAACCCCCTCATCAATGACACTAACAGTGATAACGCTAATAACAAAAGTATACTCCTAAAAGTTCTTGCAGTAAAAAGGGGCAAAAAAAGGGGTCAGAGCTAATTTGAATCAAGGGGGTTAGTAATCAAGGGGTCATAATCAAGTCGTCATAATCAAGGGGTCAGAGTTTAATCAAGGGGTCAGAGTTTAATCAAGGGGTCAGAGTTTAATCAAGGGGTCAGAGTTAATTTCCTGCGGAAATTAACTCTGACCCCTTGATTATCCTGCGGAAATTAACTCTGACCCCTTGATTCCTGAACCCTTTTTTCATTTTTCCTTGTTTTGGGAACTTGCGGTGATCTAGACTGACTCAGTTTTACTATATCGAACCTTATTACTTATCTTTATCACCCGAAAGGAGTTTTTATGTTTAAAACGCCCCTGCTAAAATCTGTAAGCACTGCTGCGCTGCTTTTAGCCTCATTATCCGCTTTTGCTGCGCCATTTAGCCTAACCCCTCTGCCTTATGCTACTAATGCCCTAGAGCCTGTGCTTGATGCTAAAACCATGGAAATTCATCATGGTCGTCATCATCAAGCTTATGTTAATAACCTCAACGCACAAGTTGCTAATTTTCCTCAGCTGACAGACCTTAGCCTCGAACAAATGATGCAGCAAATGTCAGCCTTCAACATGGCGGTTCGCAATAATGGCGGCGGCCATTACAACCACCAATTGTTTTGGGAATTAATGGCTCCGGTCGGCCAGGGTGGCTCGCCTTCAACGGCTTTACAAGCTGCCATAGAACGCGACTTTGGCTCATTAGATGCAATGAAAACCGCTTTTAATCAGGCCGCTGCCAGCCGATTTGGCTCAGGTTGGGCGTGGGTTATCGTTAATGCCGACGGTAAACTACAAGTCACCTCTACCGCGAACCAAGATAACCCGTTAATGGATGTTGTAGAAGAGCGTGGTGCACCTATCCTAGCGCTCGACGTATGGGAGCACGCTTACTACCTTGCCTATCAGAACCGTCGTGGCGATTACAGCCAAGGCTGGTGGCAAGTTGTAAACTGGAACAAAGTCAATCAGTTATTTGAACAAGCCACTCGCAAATAAGCCAATGTAAAAAAGGTCAGGGTAAAAAGGGGTCGGAGCTAATTTCCAACCAGCCTAAACTAACGCAATGAAAAGTATAGGAAAGGTTTTAATAGCCTCGATCAACAACTCTGACCCCTTGATTCGATTCTAAGCACTTGCACGGAGGTAATGCATTTGCATTACCTCCACTTTGCGACTAAACTAGCCGTTATTAGCCAGCTTCAACCTGCGGAGAACATCATGTTTGTACAAATGGCTTTGGAAGCAGAATCAACATTGACAGATCGTTTCCAGACAACAGTACCAAGTTCTGTGCGTCAGGCATTACATCTGGATAAGAAAGACAAGATTAAATACATCATCCAATCCGATGGCAGCGTACTGATGCAACGAGCTGATTCGGCGGAAACTGATCCTGTGCTGGACCAGTTTTTATCCTTTTTGGCTGTTGATATGCAAAAGCATCCTGAAAAGTTACAACCATTATCAGCGAGTATGCGTCAGAGCGTGGCATCGCTGGTTACTGGGGTAGAAGTGGATTTGGATGCAGCATTATCTGATGAGGATGAATAACTTTGCCAGACAATGCTCCGATGGTGGTCAATGGTTGGACGCTATTTACCCATCCTCTTTTTGCACAGCAGTACCAAACGTTGAAAGACAAAGTAGAGGCATTAAAAGCAAAAGATCCACAAGAGTACATTAAGAAAAACGACGCGAAGCGGTTAGCAGCAATCTATAAGCTGGCTTTTGAGATTATCGCTCAAGATCCAACGTTGCCAGACTATCGCCAAGGGACGACATTAGGTGGCCACAATAAACATTGGTTTCGTGCCAAATTTTTTCAGCAGTATCGGCTATTCTTTCGTTATCATCTTGAATCGAAAATTATTGTTTATGCTTGGGTCAATGATGAAGACAGCAAACGAGCCTACGACAGTAAGACGGATGCTTACACAGTATTTGCAAAGATGCTAAAGTCAGGCAATCCCCCGGATGATTGGGATGCCCTTTTAAAAGCTGCCACGGACGCGCAACTCTCTCCTTAACTATCTAATCCCTTCTTTTGATAAGAAAATAATCTGGATCGTGATTCGGATTAGTTTATATGCAGCAGCGGGAATCAAGGGGTCAGAGTTGATTACCTTGATTGCTAACTGCGGCCGTACCTATCTGCAAAGCGCACAATGTCGTCTTCACCCAAATAAGAGCCCGATTGCACTTCAATAAGCTCTAGCGGAATTTTGCCGGGGTTTTCCAGCGAAAAAGGGGTCAGAGCTAATTTCCGCTGGAAAATAACTCTGACCCCTTGATTGCCATATAGATCGGGAAGGCTAACTACCTGTATCTCAGGAAAAAGGGGCCGGAGCTAATTTCCGCAGGAAATTAACTCTGACCCCTTGATTGGCAAAAGTCAAGACCTGATCCCTTTATTAAAAATCCTTGCTTAAATAGGTTTTTGTTACTACAGTAATAGAGTGTTAACACAAGGCAGGATGCTACATTGCGCATTACCTACGATACCGCCAAAAACCAGCGCAATATTCAGGAGCGTCAATTATCGTTTGACGATGCGGCTAATTTAGATTGGGCAACGGCCAGAATAATGCAAGACACCCGCAAAGCGTATCCTGAAGTACGTTACATTGCCGTAGGTTACCTTCAAGCACGCTTGCATGTATTGTGCTTTGCCGAGGCACAAGAGGGGATCCGGGTAATCAGTTTCAGAAAGGCAAATCAACGGGAGCAAAGAGCGTATGAAACAACTGATAAATGATGAAGGCGAAGTGCGCGAATTGACCGAAGAGGACTTGGCGCAATTTAAACCAGCTGCCGAAGTGCTGCCAGCCAGTTTAATGGCTAAGCTAAGCCGGGGTGGGCGTCCGGTATCAGATAACCCCAAAGTATCTACCACTATACGGTTTGATGCCGAAGTGCTAAACGCCTTTAAAGCCACAGGCCGTGGCTGGCAAACGCGCATGAATAACGCGCTTAAAGAATGGTTAGCCACACACCCACAATAATATACCGAGAAGCATGGGGTCAGGGTAATCAAGGGGTCAGAGTTAATTTCCTGCGGAAATTAACTCTGACCCCTTGATTACCCCTTGATTAGATTATCTCATGATACGGATTTTAGACTTATCCCACTTTAGAAGTAGGTTTTCACGAAACCACATTGGCTTGGCAAGATTGTACTCGTGATTTTTTATATCTAGCCAACCATTGGGGTTAACTTCGGCAAAAGGTATTAGAATATCGGTATTATCAAAGAAGTAAACTCTATGGCACTGACTGGCCATGTCATAAAGTTGAGCAAGGCTTCTATGATAGCGAGCTACAATTTTTTCAACCGGCACAGGGTGACCGCCTAATTGAACTCGTTCATCAACTCTATCGATATTAATGGTGGGATCTGCGATACACACGTAGTACAGATAACACTTAAACCCCAGTTCTTTTGCTTTAAGCAAATACTGCAAATGACTAGGATGGCTCATCACAGACTCATAACTATGTGAAACCTGCATATCAAGCCAAAGCTGGCGCTGGCCAGTAGCGATAGTTTGGGCAAGCTTAGAACGTCTTACCGGATCGGGTTCATGTTCAATTAAGGTTAATTCAATCTCATCTGGATTAACATATTGCCCAAGCGGAACATCATACTTTTCACGCAACTCATTTGTTAACGTTGTCTTACCTGACCCATTAGGCCCAGCGATTAACCTTAATCGCGGCATAAATCTTGTTCTAAAGTAGGAAAATCAGCAAAATGTTCCATAGTACGAACAATCTCTACTCTACCATCAGGGTAGCGCCGTTTAATAACGCCTTGTTGCGCAAAAGTGAAAGATACACCATTTTCAAGCGCTTTTGCCCGAGCTAGTCGAGATGCAGTTTTACCAATAGAGGTAAGACTAGCCAAATCGGTTAATGGATCTTTGCGCTTTGCTTGCGAAATTTTTTTAACCTGTTGCGCCATAAAACCCTCCTCAATGTCACTAGCAGTGATAGCACTAATAACAAGAGTATACTCCTAAAAGTTCTTGCAGTAAAAATACGTCGAATAAAGGGGGCAAGTAAAAAGGGGTCGGGGCTAATTTCCGTAATCAAGGGGTCGGGGTCTAATCTAATCAAGGGGTCAGAGTTAATTTCCGCAGGAAATTAACTCTGACCCCTTGATTACCCTTGATTACTAACTACGGCCGTACCTATCCGCGAAGCGCACTATGTCATCTTCGCCGAGGTAAGAGCCCGATTGCACTTCAATTAGCTCTAGCGGGATTTTACCGGGGTTTTCCAGCGCATGCACTGCGCCTAGCGGTATGTAAATAGACTGGTTTTCGCTTAGCAAGGTATCCTTGCCGTCGATAGTGACATTGGCGGTACCCGACACCACTATCCAATGCTCGGCGCGGTGGTGATGCATTTGAATAGACAGCTTTTCACCCGGTTTTACCGTAATACGCTTTACCTGATAACGCTGGCCGTTGCCGATAGAATCGTACTTGCCCCAAGGCCGATACACCTCACGGTGAATATGATGTTGGGTTTTCTCCATTACCGCGTAATCTATCGAATCCTCTGGGCAAGCCTTAAACGCCGCCGCAGCTGCTCGGCCGCGATAAAGGCCATAAACGATTACAACTACCCCCTGCCAAAACAACCGGAAAAATCATACCGCCTCGAAAAAGGGGTCGGAGCTAATTTCCAACCAGCCTAAACTAACGCAATGAAAAGTATAGGAAAGGTTTTAATAGCCTCGATCAACAACTCTGACCCCTTGATTCAAAGCATCTGTTAAAAACAGCCCCGTAGTACAACCGCCAATAAAAACGACTTGCGGTAACAATTCATGCAAAGCGGTGGCCACCTGAACCAACATCTCTTTCTGAAAATTCACTTTACTCACGAGTTTACCTGCAACAGTTTGCGTAACATATCAATGGCAATAGTTCGTTCTCTGGAATGCCCTATCCTTACCGCGTCTGTGAGCGCTAGCAGCGCGTAACACAAATCATCTGTTCGAACAGCAGTAAAGATATTTTCATGTAAAGGTTGCACTGCAACACCCTTGAGCTGCCCGTTAAAATAGGGCCAAATAGGTGCAAGCTCGCCAGATGACATTAACTTACCTTGCAGAACAGGCGCGGCAATTGACGTTGCAATGCCTCGCGTTACTTCCCCCTCTTTGGCAGGAAAAACGTACTGGATCCCATAAGCAATAAATTCAAGCAAGCCACGTGTATTGGCTTTTGGTAGACCGGTTTTACGATCGGCTTTTGCTAAACCTACCTCAAACATACGTTTCAAACTTAAGCTAATTTGAGATTTACTGATCCCAGTTTCCTGCTCTAAGGCTCTAACGGAAAACAAACTCTCTGTATAAGCAACGGAAGGCTCTTCAATATTAAGAATATCCTCACCCAACCAATTTGTTTGAGAATAAGGAACGAGCCACTCTGCATGGTACCGATCTGGATTAATCCAGCGCTGTGTAAGTGACTCAATTTTAAAGAGTACAACAATATCTTGACTTTTCATTCTAACCACCAACCAAAATTCCCGCGTCCTAGGACTAAGGACAGTATTCTATAGCATGGTTAAATAAGTCAAGAACAAATTAACGGGGCAAGAGGGTATGCCCCTTGATTACTAACTGCGGCCGTACCTATCTGCGAAGCGCACTATGTCATCTTCGCCGAGGTAAGAGCCCGATTGCACTTCAATTAGCTCTAGCGGGATTTTGCCGGGGTTTTCCAGCGCATGCACTGCGCCTAGCGGTATGTAAATAGACTGGTTTTCGCTTAGCAAGGTATCCTTGCCGTCGATAGTGACATTGGCGGTACCCGACACCACTATCCAATGCTCAGCGCGGTGGTGATGCATTTGAATAGACAGCTTTTCACCCGGTTTTACCGTAATACGCTTTACCTGATAACGCTGGCCGTTGTCGATAGAATCGTACTTGCCCCAAGGCCGATACACCTCGCGGTGAATATGATGCTCGGTGCGCCCAGCGGCTTTTAGCTGCTGCACTATATGTTTTACATCTTGCACCTGGTCTTTCGCTGCCACCAATACCGCATCTTTGGTTTGCACCACTACCACATCTTGCAAGCCCACCGTGGCCACTAAGCCCGTTTCGGCAAACACATAATTATTCTGGCTGCCGCTGCTTAGCACATCGCCCTTATGCACATTACCGTTAGCGTCTTTCTCGCTGATCTCCCACAGCGACGACCACGCCCCCACATCGCTCCACCCCGCCGCTAATGGCACCACCACCGCATGCTGGGTTTTCTCCATTACCGCGTAATCTATCGAATCCTCTGGGCAAGCCTTAAACGCCGCCGCATTCACCCGAATAAAATCTAAATCGGGATCCGTCTCGGCCATCGCCAACTCGCACGCGGCATAAATATCGGGGCGATGCTGCTTTAGCTCAGCCAAATACACACTGGCCTTAAACATAAACATACCGCTATTCCAATAATAGGCACCGCTGGCCAAATACCCCTGCGCCGTCGCCAAGTTCGGCTTCTCCACAAACTCCGCCACTTCAAACGAAGGGGTCGACGAAAAAGGGGTCAGATCTAAATTTCCGCAGGAAATTAGCTCTGACCCCTTTTTACCGCCGATCTCAACCGCATCACCACGCTTAATATACCCATACCCCGTCTCTGGCGCAGTAGGCACAATACCAAAGGTCACTAATTTATCGGCTTGCGCTAATACCTCAGCCTGCTTAACTGCGGCAGTAAAGGCTGCCGTATCGGCAATTACATGATCAGCTGCTAACACCAATAACAAAGGATCACTACCCTGCTTTACCGCCGTAAACGCCGCCAGCGCAATCGCTGGTGCGGTATTGCGGCCAATTGGCTCTAGTAAAATATTATGGTTAAGCTGGCTAATTTGCCGCAGTTGCTCGGCAGCGATAAAGCGATGCTCTTCATTGCAAATAACCAGTGGCAATTGCGCCTCTAAAGCCGCCAACCGCAGTACCGTGGTTTGCAACATAGAACTACAACCATGCAAGTTTAAGAACTGTTTTGGCATTAAATTGCGCGATAGAGGCCATAAACGATTACCGCTACCCCCTGCCAAAATAACCGGAAAAATCATACCACCTCGAAAAAGGGGTCGGAGCTAATTTCCGCAGGAAATTAATTCTGACCCCTTGATTGGATTTACATAAAAATCAACATTAAGAAACCAAGAATAACTACGGTTGCCAGAGTAAAAACGATGATTTTTGTTTCCGTTTTCATACCATCAATGTCTTTTTCGCAATGAGTGCAATAGGCAGTGGAATCACAAAGATCATTTCGGTAAATAACGTTTTTTACCTTAGGCCGAGTTAACCTACCGCAATGCTTACACCGACAGGTATACTCGGCAACTAAATATTCAAATGAAAAAGACATGCTGTCATCCTCTAACTACGGGGATGAATAAGCTTAGAACAAATCAAACCTAAATGTAATAGACGGCAAAGCATAACTACAATAACGCGCACTTACACTTAACCTGCCAAATATGAATTGCACTTAAGCTCAAAAATGCTAATTTATCATATACATAATTAGTACTTATACAGGGAAAACCACTATGAAGTTATTAAAAACTGCCACTTGTATCGCGCTTTTGATTGGTTCTTTTGCACAAGCACAAACGCAAAAAATTGAAACAGCAGATGTTCGAAATAAAATGTACTTACTTAATAAGGTTACTGCTGAGCAAGCCAATTACGGTGTATTTCATTTAAGTGTGCCCGCTGGCGGTTCTGTGGTATTTGTTGCCAATGGCAAAGATAGCTTTAAAATTGGTAGAGGGATAAACAATAACCGTATAACAAAAAGTAATAACGCCATTTTTTTTGATTTCTCAAATTTAGGAAATGGCCAATATTCCCTTACCGCTGTTACGGAATGCGGGGTTGCCATTTCAGCAGTTGTCGATGTTTATCCAGCAGATAAACTTAAAGCCCCAGGTGAGGCAATCAACAAAGTTGCGTTTGAAAGCCCCACTACTTGCAATAAGGCCGACTAAAAAGGGGGGCCCTGAGTGCGTAATTGCCTTACCAGCAAAGTGATACTGATCAAGAAACAAAGGGGCATAGTCGATCAAGGGTCAGAGTTATTGATCGCTGAATCCTTGATCAAAACCTACCTAAAATCAACAACTCTGACCCTGAGGGATCCCCACGAAATTTTAGTATCATATAATGCTGCAACAGGTGGTGTCGAGTAAATGCCTACAGTGCGTTAAGGTATCTCGCCACTGCTTCGTTGTCAGTTTCATGCTTCTTGCGATAGCTCGCAAACCCAGTGTATGGAACGATAATACTCGTTTTTCACGCTCGGTATTTGCCTGAAATTGCCAATGTTTTTTAGCCGCTGTTACCCCAACACCAAGTAAGATGAGTGCCAATGACGCTAAGGTAACCAGCAGCAGTAAGTTACTCAGGCGGTTAAGTTTTGTTGTACAGTTTTGTTCGAATCCTAAGCCAAACTGAGTACTCTTCATATCTCTGAAGCTTTCTTCTATTTGCATACGCTGACGGTAAATCGCGACAATGTTTTTGCCATGCTGACGGGTTGTCGGCAAATTCGAGGCGAGTAGCCACGGGTCTGAATTAGCGCGCGCATTGGCTTGTGATTTTTTAGAAGCTTTGATACTGCCATCAGCATTAAGTGCATGTCTTCCCTGTGCTTTTTGCTTATACAGCGTAAGCGAGCAGGCAAAGGGTGTGTTCCGGGCTATCTGTGCCTGATATTGTTTAGGTCGCTGTGTTGCTTTGAGATACAACTGACTTATGCACTGCCAGTGTGCACCACTGTCGATAGTGTAAAAATTAGGCTTGCGAACCCGGCCAACAAAATACCAACCTAGCGCTTCAACTTGCCTGAACCAAGGTGTTTTAAAGCCTGCATCAGTAACAATCACCGGTTTACAACTCGTAGGCAGTAGCAGTGATAACCGGCGTAAAAATAGCTTATGCGCAGCAGGCTTCTCTTTGGTACTTAACGGATGAACTTCCTCGTACAGCGTGATAGCACGACCATCAAAACTTAGTGAAGCACGAAGCAAAAAGTGTCTTTTACACTCATCTAAATCAGACCAGTCAATGCTTATCGTTGGATGCTTGGCAGTACAGAATAACCGACAAATTGCACCATAAACCACAGTTTTTTCACGCAAAAAGTGCGAATTAGACAGCAGCCTGTCGGCACGCTTAATATTATGTTTTTCATAGGCATTTGAACTAATGCCCCAGCCAATGCTGGTCACAGTAGCAGCACTTCCGTTTGCCAGGCTATGCACGCAGTCAATCACAGCTTTTTGTCTGGTGGCATGCATTTTTGGTGTGACAAATGAAACAATATTGGTCAAGATAGTGCGAACATTCATGGTTGTTTGGTCACGGTGATTTTTGGCGATTGATCTGATCACCAAACGCCATGAATGTTCCTTCCGAATTCATCTTTTTGTTTTAAAGCCTAATTTTATGGGGATACCTCAGACTCTGACCCCTTGATTGAAATCAAAAAATTCGAAAAGAAAATATTATCTCTGAGTTTAAAATTACACTCATTGAAATTTTTCATATAGTAAAAGTATAATAAGAAAGCTGACAACGAAATATGTCAAAGATGACCTAAAACTCATCAACACATCCTTTTAAGGAAATAAAATGATCTGGCTTGATAACTCTAGGATAATCGCAGTTTTTGCAGTTATTTTGCTACACGTTTCATCAGGTATTGTGCTAGGAAAAGAGGTTGGTTCTTATGAATGGTGGATTGGTAACATTTATGACTCTGCTGTAAGGTGGTGTGTTCCTGTATTTGTGATGATAAGCGGAGCATTGCTCCTTTCAGAAGAAAAGAATGAAAACTTAAAAACTTTTTATTTAAAGCGTACATCTAAAATTTTAACTCCAGCTTTTTTTTGGTCAATGTTATTTATTACTCTTGCTATCTTAGAGGGGCTTGTAACAGGAAGTAAGTTAACATACTCCGATATTTTGGAAAGGATTTTGAGTGGCAAACCACATTACCACATGTGGTATATTTATATGATAGTATTCCTTTACATTATAACTCCAGCACTTCGTAAAATTGCTTTGAACTCAACCCAGAGAGAGTTACTTTTATTCTCAGCAATTGGTTTTATAATATCCACATTAAATTACGCACATGAGATATTTTATAATACCAAAGATAGAATTTTCATTACGTGGTTTCTTGACTATATTCCCTATTTCTTGATGGGGCTATACATTAAAAGAGACATGAACCCTCCGAAAATAATAACTATTTTTCTCACTCTAACCATATCTATCATACTCACTGCCATTGGCTGCTTCTACTTGTCAAAAAAGCATGGTTTAGATATCGGTTTATATTTTTATGGATATGTGAGTATAACTGTAATTCCGATGTCTATTTCAATTATGTATTTATTTAAGTCATTAAATAGAAGCTTATTGAACACAAAAAGGACAAGAGAGTTATCAAATCTAACCTTTGGAATATATCTTTTCCACCCTCTAATTCTAGGAGCTCTTCAGTACAAAAAATTTGGAGCAATTAACTTCGAGCCCAGCATCTCAATTCCAACCATTACTGTTTTTGTATTTATACTTTCAATTTTAGTAACATTTACAATGAGTAAAACCCCTATATTAAAAAGACTTATATAAAAACACCAATAAACTGTAAAAATAAAAATTATTATTAAATAAAAAGTACACAACATTGAGGATGAGCTTAGATACAGTACTACAAGCAAATTAAACAACCGCAGCAGCTATCTGCTCGGCCATCTGGCGACAAAGATTCGCATCCGTGGCTTCAACCATTACCCGAATAAGTGGTTCGGTGCCCGATTTACGCAATAACACGCGGCCGGTTTTACCTAACTGCTGTTCAGCACTGGCTACGGCTTGTTGTACTGCTGGGGAAGTTAAAATTGTAGCTGCATCACCCGTTACTCTTACGTTAATAAGCACTTGCGGCAGTTTTTGCATACCCAGCTTAAATTCAGCCAAGGGCTTACCACTTTGCAGCATGGCTGCAAGCACTTGAAGAGAAGCGACAATAGCATCACCCGTACTTACTTTATCTAACAATAAAATATGGCCAGAATTCTCACCGCCAATTTGCCAGTTTAGCGCTTTAAGTTGCTCTAACACATAACGATCGCCAACTTTAGCGCGGCTAAATGGAATATCGAGCTGTTGCAACGCTAACTCTAAACCTAGGTTAGCCATTTGCGTACCCACTACCCCGCCTTGCAATACACCGGCTTGCTTAGCAGTACTAGCCAACATATATAGAATTTCATCGCCATCGACTACCACACCATTGTTATCGACCAACATTAATCTGTCGGCGTCACCATCCAGGGCAATTCCTAAATGCGCGTTATGGGCAACTACAGCAGTTGCTAAGCTATCTAGATGAGTAGCACCGCACTTTTCATTAATATTAATACCATCTGGCGCACAATGAATGGCTACAACTTCAGCACCCAGCTCACGGTATACCGCTGGGGCTACCTTATAGGCCGCACCATTGGCGCAATCTACCACTAGCTTTAACCCTGTTAAGCTTAAATGGTTAGCCAATGTGCCTTTACAAAACTCAATATAACGCCCGGCTGCATCATCAATACGGCGCGCCTTACCCAGTTTTTCACTGCTAACATAATCTATGCCAATTGTTAGCGCGTGTTCAAGCAAGGCTTCAATTTCTGCTTCTTGCTCATCGGTTAACTTAGTGCCTTTGTTAGAAAAGAACTTAATGCCATTATCATAAAAAGGATTATGCGAGGCGCTAATCACTACACCGGCATCAGCCCGAAAGGTAGAGGTTAAATAAGCAACCGCAGGTGTTGGCAAGGGGCCAACTAGGGCTATATTTACCCCAGCAGCCGATAAACCGGCCTCTAACGCCGATTCCAACATATAGCCACTGGCACGGGTATCTTTACCAATAAGTACTTCTTTAGTGCCCGTTGCCGCCAGCACCTTGCCAGCAGCCCAGCCTAATTTCATAGCAAAATCGGCAGTCATAGGAAACTCACCTACTTTACCGCGCACACCGTCAGTACCAAAAAATTCGCGCTTCATTATTCATCCTTAAAAATGATATTAATTAATTTGTAACGGTTTATCCGCTTTATAAAACCCAATGTCTGTTCAAGGGGCTTTTTCACAAAGTTTAATTATTGCTTCCCGCTCACCTTTGCTTTTAACAACATCCAAGCAAAGGCACTATTAGTCACTAAATAGCGTTTCCACATACGGCCGGGTTCTTGTAGTACGCGGTAAAACCACTCTAAACCGTAGTTTTGCATCCATACGGGCGCGCGTTTAACCTTACCCGCCATAACGTCAAAGGTGCCGCCAACCCCCATTACAAAATCCACACCTAACTGCTCACGCCAACGGTTAATAAAGTTTTCTTTTTTCGGTGAGGTTATAGCGACAAATAATAAACGGGCACCAGAGGCTTTAATTTGCTCAACTACCGCTTGCTCGTTATCCCAAAAGTAACCATGGTGATAACCGGCTACTTTTAACTGCGGGTATTTTGTCAGCATACGAGCCGTGGTTTCTGCCACAACTTCTTGCTTAGCACCTAAGAAAAATACCGGATAGCCTTTAGCTGCAGCCATAGCCAACAACTCTAAAAACAAATCCACACCCGCTACGCGCTCGGTTACCTTATGCCCTAAAAAGCGCGCACCCAGTACCACCCCCATGCCGTCGATATTGATAATGTCGCACTCTTTAACAGAAGCCGCTAACTCTGGGTCTTTACCCATATTCACCAGTTTTGCCACATTCACCACAACATGCTGGGTAAATTGTTTATTCGCAACCCGCTCAGAAATCACCTGCACGGTTTGTTGCATACTGGCAGAATCCATTGGGTTGCCTAAAAAATTAATCCTTTGCATCTTGCTCTGCCTTTACACGGTTAAAAAGGGCGAATGAATAATAAACCCAAGCTTGCGTCCAACGCATATAGTTAACTTTATTGGTATAGCGCGCGCTCTTTTGATACACAAAACGCTGCTGTTTTGGCATGTAAAGCTCACCAATAGACCAGTTAATACATTTTTCCGCCAACGCCATATCTTCAGCTGTACCACCAACACGAATTAAGGTTATTACAGCTTGCGCAACAGAATGCATATCCAGTGGGTAGCGATTATTATGGTAGTACTTAGCCGTGCCATCTTTTTCAAACAACTCTGCTTTGTAAAAGGCCAAACCTTTGGTTATGGCTTGGTCAAATTCAGTTGTTGTTAGTGCGGATCGGATATGATGCAGAGCTTCAAGGTTATAACCGGTATGAAAGCCATCAATAAACTGATGATGATGGCGCGAACCATATACCCAGCTGCCATCCACTCCCTGCTCGGCAACACTTTGTCTGGCAACTTGCAAGGCGAGTTCAGCGTATTCTTTATTCTGTGTTTCTGCTGCTACTATCGCTACCCAGGCAGCGCCCCATAAACTGGCATTGTGCACAAAGGCTGTTTCACCAGGGATATAAGCAAAAAAGGTACGCCCCTCATGCTGGGTAAACAGGGTTTTCACAATAAAATTAGCAGCATCAAAGGCTACTGTGCGGTAAAGCGGTTTATCAACTACCTTAGATAAGGCAAATAACGCCTGCGCAACATAAATGGTGGTAATTACATTAGGTTTACCCTTGGGCACAAAAAACGCGCGGGCATTCCAATCAAAATGATAGCCCCAACACGCGTGTTGCCACTGCTCTTTATCGCTTTGCTGGCTTAATAACCAATCTGCTAACTCACAGGCCTGGGTAAGTAAGCTGGCATCACCATTTTGTTTATACTGCTGCAGCATACCTAAGATATATAAGCCAACCCCTTTAGGGTTACGTGCTTTAGGCACACCAAGCAAAGGCCGCAAATTAATGGGCGAGCGTTTATGTAATTGGATCCAAGCTAGACCAAATAGCCCTTTTTTTAAAAAGGGCAATACGGAAAAGAGTTTGCTGTTTAAACCATCAAAAGGATCATAGCCAGCAAAGCTTTGTGCTTTGGCACTTGCAAAAAGCGCCTCTACAACATCTGTAGTCACTTTGCCAGCGTTAGAAGTATTATTAAGCATTACATATCCCTTGCTGCTAATTAAGAAGCTGTTAGTTCCTGACCGTCTAATTCAACAACCAAAGGACCACCAATAGTCATGGATTCTACTGCCATAATGGTTGCCAAACTATTTGCCATTAAACAGTCGTAGCTTACGCATGGCTTTCCAGTTTGTAAGCCTGCAAGCCAATTTTGAATCATCTGCTTTTGGCCTTTATCTTGTGCCGACAGCTTCTTTAAAGTTTCTTTACTATCACCTTCGTACAATACGGCTTCACGGAAATCGTTAATGATAGCCGAACGACCGCCACCAAACATTTCAACGTATTCTTTGCTCATAGCTTTAGCTCCATCTGCAGTATAAGTGATGGTAGCGATACTGCCATCTGAGTAGCTTAAGGTAATAACCACATTATCGTTCAATAAGGCAGACTTATTCGCTTTTGCAGTGCCAATAGCGAACACTGTTTTTGGGTTTTGCTGCAATAGTGCCGAAGCAAGATCAATAAAGTGACAGCCTTCACCTATTAACCTACCACCACCTTCTTTAGGATCTTGTATCCAGTGATCAGCTGGAATACTGCCAGCGTTAACACGAATATTAACAACTTTAGGCGATTTTACAGTTTCAAAATGTTTAATCAGCTCTTGCGTAGAAGGCGCAAAACGACGGTTAAAACCAACCATAAGCTGCAAATGTGGCTGTTGTTGCAATGCCGCATCAATAGCTAACAACTCATCCACATTTAACGCTAATGGTTTTTCTACATAAACGTGCTTACCACCATTAATTGCAGCTATTACAGAACTGGCGTGACTATCATGCCGGGTGGTCACAACAATCACATTAGTGTCAGTAGCAAGTAACTCACTAAATTGCCCTGCGCAAAACTGAAAGCCAAACTGCTTAGCAACACCTTGCGCTGTTCTTCCACTGGCTGTTACCAAGCCTCTAAAATCAACTTTGCCGCTATCACGCATTGGCGGCAACAAACTTGCAGTAGCATAGTTACCTGCACCAAAAAAGGATAACCCAAGCTTCTCTTTATTAATTGGACTAATAGCAGTGATAATGCGCGGCGCCTGTGGCGCGGTAGCACTGGCTGTATAGTTCATCACAATACCAAGGTACGGCTCGCGCTTTTCACCTTCAATTAGCGCATAAGCATTGGCCGCTTCATCTACAGAAAAACGATGAGTAATCAGGCTTTTCACATCGATTTTTTGTTGTGCTACCAGTTCTAAAAAGGTTTGCATATTGCGCTGTTCGGTAAAACGTACATAAGCTAATGGGTAATCATTACCATTTTCTTCATAAAACGGGTCATAACGGCCAGGCCCGTAAGAGCGTGAGATAACAACCGATATTTCTTTTTTGAAGTAATCTTCGCGCGGTATGTCCATACGCACAGCGCCTACAACAACCACTCGTCCTTTAGAGCGGGTAACAGCACCGCATAATTCAATCGGTTGGTTACTAGACGTACCAGCGCAAACTAATACGCCGTCAACACCATAGCCCCCGGTTAAATCTCTGCATACTGCTTCAACATCACTACCAGGGTAAATACCGGTTGCCCCAAAACCTTCAGCGCGTTTAATTAAAGCTGGGTCAAGATCGGTAGCCAAAACATGACATCCATTAGCGCGCAGTAATTGCACTGCAATTTGGCCTAACAAACCAAGGCCAAGCACCAAAAAAGTTTCACCCAGCTTAGGCTCAGCTAAGCGAACACCTTGCAGAGCAATAGAACCAACAGTAGTAAACGCGGCCTCTTCATCAGTCACATTTGCAGGTATTTTTACAACTAAGTTTTTGGGTACAGCAACAAACTCAGCATGGTTAGCGTAATCAGCACCACCACACGCCACCCGATCGCCAGGTTTTAAGCCCTCAACCAAGCCACCCACAGCCACAACATTACCCGCACAACTATAACCTAAAGGCGAAGGCGAATTTAAACGTGAATTTACCGTTTGAAAGGTTTTAGCAAAACCTTCTGTTTTAAGTTTTTTAAGAACTTGTTTAACTAAATCTGGTCTAGCCTTCGCTTTTTGCAATAGGTTTTTTTTACCCATATCGATTTTTGTTTTCTCAGTTCCAGCTGAAATAACAGAAGCAGTATTACAAACAAGAACAAAAGAATCAGTAAGCGTAGGAACTGGAACATTATTAACCTCAACAACACCAGTTCTCAGAGTTTGAGTTACTTGTTTCATTAATATTTCCTTTAATTATTTTCGAAATGAATTAAAAATATAGATAACAACCAAACTAATGTCATAAAGTTAGGTATCGGCCCAATTGCACCACTTTCTAATATACCTGTAATTAAAACAAATATAAAAATAGAAGAAGAAAGTCGGCCTTTAAATGAAAATAGTCTGAATAATTGAAAAACGATAATGATAATAACAGGTAAAGCTCCTACAATACCTACAGATAAGAATAACTGAAGCAAAAAAGAATGACTATTGACAGTGGTCCAACCCCAACTGGTTTCAAAATTAAGTGGTATTATAACCTTTGAAGATGCATAGCCATAACCAAAAAAAGGCTCATTTCTAATTAGATCTATTACTGCTTCCCATACTAATGTACGGCCAGTAAAGGTAAAAAGTTCTTCAATACTTCCGCTCCTTGAAAAAGAAGGCAAAATGTGCAAATGAATTTCTGTTAAAAACACAACAGTAGCAAAACAAAACAAAAAATATATAAAAGTGTATAAAATTTTGAATCTTCGAAAAAAGTAGTAATAAGACAAAGCAATACACAATGCCAAAAATGACGTTCTGCTTTGACTTAATAAAAGAAACAGAAAAAGAAGCGCTAAAATAAAATACTTAAAATAAACCTTTCCTTTGAAGGTTTCACGGTAATTAACTAAAATCAAGAATAAAGAAAAAGCACAAAGCTGACCAAGAGAGTTTGCGTTATCCGTCAAACCTTTTAGTCTAACTCCCTCTATATAGCCCAAGTCATTCCAAAATTCTTGATAAACCAGTCCAGGAAATAAAAACAACGAGATTAGAGAAGCAAAAGATATAAAAACTGATGAAATCACAACGGCTTTTAATACATCACTAACCTCTAGAGTTTTAAAAAGTAAAATATTGAACATAACAAAACAAAAAAATACAATCGACGTTACAACAGAATAAAGACCAGCTGGAGAAAATGGTGATGTTATGACAATATAACAAGAAAATATAACAATAAACAGCTGACATAAAGAGTTTAAACTGAAGTTAACCTTAAACCAAAATATTAAACCCAAAACACCACAAAAAAACCAGACGATAATTTTACTTAAGATCTGAAGATCAAAACCAGATGAATCTACACCTCTATTCCTAAAGGAGATTAGTGTTGTGACAATCAGCAAAACGTATAAAAAAGATACAAAACCTTCTGAAAGCCTAACCTTCATAAGTTACCTTATTTAAAATTATCTTTAGAGAAAATAAAACGATAACAAACCAACCAGCTAACATAGCCAAAGGAATTGAAAAGTAACCAAAAAAACCGCTAGCTAAAAGTAAAATAAAGAAAGAAGTAATACTAGCTGCCAGCCTATTAAAGAATAAGCTCTCGCCTAATTTACATATGTATAAACCATTCTCTAAAAAGTGGCCAAATATCATAAAGACGTATGAAAAAAAGGATAAAAGAAGTAATCGCTCAATATCTACGTATTTACCATCAAATAAAAATTCATTTAAAAATGAATAGTTATAAAAGATAACAATAAAGTATAAAAAAGAAGCAAATAAACAGATCAGGCTCATTCTTAAAATTGATGAAAATAGAAATTTAACTCCGTATTTATGATAGCCAAGAGAGAGATCTTTCTTGTCAAAAGAATCTATTGCACTTATCAGAACCTGAACAGGTTGGAGTAAGTTCCTTGCTACAGAATAAAAAGCAGCTGAAGCAGGACCAAAAAACAACCCTGATAAAACTATCAAAAAGTTATTGTAAAATCCGTATAAAAAACCACTGGATATTTCAAATTTTCTTTCTTTAAAGCGTTTTAAAAAACTTCCAACCGAAATTGAATGAACTTTTTCTTTAAAACCAAACGGGATAACTGCTACCAACAAAGACAAAGGGTAGTAAAAAATTACATACTTTGATGAATCTAAAAATAAACAAAAAAAGGACAAAGTAAAAATAAGTAAAAAAACACTCTGAAAAATCGCTTTATAATCAAGAAGCAGCCAGCAGCGCCTCCTTTTAAATTCGTAATTCCAAGAACAAAAGACATATAAAAAAACAAAAACGACATTTATAAAAACATCAGCATCAGTATATAAAGCATATAAAATAAATATAAAAATTGCCAAAAAAGAAATAAAGACACTAAGGAAAGTAGAAAAGGAGTAATAATAGTTAAACCTCCTATTAGAACAGAGAAAACCTGAGGTCATTAAAGGAATAATTATAAGATTTCTTTGTACACCTTGAAATAAAATAGAAAGTGCAACGCAAACAGAAAACTCAGCTAACTGTTCCACATTGGTATTTCTAGCAACGTAAATGAAGAATAAAAAACTTGATATTGAAAAGCCAAACTGATCAACTATGGCAATTAAAAATTTAGATTTCATTTAAAAATCTTACTACTTTATTAGCTTTGTTAACCCATCTATGTTCAGTCATATCGACTTTATAAAAGTTATTTAAATCTAAAGCCAAACTCAATTTATTTAGGAACTCTTCATGCGTATTACAGATATACACAAAATCACTTTTAAAGTCACCGCAACCACTAAACTCTGTTGAAACAATTGGTTTACCTGCAGATAAGTATTCTTTATATTTAATTGGGCTACAGTATTTTATCCAATCGTTTTGTAGCCAAAACATAGTAAGAACATCCGCTTTATCTAAATACGAGGGGATGTCACTTTGTTCTTTTTTTCCCAAGAAATATACATTACTTGGAATTTTAAAATCTTTATCTAGAGTAACATCACCTACGATATAAAAACTTACTGAAGGATTCATTAAAGAAGCCTTTTCCAATAAAATCAAATCGAATGTATGTGAATCAACTGCTCCTACAAATAATACTTTTTTTGATAAATCAGAGCTCATTTCATTATTCTTCTTGGAAAGATTACCGTCAAAAAAAACATCTGATATACCATGACAAACATGAATACATCTAGCACACTCTCTTTCTTCAAGAGCGAGTAAATCTTTAGAAGAGTAAATAGTAAAAAGCGAGTTCTTTTTTAAGTTTTTAACATGACTATCTATATATTCAAAGTTACCATCACTCAACTCCTCATTTTTATCTGTTCTTTGATATATTACATCATTGGTGATTGCAAAAGCAGTTTTTGAAACAGTTGGGGTAACTACCCAAACAAGAGGTTTTTTAATACCAAGCTTCTTTAATTGCCATTTGACTTGGGCTTTAAGAAAAATATCTGAGATGGATTGACCAGTTTTACCCGGTAAGTAAAAAGGCGAATAAACATAAAAATTACTATTGACCTTAACAGTACCTTTAAAAATACTTTTTAGCTTTCTAAATATCTTTTTAAAAACCTGTGATGACTTGCCAATGACAGGAACTCTCATTCCGACGGAATTTATAAATAATACTTTTTTATCTTTTGCTAAGCATTCCATTACTTTCATGTCAAAATGACCATGATTATGGTACCACCAATCTTCACCAGCAAAGCAGATCACACCATCATATTTATCATATTTATTCATTTTTAAATAACACCCCTAGTATCGATTACAAATTTAGTCGCCCAAGTTGATTTATCAGCATTTTTGAATTGTTTATGGTCAACCAATATAACAATAATATTTGCTTGCTCAATCGCTTGTTGCAGGCTAACTAACTTAACATCACTATTAACTAGGCTATTAGGTAGTTCATGAATATTAGGCTCTACTGCTAATATCTCACCTACGTTATCTGCAGCGAGCTGTTTAACAATATCTAAGGCTGGGCTTTCCCGTAAATCATCAATATCGGCCTTAAAAGCTAAACCCAAACAGGCAATTACTGGCTTTTTAAAGGCATCGGCGGCTTCTTTAATTTGCTCAATAACATAATGTGGCTTGTAATCGTTAACTAAGCGAGCTTGTTTAATCAGCTTGGCTTGCTCTGGGCAGCTGTTCACAATAAACCAAGGATCTACCGCTATACAGTGGCCGCCCACACCTGGGCCTGGGTTTAGTATTTTTACCCTTGGGTGGCGGTTTGCTAATTTAATGAGCTCCCACACATTAATTTTTAGTTTGTCGCAAATTAACGAAAGTTCGTTCGCAAAGGCAATATTTACATCACGGAAGCTGTTTTCGGTTAGTTTGGCCATCTCCGCAGTACGGGCATTGGTTACAACACAGTCACCACGTACAAAGGTTTTGTAAAGTTCTACTGCCATATCACTACAGGCTGGCGACATACCGCCAATTACCCTGTCGTTACTAACTAACTCTTGTAAAACGTAGCCCGGTAATACGCGCTCTGGGCAATGGGCTACTTTTATATCGGCTTGCTCACCTTTGTGTTGCGGAAAACTTAAATCTGGGCGAGCAGCCGCTAACCAAGCGGCCATTTGCTCAGTAGCACCCACTGGCGAGGTACTTTCTAAAATAACTAAGTTACCTTTTTGGAGTACTGGCGCAATAGCTAAGCTGGCTTTTTCGATATAGCTTAAATCTGGTTCGTGGTTTTCACCTTTAAAGGGTGTTGGTACTGCCACAATAAAAGCATCGGCGGCTTCTGGCGTGGTGGTAGCGCGTAAATTGCCGGTCATTACGGTACTGCGTACAACGATATCTAAGTCGGGCTCTACTATATGGATATTACCGGCATTAATGGTGTCTACCGCTTTTTGGTTAACATCTACCCCTATTACTTTAATACCACGCGAGGCAATTACCGCAGCGGTGGGTAAACCGATATAACCTAAACCAATAACTGAAATAGTATTAAACTGCATTGTTAGTCCTTTAAACTTAATTTAGTGTGCTGTTAGCAATAATATCTGCGATACGTTTACACGCTTGGCCATCGCCATAGGGGTTATGCGCTTCGCTCATTTGCTGGTAGTAAGTTGGGTTAGTTAATAGCGCTGTTAGCTCGCTGCAAATTTTATCCACATTGGTACCCACCAGTTTTACTGTGCCAGCGGCAACAGCTTCTGGTCGCTCAGTGGTATCGCGCATAACTAATACAGGTTTGCCAAGCGATGGCGCTTCTTCTTGAATACCGCCAGAGTCGGTTAAAATTATATTGGCTTGTGTCATTAAATACACAAAAGGTAAATACTGCTGCGGCTCTATTAAACTAATATTGTCGATGCCAGCTAGTAAACGGTTAACTGGTTCTTGCACTTGCGGGTTTAAATGTACCGGGTACAAAATTTGGCAATCTGGGTGCTGTTTAGCCGTAAGTTGCAGCGCTTTACAAATGCGCTCAAAGCCATCGCCAAAGCTTTCGCGGCGATGCCCTGTAACTAAAATAAGTTTTTTATCGGCTTTTAGCATGGGGAACTGCGCTGCTAAGCTACTTGCTAAAGTTGGATCCGTTGCTAATTTATCACGAATTAAAAACAAGGCATCAATAACGGTATTACCGGTAATATGGATAGCCGCGTCGCTATAGCCTTCGGCCAATAAATTCGCGGCAGAGGTTTGAGTTGGCGCAAAATGTAAGCGGGTTAAACAGCCGGTAAGTTTGCGATTGGCTTCTTCTGGCCAAGGTGAATAAATATTACCTGTTCTAAGCCCTGCTTCTACATGGCCAACAGCGATTTGTTGGTAATAGGCCGCTAATGACGTTGCAAAGGTAGTGGCAGTATCACCATGCACTAATACCAAATCTGGCTGAAAGCTTTTTAACACTTGTTCCATACCATTAAGGATGCGCGATGTCACTTGGCTTAAGCTTTGCCCTGGCGCCATAATATTCAAATCGTACTCTGGACGAATGTCAAACAGCGCAAGCACTTGATCTAACATTTCACGATGCTGGCCGGTAACACAGGTATGAGTAATAAAGCGTGGATCCGCTTTTAACGTATGCACTAACGGCGCCATTTTTATGGCTTCTGGTCGTGTGCCGAATACAATTAGGATCTTTTGAGCCATGTTAATCACTTCCAAATAAATCGCGGGTATATATTTTTGCTTCTACATCGGCCAATTCTGGCTGACGGCGGTTAGTTACTATCACATCGCTTATTCGCTTAAACTCTTCTAAATCCCTAATAACCCGAGAGTTGTAAAAAGTGTCTTCTTCTAATACCGGCTCGTACAGTACCACCTCAACACCTTTAGCCTTAATCCGCTTCATAATGCCCTGAATGCTAGACGAGCGGAAATTATCCGACCCCGCCTTCATAATGAGCCGGTAAATGCCCACCACTTTTGGGTTGCGGTTTAAAATGGCAAAGGCAATATGGTCTTTACGGGTAGTATTGGCCTCTACAATGGCTTGAATTAGGTTATTGGGCACATCATCAAAGTTGCGTAATAGCTGCTTGGTATCTTTGGGTAAACAGTAACCGCCATAACCAAAGCTGGGGTTGTTATAGTGGTTACCAATACGTGGGTCTAGCCCTACCCCTTCAATTATTTGCCGGGTATTTAAGCCATGGGTTTCGGCGTAGGTATCTAGCTCGTTAAAAAACGATACGCGCATGGCTAAATAGGTATTAGAAAACAGCTTAATGGCTTCGGCTTCGGTGCTATCGGTAAACAGCACTGGAATATCTTGCTTTACTGCACCTTGCACCAACAAGTTAGCAAAGCGCTCAGCGCGCTCGCTTTGCTCACCCACAATAATGCGGCTGGGGTATAGGTTATCGTGTAGCGCTTTGCCTTCGCGTAAAAACTCGGGCGAAAATAGTATATTATTACAGCACAGCTTTTGCTTAATGCGCTTAGTATAGCCTACCGGCACGGTCGACTTAATTACCATCACCGCCGTTGGGTTAATTGCCATCACATCTTGAATAACCGCCTCTACTGAGCGGGTATTAAAGTAGTTGGTTTGCGGATCGTAATCGGTAGGTGTAGCAATAATTACAAAATCGGCGTTTTGGTAGGCTTCCACTTTATCGAGGGTAGCACGCAAATTTAGGCTTTTTTGTTGTAAAAAAGCTTCAATTTCTGGGTCGGCAATAGTGGCAATTTTGTTGTTTAGCTGATCTACCTTGGCAGGCACAATATCAATAGCTACTACTTCATTATGCTGTGCTAATAATACCGCATTGGCTAAGCCTACATATCCGGTTCCGGCTACCGCTATTTTCATTACGCTTACTACCCTTTTTTTAAATTGTTAGTTATTGCTTACTGCGGCTAAGCTCGCCACTTTATTACTGCCATGAGTTGCGCTAGCTGGCTCGGCCAATAAGCTTTGTAAATGGGCTTTTAATGGCGCGCCTAAGGTGGGGTGGTTTAACGCAAACTCCACATTGGCTTGAATTAACCCCAGCTTAGTGCCGCAGTCGTGGCTTTTACCACTAATATGGTGCGCTTCTATTGGCTCTACTAAACGTAGCTGATGTAAAGCATCGGTTAGCTGAATTTCATCGCCCGCGCCTGGTGGGGTAAATTCCAACATATCCCAAATGGCGGCGCTTAATACATAGCGGCCAGTAATGGCGAAGTTGCTGGGGGCATCGTCTAGATCCGGCTTTTCTACCATGTCGCTAATGGCGGCGGTTTGGCCGGCGCTTAGTGCTACACCGTTAATATCTACCACGCCATATTGGTTTACCATGCTGTGCGGAACAGGCTCTACCATAATTTGGTTAATGCCGGTGCTGTTATAGCGTTCTAACATGGCGGCTAGGTTATGTTTTTTCGGGTTGCTTAAAAACGGGTTGATAAGCACATCAGGTAGCATAACTACAAAGGGGTTATCGCCTACCACGGGGCGCGCACATAAAATGGCATGGCCTAAACCCAGTGCTACCGCTTGGCGCACCGACACTATGGTCACGTTTTTAGGAATAATGCTGCGCACTTCGTCTAATAGCTGGCGTTTTACCCGCTTTTCTAGCGTGGCTTCTAGCTCGTAGCTGGTATCAAAGTGGTTTTCAATGCTGTTTTTTGACGAATGGGTAACTAGCACAATTTCGGTAATACCCGCGGCCACGGCTTCTTGCACTACGTGCTGAATTAGGGGTTTATCGACTACCGTTAGCATTTCTTTGGGCATGGCCTTAGTAGCAGGTAACATGCGGGTGCCTAAACCGGCAACAGGAATAACAGCTTTGGTAATAACAGGTTTAGCTGTGCTAACAGACATGCGACAATCCTTTATGCAGTTGAAAAATACGTACCTACAACTGGGGTACGGGTTATTTATAGGTAATAGCGTGAACCGCTTCAGGTAAATAACCGGCATGCATGACGCATAGGAAGAGAAGTATGCCTTACAGATCCCTTGCTACATACAAAACAGCGCGTATTCTTTACCAAGTTCTATTTAATGTAAAGCATAATATGCGCCATATATTACAGTTTTACGGCAATGTGCAGTAATTGCGTGGTCTAATACCAAACTGCTATATTAGGCGCCTGTTACTGGGCTGAAGGAATGCAAAGTTTGCCAGTTTGGATAAAACGCCGCTGTTTGAATATGCCTAGTTTTGTTGCTGCAAGCCGCAAGCGCACTGCTTTGGTGCTTGGTTGCACATTTTTGGTGTGTTTACTTAGCTTAAAAGGTTTAACTAACGCTACGCTGTTTGAGCTATCGGCGCAGGTAATGGCCGATACTGAAGCGCAGTTTGGCGGCACGGCAGTTGCACGCTTAAACCGTTGGCAACGGTTAATTAACCGTAACCAAGATGCCAGCGATTGGCAAAAGTTGCACTTGGTTAACCAGTTTGCCAACCGCGAAGTGGCTTTTGCCAGTGATCAGGAACATTGGGGCGCGGTAGATTATTGGGCAACCCCACTGGAAAGCTTACAAACCAGCAAGGGCGATTGTGAAGACTACGCTATTTTAAAATACTTTACCCTGCGCGCCATGGGCGTGCCGGAAGAAAAGCTGCGGCTTATGTATGTACGCGCCCTTGAGCTAAATGAGCCGCATATGGTGCTTATTTATACCGAAAAGCCCGGCCAGTACCCGCTGGTACTGGATAATTTAATTAATGAAATTTTACCGGCCAATAAGCGCCCCGATTTAAAGCCGGTATATTCGTTTAACGCGCAAGGCTTATGGTTAGCCCGGGCGCAGGGGTTAGGCAAAAAAGTAGAAAACAGCGCTGGAGTGGCTCAGTTTGAGCAGTTACTGGCCCGCATTGAACCCCTTACCCCTCTTGCAAATTAAGGATGCTTGCATGTTTAAACATGGTGTAACACTCAGAACACAATTTTATAGCCTGATTATTGCCATGACGTTTTTTGCCTTCGCAGGCAGTGTGCTGTCGCAAATTTATACCTTTCGGGATTATTTAACCCAGCAGTTAAGCTCGCACGCGCAAGATGCCGCCCATAGTTTGGGGTTAAGCATTAGCAGTATGGGGCTAGACGATGCCATTATGATTGAAACTCTGGCTCGCACGGTGTTTGATTCGGGTTATTACAAAGAAATTCAGTATCGTAATTTAGACGGCGAGTTGCTGATTGATTTGCAACATAACCCAGTTAGCACTGTGCCTAGTTGGTTTAAACGATTGTTTGTGCTAACTGCCCCCGTTAAAGAAAGCGAAGTAAGTAATGGTTGGGTAGCCCAAGGTACGCTAACAGTGCGTTCGCATACCGGCTTGGCCGAGCAGCATTTGTATGATCAAGCTAAGCATATTCTATTAATTGCCTTGGGCATGTTTGTATTGGCGGCGCTGGCCATTCATTTTATTTTAGGGGCCATTTTAAAGCCGCTGCAGTTAATCGTAGCGCAGGCGCAGGCGGTGGGCCGAAAAGAGTTTAAGCAAAACCCCGTAAAAGCCGGCACGGTAGATTTGCAGCAGGTGCTAAAAGCCTTAAACCAAATGGTGAGCAATATTAGCCAGGTATTTACCGAGCAAAGCGGTTATGCCGAAAAGCTGATGCAAGAAGCCTATTTAGATCCGCTTACTCAGTTACCAAACCGGCGGGCGTTAAACGAGCAGCTGGCCGGTATTCAGCAAGAAGCCAAGCAGCAGCGCAGTAAATTGTATGTGGCGATGTTGTCTTTGCCCTCTTTGCATAGCCTTAACCAAAAACATGGCTATGCGGCGGGCGATTTGTATGTGCAAGAGGCGGCCAAGCAATTAAAACAGCTGCAAACGCTGATCCCCGATTTGCATTTGTTTCGGTTGTCGGGTTCGGAGTTTGCGTTGCTTACCCAAGGCGATGCTTCGTTAGCCAGTAGCATTAATAGCCAGCTTGAGCAGGCGCTGCGCTCTGGCGATAACGACTACTACCCTGAGGGTTTTGGCCGCTTTGTGCAGGTGTTGGTAACGCCCGATGAGCAGTTTAGCCATGTGTTGTCGCGCCTCGATGTGCTGCAGGCGCAAGATATTATGTTTATGCTTAACCCGAGTTCGGCGCCAGAGCCTGCTGAACTGCCAAAGGGGCTAAACCATGCGCAGTGGGCCGATTTATTAGATAACTTGCTGAGCGACAGTGCCGACTTTAAGCAAATGGAGCTGCTGTTACAGCCTATTTTAGATCAGCAATACGAGTTGCTCTATGCCGAGGCGATGATTCGGTTTAATGTGCCCGATGCGGCGTTAAATACGGCAGAAGTGATTAGTATGGCGAATTTGCTGGGGCGCGGCGCTATGCTAGAGAAGCGAATGTTGTCTTTTATGCTGTATGCGCTAAGTTTTGTGCGCCAAGGGCCGGTGGCCATTAATATTAGCCTGCCGTTTTTACAAAACGACGCCCTGTATCAGTGGTTTTTTGAGGAGCTAAAAGCCAAGCAAGCGCAACTGCCCGACTTAATGGTAGAGCTGGCCGAGAGTGTGGTGCTAAAAATGCCAGCGCGGGTAAGTGAATTTATTCAGCAGTTAAAGCAATTTAAGGTGCAGTTGGTAATTGAACGTTTTGGTGCGAATTTGTTGTCGTTGCAGCATATTAAAGATTTAGATATCGACTATGTAAAAGTAGACCGCACCTTTACCCAAGCGCTGCATGAGCAGAATAATCGTTTCTTTTTATTAACCTTAACGCAAATTTGTCATAGTGTGGGCATTAAAGTGTTAGCCAGTTGCTTAGAAAATCATACTAATGTTGATGTGTGTAAAGAGCTACATTTAGATGGTTTTCAAGGCTTTGCTATTGGCTACCCGGTAAATTTCCCGATTGATGAAAAAATTCATGATGCAAATTCGAGCAATATTACCTATACTTTAAAAGCCATTTTGGCTTTATATGGAGATACAAAGCATGTCAATTAAGGCTGTTGTTTTGTCTGCTGCCGTCGCTTTTGCAGTTGCTAGCACTGCTGTAAACGCGCAGGAAGCAACAATGATTGACCTGACTGCCTTAGAAGCCGCATTGGTTGTAGAAGGTGCAGATGTCGAAACCATCCTAGAGGAAGCACTTGTTGCTGCCGATGGTGATGAAGCGGCTATCGAAGCTATCCTTACTACTGCTGCAGAAGCGGGCGTTGATCCTGTGTCTATTCTTGCTGCTGCTGTTGCAGCCGGTATTGACCCAGGTGTTGTAGCGCAAATTATTGCTAATACAGCTACTGCAGCTGGCCCTACAGCACCAGGTGCTGCTCCTGGCGCTGGCCCTGCTGCTGGACCTGCTAGTTCACTACCACCACCACCTCCAGGTTTTGGTGGCGGCGGCGGCGGTGGCGGCGGTACCATTTCGGGTAACTAAGCGACAAGTCGTTTTTAAAAAAGGGCGTAATGCCCTTTTTTATTGCTTAGCCGATCAAGGGGTCCCGATCAAGGGGTCCGATCAAGGGGTCAGAGTTGTTGATTTCGATCAAGGGGTCAGGGATCAAGGGGTCAGAGTCGTTGGATCAAGGGGTCAGAGTCGTTGATTCTTGGGAATCAACGACTCTGACCCCTTGATCCGACCCCTTGATCCCCCGATTATTGACTCTGACCCCTTGATTATTAAAAATTAGCTCTGACCCCTTTTTATGATAGGAATTGACGTTTGGTAGGAAAATTAGCTCTGACCCCTTTTTCGGTGATGTTGTGGTTGCTGGGGTTTATTATGGTGTGGGCGCCGGTGCCGCTGGCGTCGAACCGAATTTGGGCTTGGAGTATTCTGCACTTGTTGATTGGTGCGGCGGCCTTGCTGCATTGCTATTTTGCCTTTCGTCATAACTTGCCGTGGTTTCGTGCGCCTTGGCTAAGGGGCTTTTTGGCGGTGCCGTTGTTGGTTGGCCTATATATGGGCCTGCAAAGTTTGAATTTGCTGCCGGGTGTGAGTTCGGCCACGCCTTATCATAGCCAGTTGTTGGCGGTGCGCACTTTTTACTTGTTGCTATATTTGTGGCTGCTGTGCACCTATTTGCATTCGGTTAGCGCCATGCGCTTTTTTATGGTGGCGATTGTACTGTCGGGGGTGTTGCAGGCCACTTATGGCGCGGTGATTCATTTGGCGGGGTTTGAACTCTCCCCTATTTTTGGGGTAAACGAGGCAGGCCGCGCCCGAGGCAGCTTTGTGTACCAAAACCATTTTGCCAATTATTTAGCCTTGTGCATTAGCATGGCGATTGGTTGGATTATTTGCGAGCTGAATAACGAAAAGCGCGCCTTAAGCCTGAAAGCACGGCTGCGCGAGTTGGTGAGTGTGTTGCTTAGCCCGAAAATGCTGCTGCGCTTAGCGGTGGTGATTATGATTATTGCGCTGATTTTAAGCCGCTCCCGCATGGGCAATAGCGGCTTTTTTGTGGCGCTGGGCATTACCGCACTGCTGGCGATTTTCTTTTATAAAAAGCCCCCTACTTTACTTAAGCCGCTGGTAATTAGCGTGTTTATTTTAGATTTAATTATTGTGGGTGCGATCTTTGGCGTTGAAAAGGTAAAAGAGCGCATTCAAGAAACCAGCCTTGCAGCGGAAACCCGCGACGAGGTGGTACTAGATAGTATGCCGGTGTTAAAAGAACATTGGCTAACGGGCACTGGCGCAGGCAGTTTTTATGCAGTGTTTCCGGCGCATCAGCAGTCGGCTTATAGCGGTTTTTATGATCATGCCCATAACGAGTATGTGCAGTTTGTGTTTGAGCTAGGCTTACCTATAACGCTGCTACTGGGTGCGTGGCAATTGTATGCGCTGTGGCTGTGTTTACAAACCATGCGTAAGCGCAAAACCCGCTTTTATCAGGGGGTGGCTTTTGGCGCCATGATGGCCAATATTCATATGCTGGTGCACAATACGGTCGACTTTAACCTGCAATCGCCCGCCAATACCCTGTTGTTTGTGAGTATTTTGGCGTTAAGCCACTTGGCGTGGCATAACGAATCACCGAAACGGCTTAGAACCAGACAAGCTAGCTTTAGCTAGCTTAGTCGTCTGCGCTGTCGTTTTGTTGAAACAGCGCCGCGCTATCGCGAATAAATTGCTCGGTCGTTTTCGGCGTGGTAATTAGCCAACTGGCAGGCAGCATGTCGGCTTGATAACTGGGCTCCCTATTCGGCGTAATCGAGTTGAAATAGGGGATCGCCCAATAAATACTGGCCAGCGATACCGTAAGCACCACGTGCAAAATTTTGTTCTGTATTCCCGCTAAAATAAAGCCACACCAAAAAAACGCGCCTAAAATCACCACCGGTGCCAGTAACTCTAAGCTAGTAAGCAGTAGCGTGTGGCTAAAGTTAAAACTAAGCCAAGTATGCAGTTTTTCCCACAGCAACCAGCAGCACAGTGCGGTAAACGCCAAGTTGGCTTGTTGTTTAAATTTGGTCTCATGCGAATGCAGCCGTGCTAACAGCGCCAGTAAGCTTGGCCAAATTAACACCAGTAGCAAAATAAAAGGCAGCAAAATCAGTTGTCGATGCCAACGCTCGGCGTTTTCGCCAATGGCGCCCAGCCAAGTGCTGTAAATAAAATCGACACTTAGCAGCAATACCAAGCTTATCAGTAAGGCAGTAGACGATAACCAGTTTAAACTGTGCCAGCCCTGCGTTAAGGGTAACGTGGGCGCAACGCTGCTATCGCTTAATATAATGCGAAGGCGTTGTTTCCCTAAAGTTACCACTTGGCCGTTTTTGGTAATGGGGATCACGTTTTCGCGCTTACCTTGGCTATTTAGGGTGCCATTTAGGCTTTGTAAGTCGCGCAGTTGCCATTGGCCTTGTTCGTCTCGGCTTAGCTCGGCATGAGCAGCGCAGCTATGCGGATCTTGGATAATTAAGTCGTTGTCGAAACCACGGCCAATGCGGATCTGCGCTTGGTTAAATTTATGCAGCCCCGTGCTTTGACCGCGGCTATTCAGAACCTCAATAATTATTGCCATACCACAGTCTCCATAAATTTACGGCTAAAGGCCTCAGCGCTGTCTTGGGTTACGCCGGAGAGCGCAAAACGGCTGATAAAGCCTTGTTGCTCAGTGGCCAAGGTGGCGGCGGCATAGACTACATCGTAAAGTCCTTCGTAGTTTTTGTAGCTGCGCACACAGTACACCACCCGAGTAGGATGCGGGTTGAGGGCGACGATATCGCTGCGGCAATTAAATTCGCTCACATCTTGTGGGGTAGCTGGGTTTTCCGAGCGAGTGTGGGCAATACGCTGGGCATAATGACGGTTAAACTTGATTAACGGCAGGCTGTTGCCATCGACCCATTCAAACTGCATTTCTAGCGTGCCACTAAAAAAATCGGAGCTAATAAAAATATATTCTTGCAAGGCGCAAGAGGCTCTGGCACTGCGTAGCTCGTGTTTGGGTTGGTTACTGTTGGTATTGCCCCAGCAGGTTAAGAACGGCGCTATGCTTTCTGGTATTTGCCCTCGGCCCAAGGCTTTCATCACCCAGTTGCTTTCTAGAATAGGTGCTAGCAGCTGTTGTTGGTTGGCGATAAGCTGCTGGCGAATTTGCTCAGTAAAGTCACTGACCGGCGGCACGCTATCGGGCTGCTGTGAAAGGAGTTTTTCTAGCTCGGCTAACGGCACCATAAAAGCCACTTGATTACCACGGGTGGCCACATTAACACCGACCACCTGCCCTGCAGCATTGACACTGGGCCCGCCACTCATACCAGAGTTAAGCGAGCCGGTTACATGCAAACGCGGGTAAAAGCTTTGCTTTTTTAAGCCGTTGTAGGTGCCGGGAACCACCACCATGCCTAAACCATGTGGGTTACCCAAGCTAAACACAGCTTCGCCTTGTTCGGGTAAATTGGCTGCGAGGTCAAAAAGCAGGCCGCTATGGCTTGGCGCTTGTAATAACGCCAGATCGTTTACCACGTCGACCGCCAATACCTGCAGCGGTTGTTGGTCCTCGCCCATTTTGCCAATAAGTTGGTAGCTATCGGGGGTATGAATGTAGTTAGCAATCACATGAAAGTTGGTGACTACCAGTTCAGGCGCAACATAAAAACCACTGCCAAAAGAAGATTTTTGCTGGCTTTGCCGCTCCACAACCTGAACTTCCAATAAGGCTTCTTGATATTGGCTAAAAACTTGTTGTGCTACATCAGCTCTGGCATTCATCGCCAACAGCAAAATGCTAAACACTACCCCTCGTAATAACATCAGGTGATCTCCCTATTTAACAGGGCTTTACCTTACCATTAGTCCCTAAAAAAACAAAATCTTGGGAGCAAGGGGATCAAGGGGTCAGGATCAAGGGGTCGGATCAAGGGGTCAGAGTCCTTGATTCGCGTTGTTTGAAATCAACAACTCTGACCCCTTGATCGAATCTGACCCCTTGATCGAATCATTGATGTTGCGAGAGCATTGTGTTTATAGATGAAAGTTAATAGTATGCGCATCTTGTATCGTTTTACTCTTCTTTCATGCCATGGCAACGCTATACCACAAGCTTATAGACGCGTATCTGACGAAGCTTAGCGCTGATCTAGATCGACAAACGTCAAAAAAACTGCTTAGCGCCTTGCGGCAACTTGCTGTGCTCGGTCTGGTATATGCTGCTTTTATCATTATTTATAGTGTGTTTTACTGGCAGTTTGTTGCAAAGTTACAAACTGACTTTGTCGATCACGTCTTCTGGTGGCTAAAAAATTCTGCTGTTTGGTTTATTTTTGCTCCCTGCTGCTGGTATTACTTTTCAAGGCAAGCCAATCAACGTCATCTGCTCTTCTGTTTTAGCTGGTTGGGTTTACTGCTGGTAACGATAGCCGTATTACTACAAATTAGTTTCGATTATCACTACTTAAAAGCTGATTTTATTGGCGCTTTTGTGCTGTTTTTACCCAGGCATGCCGCCATTTTCGTGATAATTTGTATTTATTGGTGGTTTTTTATAATGAACAAAACCGTTTTACCAAGCGAATTGGTTGGTGGGGCTGAGCCCGAACCTCAGCAAGTTATTGAACAAATTAATGATTATATTGAAGTTGAATATCAGGGTCGGCCAATTAGACTTAAACTAAACGATATTAGTGTTATAAAGTCAGCCGGCAATTACGTAGAAATTGAAAGTAGTGAAGGCTGTTTTTTAAAACGAACCAGCTTAAAACTATTACAAAGCGAGCTACCTGCACAATTTTGTCAATGCCACCGCAGTACCATTGTTAATTTGCTGCATATTATTGCACTGAAAAGTCAGAGCACAGGCTCTGCAATTGTAACCTTACAAAATCAGCAAACGGTTAATGTGAGTAAACGCTATAAACATCGCATAAAAGAACAGCTCGCCCTTTTTCCTTTGGCAGCTAAAGTTTCTTCGAACTAGATAGAAAATCAACAACTCTGACCCCTTGATCATGATCGCCTTGATCCCGACCCCTTGATCGCTTGCTCGCCTTGAACGGGTGCATGCTGTGCGTTGATACCAATTTTAGACCACTCGTACCAAAAGCCATGCAGGCATAGTCAAGCGCGCTCTACACTGTTGCCGTCTACAACAATATGGAGTCGTTATATGCAACAGAATCCCCAACGCTTAACTCGCATCCTGCATTGGCTAAGCGCGCTTATTTTAATTGGTTTACTCGCTTCAGGGATTTATATGGCTGATGGTCATAGCTATGCCTTTTATGACTGGCATAAAGCTTTTGGTGTCATTGCCTTATGTTTGATCTTGTTTCGTTTTTTGCATCGTGCAAAACATCCGTGGCCTTCTTCGACCATCGGCACTAAGTATGAAAAATCCGTTAAACGAGTACATAATCTGTTATTAATAGGCGGTATTCTGCTGCCCATCACGGGTTTACTATATTCAGGTTTAGGGGGATTTGGGGTGTCGCTTTTTGGCCTAACGCTGATACCCAATGGTTATAACGCTGCTGGCGAGGTAATAGCATTTCACAAATTTGGCAGTGATTTAGGCAAACTTCTACATTTCTACTTGGGCTATCTGTTTACTGCTTTAGTCATTCTGCATATCGCTGCGGCGTTAAAACATCATTTTATTAATCGCGATCAAACGCTGAATAACATGCTGAAATCTCAGATTAAGCACAATCCAAAATAGGAAATTGAACATGAAAAATATTTGGCTAGTCTTTATGCTTGGCTGTGGTTTAGCTTTTCCAAGTTTTGCAGAGAATGCCCCGAGGTTTACCCCAATCGAAATATATGCAACGGACGACTTTAGTGATCTGACTGAGTTTGGCAACGCTATTGCAACTAAAAATATTATTTATTTAGACGAACTTACTCATGGCGAGCATGAAGTTTTTGCGTTAAAAGCGCGTCTGGTTAAATATTTACATCAACATCATGGCTTTTCGGCATTGATTATTGAAAGTGGTTTATTTGATGTGCAAGAGCTGGTGAAGCAAGCCAGTCAATCTGCTGAGCCCTTGAGTGCCAGTTTAGCGCGTGGAAATATCTTTTTTGCTTATGCTGCTGATCCGGCCTTTCGTGATCTATTGGACTATATTGATAGCAAGAGAAACTCGGAACAACCGTTGCACTTTGCAGGTTTTGACGGCCGTTTAAGTGGGGCGTTTTCGGTTCAACGTTTTGTCAAACAACTCGTACAACATGTTGCAGCTATGCCTGAAGCAGAGCTGCTAATGGTTGACTGGGCAGCTTATGCTACCTTGCTACAAAATACCTTAGAGCGTCGTTTTACGTCTTTAACTCAACAAGAGGTCGAACAACATATTGCAAAAACCTACCTGATTATCGATGCTCTGCAAGCCGCTGATAAGGTGCCGGCTATGGATTCGGCCAGTTACTACACGCGGTTACTTGAAGGAGTGTTGCGATTATTTGAAGTGCAGTATCAAAAACGTCGCTTTGATGAACACGATTTGGTGATGGCAAATAATGTTCATTGGTTACTTGAACATGTTTATCCTCAGCAAAAAGTGATTATTTGGGGACATAATGTGCATGTTAATCGGCAAGGATACCTAGCGTTACGCGCAAATAATATTACTACAGCCTTAGATAAAGCCTATGGTAAACAAAGTTATATTGTTAATTTTGCTGGGTTATCAGGTGCTTATCGCGATTATGTTGACGGTAAAGTAAAAGCGTTGCCTACGCTTAATGCCGAGCATCTTGCTTATCATATGCAAAACGAGTTTCGTGCTTCACCTCAGGCGATTTTTCTTCAGCCACAAGACTTTACCGCGCCCAAATATGCAGACTTAGTGTTACACGGCCATAATTATGAACCAGCTTTTCAAATACGTGTAAAGCGCTGGCGTAATCACTTTGACAGTATATTTCTTATTAATACACTAAGCCCAAGCCAACCATAGGATTAGGCATTAAGCATTAAGCATCGGGATAGAAAGCGCGGGTCAAGGTAGCCGATCAAGGGGTCCGATCAAGGGGTCAGATCAAGGGGGCAGAGTCCTTGATTTCGATCAAGATCAAGGGGTCAGAGTCCTTGATCCGCGTTGTTTGATGACTCGGTAGCCCACCACAGGCACAATATCGCTACCGGTGCATTGCGGGCGCGCAGCCAGTTGCTCAATGCTACAACGCCCTTCTTGGTTTTCTAAACAAAACTCGAAACGGCTTTGAGTGGATACGCTTTCACTTAGTAAACCAGCTGGCAAAACATTCAACTGCCATTTGGCGATAGCCAGCTTGGCTTCTCGGGCAAAATGCTTAGACGAGGCATTCACCACTTGCACATTACTGATTTGGTAGCTGGGGCTGATGTCATAAGACAGTGTGGCGCATCCTTCTTTGCCATCGCGCGCGGCAATCATGGGGTACAGGGTGCGGCTGCGATCTAAGGCTTGCCATTGGTCGTTTGCAAGTAGACCATCAACTTGGCTAAAACTGCTAGTTGATTTCGCAGTGGTTTGACAGCCCGTTAATAGGCTGAGGCTAGCGAGTAGCAATGAAATTGCAGCAGTACGACTTTTCATAAATGTCCTTATTGTGTTGATAAACCTAATAAAAGCCGCAGACTAGTCGACTTAGCCAGTATTTACAACAAATTAGGAACAGATGGTTTACCGTTTGCTTAAAAAGCGATCAAGGGGTCCGATCAAGGGGTCAGAGTTGTTGATCCCATCAAGGGGTCAGAGTTGTTGATCCTGCGACTGCTTATACCATTGCGATTTCCTATCGCCACCATGCGCACTTAACTCGACACGCTTTCCCAATTGCTGCTCAATTTGCTGCTTAAAGCGACCGTCTCCCAATACCCAAGCCTTTTGCAGGGCGTCTCTTATTTCCTTGAGTGAACTATCGGGAATTTGATGTTCGAATAGCGCCTGGTAGGCCTGTTTTCTTGATGCCTCATCCTGCCCAAGCCCCAGATAAATTGGATGTGCGGTTAACAACTCAATTTTTCTATCCAGCGCATTATGCTGGTAACTCGACCATGGATAGGCTGCCGGATGCGCCGTCATACCCGCGCGCACTGGGTTTAGTTCAATATAGCGGCTGACCAGCAAAAAATAGCGTTCACTGTCTACCAGTGACGATTTGTAACGCCCTTCCCACAGCGTGCCACTTCGTGCGTAGTTTACGTTGACATAACGCACATAATAACGCCCCAACGACTGCATCAACTGACTTACGCCGTTTGGTGTTGAGGGCGTCAGCAGCAAATGCACGTGATTGGTCATTAATACATAGGCATGTACCGCGACCTTACATAGGGCGCTGTATTCTTTCAGTTTATCTAAATAGACCGCGTAATCCTGCTCGTTAAAAAAGCAGGCTTGGCGATTATTGCCACGCTGCACCACATGCTGCGGAATATCTGGAAGGTTTAATCGCGGACGACGTGCCATAAGCTAACCACCCGAAATAAAGTCTAATTTGTTTAAAAAATAGACCATTTATCGAGTATCAACAACTCTGACCCTTTGATACGCATGCTGTGGAATGTCTGGAAGGTTTAATCGCGGACGACGTGCCATAAGCTAACCACCCGAAATAAAGTCTAATTTGTTTAAAAAATAGACCATTTATCGAGTATCAACAACTCTGACCCCTTGATCGCAAATCAACAACTCTGACCCCTTGATCTAACGACTCTGACCCCTTGATCTAATCTTGGAAGCCAGAGTCGTAAATCAACGACTCTGACCCCTTGATCTGTTACCCCTTGATCTGGTTAGCGCATGGTGAGGAGCATGCTGCTGGGGTGTTCTAGGTATTGCTTCCAGAGGTTGGTGAAGCGGGCGATGGTGCCGCCGTCGATGATGCGGTGATCGCCGGACCAGCTGATTTGCATTATTTGCCGCGCTACGACCTGACCGTTGGCGTCAAAGCGGGGTAAGGCTTGTACTTTACCTAGTGCGACGATGGCGACTTCCGGTTTGTTGATTATGGGCGTGGCCACTGTGCCACCAATAGCGCCGATGTTGCTGATGGTAATAGTACCGCCTTTTAAATCGGCGGGGCTTACCCTGCCCTCACGGGCGGCATCGGTGAGCTTGGTTAACGCGTTGGCAATATCAACAATGGATTTTTGCTCGCAGCCTTTTACATTAGGCACTAATAAACCCACTTTTGAGTCGACTGCAACGCCAATGTTGTGCGCGGCAAAGTAGGTTAGCTCGGTGCAATCGGCATTGGGCTGGCTGTTCATCACGGGGAATTCGTTAATGGCTAACGACAGCGCCTTCATAAAGAATGGCATCATGGTTAGCTTAACGCCCTGCTTGGCATACTGATCTTTTAGTTGGTTGCGTAGCGCAATCAGCTCGGTAAGGTCAATTTCTTCGCAGTAGGTAAAGTGCGGAATCGTTGATACCGACTCGGCCATTTGTCGCGCCATCACCGCTTTAATACCACGAATAGGCTCAACGCGGTTGCTAGCCACGCTGCTAGCTACTGCAGTTACTACTGATGAAGTTGGCGTTGACGTGGCGGTTGAAACCGCACCTGACCCCGAAGCCGCTGCTCCTGAAGTTGCTGCTCCTGAAGCAAGAGCGCCTTTGGCAAAGGCGTGCACGTCGTCTTTAAATACCCGGCCTTTGTCACCTGAACCAGGCACTAACTGAATATCGATACTCAGTTCGCGCGCTAAGCGGCGCACCGCTGGGCTGGCTAAGGCTTTGATACCTTTGGCAGCAGCACTGTTGGCGGCCGGTGTTTTGCTAGCCGCTGCAGCTTGTGCTGGGTTGCTAGCTTGGGTTGTAATTGGGTTATTGGCTGCACTAACCTGTGCTGTTGCTGCGGTTTGTTCTGAAACCGCTGCTGTCGCTACAACGCTTTGCCCCTCGCCTTGGCGACGAATCGCAAATAGCGGCGCATGCACTTTGGCGATATCGCCTTTCGCGTAATACAGTTTGCTGACGACACCGGCGTATTTGGCCGGAATTTGCACTAAGGCTTTGTCGGTCATCACATCACAAACTGGCTGATCTTCGGCGATGGTGTCGCCTTCTGCGACTAACCAGTCGACAATTTCACACTCGACAATACCTTCGCCGATATCCGGCAGGATAAAGTCTTCGGTGATTTCGCTGGTTGCGGCGCTAACCTTCGAGCTCAGAGCTTGTGCTGACCCAGAAGCCGCGCTGTCAGTGGTGTTGACGGTCGACGCTGGGCTACTCGCTACCGAACTGGCGGCGGCAGTATTGTCTACGGTTAAATGCATTTCAAAAAGTGGCGCATGAACTTTAGCAATATCGCCTTTGGCGTAGTACAGCTTGCTAACAATACCGTCGTATACTGCTGGAATTTGTACTAAAGCTTTATCGGTCATCACATCACAAACCGGCTGATCTTCTTTGATCACATCGCCTTCTTTAACCAGCCATTCCACAATTTCGCACTCGACAATACCTTCGCCGATATCAGGTAGAATAAAATCCTGTTTCATCGAAAACTCCTTAGAAATTAACCGAGCGCATAATGGCTTCGAAAGTTTTCAGATGATCGGCTACGTATTCTTTTTCTAGTGCCAACGGGTACGGGGTATCTAAGCCACAAACCCGCTCAATCGGGCTTTCTAAATGCAGGAAACACATTTTCTGGATAGTGGCAGCAATTTCACCGGCAAAGCCACCGGTTAATGGTGCTTCGTGGTTAATCACTAAACGGCCGGTTTTCATAACAGAGGCGGCAACGGTGTCGGCATCCCATGGCAGAATGCTACGTAGGTCAATCACTTCGCAAGATACGCCTTGCTCTGCTGCCATATCTACCGCTTTTTGGACGATCTCCATTTGCGCGCCCCACGCTAAAACGGTTACGTCTTTACCTTGTTGCAGCACTTCGGCTTTGCCAATTAGCAGCTCGTAGTACTCTTCTGGTACTTCGCCTACTGAGGCGCGATAGAGTTTTTTCGGTTCGAAGAAAATCACTGGATCCGGGCAAGCAATAGCAGCCAATAACAACCCTTTGGCTTGGTGAGGATCGCGTGGTACCACAATTTTTAAGCCTGGTGTGTGCGCAAAATAGGCTTCTGGGCTTTGGCTATGGTAATGACCACCGGCGATACCGCCACCATAAGGGGTGCGGAACACTAAGCCACCCACATTAAATTCGTTACCTGAGCGGTAGCGGAATTTGGCGGTTTCGTTGACGATTTGGTCAAAGGCCGGGAAGATGTAATCGGCAAATTGAATTTCAGCCACCGGCTTCATGCCTTGTGCTGCCATACCGTTAGCAAAACCAGCAATACCTTGTTCGGTTAATGGCGTATTGAAGCAGCGGGCTTTGCCGTATTTTTCTTGTAATTTACTGGTAGCACGAAATACGCCACCAAAGTGGCCAACGTCTTCACCAAAACAGACCACGCCATCATCTTTGGCCATCGCCAGATCAAGGGCGTTATTAATGGCCTGTAACATATTCATTTTTGCCATTAGTCGAGTCTCCCGGCGGTAATTGGATAAGCATCTGGATATTTACGGATATGCTGTTTTAATTCGTCCAGTTGTTGCTGTAAGGCTGGGATGGGCTCGGCGTAGACATCAGAAATTAAGTGTTCAATGCCTGGCTTGGCGACTTTTTCCGCCACTTTTAAGGCATCAAGAATATCGACGCGCAGTTGCTCGGTCTGGGCTTTGTCGGCGGCTTCGTCTAACCAGCCTTGTTGCAGTAACCAAGCTTTAAAGCGGCCGATAGGATCGTTTTTACGCCACAAGGCTTCTTCTTCTTTCGAGCGGTAACCACTTGGATCGTCTGAAGACGAGTGTGCACCTAAGCGATAAGCGATAGATTCAATTAATACCGGCTCGTGATGCTTGATGGCATGCTCACGCGCCATTTGGGTAGCTTGGTATACAGCCAGAATATCAGCGCCATCGACGCGGATGGTTTTCATACCATAGCCGACGCCACGACAAGCAATGCCGTCGCCGACAAACTGCTCGTTGGCAGGGGTAGAAATGGCGTAGCCGTTGTTGCGGCAGAAGAAAATTACAGGTGCTTTATGCACAGCGGCCATATTTAAACCGGCGTGGAAGTCGCCTTCTGAGGCGGCACCTTCACCAAAGTAACAAATGGTCACGGCGTCTAAGCCACGCAGTTTTTGCGCGTAGGCATAACCACTGGCTTGCGGAATTTGCGTGCCAAGCGGTGAAGAAATGGTCATATAGTTGATGGCGTTGCTACCATAATGCACTGGCATTTGGCGGCCTTTGCCCAGATCCAGCTCGTTCGAAAATAGCTGGTTCATAAATTGTTCTAGCGTGAAGCCACGGTAGCGTAAAGCGCCTTGCTCGCGGTATTGCGCCATGATCATATCGTGATCTGTTAAGGCGGCGGCACTGCCTACAGTGGTGGCTTCTTCGCCTAAGCATTGCATATAGAAGCTAATACGGCCTTGGCGCTGGGCGGCTAACATGCGTTCGTCTAATACCCGAATAAACACCATGGTATCGTACATTTTCAACGCGGTGGCTTTATCTAACGCTGGTGCCTCTGCCCCGTCATACAGGCTACCATCGTCTTTTAGGATCCTTAAGGTCGGTATTTTTAACGCGTCACCGCCGGTAAAGGCAGCGCGATGCACCGTGGTAATGGTGGCGTTATTTGGATTGGTCATAAGGCGTCTCTTGATTGTTAACTTGGTTTTTGATTTGGTTGTTTGCCCAGCGTGTTACTGTGGCTGTTTTATTATAATTGTGCTTGAACACTATTCTTATTGTTGCATTTTGCGCTCGACTTTACCTTTACGTAAACTGCATTGCAACCAGCAGCAGGTATAAAAAAACCTGAGAGTGCGTGGCACTGTCAGGTTATATTTACTCTGTAGCTATTTTTGTACTTAACCAAGCTGTTTAGAGATGTCTTTGGGCACCACCATCAGCATGGCACGTTGGCCGATGGCGACGTTAGCGTTCGGGAAGATAATGGCTTCGCCTTCGCGCTCCACGCGATACTCGATATTTTCGTCAGTCGCCAGTAAGGTGCCTACCGGATAGCTGGTGAAGTTCTCCACGTCGTTGCTAAAGTGCAGTTTAAAGTCCTGGGTTTGTTTATTGATGGCACGGTACACTTCGTAGATATGGAAATTCTCTGCGGCATAAGGGGTGAGTGGCGCAAGGCTATTGGTTAGTAAAGCCTTTAAGGTGCTAGCAGTTTTGGCAAAGCGGCTCATATCGTTTTGACCAAACGGCTGCACTTTGCCAAGTTCAATGGTAAAGGCGTCGGCACCGTGGCTGTTCGAGGCATAATAGCTAAAGGTGCTGGCAGGGGTTTGCATGAGTAGCACGGTATTGACGTCGCATTCGGCCAGGAATTCAAGCTGATTTTTTTGCCAAGGTTTGTCGTGTAAAAACGGGTAAACTGCAAATTTTTCAAAGCGTGAACCGCGGATGGCGGTATGTAAGTCGTACAAATAACGCTGCCGGTTAGGTGCGGCGTCTTGATAAAAGCGGCTAACGTACTGTTCAAGCATGGCCGCACGTTTTCGCTCAGCATTAATCAGCCCTGCCCCTTTGCTATGATGGCCAGAGAACAGTCGGTTCAGGTTTTCAGTGACTTCGCGCTTGCCAAGGTTAATAGCGGGTGGGTTGCCAATAAGAACCAGTAAGCGTTCAGCTAAGGGTAATTGTTCGGTCAGGATGGCTTTGACGATATCAGCGCAGATTTCGATGGGTGCAGTTTCGTTGCCATGCACGCCACAGCTGAGCACGATGTCTTTATTGCCGGCTTGTGCGGGTTGAAAGGCGATTACGCCGGTGTCCCACACTTCGACTTGGGTGCCGTTCGTTAAGGTGAAGGCACAAGGTGCTAAGCCATCGGGATTGGCTAACGTTAATGCTAAAAAATCGCCAGTGTCACGTAACTGCTGCTGAATCATCCCTACTGCTCCTAAACATTCAACCTTGCCAAAATTTTAGCAGGAACAATACCATACCCCCCCAACACGAAAAAGGGGTCAGAGCTAATTAAAAAGAGGCCAATAAAAAGGGGTCAGAGCTAATTTCCGCAGGAAATTAGCTCTGACCCCTTTTTTAATTAGCTCTGACCCCTTTTTATTCCCCCTTTTTAGGGGGGTGAGGTTAGCGGGGGATGCCGCAGGAGGTTAGACGCCAGACGCGATCGACGTAGTCTTCGATAGAGCGATCTGAGGTGAATTTGCCCACCGATGCGGTGTTGATGATGGCTTTTTCGGCCCAGAGGGCTTTGTCGCGATACCAAGTGTCCAATTTCTGTTGCGCAGCTAAGTAGGATTCAAAGTCTGCTAGTACCAGATAAGGATCACCACCGTCTAACAGGCTACGTTTCAAGCCAGCCAGTTCGCCCGGTTTGCCTGGGGTGAAGTAGTCGGTTTCCAGCCAATCCAAAATGGCTTTTAGCTCTGGATTGTTATGATAGTACTCATAGCTGTTGTAACCGTTAGCGTATAACGCTTTAACTTCATCCACGGTTAAACCAAAGATGGCGATGTTGTCTTCGCCCACTTCTTCGGCGATTTCAATGTTGGCTCCGTCCAAGGTTCCGACCGTTAACGCGCCGTTTAGAGCGAGTTTCATATTACCGGTACCTGAAGCTTCTTTGCCGGCAGTCGAAATTTGCTCTGATACGTCGGCTGCTGGGATCATCTTCTCGGCTAGCGTGACGCGGTAATTCGGCATAAACACCACTTTAATGCGGTTTTTAACGCGCTTGTCGTTGTTGATCTTATCGGCCACTTTGTTGATAGCGTAGATAATTTCTTTGGCAAGCTTATAGCCCGGCGCCGCTTTGGCACCAAATAGGAATACGCGTGGCACCATATCGTAATCTGGGTTTTGCAGAATACGACGATACAACGCCAAGATATGCAGTAGGTTCAAGTGCTGACGCTTGTATTCGTGCAGGCGCTTAATTTGCACGTCAAACATGGCAGCAGGATCGACATCGATGCGGGTCAGCTTTTTAATCACCACGGCTAAATCCGCTTTATTTTGCTGTTTAATCGCCATAAAGCTGTCTTGCAGCACCGGATCTTTAGCGTGCTCAGCCAGCTTATGCAGCTTTTTCAGATCGGTTGGCCATTCGGTACCCACTTTTTCATCCAGTAACTTGGCTAAGCGCGGATTACAAGATTTTAACCAGCGTCGTGGCGTAACACCGTTGGTGACGTTAGTAAATTTATCCGGCCATAAGGCGACCATTTCTGGGAACAGATCAGATTTCACCAATTTAGAGTGAATTTCGGCCACACCGTTAACTTTAAACGAGCCAACCACCGACAAGTGCCCCATCCGTACCATAGGCTCATGGCCTTCTTCGATAATCGACAGCTTGCGCTTTTTCTCATCATCGCCTGGCCACAGCATTTCTACTTGCTCTAATAAGAAGCGGCGGTTGATTTCATAAATAATTTCGATATGGCGCGGTAACACTTTTTCGAATAAACGCAGAGGCCATTTCTCTAAGGCTTCAGGTAACAGCGTGTGGTTGGTATAGGCGAACACTTGCTGGCAAATTGCCCAAGCGTCGTCCCATGCCATTTCGGCGCGGTCCACTAAAATCCGCATCAGTTCTGGGATCGCTACCGCAGGGTGCGTATCGTTTAATTGAATAACCACTTGTTTCGCAAAGAAGCTCCAATCGTCACCGTGACGGCGCTTGTAACGACGAATAATGTCTTTTAATGAACAAGAGCAGAAGAAATACTGCTGGATCAAACGCAGTTCTTTACCCGCATCGGTTTCATCGTTGGGATAAAGCACTTTGGAAATATTTTCGGCTTCCACGTTTTCGCGCGCGGCGTCGATATAACCGCCAGAGTTAAATACGTCCCAGTTAAAGAAATCACTGGCACGGCTTTCCCATAAACGAAGCACGTTTACCGAGCTACCATCGTAGCCAACAATCGGGATATCCCAAGGCACACCTTTAATAATGCGGCCAGGGTGCCAGACTTTTTTCATTTGGCCTTGCAGGTCATAAACGGTTTCGACATAACCATAAACCGCGATTTCTTGTACCGACTCCGGCCGGCAAATTTCCCACGGGTTACCGTATTCGCGCCAGCTGTCTGGCCGTTCAATTTGGCGACCGTCTTGGAAGCTTTGTTGAAATAAACCGTTTTCGTAATGAATACCATAACCAATGGCAGGGTAATTTAAGGTGGCTAAAGATTCGATAAAGCATGCAGCTAAACGCCCTAAGCCGCCGTTACCCAGCGCCATATCTTCTTCTTGATCTTCCAAATCGGCGATATCAATGCCCAGTTCGGCTAAGGCTAATTTGGCTTGATCGTATAAACCTAAGTTGTGCAGGTTATTGCTGAACATGCGCCCCATTAGATATTCGAGGCTAAAATAGTGCAAGGCGCGGGTGTCTTGCTCGTAATGAGTGCGCTGCGTTTTGCGCAAGCCATCATACACTTGCTCATTCACCGCTGCACAGGTGGCGCGCCACCAAGCCTGGTGGTTGGCTTTGTTAAGATCGGTACCTAAAGTAGAGTGTAAATGTTTTACGATGCGTTCTTTTAACTGCTCGGTTGCAGTTGACACGGCCGCAGCCGTTTTAGCTGTTGAGGTCTTTTTCATTGCCAATCCTAAAGTTTTTTCCGCGCAGATAGCGACTTTAAAACACATTTGTAGAAAAATTACAAAAACAATACCTCAAAATCACTCATTTGGCAAAGAATACCCAACATACCGTAATTTAATTACAGAAATTACGGTATATTGTTAGTGCTTACAACTTACTAAAGACAGCAGCGACAAAGGTTTTTGCATCTTGTTCCAATTGCTCTAGATGAGCTTGGTCGACAAAACTCTCTAGATAAATTTTATAAGCATTTTCTGTACCGGAAGGCCGTGCCGCAAACCAACCGTTTTTCGTGACCACTTTTACCCCACCAATGCTGGCATCATTACCTGGCGCTTTGGTCAGTACCGCAAGAATGTCATCTCCCGCTAGGGTTTTAGTGCTAACGCTACTCACATCCAAGTTTTTCAATGCCGCTTTTTGCGCCGCGCTGGCGGGTGCATCTAAACGTCGATAAAGTGGTGAGCCGAGTTCACGAGTTAAGGCTTGATACTGCTGATAAGGATCAACACCGGTTTTCGCCAGCATCTCGGCCGCTAACAAGCCTAAGATAAAGCCGTCTTTATCGGTTGACCATACCGTGCCGTTATGCCGTAAAAAGCTGGCACCGGCGCTCTCTTCGCCACCAAAGGCAATCTCGCCTTGATAAAGGCCATCAACAAACCATTTAAAGCCAACGGGTACTTCTTTTAAAATACGGCCCTGCGCTGCCACCACGCGGTCAATCAGCGCGCTAGAGACCAGCGTTTTACCAATTGCCAACTTATCGCCCCACTGCGGCCGGTTAGCCAGCAAATAATTGATCGCAACCGCTAAATAATGATTAGGATTCATTAGGCCACCGCTGCGCGTAACAATACCGTGGCGGTCGAAATCAGGATCGTTACCAATGGCGATATCAAACTGATCTTTTAACTTAATCAGATTCGCCATGGCGTAGGCTGAAGAGCAATCCATGCGGATTTTGCCGTCTTTATCCAGTGACATAAAGGAGAAAGACGGGTCGACTTTGTCATTCACCACGGTAATGTTGACACCGTAACGCTCGGCAATCCGCGGCCAATATTCAATACCCGAACCGCCTAAAGGATCAACGCCAATCCGGATACCGGCTTTGGCAATTGCGGCCATATCAATCACATTTTCTAAATCATCAACATAGTGCTGAATGTAATCGATATGCTGACAGTAGCCCGATTGTAAGGCTAAGGTGTACGGCATCATCCGCACGCCTTCTAAATCTTTCGCTAGCAGTTCATTCGCCCGTTGTTCAATCCAGTTGGTAACATCGGTATCGGCTGGGCCACCATGCGGCGGGTTGTATTTAATGCCGCCATCTTCGGGCGGGTTATGCGATGGCGTAATGACGATACCATCGGCCAGTTGGCTCGTAGCGCCTTGGTTTTGGGTTAAAATGGCATGCGAGATCACCGGGGTGGGCGTGTAACCTAAGCCTTTTTGAATACAAACCTGAATATTGTTAGCAATTAGCACTTCTAGCGCACTGGCAAACGCCGCTTCCGACAGCGCATGAGTATCTTTACCTAAAAACAGCGGGCCAGTAATGCCATTTTTCTTACGATAATCAGCAACCGCCTGACAAATGGCCAGTACATGAGGTTCGTTAAATGAGCAGCTTAAGGCACTACCACGGTGGCCTGAGGTACCAAAGCTGACTTTTTGTTCAGGATGTAAATGAACATCTGGCTCCAGTACGTAATAGGCCGTCATTAACCGGCAGACATTGGGGATAAGTTCGTTTGGAACCGGCTGACCTGCCAGCGAATGTAATGACATAACTTTTCCTTAAATTAGAGTAAATCGCGAATGCGTTCCGCATCTTCAGCACTATAGCCCAGTTTTATTGCAGTTTCGGTAAGCATCATTTTTTTCCGAGTGGTATTAGAATTAGTAATTACCCAGAACTCGGTATTAGGGATTTGTTTCGGATTGGTACTGGTGCCCATTTCGTTTAATTCTGCGGCAGAGTTACCAAAATACAAGCGATTACGACCTTTAATTTCCAGCACTTTTTCAAACTGTTTTTTATGAACCCGTGCTAATACCGACAACAAATATAAGAAACGACCAACAATATTCGGTTCGGCTTGCAGATCAGCTGGGGTTACTAAATCGAAAATATTGCCGACTTTTTTGCCATTGCTGGCGGCTTTACTCGATTTATCTTCAGCCTTATTGGCATCCGACTCAGTTGCGACTGCTGCGGGCTGAGTCGTGCTGGTTGCCGACTTAGCCACAACAGGGGCGGCGACTGGCGATGCTGCGTCAACACGGGCTGGCGCGGCTTTTACTGGCGCTCCGGGTAACAAACGACGCAGGATATCGGAAGCGCTTTCGCCTATTTTTAGGGTCTGGCCCGCGATGTATTGGTATAAATCGTCGTCTATTTCAATGGTTTTCATAGCTTTATTCCGTTACGTCAAATTCGGTTCATTATATAAAGGCTTTGCCACTGACGCCAGTAAGCAATTTTGTTAAAATAGCGCAAATTTAGCAGGCAGGATAACTATGATTTTACATTATCAGCTAAGCGGTGCTGGCAAAGCGGTGGTCTTAATCCATGGTTTGTTTGGTAGTTTTGAAAACTTAGGCAGTATTGCCAGAGCCTTAAGTGACGATTTTCAAATTATTAATATTGATGTGCGCAACCATGGCCGCTCAGGCCATAGCGATGCCATAAATTATGCACTGATGGCAGAGGATTTGGCGGAAACCTTAGCGCATTTGCAGATTAGTCCCTTTGCCATCGTCGGCCATTCAATGGGCGGCAAAATTGCCATGGCCTATGCATTACGCTATCCGGATCAGGTCGAGCGCTTAGTGTTAGCCGATATTGCGCCCGTAGGCTACCATGCGCGACATCACGGTATTTTTGCTGGATTGCACAATGTTGATCTCGCCAATTTAACCAGCCGTGGCGCAGCCGATCAGCAATTAGCGGTGCATATTCCTGAAGCTGGCGTTCGGCAGTTTTTGCTCAAAAGCTTAGATAAAACCGAGCACGGCTTTCAATGGCGCTTTAATTTAGCGGCCTTGTATCAACAATATCCGAACTTAATTAGTGCTTTAGAGGTCACAGGGCAATTTACCGGGCCAGCGCTATTTATTAAAGGCAGTGAATCGGATTACATTTTGCCTGAGCATCGCGCGGCAATTATGCAGTATTTTCCGCAGGCACAGGCCAAGGTGATTCAAGGCACGGGCCATTGGCTTCATGCCGAGAAGCCCGCCGCCTTTAACAAGCTGGTGCGGGATTTTTTATTGAGCTAGCGCAGAATTTTTTTGGCATTTTATGCTATGATGCGCGCACTTTTTTTGGAGCGAGCCGAGAAATGAGCTTAGAGCAGTTTGAAGCAATAGGATTATGGCTAGGTTTGGGCGCACTGTATTTTTTTATTGTGTTGGCCATTCGGGATGTGCTGAAAAAAAGTCAGGCACCGAAAATGGGGCAAGCGTTTGTTTGGTTGGTGCTATTTTTATCACCGATGGTGTTTATCGTTAAAACGGTAGTGCAATATTTTTTAGAGTAAGGGCGATTGATTAATGGCTAAAATTGCCACAGATCGCACAACGATTGATTTGTTTGCGCTGGAAAAACGCCCTGGCAGACCCAAAACCAACCCGCTGCCACGGGACGAACAGTTAAAACTGAATAAGCGTAATCAAATTAAACGCGATCGTGTTAAGGGGTTAAAACGTATAGAGTGTAAAGTGCCAGAACAGCTTTGTGAAAAGCTTGATTTGGCGGCCCAAGCGGCCAACATGACACGTAGTAACTTTATTGAATATCTTTTAGAACAGGCTTTGGCCAGGTAAGAAGGCTTAGAACATGGCAACAGTTGGTATTTTTTTTGGTAGCGATACAGGTAACACCGAGCATATCGCCAAGATGATCCAGAAAGAACTGGGTAAGCAGCTCGTCGAAGTACGGGATATTGCAAAAAGTAGTAAAGAAGATATTGCTACTTTTGATTTATTACTGCTTGGCATCCCCACCTGGTACTATGGCGAAGCCCAATGTGACTGGGATGATTTCTTTCCGGAGCTGGAAAACATCGACTTCAATAACAAGCTGGTGGCCATTTTTGGCTGTGGCGATCAAGAAGATTACGCTGAGTACTTCTTAGATGCGATGGGCACCTTGCGCGATATTATTGAGCCAAAAGGCGCGATCATCGTTGGCCATTGGCCAACCAAAGGTTATAACTTTGTGGCGTCAAAAGCCCTGGTAGATGATAACCACTTTATCGGTTTAGGCGTAGACGAAGATCGTCAACCTGAACTGACAGAGCAGCGCGTTAAACAGTGGTGTAAGCAAGTGTATGAAGAGATGAGCTTAGCTGAGTTCGCTAATCTGTAAGCGTTAAGCTAACCACGCCCTCGTTAAACACCGTGTTTAACGAGCATAACAAAAAGGCCGCTTGCGGCCTTTTTGTTATTTACTGATTTGGTAGACATAACTTCAAGTTGGCTGGTTAAGCTAGCTAGATTGCTTAAGCCGAAGTGATTAAGCAGTCGTATTTAAGCGCCCTACTTAGTCTGCCGTAGTTGTGCCGCGGTACTTGGGCTTTTTGCGGATATACACGGTACGATTTACTTCACACACTACATTGTGCTGCGCATCTTTGATATGCACCAAAAACTGCGGCAGGTATTTGTCGCCCTGTTCGGTTTTATGCCGGATCTCGGCCACGGTTTCATCGGTTAGCCAAAACTCTGCGGTAAGTTTGGTTAAACCGGGTTTAATAAAGTTAATATCGGCTTGCTTATCCCAGACAATGTATTGCTTACCTAGCGCACCCATTAACATCAGTGGGTAAATAGGATCGGTCATCGCAAACATCGAGCCACCAAACTGGCTGCGATTGATGTTTTTAGTCCAAGGCCGCGACTTTAGCTCTACCTTGCAATAGCGATAGTCGTCGTTTAGCTCGGTCACTTTGATGCCGCTAAAGAAAAATGGCGGCCAAAAGTTTAAAATATGCCGCATCACTGCGGGTTTAAATGCCCAACGCATAATACTCTCTGGTAAGACCTGATAACGCCATTGTACCTAAGCGAGCTAAAGGCACAAGCGGCGTTTTTAAAAAACTTACGCGGCTGGAAATTGGCCGACCTTGCTAGGTGCAAATTATTAAAGTGCACAAACCAATTGAATATATCACTAATGCCTTTATAATCCTTGTAAGTTCACGTTTAAAAAAGAGTACTTATGAGCGACCATAATACCGAATTGCGCAAAGCTGGCCTTAAAGTTACCCTACCTCGGGTGAAGATTTTAGAAATTTTACAAGATCCAAAACACCAACATATTAGTGCGGAAGATGTTTATAAAATCTTATTAGACTTAGGTGAAGATATTGGTTTAGCCACGGTATATCGTGTACTTAACCAGTTTGATGACGCCGGCATTTTAACCCGCCACCATTTTGAAGGCGGTAAGTCAGTCTTTGAGTTAACCGGCAACAACCACCATGACCACTTGGTTTGCTTAAAGTGTGGCAAAGTAGTGGAATTTGAAGATGAATTAATTGAACGTCGTCAGTTAGAAATTGCGGAAAAAAATGGCATTAAGCTAACGCACCACAGCTTATACCTGTACGGCGAGTGTACCGATGCCGCGGCCTGTAAGAAAATCGCCGACGGTAACTAAGCTGATTTTTTACAGCATACTTTTCAGCCTAAATCTAAAAAACCTCCTTGTTTGGAGGTTTTTTATTGCAGCAAGCCGCGACACACGCAAAGTAGAGCCTAGTGAGCAGGCTAGGTGGGCAGAGCCTAGGCGAGTAGATCCTAGCTGCAGAAAACCTAGCGAAATCGCCTGGTAGTTTACAGATGCGGGCTAACCCGAGCCATCAAGAGGGCATTAACATAATTGCCGTATTGAAACGCATAGTCGGTTAGCTCGGCTTCAACTTCAAAACCAAACCGCTCATACAAGGCAATAGCCGGTTCATTAGTGGGATACACCAACAATTCGACACGGCGCAGCGCCAGCCAGTTATCGGCTAAATCTAAGGCTGCACGTAGTAAGGCCGAACCTACTCCCTGCCCTTGGTAAGCTTCAGCAACGCCCATACCAATTTCACCCGCATGTCGGCGTCTGGGGTTTTGCATAACTTGTAAGCCGAGCTGACCAATCACTTGCCCTTCAACCTCGGCCACCAGATTATAAAACCCAGCTTGCGGCTCAAATAGGCTGTGCCATTTGGCGGCTGCTTGAAATGGCAGTTGTAAGGTATTGGCATATACCGACGGTTGCTCGTAAATGGCTTTTACAGCGGCTAAATCGGTGGGTTCGGCGTGGCGGATCTCAGCTTGCATGTTTTAAGCTCCTTGCATTGGCAGCCCATCTTAAAAGTGCCACATAAAAAAAGCCAGCAGATTTGCTGGCTTGAATGAATACGCTTAACCTAATGCAGCGTCTTTGGCAGTATAAGGGCTACTGCGCAAATAAGGCTTATAACGCGGCTTCTAACTCAGGTAAGATACTGAATAAATCGCCAACGATACCGTAGTCTGCCACTTGGAAAATCGGCGCTTCAGGATCTTTGTTGATCGCAACAATGACTTTAGAGTCTTTCATACCGGCTAAATGCTGGATGGCACCTGAAATACCGACTGCGATATACAGCTCTGGCGCGACAATTTTGCCGGTTTGACCCACTTGCATATCGTTTGGCACAAAGCCCGCATCGACAGCCGCCCGAGAAGCACCAATAGCCGCATTTAGCTTGTCGGCAATGCCGTTTAACAGCGCAAAGTTTTCGCCGTTTTGCATACCACGACCACCAGAGATAATCACTTTGGCTGCAGTCAGCTCTGGGCGTTCAGACTTGGTTAGCTCTTCGCTAACAAAACGCGATACACCCAGATCCTGTGCTGAACTTACCGCTTCGATAGCGGCGTTATTGCCGGTGGCGGCCGCAGCAAAGGCCGCGCTGCGTACCGTTAACACTTTAATGGCTTCAGCCGATTGCACAGTGGCAATGGCATTACCGGCATAAATCGGCCTAACAAAGGTATCAGCGCTGTTAATCGCAATCACATCCGAGATTTGCGCTACATCTAATAAGGCCGCAACGCGCGGTAACATGTTTTTACCGCTGGTGGTGGCGGCGGCTAAAATATGGCTGTAACCGCGGCCTAATTCTGTCACTAACGCCGCCACGTTTTCTGCTAGCTGATGCGCGTAGGCAGCATGATCCGCCACTAACACTTTGCTAACGCCGGCAATTTGCGCGGCTTCCGCTGCAGCGCCCTGACAGTCAGCACCCGCAATTAACAGGTGGATGTCGGCCCCTAATAAGCTGGCAGCGTGCACGGTTTTATAGGTATCGGCTTTTAATGCGTTGTTGCTATGCTCGGCAATTACTAAAACGGTCATGAGATCACCTTTGCTTCATCTTTTAACTTGCTGACTAGCTCAGCAACACTGCCTACCACTACACCTGCAGTGCGGCTCTCTGGTGCTTTTACGCTCAGCGTCTGTACTTTGGACTCTAGCGCGACGCCAAAGCTATCTGCAGCTTTAACATCTAATGGCTTTTTCTTCGCTTTCATAATGTTAGGTAAGGAAGCATAACGCGGTTCATTTAAGCGTAAATCTGTTGATACCACGGCTGGTAAGGTCAGTTCGACCGTTTGCAAGCCACCATCAATTTCACGGGTTACCTGCACTTTGCCATCTGCAACCTGAACTTTAGACGCGAAAGTGCCCTGCCCCATACCGGTTAATGCCGCTAACATTTGGGCGGTTTGGTTGTTATCAGAGTCAATCGCTTGCTTACCCATGATCACCAGCTGTGGTTGCTCTTCGCCAACCACTTTGGCCAGTAATTTAGCCACTTGTAAGGAGTCTAACGCCAATTCGGTGTCTAACTGAATGGCACGGTCGGCACCCAATGCTAAGGCGGTACGAAGTTGCTCTTGCACCGCTTTATTCCCAATAGACACCACCACGATTTCAGAAGCAACGCCTGCTTCTTTTAAGCGCACGGCTTCTTCTACTGCAATTTCACAAAAAGGGTTAAGTGCCATTTTGACATTGGCTAAATCTACACCCGTTTGATCCGGCTTTACCCGAACCTTAACGTTGTAATCGATAACCCGTTTTACCGGAACTAATATCTTCATAATGGCCTCATCTGATGCGCGGGTTTATCAGTATAAAATGGCTAATGTGCACAAAGCGACCACAACCGGTATTTTATCGTGATAAAGCGCCTGCTTTACGTGCAGGTAAAGTATAAACTAAGGGTTTAGCGACAATCTACTTCCTGTTGACGTTAACGTCAACCTGCAATATTCTGATGTGCTAAAATAATTTGCTATTCATGTAAACAATAACATCCAACACACAACAAGATACTCCTTCGCGACCAAGGGGAGTTGTGATACAAGTTGGTAAGAAAGTGAAAGCAGCATAAGGGGTGTAACGTGGAAAAAATCGAAAGAGAAGCAATGGAGTACGACGTTGTCATCGTCGGGGCGGGTCCATCCGGTTTAGCTGCTGCAATTCGGTTAATGCAACAAGCCGCAACCGCGGGTAAAGAAATTACCGTTTGTGTGGTTGAAAAAGGCTCTGAAGTGGGCGCGCATATTCTCTCCGGTGCGGTATTTGAACCGCGCGCTTTGCAAGAGTTAGTGCCCGATTGGCAAGAAAAAGGCGCGCCACTAACGACGCCAGTGACCCACGATGATATTTATTTGTTTAATGATGCAAAGGCAGCACGCAAGTTACCGAACATGCTGGTGCCAAAAACTATGCACAATAGCGGCAATTATATTGTGTCAGCGGCTAACCTCTGTCGCTGGTTAGCCGAGCAAGCTGAAGCCTTAGGGGTAGAGATTTTCCCAGGTTTTGCCGCCAGCGAGCTGATTTTAGAAGACAATGTTGTTAAAGGTATTGTGATTGGCGATATGGGCTTAGACCGTGACGGTAAGCCTAAAGATAGCTTTACCCCTGGCATGGAGCTGCGTGGCAAATATACCCTGTTTGCCGAGGGTTGTCGGGGCCATTTGGGTAAACAGCTGATCCAGCACTTTAAACTGGATGCCGATAAGTCACCGCAACATTATGCCATTGGTTTTAAAGAAATTTGGGATATTCCTACCGAGCAACATCATGCCGGTTTAGTGGTGCATTCAGCAGGTTGGCCACTGACTGAGGCCAGCGGCGGCGGTTATTTGTATCATGCCGAAGGCCAGCAGGTGGTGGTCGGGTTGATTGTCGATTTAAACTACAGTAACCCGTACTTAAACCCGTTTGAAGAGTTTCAGCGTTATAAACAGCACCCGATTATTAGCCAGTATCTGCAAAATGGTAAACGGGTAGCGTACGGTGCGCGTGCCATCGCCAAGGGCGGCTTGAACAGCTTACCGAAGATGACTTTTAATGGCGGTATGTTACTGGGCTGCAATGCCGGTACCTTAAACTTTGCCAAAATTAAGGGCAATCATACGGCGATGAAGTCAGGTATGTTAGCTGCCGAAGTGGTGGCCGAGGCCTTATTCGCTGGCGATACTGGCGGCCAAGATTTAACCGCTTTTGCTGCGCATTTTGAACAGAGCTGGTTGTATGATGAGCTGTATCGCTCACGCAACTTTGGCCCGGCCATTCATAAGTTTGGTACTTTTTGGGGCGGCGCATACAACACCTTGGATCAGAACCTGTTTGGCGGCAAGCTGCCCTTTAGCTTAAAAGACGAGCAGCCAGATTATGCCATGCTAAAACCGGCTAACAGTGTGCAAGAAATACAGTATCCCAAACCGGATAATAAGCTGAGTTTTGATCGGTTAAGCTCGGTGTATTTATCCAACACTAACCACGAAGAAGAGCAGCCTTGCCATCTAAAACTTAAAGATGGCAATGTGCCGATAACGGTAAATTTAGCCAAATTTGCCGAGCCAGCGCAGCGCTACTGCCCTGCCGGTGTGTACGAAATTGTGGAAGAGCAAGATACTGGCCCACGTTTACAGATTAATGCGCAAAACTGCATTCACTGTAAAACCTGCGATATTAAAGATCCTAGCCAAAATATCACTTGGGTTACCCCAGAAGGCGGCGGCGGCCCAAACTATCCGAATATGTAAGTACTAGCCGAATAGGTAATTACTATCCGAATAGCTAAGTACTAGCCGAATAGGTAAGTACTAGGCGAGGGATTAGCGTAGCTATGCTACGTTAATCCCAAGCGTAAGTTTTTACGTTTTTTGCGGCAATAAAACTCGCCCTTTTTTGTAGTTTCACGCAACGAGTTAGGCAAATTATCCTCTAGTTTGATGGAGCCATTTTGAAGGGATATCGGGTTTGAACTTTTGCCTTGCTTTGCTGCGAGCAATGTTCGCTACAAACCTCAATTAGCCCAGCTAAGCCTTTTCTGATACAGTAAATATACTTAACACTGCTAAATACCTGTTTTATGACCAAAGCAAATCCGATACTACAGCAGATTAAAAAGCTAGCTCGGCAAAATACCGATATTGGGGCTATTTGGTTGTATGGCTCAAGAGCTCATGGGCGCGAAAGGCCAGATAGCGATTACGATCTCGCTATCGCTTTTAATAACTTCAACTTAGATGTTTTAAATCGATATACCCGCCCGCAATGTGTAGCGCTTGATTGGGCAGCAGCGTTAGATCTTCCAGAAGCAATGCTCTCTATTGTAGATATTAACCAAGCACCTATTTATTTAGCATATCAAATCATTGATCGCGGCCTGCTGCTTTATAGTGATGGCAGCGCTCGGGCATGGCAAGAGATAACACGTATTAATAGCCTATTTGAATACCAGCAGCGAGAGGCAAAGCAATGAATAACAATGAAAACGGCTTGCAACTCTATTTAACCGAAGCAGCAAACCATGTACAAGAATACTGTCAGCAACTTGATGAACTGCGTGCAGATCTTGCGCAAGGCGAACTTCGCCGGCGAGATTATTTGGCTATAGAACGTTTATTACAACTTTTAACAGAATTGAGCATTGGCTTAGCTAAACATTGTTTAAAGAGATACCAGCAACAAGCGTCTGTAGATGCCTATCAGACGTTTTCAAAACTACAGCAACACGGCATGATAACCACAGCAGAACTGACAGAATGGCGTCAGATTATTGGTATGCGCAACGCGCTAGTCCACGATTACCTAAACATTGATGTTAATATTGTTCGTTTAATCGTCGCACAAAGCCGCTATAACACACTTGCTGATTTTTGTGGTAAAGCAATAAAACTATTGAAAGAATTAACCTAACATCACTCAAACACTGTTCTGCTCGCACGAACCGCCTTACGGCAATGCCGCACCGCGGGCGGTGACATAAAGCTGATACCAATGCTCGCGCGTTAACTGCAGCTGTGGGGCTGCGGCGCAAGCGCGAATGCGTTGAATATTAGTTGAGCCTATTACCGGTTGAATCGCGGCAGGATGGCGCATTAACCAAGCTAACAATATCGCTTCACTGCTAACCTGATAACTGGCCGCAAGTTGCGCGACCAGCTGGCTTACCGCCTGCTCTGTGGGTGTTTGCTTAGCGGCTTGCGCGCTATAACGGCCTTGCGCTAGGCTACCCCAACTTTGCAGCTGAATATTATGCAGTTGGCAATATTCGACGGTGCCGTAACCAAAGTGTTTTTCCGCGCCAGCAGGCATGCCGATTAACACGCTTTCATCCAGCCAATGATGGGCAGCTAAGCTCATTTCCAGCTGATTTACTCGCAGTGGTTGGGTCAGGCTGCGCTGCAATAATTGCAATTGCGCCCAGCCCATATTCGATACGCCGAAATGCCTGACCTTGCCTTGCTGTTGCAATACATCAAAGGCTGCCGCTACTTCGTCGGCTTGCAGCAGGGGATCGGGCCGGTGTAACAAGAGTAAATCCAGATAGTCGGTGCCAAGGCGGCTTAAGCTGCCGTTTACGGCTTCAATAATGTAGTCTTTGGAACAGTCGTATTGGCCTACTTGATTGGGTTGCGCCAGCTTGATGCCACATTTCGACTGCAACAGCATCTGATCGCGCTGTGCCGGAAATTGCTTTAAATAACGGCCAAACACTGTTTCGGCTTTGTTAAAGGTATAAATATCAGCATGATCAAACAGGTTAATGCCGCTTTGTAGCGCGGTGTCGATAATAGCAAAGGCTTGCTTCTCATCTGCGGCAGAAAGCGGCGCGTTATTCCAACCGCCCCCCAAGCCCATACAGCCCATCACCAAGCGACTAGCTTGCGGTAAACAGTGCGTAATAGGTAAAACAAATTGCTGCTTCGTCATAGGTATTCACTAATTTTTTTGTTTTTTGAAAAGCAGGGAGAAAAAAAGCCCCGCAACCTACAGCAGCTTTGCTAGGAAGCTTCAATCGCACTGCCGTAAGCTTCTAAATGTATAAATTTGGCAAGTCTGCGTTTCGCCCGTTCTGCCCGTACAGGCTCTCACCTGTGTCGTTTGTACACAAAGCGTACGATTTCCCAAGCCATCACCAACATCAATTCCAATGCCTGGCCCAATTGAGAAGTCCACTACATCGGAGGGTAAGCCCTGATTAAAGTTATCTACTTGCTCTTGTAACAGTTGTGCTAGGCAGCTCTCAGGTGGCTGGTTTCGCAAATCTGCAACAAAGTTACCACTTCCTTCAGCCAAAATGACACTGACTCTTTCGCCATCCACGACTGAAGTTGTAGGATCCAGTTCAAATCTTAGTTTGATCCTATCAATTGGTCCCCTATCATCGGCACGCCCACCGTACTTCACATGATAATGAACGTAATTGCTATCATCGTCAGTGCAAAACCAATTAAAAAAACGACAAGATTGCGCGCCAACAGCTTGAAGTAACACCGGCTGCTCATTGATTGCAAACTTCATATTGCCATTGACTACAGCGCTGGCAGCAGAATTTAAAGGGTTAAGGGCGGCTGTCACAGTCATACTACTACCAGCGTCGATTTCACTCAAATCTGCAGAAGTGACATACTCACGCCAGGAGCGCCGACCAATTTCATTGGCAAGTCCGGTTCGTAATACATTTTGTAAGCGTTCTTTATTAGCTCTTGAGCTAAAAACATGCGCAGCCGCTGAATTTTGGCAGTCAGTTTCAGCGGTATTGGCAGAGACATTGCTGCCATAGTCAAATGCGCGGGTGGGTTGGCGATAGCCGCTAGCATCCAGCTCACCATTAATTGCCCAAACAGCTTCACGGATTTCGCGATCGATTTCAAAAAAGCGGTTAACCATTTGCTGCTCGCCCCAGTTCAACACCAGCTGCTGCGATTGCCCAAAATCATTTGGATGTGGGCGCTGCACTCGGAATTTATAGGCGGTTTGCGCCACCGGATTTGCAACAATCAACTCTTTGAACTCGGCACTGCAAACGCGCTGTTCGCTAGTGGTTATATCGCCAACGCACACCACAGGCGGGGCTTTGGTTATTGCCAGTGTAAGCGCACTGTCCAAATTACAGATATCGCAGACAAATACATCTATCTCATAACTGCCATCGCTTGCCCATACCGTGCTACTGAGTAGCAAACCTAAAAACGTTAACGCGCCTTTCATGGTTAATAATCCTTTATTAGTTATATGCAACAGAGACGGTAGCACAAAAAATCAACAAAAAAATAAAAACCAATTAGTATTAAGCCTGATTGTTCAGATGAAGCTTGCCTAGATTTATCCAGCCAAGGGGGAGCAGCAAAACTGACCCTGCCGATAACAAGCCTTGCCCTTAGCACGCAAGGCACTTACACTATTGCCCCCTGATGATCTAGCCAACATTTAGCAAGGCCACTATGACTGAACCTACCCTAACCCGTCTGAATAAATTTATTAGTGATACCGGTTTTTGCTCTAGACGCGAAGCAGATACTTTTATTGCTAACGGGGATGTTACCGTCAATGGCCAACCGGCAGAGATGGGCGTTAAGGTAAGCGAGCAAGATACGGTGCTGGTGAAGGGACAACCGCTGCGCAGTAAACCGAAACGGGTATATTTGGCTTATCATAAACCGGTGGGCATTACCTGCACCACCGAGCGGCATATTCAAGGCAATATTATTGATGCGGTAAAGTATCCTGAGCGCATTTTTCCGATAGGCCGCTTAGATAAACCGTCGGAGGGGCTGATTTTTTTAACCAACGACGGTGATATCGTCAATAAAGTACTGCGCGCTGGCAATGCGCATGAAAAAGAGTACGTGGTCACTGTAAATAAACCCATCACCGAGCAGTTTATCCGCAAGATGAGCCAAGGGGTGCCTATCCTTAATACCGTTACCCTGCCCTGCCAAGTAACGCAGGTATCACGCAATACCTTTAAAATTATTTTAACCCAGGGCTTAAACCGGCAAATTCGCCGCATGGCCGAATACTGTGGTTATGAGGTGGTTAAGTTAAAACGCACCCGCATTATGCATATCCGCTTAGCCGAGTTAAAACCTGGAAAATGGCGCTTACTAGACCCCATCGAAATCAAAATGCTCGAGCAGCTGGTGCAGGATTCCAGTAAAACGGCGCTAACTGCAAGCTCACAAGATGATTTTGAAGAATAGTCGACACTGACGATCTCACAGCACTGCCTTAAGTAAGGCAGCGCTCTGGCTAAAGTGAAAAAGCCACTTTAGCCGCTCAAGATGCTCCCCCTACACTTTTAAAAATAGCGACTTTATAAATAACGACGATTAAAAATAGCGACTGGCACTCACATCAGCCCGCAAGTGTTAACCTAAAAAACAAACTAACCTATCAAATGATAATGATTATCATTGACTATCGCATTTAATGATCGTAGCATGCCGCTCAATTTAACTAACAGGAGCGTGTTATGAGTATTCCCCGCCTAAGCCTGCTAGCCAGTGCGATTGCCTTGGTATTGAGCCCAACCCTTTTTGCAGAAACCGTCGAAGAAGGCGTAAACTTAGAAGTGATTGTGGTCACCGGTAATCGGACAGAGCAGCCCTTAAAAGATGTTGCCGGCAGTATTTCGGTGCAAACCGCTGAAGAGCTGGCATTACAGCAAGTTACCGACTATAGCCAACTGTTCCGCTACGATCCCTCTATTCAGGTAACCGGCAGCGTGGGCGGTGCACAAAACTTTTTAGTGCGCGGCATGGGCGGTAACCGGGTGCTGCTGATTAAAGACGGCATGCGGGTAAACGAAGGCTATGGCGCTAATGGTTTAAACGATATTATCGGCCGTGGTTTTTTAGATACCTCTACCCTAAAACAAGTAGAAGTGGCTAAAGGTGCTAATTCATCCTTATATGGCTCTGATGCTCTGGCGGGTATTGTGGTATTTACCACCAAGGATCCGCTGGATTACTTAGCAGAAGGCGCTGAACTCGGTGGCAATGCGAGCCTAGGTTATACTGATTTATCCAGCCAATATCATGGCGGTCTTACCTTAGCACAGCGCATTGGCAGCAACTTTAGCCATATGTTAAGCGGTACACTGCGCCGGGGCGAAGAGCAACAAAACCATGCAAGTACCTTAACGCCCTTTACCATCGATTCCGACAGTATGCTCTACAAGCTGGTGTATCAGCTAAACCGCACCGACAAACTGAGCCTGAATGTCGACTTTTACCAGCAAGATGTCGCGGGCGATCGCGCCAATGGCTTACTGGCCTATTTTCGCAGTTTAGCGCAATTTGGCTATAACATTGCCGAAGAGTCGAATGCTAGTAACAAGAAAAACCAAGCATTACGGCTGAATTACCGCTCTGACGCCGATACTGCGCTGTATAATTATTTAGATGTTAGCCTTTATAGCAATAAGAGCCAGCAAAACGATCAAGAATACGCCAAGCTGGATATTAACGCGCCTCGCTTTAATGTGTTTCAAATCCGCCATATGTGGCAAAACAACCTTTATGAGCAAAATACCCAAGGCTTGCTGTTAAGCGCTGCTAAAACGCTCAATCAGCAGCATGCGTTAGCCTATGGTATTGATGTCGAAAAAACCACAACTGAGCGGAGCCAATACGAATATCGTACAGTTGAGGGGATGGCCAACCCCATCCGCGATGTGTTGACCAATAAATTCCCGAAAAACGATATTATGCGTTATGGCGTATATTTAAACGATACCATTAAGCTAGCCGATGGCCGTTGGCGCATTACCCCAGGCCTGCGTTACGATAGCTTCAGCATGGATCCAAACGGCGCCTTAAAACTGGATGGCACAGCCTTTGAGAAAATCAGCGATGATAAAGTGTCTTTTAATCTGGGGAGTTTGTATCAACTCACCGATAGCCTAAATGTGTATGCGCAATATGGTCAGGGTTTTAAAGTGCCCGCCTACGATTTGGCTTATATCGAACACGACTTGCAACCTACTGCGACTTATCGCTATACGCTAGTCCCTAATACCGATTTAAAACCTGAAACTAGCCATACCTATGAGTTAGGTTTACGTGGCCAATTACAGCAGCTGAGCTTTAGCACAGCGGTATTTTATAACCGTTTTACCGACTTTTTAGAAACGGCGCTGATTGACAGCAAAACCGTGCTAAACGAGCAAGGTCGCTTTCAGTATCAGCATGATACCTTCCACTATCGTAACGTGGATAAAGTGACCATTAAAGGCGCAGAGCTAAGCTTAGATTATGCGTTTAACGCGAATTGGAGCCTGTTAGCGGCAATGTCTTATCAAGACGGCAAAAACGAGCAAACTAAGGCGTATATTACCTCGATCAGCCCACTGTCGGGCAGCACCGGTATTAGCTTTAGTGGTGAAAAATTACAATCACAGTTAATGGCAAACTGGGCGAAACGCATGACGAAAGTCAACGAGGGCCAAAAACAAAGCCCTGGTTTTATCACCTTAGACTGGTTAAACAGCTATCAACTGACTGCGGATTGGCAAGTAAATTTAGCGGTGAATAACCTGTTGGATAAAGACTATCTGCGCTATAACAATATTGCTGGCCATGCCGCAGACAGCGACTCACGCGCCTATACCGAGCCTGGACGCAATATTAGCTTTACGACCCGCTATACGTTTTAAGCCATCTTATCTGCTTTAAGAAGACAGCTACCACAATCAGGCAGTTGTCTTCTTATTATCTAAGATGCTGCTGTATGTCCTGTCTACGTACTTATCATTGCGATTAGATATAGCAAAACATATTTACACTTTTAAACGGTAACCCACGCCGGGCTCGGTTTTTAAAAAAGCTGGCGCGGCTGGGTTATCTTCCAATTTTTGCCGCAATTGTGCCATATGTACCCGCACATATTCTGGCCTATCGACATACGCTTTACCCCAAACCTGACTAAGTACAAAATTATGGGTTAGCACCTTATCGGCATGACGCATTAGTAGCAGTAATAATTGATACTCAGTCTTAGTGAGGTGTACTTCTTCCCCCCCCTTAGTAACGCGATGTAACACCGGATCTAACTGCACTTCACCAAAAGAAAACACCTGTGGTTGATGCTGTATTTTGCGTAAATTGGCTCGGATTCTCGCCATCAACTCATTGGCGCTAAAGGGCTTGGTCATATAATCATTGGCGCCATTGTCCAGTGCCAAAACTTTATCTTGTTCGCCATGGCGTGCAGAAATCACAATCACCGGTACTTCTGTCCATTGTCGGATGTGCTGCAGCCAACTTTGCCCATCTAAATCAGTTAAACCTAAGTCTAACAGCACTAAATCGATACGTTGTGAGACTAAATACTGCATCGCCAATAACCCTTCACGAAAGCTTACCACCGGATGCTGATGCGTTTTTAGCAAGGTGGTTAAAAAGCTTTGCATGGCCGGATCATCCTCCAACACTAAAATGGTTTCAGCCATGTTTTATCCCTGTTGTTCTAACTTGTTACTACTACGCGGCCAAGATAAGCTGGCCACAACGTTCAGCTCGTTTACTTGCGGCGTTAAACTAAAAGTCCCCTGATGTAATTGCATTACCGACTGACAAATAGGAATACCTAAGCCAGTACCCGCATCTGATGCTAGCTTGCGTTTAATTTGTTCGGCATTAATCACTTGAAATACTTGCTGATCTTGCTGTTGCAAATAACGGATTGTAATAGGTGCGATGCCATGACGTAGGGCATTCTCTAACATATTTGAGAGTGCAATTTCCAACAGTGTTAGATCACCAGAGCAGCTTTGTTGCTCAGGTAATTGCATTTGCCAAGCGTGCTGGCTAAGTGTCGCAGCTCGACGCGCAATAGCTCCAGAAACTACTTCTTCCGGAGTAGCCGTTTGCCACGCCAACTCGCCCTGCATTTGTTGCACTCGGCTAAGCTCCATCACCTTGGTAAAGTGCTCATTAAGCAACTGACTTTGCTGATATATATTATCAGCTTGTTGGTGGATATCTTCGGCGCTAAGTGAAATGCTCCGATCCGCCAATAAGCTAGAAGCGCCCATAATAGTCGCGAGTGGAGTGCGTAAATCATGAGAAATGGATCTTAACATCATAGCCCGACTGTGTTCTAACTCAGCCGTAAAACGTGCCTGCCTGCTATTATTTATTAAACGTTGTCGTTGCCGAAAGTGCTTATGCGTTCGAGCCAGCTGCAACCTCAACTGGCCTGATAAGCGGGCGATAAAAATGCCAAGCAACAACATGACGATAAAGGTCGTCAAATAATCAATCTGATAAATGTATAACGTGTAATAAGGCTCAACAAAGAACCAGTTAAATAACACTACACTTATTAACGTGCATAAAATCGCCGCTCCCTGCCCTTTTTTCTGAGCAACAAAGGTCACCCATAATAGCTGCAGCATTGCCACATCTGAAGGTGTAAACCAATTTCGTATAGGTAATAACATTAATACAAAGAGTGTAGGCGCAACTAAAGTTAGTAAGATTAAGCGCAGACCTTTCGCATCTAGTTTTATGGCAGACAGCATAATCTTTTCCTAGTTACGCCAATACATTGGGCTAAATAACAGCAACAGCGTTAAAATTTCTAATCGTCCTGCTAACATGCCAACGGTAAGCCACCACTTGGCGCCGTCTGGTAAACTGGCAAAATTACCGGCAGGCCCGACGATATCGCCAAGCCCAGGCCCAACATTACTGACCGCAGTAGCAGCACTACTCAGAGCCGTCACAAAATCCAGTTCATACATAGCCAGCACCATAGCCAGCGCGGCAATAGTAGCAAAATAAATAAAACAAAAGGCTAAGACCGCACCCAATAATTCATCATCGACCTTTTTACTCCCGTAGCGCTGCGTCCATACCGCTTTCGGGTGAATTAGAATTTTTAATTGCTTTAACAGCAAAATACTGGCTAGTTGCGTTCGAAACACTTTTAAACCTCCCGAGGTTGAGCCAGAGCAGCCGCCACTAAAGGTCAGATAAAAAAACAATACAACAGCAAAGTTCCCCCAAAGGGTATAATCTTCCGAAGCATAACCACAGGTTGTAACGACTGAAATCACATTAAACAGACTGTGAGTTAAAGCAGCAAACCAATCCCGATCATTATGCCAGTGTTGATAAAAGGTAAGCCAGATAACAGTAATGGCAATAATCCAACAAAAGGCTCGAACTTGCGGATCTTTTATTAATATCCAACGATCGCCCCGCAGCATCCCGACATACAGTACAAAAGGCAAGGCTGCCATAAACATCCATAAACTGCTTAACCACAGTAACCAGGGTTTATCATTAAAAAAGCCAAAAGAGGCATCGTAGTTAGCAAAACCGCCGGTCGCGACCGATGTCATACCATGAGTTATGGCATCAAAACCGCTCATACCGCCTAAATAATAACTGCCCATTGCCAATCCGCTTAGCAACAAATACACCGACAAAATAGAAGAGGATAAACTGCTGCTTCTGGGCAAAATCTTCTCAGAAATGTCAGAGTTTTCAGTTTTAAAAAGTTTCATACCACCAATTTTCAGCACCGGCAATATAGCAATCGCCATCACAATAATGCCTATGCCCCCTATCCACTGTAATATAGAACGCCAAAATAATACGCCTCTGGGTAATTGCTCTAAGTTGCTTAATACTGTTGACCCTGTTGTTGTGACAGCAGAAACGGTTTCAAACCAGGCGTCGGTAAGACTTATTTCGGGTAAACTCAAGTAAAGTGGGATAGCTGCAAAAAAGCACAGCAGCAGCCAACATAGCGTTGTGAGTAGGAAAAGGTAACGTTTTTTTATTTGCGCAGCAGGCCCACTTTTGCCTTGCAAAACAGCGGCAGCGATTACGGTTATAATGGCTGATATTAAAAATTGCCAAAATACCTTATCTTGTAGCCCAAAACTGACCACTGCAGTAATTAATTGTACCAAGGCCAACATAAATAAAAGCCCGGCCAACACTTTGTAAAAAAACTGTCGATTCGCTTTAGCGCTAGCTGGCGCTAATTCTCTGTATTCCACGGTAATTCATAATCAAGCAAATAGATAAATCAAGCTTACTGAAAAGGCTGCAGCGAGGTTATCAAGCTTTTCTCAAATTTCAGCGCTCAGATATAAAGTTTTTATAAAGATTGAGGTTTTGCTACTGACAACGCAAACAGATGCGCCTTTAATAGCCGCGACTTGCATTCAAGGAGCGTTGTTATGGCACAGTTTGCCGTTATTGGTTTAGGTCGTTTTGGTTCAACTGCTTCTCTGGAGCTACTGCGGCTTGGGCATCAAGTATTAGGCGTAGATGCCGATCCAAAATACATTAATCGTTTGGCCGACAAACTTAGCTACGCGGTTATTGCCGATGCCACCGACGAGCAAGCACTCGCCGAGTTGGATTTATTGCGCTATGAAGCCGTTTTAGTGGCAATAGGGGAAAACCTCGAAGCCAGTATTTTATGCGTATTGCACTTAAAAAACCTAGGGGTGCAACAAATTTGGGTAAAAGCCACCTCGAAATCACACCACACCATTTTATCCCGTCTTGGTGTAAACCGTATTATTCACCCCGAAGAAGAAATGGGTATTAAAGTCGCACAGGCACTGAATTATCCAATGGTTAATCAGTATCTGGCGCTGGGGAATAACCAATATCTGGTTGAAATTGCGCTAATCGCACGGCTTGATGGCATGACACTGAGTGCCTTACTAGGTGATGCCACCCACTTTACCAAAGCGGTGCTGGTAAAACGGCGTGACCAATTATTTAGCCCAGTCGCAGAAGACTTTGTGCTAAAAAGCGGTGATAGTCTGGTACTCGCAGGGACCCTATCCATTCTTAAAGCACTTGCGCCACGGCTGGTTTAAGATGAAAAATTGGTTACCTGAAAACCTGCCGTATGTAAGGTTACCCACGGCTAAGATTAGCCGCATTAGTTTAAGCCCACCAGCGGTATTAGCCTTAGGCTTTTTGGGGCTTATTATGCTTGGTACCTTGTTGTTGCTGTTGCCTTTTGCCACCACGGCACCGATTACCTTGTTACAAGCGTTGTTTACCGCGACCTCTGCTGTAACTGTCACTGGCTTAGTAGTGGTAGACACGGGTAGCCAGTTTAGCCAGTTTGGGCAAATCGTCATTGCCTTATTAATCCAGGCGGGTGGTTTAGGTTTTATGACTTTCGCGGTAGTAGCGGCCGTTAGCCTTGGCGCAAAAATTGGTTTATCGCAACAAAAAATTGCGCAAGAAGCACTGGGGCAAACCTCTCTGGCGCAAGTCACCACCATTGCTAAAGCGGTATTGCTTTATGCACTGGTGATTGAGCTGATTGGTGTAATGCTACTCACGCTAACCTGGTGGTCAGAACTGGGCTTTACCACCGCACTCTATCACGGTTTTTTTTACACTATCTCAGCATTTAATAATGCTGGTTTTGCCCTTAGCAGTAATAGTCTGATGCCTTATGTTGGTAGTATTCCAGTAAACCTGATTATCACTGGCTTATTTATTATCGGCGGCATTGGCTTTACTGTATTAATTGATGTCAAAAAACAGAAGCGATGGCAGTTACTTAGCACCAACACTAAAGTAATTATACTCGCAACACTGCTGATCAATCTTGGTGCTTTTATCCTTATTTGGCTGCTAGAAGCAAATAACCCCGCGACCTTGCAGCAGTTATCAATTAAAGATCAGGCTTTAGCTGCTTGGTTTCAGGCTGTAACCCCCAGAACAGCCGGCTTTAATACGCTGGATTACAGTAACATGACCGATGCTAGTAACATTCTAACCTTATTATTGATGTTTATTGGTGGCGGTTCACTCAGTACTGCAAGCGGTATTAAACTTGGTACCTTTGTGATTTTATTGATGGCCACCTATGCTTTTTTGCGCCGCCGTGACGAGGTTACAGTAATGAAACGCACTGTCCCTACTCAACTGGTGTTAAAGGCACTGGCTTTGGCACTTGTGTCGATGATTACGATTTTTATCAGTATTTTCTTGCTGACCATTACTGAGCAAGCACCGTTGTTAGATGTCGCTTTTGAAGTAGTATCTGCGTTAAGTACTGTGGGCTTATCACGGGGGCTAACCGGCGAGTTAAGCACCTTTGGTCAGCTATTGATTATTGTACTGATGATTACTGGTAGACTTGGTCCACTCACGCTGGCTTACTTTCTAGCCACACCAAAGCGCCGACGGATCCGCTATGCCGATACGCGAATTCAAGTGGGTTAATTGACATTTCCTTACAGGCCGCCCTCCCGGGCGGCTGTTAAAGGTTATGATGATTTTAACTGCGCACAATAATCCACGGCGGGGATCGCCGGTACAAACCAAATCAGATCTGCGATAGCCGAGGCAGGTGTATCTGCCGTTATAGCTTGCGGCAAATAGTCTTTGGGATCGGTACTCTCTGCAACACTAACCATTAAGATACTGACCACAGGCTGCTCGCCTAACCACAGCGGTATGCCAATATCTTTACGTGCATGCTGAGCACCGGCAATCAGCACATTGACTTTGTCAGCTTGGCTATTGGCTAACATTTGTTTGGCCATCTGTTGATCACGGCCAATTTGCATTCTGGCGGCGGGTTTCGCCCGTTCAGCCGTAAACATACCGCAATGGCTCTTCACCATTAATTCCGCCAAATAGTTGGTATGCGCCGCCGAATGTTCCTTTACCGCGGCGGTATTTTGCCGTAGCGCCGTTTTCTCTGCATCACTTAAATCTGCCGCCACCAGCCGACTGGCCTGATCAAGCGCCAATTGCACTTGCCCTTGATAACGGGCAAAGGGCCAAGCCTTTTCAGGCCAGTTTAAGGCTTGAGGCGTGCTCAGTGTCCCCTGCTTTAACTGTGCATCTAACGCCGGTTGTTGCGCGGTATTGAGCATCTCCATGGCAACGGCACCTAAGCGCTGCTCAGCGGCAAGTTGCTGTAATACCCAAAGCTGTAACTGATGATGATCGGGATGATCATGCTGCTCGCCCAGCAATAACCAAGTGCCTGCCGGCAATTGCGTTAAAAATGCCTTGGGCGCAATCGGCTGGTTTGCATCAAGCTGATACAGGGTGCCGACCAACGGATGCAGCTGACGCTCAGGGGCTTGCCAACTTGGCAGCGTAGCACTGGCAGTATTGACAGTGTCTGTTACTGGTGTTTGGCTGCAACCTGCCGTTGTCAGTAACAGAAGGCCGCTAAGCATGCCCAACGAAAGACGCGATAGGCTAAGGTGAACTAGACCGGGTCGCGTTAGACCGGGTCGCGTTAGACCGGGTCGCGTTAGACCGGGTCGCGTTAGACCGGGTCGCGTTAGACCGGGTCGCGCCAGACCGAGTCGCGCTAGACCGGCTCGCGCCCGCTTAACTCCAGAAAATAATTTGGACATGTATTCTCCTTACAGTAATGCCAGTATGAATCTTGAAAAACCAGAATGAATCTTAAAAAAGGCTGCCAGCATAGATTGCACAACAAAATATTGCAAATGGGAATTATTGCTATTACTATCCGCATAAATTTTCTTTGCATCGGAATTAGCATGTTTAGCTCATTATTACGCTGTTTTCCTAAACTCTTACTAGGCGTGTGTTTACTTAGCCAGTTACCCCCTAATGCGCTCGCCACTAGCACGGTATTGACAAATAATCCCCCTGCCAACGCCAAGCTTGCCAGTGCCGGCGGCACCCTAACGGATATTATCTTCGCACTCGGTGCTGGCGATCAGCTACTGGCGGTAGATACGTCCAGTACCAGCCCAGCAGCCGCGGCCAATAAAGCCAGTATTGGCTATTACCGCAGCTTGTCGGCAGAGTCACTTATCGCCACTGGGGCAACCGAATTATGGGCGCTGGAAGGTACCGGCCCTGCCGCGACGCTAAGCCAACTGCGTAATACCGGAATTAAGGTTGAACACTTTGCCAAACCGCGCGATTTAGCTGAACTTTATGAGTTTATTAGTTTGCTCGGTGCTAAATTGCAGAAAGAAGCGGCAGCCACGGCGCTGATCAACCAGATCAAACAAAGCTTACCTGTGCTGCCTACCACTGCGGCGAATACGAAACCTTTAACGGCGCTGTTTGTGTTACAAGCCTCTAGCCGCGGGGTAATTGTTGCCGGTAGCGAAACGGTACCCGATCTGTTGTTTCACTACAGCGCTATGCAAAACTTAGCTACGCATAATGGTTTTAAACCGATATCTGCTGAGTTTTTAATGCTGCAACAACCGGATTTATTGGTAGTACCTGAGCATGTGGCACAAAGTGCGGGTGGGCTTAATGCCTTTTGTCAGTTACCGGAATTACGGATGCTGGCCGCCGCCAAAGACTGCCGGGTATTGGTTATGGACTCCTTGCTGTCAATGGGTATGACCAGTCGCATTGGTGAGGCTATTCAGCAACTGTACCAGTTTGGTCAGCAAACGGCTTTAACGCCAGCACCAAGTCAGGCTACGCTTGCTCAGCCTAGTGCAACGAGCGCTCACCTAGAGAACATGGTAAGGGTTAACTCTGGCAATGTCGCTGCTATTCAAAGCACTACAACCTCAGTATTAGGTCAATAATGCTACGTTTTCCGTTAATTATTACGTTGCTGGTGCTAGCTATTTTCGCTTGTGCTGTACTGGCGCTTAGCAGTGGTGCGGTACTTACCGATTGGCGCTTAGCCTTTGCTTGGTGGTGGCCTGGTTTTAGTGACGATTTTTCTGCACTGCAATTAAATGTGGTCACCGAATTACGCCTACCGCGCTTATTGTTAGGATTAATAGTCGGTGCGGTATTGGCGCAAGCTGGCTGTGCCATGCAAACGCTGTGTCGCAACCCGCTGGCCGATCCCTCATTAATTGGTATAGCAGCTGGTGCTGCGATGTTGGCGCTGTTAGTGATAGCGTTTGGGCCTCAACTGGGGTTAAGCGGCCATTATTGGGTAAGTGCAGCAGCTTTTATTGGTGCGCTGGTGACCTCGTTACTGGTGTATCAACTCTCTCGCAGCAGCCATGGTGTCAATGTCGCCACCTTATTGCTTTGTGGTGTTGCTATTAATGCCTTGGCGGCGGCAGTGATTGGGTTAATTAGCTACTATGCCTCCGACGATGCCTTACGCTTAATGAGCTTCTGGCAAATGGGCTCACTGGCGGCCGTTACTTGGCAGCCATTGCCGTTGGCCTTTGCCAGCTTGGGGCTTTGCAGCGCCCTACTCTGGTATCGGCGCAAAGCCATTAACTTGTTATTACTCGGTGAGCAGCAAGCGCGCTATCTGGGTGTGAATGTGCCACGTTTAAAGCGCGAGCTTATCGTCTTAGTGGCGCTGGGTGTGGGTGCTGCGGTAGCACTAACCGGCATTATTGGCTTTATTGGCTTAGTGATCCCGCATATTGCCCGCTTGTTAGTGGGTGCAGCCATTCCAAGAATGATGCCGGTAGCCATGCTGTTAGGCGCCTTAGTGTTAGCCCTTGCCGATTGGTTGGCACGCATGGCTGTGCCGCCGGCAGAATTGCCGATTGGCATTATCACTGCGTTATTGGGCGCACCGTTCTTTATTTACCTTTTATTGCAACAAAAACGGAGGTTGTATGCTTAAAATACAACAGCTGTCGGTCAAACGAGGCAATAGCCTAGTTATTGAGGCGCTGAGCGCGGACTTTGCGCCAGGCCAATTTGTCGCCTTACTCGGCGAAAATGGTGCCGGTAAATCGACTTTATTAAGTGCGCTTTGCTTGGATCTGCCTTTTCAGGGGCAGATCAGCCTGTTTGAGCAACCACTTCATCAATGGTCGGCAGCAGCCTTAGCGCAACAACGGGCGGTATTAAGCCAGCAACCGATTTCACCAGCGGGCCTAACCGTGCAAGAGCTAGTTTGTTTAAGCCGTTTTGGCTATCAGGAAAGTACCGAGCAGTCAGCCGAGATTGCCCAAAAATGGCTGAAAAAGCTTAACCTGATTGATTTGCAGGGGCGGGATCTAAGCCGGTTATCTGGTGGCCAATTACAACGTAGCCATATCGCCCGTTGTTTGGCGCAAGTCGATAACTCGTTAACAACGCCCAAATTGCTGCTATTAGATGAACCCACAGCAGCTTTAGATGTGCACCAACAGCATCGCTGTTTACAGCAAATCAGTGCCTTTGCCAAAGCCGGCAACTTAGTGATCGCGGTGCTGCATGATTTAAATTTAGCCGCGCTCTATGCCGATCAGGTGCTGTTACTGGACCAAGGACATATTCGTGCCCTTGGCACGCCAGAGCAGGTACTGGCTGAACAACCCTTGACCGAGCTTTACCAAACCAAGATGCATGTTTGTCGCCACCCGCGGCTTGCCTGCCCAATGATATTTTCTGAACCCCATACCGAATTATTGTAACAACACCGTTTTCAGGAGTCCTTATGCAAGAACGTATTAACGCCGTGAAAGTTGCCCGGCATTTAGCCTTAACCAGCCCAAGTGCGGTATTTTCCACCCTGTCTTATAAATTACAAGGCGCCCCTTTTGGTTCGGTGTCGACCGTGATGCTAACCGATACTGGCGATGTGATTTTCTATGTGTCGGATATAGCCCAGCATGCCCGTAACCTAGAGCATGATAACCGCTTAAGCATTACCTTGTATCATCAGGCCAGCGCGGGTGATCAAAATACCGAAGCGCGTTTAACCTTAAATGGTCATGCTCAAAAATTAACCCATGAACAAGCAGCAGAGTACGAAGCTCGCTATTTCCGCTTATTCCCAGCCGCAGAAGCCTATAAGCAAGCGCATGATTTCTATTTTTGGAAAATGCCGGTAGAGCATATTCGCTTTATTGGCGGCTTTGGCGAGATTTTTTGGCTAACCCAGCAAGAGTGGCAACAAGCGGCTCCGGCATGGCAAGCGGCAGATGAGTTGGCAATGGTGGAGCATATGAATGAGGATCATGCCGATGCCTGTGAGCTGATCACCACGCAACATAGCGGCCAAGCCGGTGCTGCCACTATTCTGACGGTGTATCCGGAGGGCTGCCACTTTATGCAAGGCGAGCGCTTGTACTTTGTGCCTTTTGCGGCTCCATGCTTTACTGGGCAAGAGGTTCGCAAAGCCTTGGTGCAACTAACTCAGCAAGCCAGACAGGCAGCCGCTTAAACAACGCTTACCCACAAACTGTTTTTATCGCGCAAATTATCTCGAAAATCGGTAACAATAGTCTTATCCACTCCGCCTTGCTGACGCTATGTCGGCTTTCTTCTGTGCTTAGCGTTGAATACCACCAGCGCTAAGCACAAAATACGAAAAAACTTCGAGCTATTACTTTAAACAACGTATAAATTAAAACTGAATGAGACTAACGCCAGCACGACTTGCAGTAAGGGCTTTAGGCGATTACGGTGCATTTAGCGACTAAAATTCAAACAACAGCTTGCATAAATCTGAAGTTTATTAACAACTTTACCTAAATCTGCCTATTGCATTATTTAGTTGATAATTTAAGGTAAAACCAACCTGAGGTAGACGTGCCATCACGTTAGGTAGCAGCGCGAGGGTATACCCATTTGTTGAGCAGGGTGATTCCCTTGACACAAAAACAAGAATATCAACAAAAGGATCTTTTATGACAAGGTTTAAAACGCTGTTAACTGCAGCGATTTTTTCCAGTTTGGTAAGCGTTTCAGCTAATGCTGCCATTGGTGGTTACCCCGTTGTTCTGGTACATGGCTTACAACCCGACAACTTGGCGAGTCGACCCAATGCCAACCAAGTAGCCGTCAATGGCGAAGCCTACTGGAGCGAGTTTTGGGCTAACCGCGCCGAAGTGCGGATTGATTGGCCATCACAAGAGCGGATTGCTGGGCGCATTGCCACCGACTATATTTGGCCAAAACTACAGCAGCTATCGCGGAACAATACCTGTAACCCGGGCTGTATTTTTGTTACCCACTCTACTGGCGATTTGGTGACACGCTATATTCTGGATAACCAAGCCTTATGGTTACAAAATGCTGGGCTACGGCCGTTAAACATTGTTGCAACCCTGGATTTTGCCGGTGCTGGCGGAGGCTCAGAGCTGGCGGATTTAGCGGTGAATGTGGCCACGGGTAGCGGCTTATTTGATCGCGCCTTGCAACTGGCTTTATCGTTATGGCTGGGGCAAATGCCTAATGCCAACAATGTTGGGGTATTAAACGATTTACGTGTTAACACTGCGCGGCAGTTAGCGGCTTTCCCGGATAGCCGAGTGCCAAGGTTACGCTTTGTTGGTGCCGCCTCTGATTTCTTGGGTGCCACCGGCCTGTTCCTACCTGGTACTGACGACGGTGTGGTCGCCAGTCACTCCAGTTGTGGTGCTTCCAGTGTCGGCAGTTTTGAAAGCTGCTCCAGAGCGGTTGCCTTTGATGGTAAGATCACCAGCCAAAGCCGTGGTGTCAGTAACTTTATGCCGCTGCATTATCCGATGTTAATGAGTGATGCTTACAGTCATAGCGCAGTGATCGGGCAGCAGCGCAAAGGGGCTATTACCGTGGCTCGCAATAGCGTGAATTTAACGGCACAGAGCGCGGTGCGCTTTAACAGTACCGATCAAACTCGAGGTTGGTGGATTTTTACTTCGCGTTATCGGGTCGTTAATGGCTCAGAGCGCCAAGCGATGTCGCCCCTAGTGTATCAAGCCGTTAATTAAGCTATTAACTAAGCGGTTAATTTAACAACTTTTGGCGAAACGATGAAAAAATGGCTCGGCTTTAGTTTAGCGCTTGTGATGGTTGGCTTAGTTGTCGTGCTTTGGCCGGCAGCTAAGCCAATTGATTCAGCAGCGCCAGTAATTGCCGAAACCACGGCTGAACCAGCGCAAAATCCAAGCATAGCTGCCGCACCAGCGGCAGCTGCAACCCTTACTGTGACCGAACAAATCGCTGTCGGCTTACCACAACAGTTTGCTTATATTGCGGTGGCCTATGAGCAAGAACTCAGCTATCCACCCTACTCACGACCATTAAGTCGAGAAGATGTGCAATTGCTTGCGCCAAATCATTATGTAGTGCAGCAAGTACCACTAGAAGGTGGTGCCAGCGCAGCTATTGTAGTACCGCAATACCGCTTTATTTACCCTGAAGCCATTGACGTTGCGCTTGCGGTAACAGGCGTTGATGCCAGTCAAGTGATGGTTAGCCTATTTTCTGAAGAAACCGGCCAAATCTTAACCGAAAGCGCTATGCCGGCCAGCGAGCAAGGTTTTAGCACCCTCCTTACGGCGGATCAGGACTGGCAAGGTGAATTACGGCTGGAAGTCGCGTTTCGCGCTAATGGTCAGCTACATCGTTTACACACCGGTATTGAGTATCAACAACCGAGTGCCGAGATTATTGGGGTAGCAGATGGCTATGCTGAAGGGACTGACTTAGTGATTCCACTGCAGCTTGAGGTCAGTGCCGCGGGGACTTATCGCGTGCGGGCGAATCTGTTTAGTCAAGACGGCGAACCGCTGGCCCATTTAGTTAGCAGTGCGCATTTAGCAGAAGGCGAAGCCACGCTGCTATTGCGGGCTTATAAAGCGGTGTTAGCTGGTAAAGAAGGCCCTTATTTACTGAATACCTTTACGGTGGAACGTCGTTCTGCCGCGCCGGGCGAGCGCAGCCGCTTTGGCAAAAGTGCACAAGCTGAATATCAGGTTGAATTTTATGGTTTAGGTTTGTTGTCTGACGAGCCTTGGCAACCCGACGCCAGTGAGTTACAGCGACTGCAGTTTTTACAGCAAATGGCTGAGGTTAAGTAAGCGCCCCCTTGCGTATGGCTTAAAGCAATAACTCTGGGCCAATCTGGTAAAAACGACTGGCTGCTTTAACAAGCGCCTGAGCGGTTAATCCCTCTACCCCGTAAATTTCCACTTCAGTGTTAAACTGCTGGACGAGCTTATGCACCAGTAAGTCAAAATCGCCATCGCCAGAGGCTAATACCAGTACATCGCTATGCTGGCCATATTCAATGGCATCCAAGGTAATACCCACATCCCAATCGCCTTTGGCAGAGCCATCTGCGCGCTGAATAAAAGGTTTTAGTTTTACTTCAAAACCGATGGCGCGTAGGATATTTTGAAATTGGCGCTGTTTTTCATCGCCTCGATCAATGGCATAGGCAATGGCTTTCACCACGGTACGGCCCGCCGTTACTTTGCGCCAAAAAGCATTGTAGTCAAAATTACGCTGATAGGCTTCACGGCTGGTGTAGTAGATATTTTGCACATCGACCAAAATGGTCACGCTGTTCATAGTTAGCCTTAACGTGGTGGCGCAAAACTGCTAGAGCTTTACGTGCTGTTAGCATCAATGATGATGAGAATACCGAGCTAAGCTAATCGCCATAAGGATTGGGTGCAAGCTTTTTTGGCGTGATGTTATTTTTCGTGGTGTTATTTCTCATTGCCTTAATTGTAATTGCAGTAGTTGTCGTGACCTTAGTTTAGTCACACACTAAAAGATAAACTTACAGACGCTACTCTTTTTAGGAATCGCTATGTCATTGCCGCGTCCACGCCAATTATTATTAGTCTCCCTGCTTGCTGGGGGGCTAACGATGGCACTCAAAACCCTGGCTTGGTATTTAACTGGCTCGGTAGGCTTTTTATCGGATGCCATGGAGTCGTTGGTAAACGTTGCGGGCGCGGGTTTTGCGCTATGGATGGTCACTATTGCCAGTAGACCTGCAGATAAAGGCCATCCCTTTGGGCACAGCAAGGCCGAATATTTTTCCGCAGCCTTTGAAGGAGGCATGATCTTTATTGCGGCGCTGGCCATTTTTATTACTGCCGCAGAGCGTTTACTCAATCCGCAACCCATCGCTGCGCTGGGGTTTGGTACCCTACTGACGGTGCTGGCCAGTGTTATCAATCTTGGGGTTGGGCTGTTGTTGATCCGTGGCGGAAAAGCCTATCAATCGCCGGCGCTGGAAGGCGATGGTAAGCATTTGCTGACCGACGTTTGGACCACGGCCGGCGTGGTCATCGGGGTCGGCTTAGCCGCCTTCAGCGGATTACATTGGTTAGATGCGCTGGTGGCAATGCTGGTCGCGCTGCATATTCTGCGTGAAGGCAGCCTGATTTTAGCTAAGGCGGTAAATGGCTTAATGGATCAGGCTTTACCGGAAGCTCAGGTGCAGCAGCTTACCGCCCGCTTGGCAGAGCTAAGTGCCAGCGCCCGCGCGGCATATACCAACGATACCCAGGCATTAGCAGCCGATCAGCTGTGTTTTTTACGCTTACGCACTCGTGCAGCCGCCACTCAAGCATTTGCCCAAGCGGATTTGCAGGTACCTGGAAATTGGACAGTCACCCAAGCGCATCAGTTAGCCGATAGCGCCGAACAACAAGCAGCTACGCTAGGCATACAACTAACGCTGCATATTGAGCCCGCCGCGCCAGCACAGCCTAACCCCGCCAGCTAGCACACTTATACACCGAACCGGAGTGCGGTGGATAAAAGTTATACAGCGTACCGGAGTCGGTGGATAAGTTGGGGTTGCTCGGCGTGGGAGAACAAGGTAGTTTAGCCAAATAATAATTTTAAAAAGAGCGCTTTATGTTTGCGACCCTTACCCAGATAGGTTTACCCATTGCCTTGATCTTGATTATGATCGGTGTGGGCATGAGTTTGCGCCCAGCCAATTTTCGCGATGTAATGCGGGCACCTAAAGCCTTTTTTGTCGGGGCGCTTGCGCAACTCTTGCTGTTACCGCTTATCGCGGTGATCTTAATTAGCCTGTTTGGCTTGCAAGCGGAGCTGGCGGTAGGTTTGTTTATTTTGGCGCTATGTCCAGGCGGTACTACCTCAAACCTTTACAGTTATCTGTGTAAGGCGGATGTAGGCTTATCGGTATCTTTGACTGCGATGCTGGGGTTAATTACCCCTTTTACCCTGCCATTATTAGCCGCTTGGGCCATCGATTTTTACTTAGGCGCCAGCACTACTATTGAGCTACCGCTTTTAAGAACCTGGTTAACCTTAATGCTGATTAGCGTGATGCCAGTCTTACTCGGTATGTGGTTACGCGCCAAATGGCCAAGCTTATCGCTGCGCGCTCAGCCGATTATCAGTCGTTTTTCGGTAGTCGTATTAATGGCATTGATTCTCAGTATTGCCATCGATTTGGGCGGCGATTTTTGGCACTTTATGTTGCTTAGTGGGCCTGCAGCACTGACTTTAAATGTCGTGACCATGGTTGCGGGGTATTTGTTAGGCCACTATATCCTGCACAACGATCAACAAGCCCGTACCATTTGCCTAGAGGTGGGCTTACAAAATGGTACTCTTGCGTTAATGATCACCACCGGCATTTTACAAAATAACGCCATGTCGATAGCACCGAGTACCTACAGTATTTTGATGTTTGTTACCGCCAGCCTGTTTACGGTGTGGGTATTAAGTCGAAAAGCGAGTAAGGTTGAATAGGCGTTAGCATAACTGAAGCAAGCTTAAGCTTTTGCACAACTAAACCAGAAAATTGCGCCGTGCGGCTGCGCAGCCTGATAGCCAATCTCGCCGCCCATGGCATTGACCAAGCCTTTACTAATAGCCAGCCCCAAGCCTGTGCCTTCTACTTGACGATTACTGCTGTTATCTTCTTGCGTGAATTGGGTAAACAATAAATCAACAAAATTAGCTTTTATGCCAGGACCACTATCTTGAACGTTGATAATTACGTGGTTAATTTGCTCAGTTACTCGAATATGCACTTGTCCTGCTGCTGGTGAAAACTTGATGGCATTTGATAGGAGATTGGCCATCACTTGTTGGAAACGCTGTGGATCGGTAAGGATAAAAAAAGGCGTTTCAGGCAAACTAAGCAGTAACTGGACCCCTTTGGTATTTAAATAATAATGATGCTCCACAATGCTACTTTCCAGTAAAGGGGTTAACGCACAACGCTGCAAGCTAACCTGTACTTTACCACTGTTGATTTTGCCAAAATCAAGTAAGTCATTCACCAAATGTTTGAGCCGCTGGCTGCTATTAAATGAAACCTCGACCAGCTTTTGCGCTCTTTCAGGTAAATCTGCCCGAAAGCGCTCGGATAACAACGTTAAGCTGCCCAGAATGGTGGTCAGTGGCGTGCGAAATTCATGGCTAATGGTGGCGACAAATTCATTTTGTAAGCGTTCTAATTGCTTGCGTTTTGAAATATCGGTAGCCACAACTAACAGTTGACTATCGGCCTGCGCTAACTCGCCGGTTAAAGGACGCAATTGCAACAGCACATCGATTTCCTGACCGCTGTGCTGGATTAAGCGTGTTTCAAATTCCAGAATAGGCTCAATCACGCTGGTTTTTTGCGCTAACAAGCTAAGCTGCTGCTGCAGCCTAGCGTGACCCGCTTGCGCTAAGCCCTGCTGACTCATCAAGTCAGCAAACCGCTCACCCAACAACTGCTGCTTGCTAACGCCAAGCAGCGGCATAACGCCAGCGTTGGCAAATTGCACCATGCCATCTTTATCAAGGGTAATAATGGCAATATCGGCAGCCGCATCTAAAATGTTCTGCAGCCGACGCTTATGCAGACTAATTTCTTGCGCATAATCTGCTGTTTGTTGTCGCGCTTTCAGTAGCTCTTGCTCAAAGGTGACTCGCTGTAACGCCGGCAGCAGCACCCAGCGGTAACAGGCTTGCTGGGCAAACTCTCCGGCCGCCACATTCAGCAAGATTGGCACGACCTTATGTTCTTTACTCTGAATTTGCAGATAAAACTCGTTTACCTCTCCTTGCTTGCGCAGCATTGGCCAAAGATGCGTTTGTAAAAAAATTTTCGAAGCGGGAGGGAATAATTTATCTATATTTGCGGGGATAGTGTCAGGCTCAGCTAAAAAGGCGGTTTTAGCAAGCTGGTTAATAAAGACGATCTGACCAAATGGATCGGTAATGATTACCGCACAGGGCAAGGCGTCTAACTCTGGCTGCTCGCTCACAAAATCTGCCGCTCAGCTAAGTAATCTGAGATGGCCGCAATCACTAAGTCGGGGTGACTCATATGAGCGGCATGCCCCGCAACGGGCAGCGTGATTAACTGACTATTGGCGAGCTGGGTTTGCAAGTATTGCCCCACCACTGGCGCAGCCAGCACATCATCTTGATGCTGTAAGATCAGACTAGGTACAGTTAACTTGGCAAAATCTACGCGGTTATCCGCAAAGAACGTGGCTTTCGCAAACTGCTGCGCTACTATTGGATCGGTTGAACAAAAACTGTCTGACAAGGTGCCTGCAATCTGCGCGTCATTGTCGGCGCCCGCCACTACCGGTGCCAGATAAGCCGCCCAGCCTAGGTAATTTTGCGCCATTAAGGCGAGTAAAGCGTCTAAGTCGCTGCGCTCAAAGCCACCAAAGTAACTAGGAGGATCATTTAAGAAGCAAGGCGAAGGGCCTAAAAAAATCATCTCGCGAAATAGCCCAGGACGCGCCAGCGCCGCAAGTACGCCAATGCTACAACTGACCGAATGGCCAACAAAAATCACCTCACGATCTACCCCGAGCTCAGCACAGATCTCCAAAATATCTTGTGCATAGCCCTCCAAGCTGGCATAGCGCACCATATCATAGCTCGCCAGATCGGATTGGCCACTGCCGACATAATCGAACAAGATTTGATAGGTTTGCGGGGCAAACGCCGCTGCTACAGCATCCCACATGGTTTGATTACAACCAAAACCATGAGCAAAAAGCATTACCGGTGCTTTGCTATCACCCATTAAACGCACATTATTACGTGATAATACCGACATCTTTTGTCCCTATCAGTAAGCTATACTTTACATTAGCATACTCTGACAAGGCTCGGGTTAAATCACCCCATTAATTATGGTGATTATTCCTAAAATGATAAACACCGCACAGGCCGCTCGACGGGCCCAATCTAACGAAATTTTTTGCAGTAACCAGCTACCGGCATAAATCACCGGTACATTGGCGGCTAACATGCCCAAGGTGGTGCCCCAAATCACCATCCAGACCGCTTGTTCAAAGCTGGCCGCTAGAATTACCGTGGCAATTTGCGTTTTATCACCAATTTCCGCTAAGAAAAACAGCACACAGCTGGCAGCGAAGGCACCGTATTTCAGCACCGCTGTATCTTCACTGTCGTCTTTATCCGGGATTAATAACCAAAGCGCCACCGCAATAAAGGAGCCACCCAATAACCAAGGCCCCCAGGCGGCAGGAATAAATTGCGCCACCCAAACCCCAAGCCAGGCCGAAGCCGCATGATTGAGTAAGGTTGCCACTAGAATACCCATGATAATCGCAGTTTTATTGCGAAAACGAGCGGCTAAGAACAGCGAAAGCAGTTGGGTTTTATCGCCAATTTCGGCAATAGCGACAGCGGTAAAAGATGAAAAAAGGGCTTCCATAATATCCTGCAAAAGTGCGGGATATTATAGACAAAAGACACAGCCTGACTCCCGCGTTGGATCAGCACTATGTCTTAAGTCTCATCACACAAGCAGTTAATGATTAACAGCTTGCTGCTTATACCATGTGCATGTGGCACAAGTATGTTGATATAAGCGCCTGGCGGCAGATTACTCCCTTAAAGACGGCGCAATTATAACGACTGCCTTTAAAAATGCAACCGTCACTCCGCTCGCCTAAGCGCGCCGAACACCGCTTATGCCCGGCGCAGTATGCGGCGCTGCCATTGCTGGCTGCGGCTGACTAAGCGGCTACTGGCAGTGCGCAGCTTAATTAACGCATAGTAATTCAGGGGAACCAGTAATAGACTGGTCAAGGTCGAGAACACTAAGCCGCCAATAATAGCAATGGCCATTGGCGCGTAACTAGGCCCATTACCGCCGATGGCGGTGCCGCCTAAAGCCAGTGGCACTAAGCCTAACACGGTAGTGGCTACGGTCATTAAAATCGGTTTTAGCCGTGCGATCGACGCGCCAATAATCAAGTCAATTAACGGTAAATGCGGCAGCAACACCCGATCTTGATTAATCCTATCTACCAACACTATGCCATTATTGACGACGATGCCCATTAGCACCAGCATGCCAATCATCCCCATAACTTCTAGCCCAGTGCCGGTGAGCCAAAAGGTCCAGAACACCCCCACAAAGGAGAACAGCAGGCTACCAATGACGGCATTGGGCAGCAGTAAAGACTCAAACAATGCTGCCATCACAATATAAATCATCGCTAGCGCCAGCAGCATATTGATGATCATCACTTGCTGCTCTTCGTTTTGCCGCACAAAACCACCCTGATAAGACCAACGATAGCCCTCAGGTAACTGTACTTGTTGCATTAGCTGGTCAATTTCTACTTTGGCCTGATCCACGCTGATATCCTTAGCCAGCGCCAGTTGCAAAGCAACACCCGTTTCGCGATTAAAGCGCCGAATCGATTGTAAGCGCGGCACCGTTTGCAAATCGGCCACTTGCGACAATGGAATACTGATCCCCTGCACTACCGCGACCGGTAAAGCCGCTAGCTCCGCCTGCGAATGACTGATCTGCTCATCATAAATCAACCGAATCAGCAGCTCGCCTTGCTCAGCACTTCGAAAAGTACGTAAATTCACACCTCTTAAGGCCAGTGACGTGCTTTGTGCCACCGCTTCTGCTGATAAGCCTAACCGCTCTAATTCGGCACGTTTTAGGCGAATTTGAATTTCTTGCTGGCCACGCGTCAGATCGGAGCTGACCTCTGCCAGCGTGGGTAAGCTCTGTAAGGCAGGTTGTAAATCACTGGCCAGTTGCAATAAACGCTCGGTCGAAGGCCCAAATAAGTTTACGCGCAGCGCGGTATTGCGGTTACCCCAACCAAAGCCCGGCCGCGCGCGGACTAACGTTGGCCAAGCACTGCGGATTTGCTCTTTTAGTTCACTCAGAGGAATGGGTAAATCCTCTTGCAGCATCACCGTTGATTGGGCAGAGCCCGCGCGATAATAGCTATAGACCGACTCGATATAAAACCGATCTTTATTCTCGTACAAAAATGCTTCCATGGCAGTCACTTCAGCACGTACTTCTTCTAGGCTGTAATTACCTTGAATGTTGTAGTTAATAAACAAACGCCCACGATCTTCTTGATCACTGCTGTCATTGCCGACTTGAGAAAACGGGATAGCGGTACTCGCCAGCGTTAACAAAGCCAGTGCTGTGGCCGTTTTTGGCCATAACATCACTTTGGTTAAAGCACTTTTATAATACCGTTCTAACCGCGTCACTTGGGGCTCTTTCACTTCAGGTACTTTAAGTTTGGTCGTGAGCAGTGGAATTAAGGTTAACGCCAATAACAAGGAAATCGCCAGGCACAAACAAATCGCGATGGCGACATGTTCTAAAAAGATCGTCAGCTGCATTTTTTCGCCAATAATATTTGGCAAAAACACAATGGCAGTAGTCGCTGTTCCAGCTAACACGGCCAACCCGACTCGCTTCACACCGCGTTCAGTCGCCGCGCGCACATCGCCCCCGGCGGCACGCTCACGGAAAATACTTTCGGTGACCACCACGGCATTATCTACCAGCATACCAATGGCTAACATTAAGCCCATCATGCTAAGGATATTTAGGCTGTAGCCCAAAAAGTACATGGCGCCTAAGGCTACAATAAGCGCAGCAGGCACCGACAACACCACAATCAGTGTCGTGGTGAGGTGGCGTAAAAACAGATACAGCACGATAAAAGACAACAGCGCCCCGATAGCACCGGCTTGCAATAAATCGCTGAGCGACTTAGTAACGCTATCGGCTAAATCGTCCATCACATACAAGCTAATGCCGTTAAAAGCAGGGTTATTATCAGCGGCAAGCACAATTTTCATGGCCGCACCGGCCACATCGACCAGATTCGCGCCTGACTCTTTAAACACATTCATGCCTACCGCGTAGGTTTGGTCTAAATGCCGACCATCTTCTTGTTTGGGCAATTCCAACTCAATACTGGCGACATCGCGCAGTTGCAGCCCTGGCCTTACTGGTAAGGCAGCAATCTCTGCCAGCTCACGGTATTCACCTAGCGGTTTGACTAACACGCTCTGCTCGCTATTTCTAAGCTCGCCGGCACTTAGTGCAAAATTACTGCCGCGTAGCTGCGCCAGTAAGGTGGTAGGGTCAACCTGTAAGGCACGCATTTTATCCGGATCTAACCGAATAATAACCTGCCGCTTATCCACGCCATACAGTTCCACTTTAGACACGCCGGGTACGCGCTCTAATGGTCGCTTTATTTGTTGCTCCAGCAAATCATACGCCATAGCGAGATCGCGTTCAGAGGAGATCCGCAGCTGAAAAATCGGCATATCGCTGGTATTAAACTGAAATAACAATACTCGCTCGACATCATCCGGTAACAAGTGGCGAATACTGTCTAAGCGCTCGCGCACCTCTAGGCCCTTGCTGCTGATATTTTCATTCCAACGAAACTCCAACAACACATCGCCACTATTTTCATTGGCATAACTGTTTAGCTCTTTAATGCCGCTTACCGTCGCCAACGCTTCTTCAAGCGGCCGCGTAATTAACCGCTCCACCTCGGCGGGGCTGGCATTCGGGTAAGGCACACTGACATACAGCTCAGGAATATCGATACCCGGAAACATTTCTAGCGGCAGTAAGCGGCTAGATAAACCGCCAAATAAGAGTAGCGAAATAAACAGCATACAAATGGTCACCGGCCGGCTTAACGCCAAGCGGGTTAACCACAGTGGTTTATTATCGCTGCTGGCGTCTACTGCTGATGTGTGTTGTGTTACAGGCTCACTGGGTGGCAAAGGGGAAGTCATAGCGTCTCTCCCTTCGCTTGTGCCAAGGCCGCACTAACCTGCCGCTCTGACTGCAAACTGTATAGCACTGGAATAAACACCAGCGTTAACAAGGTTGCTAAACTTAAGCCAAAGATCACGGTAATGGCCATCGGGGCACGAATTTCACTACCGTCACCGGTGCCTAATGCCATTGGCATTAAGCCTAACACCGTGGTTAAGGTGGTCATTAACACTGGACGTAACCGGCTTTGCCCTGCTTGAATAATGGCCTCGACCATGGCCATCCCTTCGGCACGTAATTGATTGATCCGATCAATTAACACAATCGCATTATTGACCACGATACCGGCCAGCATAATCAAGCCGATAAACACAATCACCGATAAGCGCGTATCGGTTAACCACAGCCCCAGCACAGCTCCCGCGCCGGCTAAGGGTACGGTAAAGAGGATAAGCAACGGCTGCAGTAAGTTTTCAAATTGTGAGGCCATCACCAGATAGACTAAAAAGATCGCCAGTAACAAGGCGAACAGCAAGGAGCTATACGCGCGGGTCATTTCTTCGCTTTGCCCCATTACTGCGGCTTGTTGACCTGGCGCAAGTACCATTTGGCTAAGTACCGCTTGCGCCGCCGCTGTGGCTTGCTCAAGATCACCATAAGCCAAGTTAGCACTGACAATGGCCACTCGCTGTTGCCCGACACGGGTAATTTCGCTTGGGCCAATTTCACGACGAATTTGTGCTACCGCCGACAGCGGTAAGGGCTCGGCGGCACCGGGGTTAATAATCAACTCGGCGAGCTGTAATTCATATTGTCGATATTGCTCGGCTAAACGCACACGGATATCAATTTTGCGATCATTTACCGAGTATTGCCCAGCAACTTCGCCACCAATATAGGTTGCTACACGACGCGCCACTTGCTGTGAGGTCATGCCTAACTGCGCTAAGCGTGCATGATCAAAATACAAGGTAATTTCGGGCTGACCAGGACGTAAGCTGGATTTAATGTCGGTAAAGCGGCCTTCATTGGCTAATCCTGCCATCAACCGCTCTGCGGTATCGGCTAAGGGCACCAGATCATAGCCACTGATCTCGATTTCTAAAGGGGTACTAAAGCTAAAGAGCTGGGGCCGGTCAAAGCGACTGGTGACGCCCGGTAATTGGGCCAAAGTCTGGCGCAAACGGGCTTGAACTGCCTCTTCATCTTCAGGCAAGCTTTCGGGGGTCAGCACCACATGTAAGCGTCCCCAATGACTGCCGCCAATGGCCGGATCAACCGACATTTGCGCGCCGGTACCGGCTAAACCATAACTACGCTCGACTACTGGGAAAGTACTGATTTCTGCAGATAACTGTTTCAGTAAGCCATCGGTTTGCTCAATCGCCGAGCCAACGGGTAATTGCACATCGACATAAAACTCGCCTTGGCTTAATTGCGGGATCACATCGGCACCGAGTCTGGGCAATAAACTAAAGCATAACCCGGCTAAACCTAAGGTCAGGACTAAGGTAAAGACTTTGGCCTTTAAAGCGGCCTGCAACAAGGCTAAATAGGCGCGCTCTAGCACTGTTAATAGACCTTGTACCGCTAATACGGCTGGACGTAGCAGCCAAAACAGCCCTTTAGCCAACAGTTTATAAAGCATGCCGAATACTGTGATCAAAGCGACTAACAGCAGATAACCGCCACGCTCGACTAACCGAAACGGTAGCAACGGCCAATGATACCAGCGCTGCGGTTTTAACGAGGCTAGCGGCAGTGGTGCATCTTGCTGATCCACTTTACTGCGGCTACGTGCGGCCATGGTGGGGATTAGCGTTAGCGCAACGACTAAGGACACCAGCAGCGCAAAGGTGACGGTTAAGGCTTGATCACGAAACAGTTGCCCAGCTATGCCCTCGACAAAGACCAGCGGAAAAAACACGGCTACCGTGGTCAGGGTAGAAGCGGTAATGGCCATTGCCACTTCGCCGGCACCTTTAACTGCCGCCTCTTTTGCCGAAAGGCCCTGCTCTTTATGCCGTGCAATATTCTCTAATACCACGATAGCATTATCGACCAACAAACCTACCGCTAAGGCAATACCGCCTAAGCTCATCATATTTAAAGTAATATCCTGACCGTACATCAGATTAAAGGTAGCAATCACCGACACCGGGATCGACACCGAGATAATCACAGTCGCCCAGACATTGCGTAAAAACAGATACAGCACCAGCATGGCGAGTATACCGCCGATAATACCGGCACTTTTCACATCGCTAATGGCTTGTTTGATAAACTGCGATTGATCGTAAAGCACTTCAAGCTGATAGCCAGCCGGTAACATTTTACGCAACTCCGGCATACGGCTTAACAATTCTTCGGCCACTTTAACCGAGTTAGCATCACCCTCTTTATAAATAGCCAACTCAATCGCCTGCTGGCCATTGATATAACTAATACTTTGCCGATCGGCAAAAGCATCACGCACTTGCGCCACATCTTTTAAGCGGATTTGGCTGTTGCCCACCGTGGTTAGATACAGGTTTTCAATCTCGGATAAATCAGCAAATTGGTTAATGGTACGAACCAAATAATCATAGGCAGGCGTTTCTAAGCGCCCACCAGCCAAATTGATGTTTTCAGCTTTTAAACGCTGGCTAATTAAACTGATATCCAGCTGCAGTTGGCTGAGCTTTTGTGGGTCAACCAAAATTTGAATTTCTTGCTTTAAGCCGCCATCAGGTCGCACTGCGGCAATGCCAGAGAAGGATTCTAAACGCCGACGAAAGTCCTCTTCCGCAAAGGTTCGCATGGCAACCAGATCGGCTTGCGTCATCTCGGCCTTGGTTAATGACAAGCGCACCACAGGATCAAGATTAGGGTTAAACCGTAACACCAGCGGCTTATCAACATCGAGCGGTAAAAACAGTACATCCAGTTTTTCGCGCACTTCTAACAGCGCCAAATCCATATCGGTGCCCCAGTCAAACTCAAGCACCACATCAGAGCGGCCAGCGCGCGATACCGAGGTGACTTTGCGAGCGCCTTTTACTGTGCCTAAGGCTTCTTCGACCGGCTTACTGACTAACTGCTCGACTTCGGCAGGGGCTGCACCTAGGTAAGTGGTGCGTACGGTTAAGCTGGGGTAGGATAAATCGGGCAGCAAATTAACGGCAATACGGCCAACCGAGACTAAACCAAATAACAATACGGCGAGCGTGAACATCCAAACCGTGACTGGGCGAGCGACGGCGGTATTAACTAATTTCATCAGAAACGTCCTTGTTAGAATGCGCGTTCAGCGACCACATTGACTAAGCTTTGCGCTTTTAATGCCGCATGCCCTGCAATAACGACTTGCTCATCTAGGCTTACGCCTTGCAGAATTTCCACCACATTATCGGCGGTATAGCCAAGCGTGACTTGACGCTGTTCCACCCGATTTTCACTATCCAGCACCAATACACTTGGCAGATTATCCACCGTTAACAGCGCACGCTTGGGCACCAGTAAGGCCTGCTCGCGGGTATCAAATTTAATTTCAACTTGGCTGAACATGCCAGGCTTTAGCTGGCGTTGGCTATTGTCGATCAACAAGGTTGTGCGCACCGTGCCAGAAGCGGCATCGACCACTGGGGCTACGCGACTGACAGCGGCGGTAACGTCTGGAACGCCAGCAAAGCTCAAGGTTGCGGCTTGACCAGCTTGCGCTTGTAACATTTGTTGTTCCGGTAAATGCACTACCGCTTCTAATTCGGCTTCACTCACTAAATGAAATAACGATTGCGGGGTAAGTTGATTCACCAGTTGCCCCGTTTTTACATAGCGCCGCGCGACTACGCCAGAGATGGGCGCCCGAATTTCAGTTTCGCGTAAGTTAAGTTCCACTAGTGAAACAGCCGCTTGCATGGCTTCGACTTGCCATTTCAACTTGTCGTAAACATCGGTGCTTACTAATTTGCGCTGGTGCATTTCGCTCATGCGGGTTAATTCAGAACTTAAGCGACCTAACTCCGCTTTTTCGCGCGCCAGTTGATGACGCTGCCGCTCATTTTCTAACACGGCCAATAATTGACCTGCCGTAACGTGATCGCCTTCTTCAACCAGAATTTTTTCAACGATCCCACTGGTTTTTGCCATCACTTCGGCCTCGGCTCTGGCCGCCAGCGTCGTCGTGGTGCGGTAACTGCTGCTGATCGCCCCCGTTTTTGCCCGAGCCACTTCCACCGGCAGCGCCACTTCCGCCGCTGGCGTGCTATTACTCACACTTTGCGCTTGGTTGCAGCCACTCAACAGCAAAGTACTGCTGAAGATTACAACGGCTAAGGGCATCATTTTATTCATTTTTTATATTCCTTTACTTAAGGCGATGGTCGATTGCCTGAGATTGCACTCACTATGCCAAAAATTAATGAATTTTAATATCAATTACTTAGCCGAAAATTGTTACAATCTGCGACAAATGAAACACCAAAAAATAGTCAAAATCACCACATTTTAGCCAACAACTGGTCCAACCGCACTCCGGTACCAGCCAGACCTCCGAGCTCCTACCGGTACCGGAGTGCGGTTTGACCTCGGAGGTCTGGCCGGCACCGGGGACGTTAGAGTGTATACTCTAATTAAGGAACGCATTATACTGTGCGACTTTGTTTCAACAAGGTGTACAGAACATGCTTAAAAGAACCACTCTCGCTGCCGCAATTCTGCTGGCATTAACCAGTCAAACCGCGCAAGCCGAAGGGTATAAACTGTTAGAACAATCGGTAAGCAGTATGGGTAATGCCTATGCTGGGCGCGGTGCGCAAATTACTGATGCCACGCTGGTCTACTCTAACCCTGCGGCGATGGTGCACTTAACAGGCGAACATTTCTCAGGCGGTTTAAACCTGATCCATGCTCGCACCAACTATTCCGATGTCACCGCGCTAAATGCCCGAGGAGAGCAAGTTGCTGGTCGTGATAGCGGCAAAGCCTTATTAACCGAGTTGGTGCCCTTTGCATTTTACTCACAACAATTAAGTGAAGATATAACTTGGGGCTTGGGCTTTTACGTGCCCTTTGGCTTGTCGTCAAACTACCAACAAGACTGGGCCGGCCGTTATTTTGCCGACGAAACAGCGGTAAAAGTCTTAAGCCTGCAACCGGCTATCGGTTACAAATTAACAGACTGGCTCTCGGTAGGTGCAGCGGTCAGTTTAAACCGCGCTGAAGGCTTACTCTCCAAATACAAAGATCACGCTGGCCTGTGTGAACTTGGTACCGGCATTAATCAATTGGTTGGCCGTGATGTTTACAATGCCGCTTTCTGCGACAGCCACTACGAAGTGTCAGGCCATGATATTAGCTGGGGTTACACCTTAAGTTTGCATGCTGAGCCCCTGCAAGGCACAAAGTTAGCGCTGGTTTACCATTCGGCGGTGCGCTACACGCTAAAAGGCGATTCGGAAATTACCAATACGCCGATCACTGCCGCGACTGCAGGAAACACGCCTGGCTTGGTTGCGATTTCGCCAAACTTACCGCTACTAGATACCAACACCGGCAAACTGGCTTCGCGTGATTTATTGGTAGAGAAAAGTAAACTTGATCTCACCACGCCCGCCACCTTGAGCTTTGCTATTGATCAGCAAGTAAGCCAACAACTGTCTTTACAAGCCAGTGTGCTGTGGACAGGTTGGAGCAAATTCCAAAGCATTGATATTTTGAGTGATGATAGCTCACCCTCGATTTCAATTAGCACAGGCCCAGCGTTAGGCGAAGCAGGCTATATTGGCTATATTCCACAATATTGGCACGATGCATGGTCAGTATCAGTCGGCGCAACCTACCAGTACCAGCCTGACTTAACCTTACGTGCCGGCATCGCCTATGATGAAAACCCCATCAGCAAAGCCCGTAAAACCGCGCGTATTCCAACCTCGGATCGGGTTTGGTTAAGCGCAGGTTTCACCAAAGCCTTAAGCCCATTAAGCAGCTTTGATGTGGCTTATGGTTATATGTTTATGGATGACGTGAGCATTAACGAAGCAGAATACGGTGTGGCAGGTAACAGGTTAAACTTTGCCAATGTGCAAGCGAGCTATTCGCATAGCGCTCATGTTATTGCGCTGCAGTATAATCGTAAATTCTAAGTAGTATCTCGCCCGCTGCTGTTACCTCAGCGGGCGTTCAGTTTACCCACGCTATACTTCAATCACTTCCGTCCCTGTGGCGCCTTAAGAAACAATTAAGCCAAACGGAAAGGCCTAGGTAAGCGTAAATATTTACGTTAGACTTAAGCCCTTAGCCGATTTCTTTCTAAACCGAGGTGTCAGATGTTTTCGTTAAAATCACTTAAAAACATATCCTTAGTATCTGCCCTACTGATTACGCTGGCAGCCTGCACTAGCCCGAAACAAGCAAAAATTGATTTCGACAAAGAGACCAATTTTAAGCAATACCAAACCTTTGCTTTTTATCAAACCGTAAAAGCTGAACCCTCAGAAACTGCAGAGGCGACAGCCGCACCAACCTATGATCCTTTGGTTGACCAGCATATCAAAGCTGCTATTAGCCGCGAAATGACGGCACTGGGTTACCGTTATGCCCCTGAATCTGCAGAACTGTTGGTTAATTACTCCACAAATACAGAAACGCGGGAAGATATCCGCACTTCGCCTTTTCGTATTAACGCCAGCTATGGCTTTTTTGGGCGTAACTCGGCGTTTCACTTAGGGATGCCGCTGTATGGAGAAGTTGAAACGCACCGCTACCAAGTCGGCTCCTTACTCATTGACGTAGTGGATGCAGCAGCGAATCGCTTAATTTGGCAAGGCATGTTGGAAGGTAAACTTAACAAAAAAGCGTTACAGCAGCCTGAGCAAGCTATTAACGAAGCCGTTGGCATTATTTACCAGAGCTATCCTACCCGCTTAGCAAGTACAGCGGCAAAATAACGCTTAGTTGCTAACAGCGACAGCAAAGAATCGAAAAAATGGGGGCTAACGCCCCCTTTCACTAAATAAATGTGAACACTTGAGGAAGGAAAAACCTCCTTACTATGTCCGGTAATGATGTCAATTTGATGACAGCGCAGCAATCGACTGCAGAGCCAATCCGTTTAGCAAAACGTCTGGCACAAAGTGGTCTTTGCTCACGTAAAGAAGCCAGTCGTTTAATCAGTGCAGGGCAAGTTACTGTTAATGGTCAGCTTGCCTCGCACATAATGACAGTAAGCGCAGAGGATCATATTGAAGTTGCGGGAAAGACCTTAGCGGCAGTGAAAGCCTTAGCGTATTGGCTGTATCATAAACCTGTGGGCATTGACTGCAACAACAAACCCGCGGATCCTGCGAGTATCGCGCAGCTGCTAAAGCAATTGCCTGAACGGGTTTTTGCGGTAGGTCGTTTAGATAAAGATTCGCGTGGCATGTTGCTACTGACTAACGATGGTGCTTTTGCTCAGCGCTTGTTACATCCCAGCTATGCCCATCAAAAGCGCTATCGGGTTACCTTAGATAAGCCGATACCTGCTGAGATCAGTCAGGCTTTTCGTGCGGGTATTCAGTGGCAAGTTGGCCCGCATCACTATCAAGCCAAGCCATGTACTGCACATCGTGTCGGCGAGCGGGAACTTGAGATCACCCTAACCGAAGGTCAACATCGGCAGATCCGCTATATGTGTCGTGCGCTGGGCTTTCAGGTGTTGGATTTGTGCCGCATTGCCATTGGCAGTGTTACCTTAGGTGAATTAGCCGCGGGCGACTATCGACCGCTCACTACAGCCGAATTAACCCAACTTTTTGTGTTGCAAGCGCCAGAGCCAACAGCATAACAGCAAGGTAACCAAGTACATAACCACAGAGCCTACCACGATCCCTGTCCAATTTGCCGCTTGCCAAAACGGCTGTAAGTAAAGCCCGCCACTACTCGCGCCCACATAATAAAACACCAGATAAAGCGCACTGGCGCTGGCTTTGGCCCGCGTGGCATGCTGGCTTACCCAACTGCTGGCAAGGGAGTGACATAAAAAGAAGCCAAAAGCACTGATAAAAAAGCCCGCTACAATAAGCCACAGAGAGGGCAATAAGGTCACGGCTGAGCCGAGCATCATCACCACAATGCCCAACGCCATCGCGCCTGGTGTCGAGAGGCGCTGTGCAATACGACTGGACAATGCCGAACCTAAGGTGCCAGTAAGATAGGTAATAAACAGTAAACCAATTAAGCTGCTGCTTAAGTTAAACGGCGTATCGGCCAAGACAAAGCTGATGTAGGTGTATTGGTTCAAAAACACTAAAAAATTTAAACCACCAATTAAATAGGTCAATAACAATAACGGTTGGCGCAAATGAAACCAGTTATCGGATAAGGCCTGCTTTAAGCGAAAGGGCTTGGCTTGAAACTGGGTAGCAGCCGGTAAAAAACGCCAAATAAAGTAGCAGCTTAACACCCCTAATAAGGTCATTGGCCAAAATACCCACTGCCAATGCCCTAAATCGGCTAAGCCGCCTGCCAATAAACGCCCCGAAATGCCGCCTAGCGAATTAGCACTAATGTAATAACCAACAGCAGTGACCAGCGCAGGCTTAGCATATTCTTCCCCCATCCAAGCAATCGCAATTGCCGGTAAGCCACCTAAAAAACAACCTTGTAGGGCGCGCCAAAATAACAAGCTACTAAAACTCTCCACCCAGAGCAGCATAAAGGTGCTGACAGTCATCCCCATTAAGGTTAGTAACAGTAATTTTTTTCGCCCCCAGGCATCAGATAACGAGGCATACACCAATAAGGATAAGCCTAAACAGAGGGTACCAATGGTATAGCTGGTACTCACAACAAGCGGTGATAAAGCAAACTGTCGACTGAGTTCGGGTAACAGCGGCTGCATTAAATGCAAATTGGCAAACACGGCCACAGCAGCAAAACACAGCGCAAACGCACTGCGATAAAACGCGGTAGATTTATAGTCAATCACACCGAAAACCTAAAAGTGTATTCCTGCGAGTATTTTACCTGAAAGCGCTGACAGGCGCAGTAAGCTGAAAGAGAAGCTGCACAAAAGCTTGAGCTAGGGCAAAAACATTCTAAAAAATCGAAAAAACTCTGCCATTAATTGCACTAGATAAGCTAAGTAAGCGCCCCTATATCAGAGCAGTGTTCTTAATGACCTTTTAAGGGATCCTATGCAAAACTTATTTTCGCCACTGCAATTAGGCGCGGTTAGCTTAAAAAACCGTATTATCATGGCGCCGCTCACGCGCTGTCGTGCCACTACTGAGCACTATGCCACTGCGCTAATGGCAGAACATTATGCCCAGCGCGCCAGTGCCGGGTTATTGATTGCCGAAGCCACCATGGTCAGTGAAGGCAACTCAGCGTTTTATCGTGAGCCAGGTATTTATTCAGCAGCGCATGCCAATGCGTGGCGGCAAGTCACACAAGCGGTGCATGCCAAAGACGGCAAAATTTTCTTGCAACTATGGCATGGTGGTCGCGCTTGCCATCCCTATTTAAATAACGGCAAAGTGCCAGTATCTTCAAGTGGCAACGCCATTGATGGCTATACCCATACACCAGAAGGTAAACAAGCCTATACCGCACCACGGGTGCTGTCGACCGCTGAAGTCGCTGCTGTGGTGGCTGAGTTTCGTCAAGCGGCTATTTATGCCAAGCAGGCCGGCTTTGATGGCGTGGAAGTGCATGGTGCAAATGGCTATTTAATAGACCAATTTTTACGTGATGGCATTAATCAGCGCACCGATCGCTACGGTGGTAATATGGAGAACCGCGCGCGCTTTTTGCTAGAAGTATTAGCCGCGGTGATTGAAGTGTGGGGCAGCGATCGTGTTGGCTTACGCTTATCACCACTTAACAGCTTTAACAGTGGCAAAGACAGTAATCCATTGGCCTTGGTGCGTTACTTAGCTGAAGTGTTAAGCCCACTGCAGCTGGCTTACTTACACCTAATGCGGGCTGATTTTGCGGGTTTACAACATGGCGATGTAGTCAGCGTGGCGCGTGCACACTACAAAGGCAACCTGCTGGTAAATATGGGCTATTCGGCAGCCGAAGCTAATCAAGTGATTAGCCAACAGCAAGCCGACGCCGTCGCTTTTGGTAGCGCTTTTATTGCCAACCCTGACTTGGTAAGACGTTTTCAAGAAAACCTACCACTGGCCAGCGCCGACATGGCCACCTACTACAGCCACGACGCTCAAGGTTACACCGACTACCCCACTCACCCCTAAACGTCTCCGACACCTGTGGATAACGCCTCGGCGTTACCCACAGTTTTTCAGCCGTCTCCGGTACCAACTCCGACACCTGTGCATAACTTAACCACATTTTCAGCACCGTCTCCGACACCGGTGGATAAGTGGTGGCGGCTGGCTAGCTTGCAGTAAGTTAACGGCTCGGTTAGAGTGATCATTGCAAAATAACCACGCTGCGCACACTTACGCAAATAATAACGAGAAAAACCCTGTTATGTCTGAAACCACCTTGCGGGCTTTGCCCCCTCCTCCGTCTGTCACGCGCTGGACAATCTTAATCTTTGTTAGTTTGGCGATGTTTGGTAACTACTATGTTTATGACTCACTAGGCCCTGTAGTCAGTCTATTAAAGTCAGATTTGAATTACAGCGAGCAGCAAATCGGCTTTTTAATTTCGGTATATAACTTTGGTGCCATTGGTGCCTTATTGATTGGCGGGATCATTATCGACCGCTTTGGTACTAAAACAGCGCTGGCACTCTTTGCCAGCATTTGCTTTATCGGCGCAGTGGTGACCGCGATTAGTCCAATCTACGAAGTGATGGCCACTGGACGCTTTATAGTAGGTTTAGGCTCAGAACCGTTAATTGTGGCCGCGACTACCATCTTAGCGAAATGGTTTAATGGCAAAGAATTAAGTTTAGCCTTTGGCATTAACCTGTCGATATCACGCTTTGGCTCAGCCTCGGCAGATTGGTCCACTAACTTTGCTAGCCCGCTATACAGTAACTGGCAAGATCCTTTATGGCTTGCTACGGCTTTTGCAGGCATTTCGGTTACAGCAGCCCTGTTATATTGGTCAATGGAAAAACGCTGTGAAGGACGTTTTAATTTAAGCGTGGCCGCAGCAACCGACAAGCTGAAATTACGTGAGTTATTTCACTTTAATCAGCGCTACTGGTTTATCGTCGCGCTCTGTGTGGTGTTTTATGCCACTATTTTCCCTTTCCGCTCCTTTGCTATTAATTATTTCGAACAAGCTCATGGTTTGACGCATGAAGCATCGGGTTTGTTAAATAGCATGATGATGATTTCCGCCATTGTTGCGACTCCGCTATTCGGATTATTGATTGATAAAGTGGGCAAACGCGGGTTATTTATGACCTTAGGCTGCTTACTGATGCTGCCAATGTTTTTGGCCATAACCTATTTACCACCTGGCGTGCCCATTATGTTATTTGGCAATGCGATTCCATTAACGCTGTTAGTCATCATGTTACTGCTGGGCTGTGTCTTTTCATTGGTGCCCGCAGCACTCTGGCCTTCGGTGGCCTATGCGGTTGATGCCAGACGCTTAGGTACCGCTTACGCCACGATGACGCTCTGTCAGCAAGTAGGTTGGTCTATCGTGCCCTTAGTCGTCACAAAACTAAATGCGATGAACAACGCCGGTGCCGATAATGTGGCAGGCTATGCAGCGGGTATGTGGTTCTATACCGGCCTGGTGTTTATTGGTTTAGTTTTTGCTTTTTTACTTTGGCGCGACGACAATCCGCCTGCCGTGATCCGCTAACATAGCGACGATTAAAAATAGCTGACTGCCTTGGTCAGCTTTTTTTTGACCATACCAAGCGAAATTCTGAGTATTAAGACCATAAATGCCTCAAGTCGACTAAGCTTATGCCGATAAGCTGTTAAGGCTAACTTCGTGCGGAGCGACAAAATGACCAGTATCAAGTTCGATATGCCGACCAATGTGAGTCGAAACAATCCAGAAAAAATAGATACTGCAGTGCTTAAACAAAGCAAAGCACAACAAAATGCGGCCCTGTTACAGGCTAGTGAAAAGGTCGCCCTGCAAAGTGGCAACAATGCACTTGGCTTACTGTATAAAACCGCCTTAGAAGGCATCAACAAGGAGCTGGAGCCTGTTTTTGGTAAAAATGCCTCCCAACAAGTTTACAACGCTGGCATAGATACTTCACCAGAAGCCACAGCGGAGCGCATTGTCGGCTTTGCGACTAGCCTGTTCAAGATTTATCAGCAACAAAAGCCCGCTACAGACCAAGAACAACAGTTAACTGATTTTATGGCAGTAATAGGCAAAGGGATTAATCAAGGCTTTGACGATGCCAAAGCGATTTTAACTGGTTTAAAGGTATTTGAAGGTGAAGTCGAAACTGGGGTTGGCAAAACCTTCGAACTGGTGATGCAAGGCTTACAAAGCTTCCAAGAAAAAATGCGTGAAAGCTTTAAACCGGCCGCAGATAAAAACGAAGCCGAGATCCCCCCGAAAACAGCACCTTAGCAATGCTTCGGGGGAATGCTTGCTTAGCCAGATGTTCCTCTATCTTTGGGTAGCTCTATCCCCAAAGGCTCAACACGGGTGACTAATAACTGGTCGATTTTGTAACTGTCGATATCAACCACTTCAAATTTATAGCCAGCATGCAGCACAAAGTCGGTACGCTTGGGGATCTTACGTAAGCTGTACATCATAAAACCGGCAATGGTTTCGTAGTTTTCGGCATCGGGAAAGCTATCAATATCCAAAACCCGCATCACATCGGCTAAAGGGGTTAGGCCTTCGGCTAACCAAGAGTTAGCATCACGCGCGACGATTTGTTCCTCTTCCGAACTCACCAGCTCGCCCATCACAATGCTCATCACATCTTTTAAAGTGATAATGCCAACCACCAGCGCGTATTCATTGAGGATGATCGCAAAGTCGATACCCGCCGATTTAAAGTGCTCTAACACTTCGTATAAAGATAACGTATCTGGAATAATCAGCGGCGAACGCACTACGCCTTCCTTGGTTAACGAAATAGGCTGATCATGTAATACCTGCATCAGAATATCACGGGTATCGACATAGCCGACCACGCTGTCTAATACTTTGTCACACACTAAAAACTTCGCATGTGGATGCGCGGCCAATTTTAATTTTATATTTTCTGGTGATTCATCTTTGGTAAAAAAGATCAAACTCTCGCGGGCTGTCATGGCGGAAGTTACGGTGCGCGATTCCATATCGAACACATTTTCTAACAACTGATGCTCATGCTCTTGTAATACACCTGCCTGCGCCCCTGCATCCATCATTGCCATAATATCATCGGGCGTTATATCGTCTTTGCGCATGGTCGGCACGTTAAATAAGCTAAAAAATAAGTTCGCCAAACCATTAAACAACCAAACAAAAGGTTTTAGTATCGTAATCAAAAACAACATAGGGCCAACAATACGAATGGCAATTTTTTCTGGTGAAATCATCGCCAAGCGCTTTGGCATTAAATCGGCAAACAAGATAAATAAAGAAGTGACAAAGAACACCGATAGGGTAAAAGCGGCAGCATCAACCCAATACGCATCCGTAACCAATGCTAACAGTGCCGCAAAATAAGGCGTAAACGCCGATTCACCTAAAATACCGCCCAAAATCGCCACGGCATTTAAACCAATTTGTACCACCGTAAAAAAATTACCAGGATGCTCTTGCAGTAACAGTACCTTTTCGGCACGTGCATCGCCTTCAGTGGCCATTAAACGCAAGCGCATCTTGCGCGAAGCGGCTAATGAAATTTCTGATACCGAAAAAAACGAACTGGCAGCCACCAGTACCAGCATAATAATTAAATATTCTAAAGCACTCATAATGTATCCAATAGGGTCTATCCTGTTTAAGTGTTAGACTTAAACCTGAATTATTATACCTGATCCGTAAGTAAATTTTTTTACAAAGTAGACTTTCTTCAAAAACTTAGTTAAAACTACTCTAATAATAGATAAAAATAAAAATGGCACTGCATGCGCAAACCCACAACTTATTTGCTGATCTGTAGCCTATGCGGCCTGTTGGTTTTATCTTCTGAGATAAAGGCTGATGAGCATGCCGACGGCCAAATTGTTGTTGTAGACAGTTTACTGCAGACAGATCCCGCGCTAGAACAACAACTGGATGACATCCTGGCATTGCAACTTACCGATCCACAGGCCGCTAGTCAGCAGCTTGCTGCTGTACTGGCAGCGATGCAACAACAAACGCCAGTTGAAACCAAAGTCCGCGCCATTACATATCAACTTTTTAATGCCTTATACGCCAATGATACCCAAGCGACAGAGCAGATCCTTACCAAACTGCAGCAGTTTAAAACGGCTAATTTGCCGTTAAATGCGCGGATTGAAATTCAAGCAGCAGAGCTTGAGGTAGATGTTATTCAAAATCGCCTTAACCAAGCGTATTTAAAAGCAGAAGAAATTCAAGCAGTCATCAGTGATATCAGCAATCCCCGCATTCGCTATTGGGTAAATGCATTGCTGGGTAGGTTATTTCGCATCGATAGTCAGTATGATAAGGCACTAAAACATTATGATCTTGCGCTTGATGCTCTTTCTACCACCTCAGATTCCAGACAATTTATCCGCCGCGCCTATTTAAGTCAGCAAATGGCGCAGGTTTATGCTGAACAAAAAAATTGGCCTGCAGCCAAAGACCTGCTTGAAAAGCTCTATGAGGAAACTAAACGTAATAACGCCGAAAGTTTATTACCCGATATTTATATCACCCTAGGCTTTGTGTTGGCCGCACAGCAAGATTTTACTGCCGCCGCAGATATTTACCAGCGCGGGTTAATACTGTCTCGCAAAAATAAACAGCAAAACCTTGCTATTACCTTTATGAATAATTTAGGCAGCATTTACATTGAACATGGCGAAATTGCCAAAGCGAATGAGATATTTCAGCAAGCACTGCAAGAAGCAGAAGCCCTAAGCGATGAAGAAAATATTCAATTACTGAAATTTAATATTGGCTATGCCCAAGTGTTAGCAGGTGAGCACGAAGCGGGTATCGCGCAAATGCTAGATACGCTGACCTTTTATCAGAAACGAAATTACAAACCTGAAATGGAAGATATTCTGGGTTGGCTTGCCAAAGCTTACAAAGCCATGGGTGATTTTAAAATGCAAGCCGCTACTTTAGAGCAACAAATGCAGCTACGTGAAGAAATCATGGCGGCAGAGCGCGAAAAAAACACTCAAACGCTACAAGCAAGGTATGATTTAAAATCGCAAAATCAGCAGATCACTATTTTGCAACAACAAAATAGTCTGCAAGAAGAATTATTAAAGAACCGAAAATTACAGCAAACTATCACCTTACTCTTTGTAGTAATTATGCTGATCGCTTCTGCTTTATTGATTAATCTGTATCGAAAAGTAAGAAAAACCAATAAAAAACTAAAAGAAGTTAATAAGCAACTGGAGTTCCAATCGTTGCGCGATCCACTGACCGGTTTATTAAATCGTCGGGCCATGCAAGAAAAAATGGCTGCTCGACATGCCTCTGAAGAAAAGTCAGCTTGCGGCTTATTGATTTTGGATATCGATTTCTTTAAGCAAATAAATGATAACTACGGCCATGCGGCTGGAGATAAAGTCTTAATTGAAATCAGTCATCGACTTAATATGCTGGTCAAAAATGACGAAATGCTGATTCGTTGGGGGGGCGAAGAATTTTTAATGGTGCTAGATAGTTCAAGCTGCGCAGCAATCGACGCTTTGTGTCAGCGTATTTTAACGACTATCAGTGCAACCAGTATTATGTACGAAGGCAAAAGTATTGACGTAACCATTAGCGGTGGTTTTATCAATTTACCTTTTGCCGGTGTCGCTGAACAGCAACTAAACTGGGAGCGAGTATTGCAAATTGCGGATATGGCTCTTTATTTAAGCAAGGTTAATGGCCGCAACCAAATTACCGCTATCGATGGCTTAACCGTGCCCTTTGCACAAGCAGAGCCACATTTACAATCAGATTTAAATGGCGCGATTCGTGAGAAACAGATTCAATATCACGTAGTTAATGGCTAAACCTAGAACAATAGCTGCCAAAGTTCAGCCCTAGACTCAACGAAACATTTTATTATTGTGTTGCTGTAAAAATTGCTCAAAGTCTTTTACAGGTAAGGGTTTAGCAAAAAAGTAGCCTTGATAATGATAACAACCTAACTTAAGCAAGGCATTTAGCTGCCCAGCAGACTCCACCCCTTCAGCCAAAACTTCTAATCCTAGGGTTTGCCCAAGCAAAATAATGGTTCTAACAATAGCCTGTTCGTTCTCGTCACTTAGTAAGTCCTCGACAAAACCGCGATCAATTTTTAGCTGATACAAGGGTAAGCGCTTTAAATAGACCAAAGAAGAATAGCCGGTACCAAAATCATCCAATGAAAAACGGATCCCCAGCTGCTGCAGTTGTCGCATTTTATCGACAACATTAGCAAAATCATCCACCAGCATACTTTCGGTAAGCTCTAATTTTAAGGTGGTTGCATCGGCTGCAGTCTCGGCCAGAATGTGCTGGATCATTGCCACAAAATCGCGCTGACGAAATTGCTGAGCACTGATATTGACCGACAACTCTAAGCGCGCCGTTGCGACATTGCTTTGCCATACAGCCAGTTGTTGACAGGCTAGGCGTAAAACAATTTCGCCTATGGCGAGAATTAAGCCGCTTTCTTCGGCAAAATCTAAAAAGTCGCTGGGCCCGAGTAAGCCACGCGTGGGATGCCGCCAGCGTACCAAGCTTTCAGCACCTACCACGATGCCAGGATGCACCAATTGCGGTTGGTAAAATAGCTCAAATTGCTGTTCCGCTATCGCATCACGTAACTCTAGCGCTAACAGAATTCGTCGCTTGGCTTGCTGTTGCAGTTGGGCGTCAAAAAACACTAAGCCATTACCCGTATTTTGCTTAACTTGATACATGGCCATATCGGCTTGGGTAATCAGCACATCGACATCTGTACTATCGCCTTGAAATAAGGTTGCACCAATACTCAAGGTATTTTTAGGACGGACTTGTTTTAATGCAACATTATCGGCAACCCTAAGTTGCAGGCGCTCAACTAAATTGGTTACCGCTTTTACCGCCTTAGCCTCGTCAGAATCTAACATTTCAATCAAAATCAAAAACTCATCGGCGTTTAAGCGCCCTACCGTGTCGCCATAAGGTATCGCTGCGGATAACTCGCCGGCAACAAGGGTCAATACTTTATCGCCCATGTTATAGCCTAAGCTATCATTTAACGTTTTAAAGTCGTCAATATCTACAAACAATAACGCCGCGTACTGCTGGCAACGGCTACTGTGCAGCTGGGCTTGCGCGATACGTTTAAGCATAAGTTGACGATTCGCTAAGCCAGTTAGCGGATCAAAGAAGGTAAGCTGTTCGGTTTGCCGTTCTATTTGTTGGCGCATTAAGGCACCGCAGATGTTACCTGCCACCAATTGTAAGCCGGCGATATGCTCGGCAGGCCACTGTATCGTCGAACGAACAATATCTATCCCAAACATACCAATAAGCCGAGATTTACTGCGAATCGGCAACATAATCAGTGATTTAATGTCTTGCGCTGCTAACAGCTGATATTCGGGTGACGCGGCAGGAAAAGCAGACACATCGTTTATGATGCTAGGGTTCCCTTGATGCCAATTAACAAACCAATCACCAAAATCAGCTGATTTTAGTTGTTGTAAATGGGGCATTTGTGCCGACACCCCCATAGCACACCACTCGTGTGTGTTACTGGCTAAGCTTAAATCATCCGAGAAGCGAAACAGATAACAGCGGTCTGCGGCATAAAACTGGCCTATTTTAGCCAGCGCTTGCTCAATAACGAGATCAATTTCTACGCCAGAAGCCTGCGCAAACTCGCTTGAGAGATCTGCAACCAGATTAAAAAACGCTAACTCGTCTGGAAAAGCCGATGACAAAGGCGCCTCGCTTTCACATGAGGAAAAAGAACAATAAAAACAGTCTATCTGCTAATGGCTGAAGTTGCAAAAGCTCAATAAATAACCTGGTAAAAAAAGTGTAATGCAAGGTATCGGCAGCAGCTGTTGCAAGAACTAGCCTTTGGTCTAAGTTTTATTCAGTGAAAAGTTTTGTACAGTAGGCAAATAACCATAAAACCGATAAGGACAACAACAATGTCTTACCTACAAGAATATCAGGCTTCCGTTAGCGGCCCCGCTGACTTTTGGGCCAGTAAAGCCAATAAGCTTGGCTGGTTTAAACAGCCTAGCCAGATCCTCAGTAACCACGACGGCCAATATCAATGGTTTGCCGATGGTGAACTGAATAGCTGCTACTTGGCGCTGGATTATCATATTGAACAAGGTCGTGGTGAACAATGCGCGCTGATCTATGATTCGCCAGTTACCAATACCAAACAACGCTTTAGTTATTTAGCCTTACGTGATGCCGTGGCCCGTTTTGCGGGCGTATTACAAGCACAGGGTGTAAGCAAGGGCGATCGGGTAGTTATTTACATGCCGATGATCCCAGAGGCTGCCATTGCCATGTTAGCCACCGCCAGACTGGGCGCTGTGCACTCGGTGGTCTTTGGCGGCTTTGCGCCACACGAATTGGCGGTGCGGATTGACGATGCCACCCCAAAAGTGGTGATTAGCGCCTCTTGTGGTATCGAAGTTAATCGGGTGATTGCCTATAAACCTTTGCTAGATAGCGCGCTGGAAAAAGCCAGCCACCAACCTGATCGCTGCATTATTTTTCAGCGTCCGCAACTGGCCGCCACAATGCAAGCAGAACGCGATTTAGACTGGCAAGCGGCAATGGCCGTGGCAGAGCCAGCCGCTCCCGTCGCAGTTAAAAGTACCGATCCGCTGTATATTCTGTATACCTCTGGTACAACCGGCAAACCCAAAGGCGTGGTGCGTGATAATGGTGGTCATGCCGTTGCACTGACTTATAGTATGAAGGCGATTTACAATATGGATCCGGGCGACGTGTTCTGGGCTGCCTCGGATGTCGGCTGGGTCGTTGGACACTCTTATATCGTTTACGGGCCCTTAATGGCTGGCTGTACTACGATTTTGTATGAAGGCAAACCCGTGTTCACCCCAGATGCAGGCGCTTTTTGGCGTGTCTGTGCAGAGTATGGTGTTAAAGCTATTTTCGCGGCGCCAACTGCTTTTCGTGCTATTCGTAAGGAGGATCCCGAGGCCAAGCTGCTGCAACAATACGATTTAAGTAAGCTCGAAAATATTTTTATGGCGGGTGAGCGTTTAGATCCCCCAACCTATCATTGGGCGTGTGAAGTGGCGGGTAAACCGGTGATTGATCACTGGTGGCAAACCGAAACTGGTTGGTCTATCTGCGCGAATTTAGCGGGTGTGGAATTATTGCCAGCAAAACCAGGTTCAGCCACGCGGCCTGTGCCTGGTTATAACGTACAGATTTTGGATGACGAAGGCAAAATCCTTGGCGCCAACGAGCAAGGTAATATCGCCATTCAACTGCCGCTACCGCCTGGCTGTTTAAGCACGGTGTGGGGCAATCCTGAACGCTACACCGCGGGCTATTTAAGCCAATTTCCGGGCTACTATGCTACTGGCGACGGTGGCTATTTAGATGAAGACGGCTATTTGTTTGTAATGGGACGCACCGATGATGTCATTAATGTGGCAGGGCATCGTTTATCTACCGGTGAAATGGAAGAAATTATTGCTTCGCACCCAGCGGTGGCAGAATGTTGCGTGATTGGTTTGCCTGATGAGCTTAAAGGCCAGCAGCCAGTGGGTTTTGTGCTACTTAAAAATGGTATAACAACCGATCCTAAAGCAATAGAAGCTGAACTGGTCGCCTTGGTTAGGCAAGAAATTGGCGCCGTTGCCAGCTTCAAACGCGCTTTAGTCGTGCCGCGCCTGCCCAAAACACGTTCGGGGAAAATTTTGCGTAAACTGCTGCGACAAATAGGCGAAGGCAAAGAGTATCAAGTCCCGTCTACCATTGACGACCCGGCCAGCCTCCCCGAATTAGCAGAGATCATGAAACAACACGGCCTCACCTAACTGGTCCAACCGCACTCCGGTACCGGTCAGACCTCTGAGCTCAGTCCGGTACCGGAGTGCTGTGGATAAACTGGTCGGGCCGGTACCGGAGACGTGTGGATAAGTTAGCGGGGGAAGCTGTGGCTTTGCACAGCTAAGCCACGTCGGGTTTGTACTTGCCAGCTACCTCCGCTAGGAATGTTGCTGGTATCGCGACAGAATTGCCCAGTGCTTTCGTTAAGGGCCATCACCATCGTCTGGTCTTGCTGCTGCAACAACAGATTTACGCCATCAGCCTGACTTGGAATAACCACACACACCTGCCCTGCTCGCTCTTCAACACGAATACCTGAAGCGGCTAAGGTGTTAGCGGCAGTGGCGCTGGCTTGTGGCATTTGCTCATGATGTAACAAGCGCTGACCATCGAATAGTGACCAAGCCAGTAATTGGCCACCACTTGACGTTAATGGCACCGCAAAGCTGATTTGCTCAGGGCTATCGCCATGCCCAAACGTTAACTTTTCAACAGGTATCGGCAAAGGTGCACCTTGGCTAAATTCTGCCAACACTCTAAAACGACTTGCAACTCTAGCCTCAGGTAACCTTGTTATCTGCATAGCTTGTAACACAGTAGGCACAGCAGCATCATTTAATTCAAAGCGATAAAACATCGCAGGTTGTGCCCCTAAACTGCGCGCCATCGTAGCTGAAGTTGTAACCGCTGCCGAGACACCCGCCAGCCGCAAATGCAGCGCCGGCGAATCTTGTCGTTCAGTAATGTAATCTTGTACTAACTCTAGGTTGTAGTCCGACACGTGTTCATTATTACAATAACTCATCACATCGCGATAAATAGTCGGCGATAACAAGCTATTAAAAGATAAAGGAACGCCCCAGGTACCAATTAAGCCATTAGCATAGGGGTAATTAGGATCAATGCCAGAGGGATCACCACAAGGCGCATGCTGTAAATTTAAGTTATGCCCAAGTTCGTGGCTTAAAATATAATCAATCTGGCCAAAAGGCACTACGCCAACACCCGAGGTACCAGGTCGGTACGCCATCCCGGCAAAGCCATCGCTATTCATGTCGCGAGTGTAATAACCATAATAAAAACTGCGCCCACCTTCAGCAGCCCGTAAATCAAACAGCTCGCCCAACATTGTCGAGTTACTATTTTGATCAGGTGCAGTAGTCAGACGGTAAGGCTGTCGATTAATTACGTTTACACTAGCAAAAGGCCAAACGGTCAAAATAGAGTTTTCGATTAAACTGTTTGTAGGCGGTGTGGTGATCGTTTCCCCCAATTGGAAGGGCACTACAGTTAAATCAATACTATTAACCGCTGCAAATTGCGGTTCAATCAGGCGCTCGGCTTGGCCACCTATAGCATAGGCTACTTGAATACCGGACTTAGCCGCTGCAGCCGGCAATGTGATCAAATAACTCTCAGATAAATTGCCCGCTTGTTTTTGTGTTGGCAGCCGAGCTGGCGCAGCAACGGCTAGCGGGGTTCTGATACCGGCATCAATCAGCCACGCTTGCACTGGCGGAGGAGCAGCATTAGTCGATGATAAAACATGTAACCGCAGTTTCGCTTCTCGATTAGGAACCAAGAAAGGATTATTTTTCACCACAATTTGTAACCAATCAGAACTATGCAAATAGGGATCGGGTAATCCTGCAGCGTTCACTACCACGCCAGCATCGGCCCTATCCCAGGTTCGAAATAAACCGTTATCAATAATTAAATGCGGTTCGGCAATATCTAAATTAATATCTGAAATTAACCAGCTTCGTTGCAGGTGGCAGTTCTCCAATACCTTTGCAGGTACGCGCGGTTGTTGTTGTCCTAAATTGAAGTGCAATTCACAACGCCAAGGGCCTTCATCAGTGCTATTTAGCGACCAATCTAAACGCAAGCCGTTATTATCCAAAACAGCGCTAACAGCGAGATCCTGGATTAAATTCTCACCTGCAGAGCATCCAGTATTAAAAGGCACTGCCCAATCATATACTTGCACAAAGTTGCCGCGCCCTTGCAGCTCAGTGATTACAGCCGTAGCACGGGCAAACCCCTGAGTTTTCAGGCAGCCCCCCAGATACACAGCGCCATTATTTGTTGGGAATAGACTTAATAACGGTTTGATATCAAAGACCTGAGTGCCATAAATAGATAAGGTTCTTAAGTTACTCAGGCCTTGTAAGGCAGTAAGATTGCTCAATAAAGTATAGTTAGCGGAAAAATCCTGTAACAGGTTGAGCATCGAAATACGCTCTGCCGAGGTAAAGTCGGTATCATCGACATGCAGCGTTTTTAAGGGCAAGGTCGCTAATACACTAAAGGCATCATCGGGAAGTGGATTACTATTCAAGTACAAATCCGCTATGGGTAGTGATGTTAACTCGGTTAACTCTGTCAGTCGGTTGTTTCTAATGTTCAAGAAGTTTAATTGCGTTAAACCGGCCAACTGCGGTAAACGGCTTAGTTCTAAATTTGCCAACGATAGGTTACGTAACGCACTAAATTGCCTGAAATCAGGTAACTGCGCGGCAGGGTTTCGGCCTATGTACAACGCCGTTAAATTGGTCGGCGATTGCGCAGACAATAAATTCAATACTGAAAAGTTACTGATTCTATTGTTAGAAATATCTAAAAACTGCAACGCTGTGGCGTATTGCAGCCCATCTAAACGGGCGATATCGCGGCCAGCTGCATTCAGTGAAGTCAGTTGCGCGACCCGAGCAGCGGTGATCGCCTGTGAGGCACTTAGCCCTAATGCCGATCTAACAGCTTGTGCTAAGCGCACATCGGCAAATTCAATGTTTTCTGCATTATTGAACTGAGCAACAATGGCGCAATCGGCTGTTACATTTTCAACGATAAATTTATTATCCTCGAAGTAGCCAGTACAGCCGTCTAATTGTTTGAAACGAAAACCATTATCTGGCTGCAAAGTAAACTCAGCACGGCCACCAGCAGCTAATGTTATGGTTGCCGGGGTGATAGCACCACCACCGCTTGAGGTTGCAGACAAGGTATACATTGCGGGCTCAAAGCTAACATTCACAGTACAAGCCGCCGTGATAGGCGCAGTAACATACTCCAGCCCTTGTAAAGTACCACCACAGCCGGTAGCACTGGCTACCGTATAACCTGCTTCCGGTTTGAGCGTAAAGGTGAGTTGTTGATTAAAATTAGCCACTTGCTCGGCAGGCGTTATTACGCCACTACCCTGCACTTGGGTTTGTACGGTAAAGGTTAAAGCAGAAAAGCTGGCATTGACTGAACAGGCAGAGGTAATGGGCGCAGTAGTAAAGCGCGTACCTGAAAGAGTGCCACCACATCCAGTAACACTGGCCAAACTAAATCCCGTATTGGCAGTCACATCAAAAGCGGTTGTCTCACCATGTTGCACATTAACCAGCGCAGGAGTGATAGAGCCGCCATTACCTGCAGCAGCCGATACAGCATAACTCAGTCGGTTAAAGGTGGCAGTAATGCTACAATTGGTTGCTATCGGCCCAGTTCGATAAGTATTACCTGAAAGAGTCCCGCCGCAACCGCTCACGCTTACCAGCTCAAATCCAGTGTCAGCTGTAACCGTGAAAGTAGCTGTTTGCCCTGCAGAAACCGTTATCGTAGCCGGTGAAATACGCCCGCCGGTGAAATTACCAATCTGAATAGTAAAGGTTTGCGGCGCAGCAGAACCACCGCCCCCACCGCCACAAGCAGTAAGCCCAGACAAAACCAAAGCAGCAAACAATAGAAACTTTGTTTTCATAAATACACATCACCTTGGTTAAAGCCCACCCTAATAAACATAGCCACCCACGCCCATTAATGCCACCACAACTTATCAACACGTCTCCGGTACCGGTATGACCTCGGAGCTCAGTCCGGTACCGGAGACGTGTGGATAAACTGGTCGGGCCGGTACCGGAGACGGGTGGATAACTAGGTGGGGAATTGTTGTTTGCGAATGGTGGCTAAGGATTTTCGGCATAAATAGTACGTCAGCGGCCGGGTTAGTAATGGGTATACCACCACCAGTAACACCACATAGCCAACAATGGCAATGCCGTCTGCTCGGGCAATCATAATGAATAATGCCGATAAAATAATCAGCTTAACAATGTTTAACGAGATTTTAGTCGGTGCAGGTAAACGATCGGCCGCCGTGCGCAATACTTGCATGCGCTGCGCAAAATTAAGCCCCGCTAATTCAGGAATACTTTGACTATTAAAATACAACATATCAATGCCCATAACAGAATACATTCTTTATTTACGCGCTATGGTATTACGAGATCAACAGGAAAGCAAAAACGGAGGCAAAAGCCTCCGTTTTTATAAACACCAAGATATCAAAACTTAGTTAACAAAAGGCGAACGCATCTCTGTTTGATCAATTAGCTTAATGGGTCGATTAAGTGGCTGTCCGCCATCACGTCCAATGGGTACCCAAGGAATTTGCCCACGCCCTTTCGAAGGTTTAATGGTGAATAAATCAAAGGGAATCGAGATATAGAAGCCTTTAGTAAAACTACCCTCACCGTATTCTTCGGCTGAAACATCAGTAATGGCCGCATAAGCCCCCACTACCATGCCGCTATCGAAACGCTTGGCAAAATCGACATTTACCCCTTTATCTTTTGCCAAAAACTGACCGATATTAAAGGTTAAACGGGTATCAGGTAAAAAGCTGGGCTGCCAATACACGTTCAGATGACCGGTAAAGGTCTTGTAGTCAAAGAAGCCAAAGTCGTTTTCGTACGAGCGTTGCCGTACATAGTTTAAATCTACGCCAAACGATAAAGTACTGTCGACCGGCCGATACAATAGCTCCGCGCCGGCACCGCCGTACATGGTTTCTAAATAGCCGCCATAGGCCTGCGCAAATAACGAGGGCGCGATTTCTTTTTGCCAGTGGCCATACAGGTTTTCTACACCCAAATTACTGCGAGTTACATATTCGCGTACAAAGGTACGCACGCGAGGCAACGGCGTTTCAAAAGCGTCTACCGTAAAATTGAACTTATCAAAATTTTCTAGCAAGGTAATTTTTGCGGTACTGTTAATACCAAACTGGTTATTAAAGCGATAGCCTGCACCAATATAAACCCCACCTTGATACATAAAGAACTCTTCTGGGTTACCAAAAGACTGCACCCAAAAGGTTTCAACACCGGTATAAAAGCCGGTCATATCATTGGTAGTAACTTTGGCTAACTTCGCTTTATCAGGCTGCTGCCGAACATAAGTAGAACGTACATCGGTATTTAACTTCGCATGCGTTACCGCGTCGGCAAAATCGGCAACGTTAATCACCTTTTCAACCTGTGGCATATTACTGTGGTATTCCACTACCCGAATAGTATTAATGTTAGCCGGTAGCTGTGCGGCTATAGCTCGCCCTACACGCTCAGTCGCTTCTTCGTCATGCCGATAAGCGATTTGCTGGCCATGCAAAATAAACTCATCTTTATCCACCGTAATGGCTCTGGGTAAAAAGCCGGCGTTGTAATACAAGTTATGGGTCAGAAGATTAAAATTAATACCATCAGGATTAGCCGAACGATCTTCTGGTACCGGCAACATTGCAGGTTTTACTTTTATTTGGCTTACAGTATTCATATTTAACGCATAATGCACACCAAAGCCTAAGGTATTGCCGCGCTGATAATTTAAATCGAAGACAAAATTATTCCAATGATAAGCCGCCCCAAAGTTAAGGCGACTATCTTGTACTAAAGTACCGGCAAAATCATTTATGTAATCATTGCCTTCATACTCCAGTTTTAATACCAAAGGCTGCCAAGGGGTTTGATACTGTATCCCTGCAAATAACGAGGCGGGTCCTTTAAAAAATTTCGAATATTCAATCTTGCCACCTTGACCTGAAATACCACCAGGCCGAGTACAAAAACTGTCGCGAACTTCACAAAACGGGTTCTTGGTATTACCGGCCTTACCTAAGTAGCCCCAGCCCATGCCTAGGTTAAAATCAAAAGCGCCATAGCGTTTATTAAGTACTACATATTCGCTTTCAAATAAGCCGGTGCCACCAAAATCGCGAAAACCAAAAGCGACTTCGGGTAGGTATTGGCTTTCTTGCCAAAGCCGAAACTTTACGTCTAAGCCTTTATCTTTGTAAGTTTGATCACCACTAAAACCGGGGTCATCGCTATATAAGCGCGTTCTTACATCTGAATAACGGGCAGTAGCTTCCATCCAAGGGAATAACTGTAAACTAACCGACCAAAAACGGTACTCGCCATTATCGGTGTAATTTAACGACAGATTGCCAGAATCGGCCATACGCGCAGTGGGGGTTTGAATTAGGCCTACCCCACCATGCACCATTTGCGACGTTGCGTTAGGGGCTTGCTGCCAAACATAAGGTTGATTACTCGCTTTTACCGCCAAAGGCAAACATAACAAGGCTAAGGCAGAAAGCTTAAACATAGGAAAAGAAGAATGCATTATAAAACCCTATTGACGGCAAGCGATAACACTAAGGTATTTAACTCGGCTAAATCCTTGTTAAACCAGCTGGCACTAAAAGGAATAAACAGCATGGCACCAGGCATTGGCTGCACCAGGTTGTTGGCGGCAGCATGCACTAAGGCTGCTTTAACGTGGCCATCGGGCTGAATTACCCATACTTTGCCAGTATCGGCATAAGCATTTAAACTTACCGCCGCTAAATAGGCCTCAACCGTTAAGGCGCCAATATGCGGAGTATTACGGCTACTGTTTACAGCACCAAAAATCCGCACCTGATCGGGCCGCTCGGTTAGCCTTAGCACATAATTACCCGGCTCAAAGCGCGGGTTAAAAGCCGGATTAATCCGCGCTAAATCATAATCAATGGGCAGTATAATGCGTTCTGCCACCTGCCACTGCTTAATCTCATAAGCAAGCGCATACAGCGCTTGCTGTAATTCTGGCTCGGCATCCGCTATTAAGGCGGTCAGCTTTGCTAAGATTTGTTGTTGCGTTTGTTCAGCCGTTGGCGCTACAGAGCTTGCGCCAGCACTCAACCGAAATAACTGGGCTGCCGGCCAATACCACTGACGATCCAGTGCCACGGGAGCTAACACCTCGTTTAAGCGTGGCGCAGCAGTATAAGTAAATTCTGCTTCATTTAACTGGATTGTTACCGCGGCCTGAGTGTTTGACGCAGGTACTGCCGAAGCAATAGCGCTCGAAAACAACGCAAGATTAAAAAAACAGGACACCACACAAACAGCAGCAAGCAGCATGCGGTAAGTTAGACTAACAAAAGTGCTCATTAAATAGCCTCCGCTGCAATTTGAATACCGGCGCGTTGGAACTGACGAGCCACTTCAGAAATAAAAATTAATTCAATGGGCTGCGCAGCGGGGGTTAACTGTTGATGGCTTTGTAATACGCGCCCAGTAGCGGCGTCTAGCCAAAAGATATTTTGCCAAGTACCGTCAAAACGCCAGTAGGTGGGTTTATCTTGCACGGTGAGGGTTTCTATCACTTTATGCACGGTAATGGCCTGATCAAAAAAAGTCAGGCTTTGGTTGGGAATCACCGTAAAGCGCGATTCAATCACTAAACCATATTCACCCGACTGCCAGTCGGTTGCTCTTAGCCAACGAGCATTGTTAAGGCTATTTATACCCAAACCTGCAGCCGTTTGCGCTTGCGGCAAAGGATCGCTAATCAGGTTACTAACATAAAGTAAATCGTTTTCTAAGCCTAAGGTTTTGGTCACGCGGCCGCCCTGGGTAACCAGCATAGCATTATCGCCGGCTAGCCATTTTAGCTGCTGTTGCTCAATAAACCTTAAACCGAGTACAGCACGCGGGCGCTCGCCGTTACGCACATATAAAAAATCGTGGCCGGTTGTAGTTACCTGCTCATAGGTAAGCACCGCATCCTGCGCAGGGTTTAATACAAATTTATACATCTCAATATAAGAGCGATAAGTGCCGGCACAAGCCGTTAATAACAGCAAAATAGCAGTGATTACACCTAACTTAACAGCGCGCATAAGTAACAACCTTTTTAACAAGCAAAAAAAACCGCCCAAAGGCGGCTTTTAAGAAGTAACACTTAGATGCGAGTAAGAATAGCAGGGTAAGTGCGAGTTACTGGTACAGTAATAGTAGAAGTTGCAGTACCAGTACCGGTTACGGTTACAGTAGTGCTGTTGTTAGTACAAACGCCATCAACTGGTTGGCCATCACCTTCATTACACACTAAGGTTAAGTTGGGTGTAGTAGAGGTAACAGTGCTAGTGGTTGGTGGAGTAATTGGACCTTCTGGTAATACACCAGACTCTTGCGCATTAGAAATAATGGCCGCTAATACAGCAGCTGAAATACCTAAAGTAGTGGCTGTAGCAATAGTCATACCACCAATAGTGGTTACTGAAGTACCTGACGATGCACTTTCCTCAGTTTGCGCTGACACACTAAAAGACATGGCCAAAGCCAGAGTTGCAATAGCTAATTTTTTCATAAAGATTCCCTCTATAGACAGATTTTGAATAAGCATAAATCAAAGTTACAGTATTAGCAATAAAGTGCTGCAGATATCTGCCGCATTTTACTGGTAGGTTTATTAGGCAATTTGCTGCTTAGCATCAGCTGCCAATTCGGCACAACTTAAGGTATCTGCCAACTCCTTTGGTACATGTTGCTTGCTGTCTTTACTGGTAGAGTAAGCCATCTTGGTCAAATTTGCTGACAATTCGTGGTTCACTATACCATTTGCATTGGCCACTTTAGCCAACTGCCCTAACACACTCACAGGGCAAGCCGCATTTACCACTAAATCACTAGTAGCATTACTATAGTTAAATTCGGTAGGCGCACTACGAATTAATTCTATAATCTCTTCTACCGCAAAATTGTTACAGGCTTTGTCTAAGCGTAATAATAAATGCTGCATCTCCTCCCAACTTAAGCAGACTTCGTCTGCCGCCATAATGCGGGGATGCTCGGTATTACGTACATTGTTGCCGACCAGCAGCTCTTCATATAGCTTTTCGCCAGGCCTTAAACCCGTATATTTAATTTCAATATCGCCATGTGGATGTTCAGCATCTCGCACTTCTAAGCCCATTAAATGCAACATGCGGCGGGCTAAGTCGGCAATTTTTACCGGCTCGCCCATATCTAACACAAATACATCGCCGCCTTTGCCCATAGCACCGGCTTGAATAACCAGCTGCGCGGCTTCGGGTATCGTCATAAAATAACGAATAATATCTTTATGGGTAACCGTTATGGGGCCGCCTTTGCGAATTTGCTCGCGGAACAGCGGTACTACCGAGCCAGAGGAGCCAAGAACATTACCAAAGCGCACCATGCAAAACCGGGTACGGCTTTGATATTGCGCTAAGGCTTGCAAAACCAGTTCTGCTAAGCGTTTAGACGCCCCCATCACATTGGTGGGGCGCACAGCTTTATCGGTAGAAATAAGCACAAAGGTTTCAACGCCGGCTTTAATCGCCGCATCGGCGGTATACCAGGTGCCAAATACGTTATTACGCACCCCTTCCACCACATTATATTCGACCAAAGGCACATGCTTATAAGCTGCAGCGTGGTAAACGGTATTTACCGCAAAGGTCCGCATCAGGGTTTCTAAACGATTTTGCCGCTGTACCGAACCCATTACTGGAATAAGCGTGACCTCTAGTCCTTGTTCTTTAATGGTATTTTGCAGCTCTTGCTCTATGCTATATAACGCAAATTCGGATAGCTCAAACAGCACTAAAGTTTTGGGCTGGCAATGGATAATTTGCCTACATAATTCCGAGCCAATAGAGCCACCTGCCCCGGTTACCATAACCACCTTATGTTGAATATTGGCATGCAGTAGCTTGGTTTTGGGAGCCACCGCATCGCGACCCAGTAAGTCTTCAATTTTAACGTCTTGCAGCTCATCAATCCGCATGCTGCCATCAACTAAATCACTCATACCAGGGATAGACAGCACCGGTATTGGCAAATACTCAAGCTTATCGAGCACTTCGCGACGGCGCGAACGGCTAGCCGACGGCATGGCTAATAGCACCCGACCAATCTGTTTTTGTTTAATCAGGCTAGCAATGTTCGCAGGACTGGCCACAGGAATGCCCAAAATGGTCGAGCGCTGCAAGGTCGAATCGTCGTCGACGAACATAACTGGCTGATACTGATCACCGTTTAATAAGGCTTGGGCTAACTGCCGACCAGAGGAGCCTGCGCCGTAAATTAATACGCGGGTTTTATGGCAATTGTTATTAGGTTGCAACAACATTCTGGCAGCAAGACGCACACCACCTGAAGTGACCAAAGCTAATAAGCCATACACAATGACTAAGCTGGCACGTTCTTGTACGCCCAATAAAGCAAATAAGCCAGCTAGAGCAAAACAGCTCCCTAAAATACCTAAAAGAACCGCACCTAAAGCATGCTGCCCCATAAAGCGGATCACTGCTCGGTATAACCCCAACCGGGTAAAGATAAGTAGCGTAAGAAATAAGGTAATAAAAAAGGCTAAAGCAATCAGCTCAACCTGTTTGGTATTACCATTTTGCGTTAATAAAAAAGCCGCACTAATAGAAACCGTTAAAAAAAAAGTATCAATTAAAATTGATACTAATCGCTTTACCGAACGCGGCAGCGATAGCAGCCATGCAAGCATTGTTTACTCCGTACCCCAACCCCAGGGAAAACAGTTGCCTTAGTAAAAAGCGCTAACAACCTTTTTGCGCCTTTAAATAAAACAAATGTCGCTATACTGAAAATACAGTATAGCAGCATTAAAAAATAATTAAATTATGCCTTTGTGCTTGGTAAGTGCGCTAACCACTGGCTAAAAGCAGGGCCAAGCACTTTATCGCGCATACCAAACTCCACAAAGGCCTGCATATAGCCCAGTTTATTGCCGCAGTCGTGGCTACGGCCAATAATATGGTAAGCATTTACCGGCTGCGTTTTCATTAAAATGGCAATAGCATCAGTCAGTTGAATTTCATCACCGGCACCCAGCGGCGTATATTCTAACGCTTCCCATATATCCGGTGAAAATACATAACGCCCTACTACGGCCAGATTTGACGGGGCTTCGTCTACCGGCGGCTTTTCGACTATAGCAGTCATTGGCGTGGTTTCACCCGCTTGCATGGTATGACCTTGCACATCGGCAACACCATAGCTAGAAACATTGGCCATAGGCACTGGCTCAACCATGACTTGGCTAACGGCACTTTGGTTAAATAGCTGCGCCATTTGCGCTAGGTTATCTTGCTTTAAGTTACTGTCGTAACTATCAATTAGCACGTCTGGCAATACTACCGCAAAAGGCACATTCCCAATTAGCGGGCGGGCACAAAGTACCGCATGGCCTAAACCTTTAGCTTGACCTTGGCGCACATGCATAATGGTAACGTCTTTTGGACAAATATTTTGCACTTCTTCTAGAAGCTGGCGTTTTACCCGCTTTTCCAACATCGACTCTAGCTCAAAACTGATATCAAAGTGGTTCTCGATACTATTTTTAGACGAGTGCGTAACCAAAATAATTTCTTTAATACCTGCTGCGATACATTCTTGTACAACGTACTGAATAAGCGGCTTATCGACTACTGGCAACATTTCTTTAGGAATGGCTTTGGTAGCTGGCAACATACGAGTACCCAGACCTGCTACAGGAATAACTGCTTTACGAACCACATTTGTTTTCATAGAACCTTCACTTGATAACTTTTTAAAGCTTAATAATAGCAAGCTGCTTTACCTAAGTAGCCACACCAAGAGGCTACGCTAGCCTAAGCAATAATAACCTCTGTAACATAGGGTGATAGCTTTTGCTGTAACACCTGCTTAGCGCTAACCTCGCCATGCACTATTCTAACCTGTTGTGGCTTTTTGCGCATGCCTTTAATAAATTGTAACAAACCTGCTTGATCAGCATGCGCTGAGTAGCCACCTAAAGTAATTACTTCAGCCTTAATATCGACTCTTTGGCCCTCAATCATAACATAGCCACCCCGCGGCCCAAACTTTTGAATGGCCGCCCCTAAGGTACCGCGGGCTTGAAAGCCGACAAAAACCACTTGATGTGCTGCATCGTCTAGCAATGCTTTTAAATAATTGACAACTCGGCCACCTTCGCACATACCGCTGGCAGCAATAACAATCGCCGGTTTTTTGGTGCTGCTAAGTAAATTAACCGCAGCGAGATGTTCGGCATGGCTATCAATAGTATGTAACTGGCTAAAGTTAAGCGGATGACGACCTTGGGTTAACCGTTTTTTTGCTTCATCATCCCAACAGGCAGCTAATTGCTGGTAAGCAACATTAAATTTGGCCGCTAGCGGCGAATCGACAATCACCGTCAACTCTTGCCAACGTAAATGCTGGTGAATAGGCTTATCGCGCAAACGATAGATTAGCGTTTCAAGTTCGTACAATAATTCTTGGGTTCGGCCAATACTAAAGGCCGGAAACAGCACTGTGCCGTTATCTTGTAGCGAGTGCAGTAATACCTGTTCTAAACGCTGAATACGCTGGCGACGATTTTCATGATTTTTATCACCATAAGTACTTTCAATAACCACTACATCTGCCGCATAAGGCGGTTTAGGCGCAGGCAATAAGGGTGAATAGGGTGCACCTAAATCGCCGGAAAATACGGTAATAAAAGGTTTAGCTGTTTTAGCCTTGCCGATTTGAAGCTGATGCTTAATTTCTACATAGGCAGAGCCTAAAATATGCCCGGCTTTTTGTAGCCGAAATACTCCAGCCTCTTCCGGCAAGCTAAGCCACTGGTTAAAAGCACAAGGGACAATTTGCCGGCCTACCGCACGTAAAAAACCAGCAATAAGCTGTTCATCACGGGTTACCCCAACTTTAAGCGCATCTTCCAGTACCAGCGGTAGTAAGTGTGCCGAGGCGATAGAGCAATAGATCGGCCCTTTAAAACCAGCAGCCAACAGATAAGGAATACGCCCCACATGATCGATATGCACATGGGTAACAATTAACGCCTTGATATACGAGATAGGAAAATTAATGTTGAGGTTACTTTTATTACCACTACCCTGCTCGTCGCCTTGAAATAGGCCACAGTCAATCAGCAGTGCATAATCGGGGGCAAGTTGATATTCATGACAAGACCCGGTCACGCCATCAACAGCACCATGGTGAATAAAACTTGGAGGACTAATAAACTTCGACATCCTTGTCTCCGCGTATAAAATAAATTAGTGAGTAAAACTTACTATAGGCCAGATAAACCAAAGCTGCATATTGCTACTAGGTTATTTTTTTATGCGATCACCACTACCTTTCCCAGCGACAGTCATAAAAATATATTTGAAGTAATTGGCTAAGGTAAGATTTTGCAGCATTTTGGCATCGGTTTCTGCCAATAATTCAGGCGTAGACATATCAATTTCATTAACCTGTGCCAATCCAGTAATACCAGGGCGGGCATTAAAAATACCTTTTTTATCACGCGCAGCGGTAAGCTCTTCTTGATTAAACAAGCCAGGCCGCGGCCCCACCAAGCTCATATCACCCCATAACACATTCCAAAGTTGCGGCAGCTCATCAAGCTTGGTTTTACGCAGAAAACTACCAAACGGCGTAATAGCACTGGCACTGGCCAAGTGGCTCGCCACAGAAGCGGTATCTTTTTTCATGGTACGAAACTTAACCAGCGTAAATGGCTTTTTATAACGACCAACCCGAACTTGGCGAAAAATCGGGGAACCGGTATCAAATAAGCCGATAATGGTAAGAATTACCAAAACCGGAAAACCAAACAACAAGCCGCAAAAAGCAAAAATAATGTCCAGCAATCGAATCAACATAAAGCCTCAAAATTCAAAAAAACAATCTAATAATTACAACTAAATACTGTCAGTAAAGCAGCGCCTAATACCTTCTGCGACTGAAATAGGAGGCTTCCAACCCAGTGTTTCTTTGGTGTGGGTAATATCTACCTGTAAATTACCACAGAGCCTATCCACAATGGCTTGCTTACCGGTTAGTTTACCAGCCAGTCTAAACCAACTCATCGGCACAGGAATCAACCAGGGCTTTTTGCCATAGGCCTCAACCATCAGCTTTAAAAGTTCGGTGGTCGACACATCATTATCGTCACTAACCAAAAAAATCTGGTTGGCAGCTTTGGGGTGTTCAATACAGGTGACTATCAAATCAACTAAATTATCCAATGCCACCATGCTGCGTGCATTATGAATCGCGCCCAGAGGCAGTGGCAAATTCTTCTTGGCAAGCTTTAACATAGCAGCAAAATTGGCTTTTACATCTGGACCGTATACCAGTGGGGGGCGAATAATCACAAACTCCATCCCTGTCTCTGCACATAACGATTTTAAAGCCACTTCCGCTTCAACTTTTGATATCCCATAAGCATCAGTAGCTTGGCTTATATCACTAGAAGTCAAAGGACAACCTGGTAGCGTTGACTCACCGTTTACTTTAATCGTACTAATAAAAATAAAACGCTTTACGCCGGACGCTGCGGCTTGACGAGCCAGATTAAGAGTTCCGGCAACGTTGACCTCACGGTATGCTGCCAACGGGTCTGCAGCAGTATCATCCATCACATGTACACGCGCCGCTGCATGAATGACGACCGAAACGCCGGCCAGGCAGTCGGAGTAGTCTTCAGTAGTAGTAAGTTCTTTTTGAAAAAACTGTCCTGGCTGCCCCGCTATGTGACGACGCCCGACGAGTCTTAATTGGCTTCCGGATAGCGCGGCCACCAGGGCCGATCCAACGAAACCAGTGTGACCGGTAATTAAAATTACACCCTTAAGCAATTCAACGCCCCAATAATTCCTGATAAAGCTTCAGATGGATGCCCACTACTGTGTTGATATCAAACTCAGCCTCTGCCAATCGCCGGCCGTTAAGGCCCAGCTTCAGGCGCAAATGCTTATTAACACTCAGTTTTTCTATCGCATCAGCGAGTTGTTCTGCATTTTTGACTTCGACAAGCAAACCCGTTTCGTCAGGAGTAATAGCATCACGACATCCCGGCACATCTGTAGTAATCACTGCTCGCCCACAAGCTGCAGCTTCAATGAGTGATTTTGGTAGCCCCTCGCGATAACTTGGCAGCACAGCAACATGACAGTTAGCGTAGGTTGAATTAACATCTTTAGAATAGCCCCAATACTCGACTAAACCGTCAGAGACCCAACTATCAATTTGTTGCTTAGTAACTGACTTTGGATTTTCATCAGTATCACCAACCAATACCATACGACAATCCAAGCCTCGGGCTTTAAGCAACTTGGCAGCTTCAACAAATTCTAAGACGCCCTTGTCAACTAAAAGTCTGGCAAGTAACAAAAAAACCGGCGCCCCCGCTGGCTCCTCACTAATCACGTAATTATTTAGGTTAACTCCCGAGCCACGGATTGTAACCGCCGAATTTTCTTCAATGATTTTTTGAGAAATAAACAACTGCTTATCTGTATTATTTTGAAAGATAACCCTCGTTGCCGAATTTCTGAGTGCAAAGCGGTACAGTAAACTAATAAAAAAACGCAACAACTTAGCTTTAAAGCCTTCAGCGATAAACACAAAACCCAAACCTGAAATCGATGCCACCCTGGCTACGCGAAAAAAACGCGAAGCGATACCAGCGTACAACACGGGCTTTATAGTAACCATATGAATTAGCGATGGTTTAAGCTTACTAATTAATCTCCATATGGAAAATAACGTTTTGAGCTCTGCAACAATTGAGGTTCCACTTCGCTCTAGCTTTAACTCATGCACTACGAAACCAGAGGATACCAATACATCTGCTTTATCTGTCAACTGACACGCGACGTGAACCTCATAACCCGCCTCTTTTGCTGCAACAGCTATAGGCAAACGATGTGAAACAAAAAACCAATCTACGTTTACGACGAAAAGTATCTTCGCTTTCATTTATGATATTTCTCATACCAAGCTTGAAACATCAAGATATCCCACAGTTGATACTGCAAGTTACGTTTGCCTGTTTTATGCTCATTCCACATCTTAGTTATTAACGTAGCATCAAAAAAGCCTTCGGTTACTAGGCGATCATGGTTAAGCAAACTATCAGCCCACTCCCTTAAGGGGCCTCGCAACCAGCTATCTAATGGAACGGCAAAACCCATCTTTGGCCGCTCTATTAAGTCTTTTGGCACGTACTTATACAAAATCTGCCGTAAACACCATTTAGACTGACCTTGATTCAATTTCATGTATTCAGGTAAACGCCAAGCATGCTCTAGCACTTTATGATCAAGGAATGGTACACGAGTTTCTAGAGAAACAGCCATGGCAGCCCTATCTACTTTTACTAAAATATCATCGGGTAGATAACTAAGAGTGTCTTGTGCCATCATTTGTGAAATTGGATCAGTAAAATTAGCTTTACGTGTTGGATCTGTCAAAACTGTTGATGGCTCTTTGCTACCCAACACTACCTTCTCAGGGTTCTGCCAGTGAGAAACCAACCCCATATATAAATCATCAACATTACGACATGCAACTACTGAAGCTGCTTTATGTAATTTTTCGCCAAAATTATTAAGCTGCAATCGGGTAGGCAAAAATTTATTGATAAAATCCCAACCTTTTATAGGAACGGTAGTCATCAAAAGTGAGGCAAGTTTCCGCAAAGAAACAGGTACCTTATTGATCTTATGCCAAAGTTGACGTGTTAGTAAATATCGATTATATCCGCAAAACAGCTCGTCCCCCGCATCCCCTGATAAGGATACAGTTACATGTTTACGGGCGATTTTTGATACTAAATAAGTTGGGATTTGTGACGAATCAGAAAATGGCTCATCAAAGATATCGGCTAACATGGGAACTACAGCTAACGCATCCTCCGAAGTAACATATAAGTCAGTGTGTTCTGTACCTAAATGATTTGCTACTTCTCTTGCAAACTCGGCCTCGTTAAAACGAGGGTCATCAAAACCAATAGAAAATGTTTTAACAGGCTTTGTTGTTTGAGCCTGCATCAAAGCTACAATAAGTGAAGAATCAATACCACCTGATAAAAATGCACCTAACGGCACGTCAGCAGACATTTGTTTCGCAACCGCCTCTTTAAGAGTTTGCTCTAAAGCTAAAAGTTGTTGCTCAACTGGCTTATCATAGATATCTGCTGCAGATTGAGCCATAACATCACGAACCGACCAGTAACTTTCTACAAGTAATTGATTGTTTGCATCTAAAGTAAGAATAGTACCTGGTAGTAATTTAAATATTTGCTGATAAATAGAATATGGTGCAGGTATATAGTTATGACGAAGTAACAAGGCTATTGCATCACGATTTATTTCTTGCTTAAAAGCTGGATGAGCACGCAAAGCATTAAGTTGTGAACCAAATAAAAAACAACCCTGTTGCCAACCGTAATATACTGGCTTCTCACCAAAACGATCTCTGGCTAGTTGCAAGATCTTAGCTTGATTATCCCAAAGAGCTAAACCAAACATTCCGCTCGCTTTAATTAACGTGGTATTCAAACCCCATTGCTCTATGGCTGCTAGCAAAGTTTCAGTATCTGAGTGACCAAGCCAGTGACGTGGACAGATATTTTCAAGCTCAGCACGAATTTCTAGGTGATTATAAATTTCTCCGTTATAAGCAATCATATAACGACCGCTTTTTGATGACATCGGCTGATGGCCAGCTTCAGACAAGTCGACTATTGCTAGGCGGCGATGAACCAAACCAATATTATCTTCGGCATTATACCATAAACCTGAGCTATCAGGACCCCTATTAAACATGGCCATTGCCATGCTATTTAGCAGGCTCTCATTATTAACAGCTATCTTATCACGTGAAATAAAACCTGCAAAACCACACACCAAATTTAATCCCCATACATATTGCAACTAATATCTACCACTCACAGTAAATATCTGTACATTAAATTATATCCAACAACACTGCTCAACTTGAGGCTATAGAAATGAAATAACTCTGATTAATTATCATCAAGAATTAGCTCTTTTCGAATAAAAAACATAAAAGTAAAAAATAGCAAACTCGACCCAAAAATAGAAATGTCTACCTGTAAAATGAAAAAAACCAGAAACTATGAAAGCGGCTACGAATGCAGCTTGCAAGTAAAAGCCTTGGCGAACTCTATCTATAAGAAAAACAAAAAAAACATAGTAAATAAGAACAGGAAATAGAATTCCAAATTGCATGCTAAAATCGAGAAAAGTGTTGTGAGCCTCTAAACCCGAAAAGGGTGATTCAATACCACTAAAATTACCAGCACCAAAGCCGAAAAAGGGAGATTCCAATGTTGCATAAACAGCATTAATAAAAAGATTTATTCTAACACCACCCTCATCAGCGGCATTCCAAATAGACAAAACAATATCAGAAAACCTTAAAAAAAGGAAATACAGGCCAAAACACATCAAAATAATGATTAAAAATATGGATGTACTGAAAGATAATTTTTTACCAAAAAAAACCAGTAAAACAATATATAGAAAAAGAGTTACAAATAAAGTCAAGATATAAGCATCACTCTCAGATTTCAATGCAATCCATACAACAATTGGAAGGAATATTAATGACAGACGTCTTGAATAAATAACAAGTAGCATTGAAAGACAGGATGCATAAAACATCAACTGATTTGGATTGCTAGCAGCTCCAGAGTAGCGTTCTTGCGCAGATGTTACACCAAACAAGTAAATTGTAAACAAATTTGATATAATGAAAGAAATCGCAAACCAAAACACTACAGCATTCATATGTATGTATTTATTTTTTAGAGCTTCAACAAGTAAGAAAGAGAGTGAGACTCCAAGAATAAATGAGGCAATGTATTCAGGAAATACCTTTTCACCAAGAACAAGAGCTGTGACAGAGGTCATTAGAGGAAAAATTACTAAAACAAAAAATAAAAAATAAAGCTTGATTAACCCAGAAAAATCATAATTAAACCTTGCTAAACTACGCCCAAACTTTACAAACAATATGAGATAAGAAACTAGGAAAAAAATTTCTGAAGGCCCAATTGGCCCCAGAAATCGCAACGAAGTCATATATCCAGTACCTAGCCCCAAGCCGAGAAAAAAAGCAAGAGGACTAACACTCCATGGTTTACTTAATAACATCACGGAATACTCGTACTAAATTAACAACTTGCTCCTTACGTTCATACAAAACTCGTTTTTCTGTATTAAATAAGAAATGATTTGCAAACACACTGTCTATAAAATCCCCGATTATTGGGGGTTCATTAGCAGCAAAACCAAAACCATTTTGAACTATAATGTTAGCAGCATCATCGTGTATTGCACCTATAAGCAAAATTGGTTTTGCCGCACCAATATACTCGAAAAGCTTACCAGTTAAGATTCCTTTCTCTTTTGGATCATTCCATGTAAGTAAAAGTAAAATATCTGAGTTAGACTGTTTAGCTATAGCTTCTTCACGGGATATCATGGAATTAAGAGTAATGCATGAGCCAAGATCATATTTTTTTATTAAGAAATCTATAAAGCCTAGATTACTACCATAAAAATCAATCTTAGTAATTTTTCGCAAATCAGGTCTTGAACAAAGTAACTCGAACAGAGGTGATGGATCTCTTTTTCCAGCATATACAGATCCAGTATAAACGATATTAATACATCCTTTATTAGTTGGTTTAGTATTTTTTAAATTGAAATCATTCTCATCATATGCGTTTAAAATGACTGAAACTGGAATTCTAGGGTATTTTTTTGAGAGTACGTCTTTTAATGGTTCCGACACTGTTACAATTGCGGCTGCTCTTTTTAATACTTTACTTTCAAAAATTTGGTCTAACCAACTATTATAACCATAATGATTATCAGACCAAAGATCTCGAAGTTCTGCTACCCAAGGTATTTCAAATCGTTTTGATAATGCATTTGCAATAACACAAGAAGTGTAAGGTGTAGCTGATGCATAAATAACATCAGGAAACCAACCAGAATCAATTAATCTATTTGCTTCCTTAAAAGCATATGGATACCAGCCTATATACTTATCTGGAATAGATATAATTCGCTGATAAACTTGATTAAGCAGGCTTAAAAAACGACCTTTAAATGAAGCTTTATGTAAATTCCCCTTTAAAGATGATACACTTTTCTTTCCTAAGATAGAATATATTGGCTTCTCAAGGTCAACCCATTTTGTTCTCTCAATATTACTTTCAGGAAAAGTTGATAACAAATTAGGGGCTAAATTTTGATTATAAGCAGATATTACACGTACATCATGTCCCATTTCATTTAATAATTCAGCCGTTCTAGTTGTACGTACTGCGCCTATGCAATTGTAAGGTGCAAAGAAATAAGTTACAAACAAAATTTTCAACGTAACAACTCCGCTATAATCTTCATAGCAGCTTCCCCACCACCGTATAAGTTAGGGTCATAGGAATCATTTCTCAAGCTCATTTGCATTGTTTGGTATCCGGCTAGGATTTTGGCTTTATCTGCACCAACAAGTTTATTAGCACCCGCTTCAACTAGTTCTACCCATTCAGTTTCATCCCGCATAGTTATGCAGGGTTTTGCAAAGAAATACGCTTCCTTTTGTAAACCACCGCTATCAGTCATTACTAAGCTCGAATGATGTATTAGCCAAACCATGTTGAGGTAACCCACTGGGTTGATAATAGTAAGGTTTTTGGTATTAATTTGTAATTCTTGAATTATTTTTTTTGTACGTGGATGCAAAGGCAAAACAACCTGTTGGTTTTTGGCTATTTGGTTTAATGCTTCAAAAATTGCGAATAAGCGCTTTGGATCATCAGTATTTTCCGCACGGTGAATTGTACAAAGCACATAATCATCATCAATCAAAAAACCTTGTGGTTGCTGTGCCAAATTTTTATAAAAAAAAGCCCCATCTTGCATGACATCACCGGACAAGACCACTTTTGCATTGTTTTGCCAATGATTAATGCCTTCATTTTTCAAGTTATCAACCGCTGCCTGTGTAGGGCAAAATAAAATTGAGCTGATACGGTCAGTCAAAATACGGTTGACTTCTTCGGGCATCCGAATATTAAACGACCGTAAACCTGCTTCAACGTGGGCAATTTTAATATGAAGCTTAGATGCCGCAATCGCCCCAGCCAGGGTAGAATTTGTATCTCCATACACGAGAACCCAATCCGGCTTTTCGTTCAACAAAACATCTTCTATTTTCTCGATCATCTGCCCAGTCATCGAACCATGCGTTTTGGCACCAACTCCCAAAAAATAATCAGGCTTAGGAATTTGCATTTCCTCAAAAAAAACATCACTCATATTAGCATCGTAATGTTGCCCTGTATGGATAATAACCTCTTTAATATCAGCCCCCAATTCGCACTGACGAAGAATTTCACGGCTAACAGTACCAGCTTTAATAAACTGTGGTCGAGCACCCAGAATAGTGACTATTTTCATTGAATCTACATCCTAAATTTATATTTTAGCTTGTTTAGCATCTTGTAGTAATCGAAACTTAAAACAGTTACGCTCAAGCAAATATATTTTTATGCCAGCGAACAAAGTTTACCCAGCGCCATATTTGCCAAGTGAAAGGTTTGTTTCCTGCAATAATTAAATCAAATTCTTTTAAGAGTTCATTTGTGTTTATAAATTTGATCTCATTAGCATCTTGAAGCCATAGACGCAAATTCGGTGCCATGGCCGTCAGCCAAACTTTTTCAGGGGTTTCAAAGCCAACTTTATCTTTTCTGTCCAAAATCTGATCAGGAACGATACCACGCATAGCCGCACGGAAAACACTTTTGGTTTCACCTTTATTCGAAATCAAATACTCTTCCGGTAGGCTCAATAAAAGGTCTGATGTTGGGAGCGTTAAAAAAGGAACACGACTTTCAACCGAAAAACACATAGAGTTACGATCACCATGTCGCAACAATTGGGGCAAGCCTTCTAATTGAAGTGAGTTTGCTAAAGTTTCAACAACGCGGCGCCCACGATTTTCAGTTTGTTGGCTCTGTAAATCAGTTTTTAAATCAACGCCCTGAGAAGCTAGGTATTCTATATTAAGCCAATCGGGTTTCGGCGATTTTATGAGTAAATCTTTAAACAAGGGGCGCATACTATTGGGTAGCATGCCTGCCCCTAAACATTTGTAAGCTTTTAAGCTCCCTCTACCAGGCCAGCTTTTCCAATTATGTGTGAAAGAAAGCAGTGTTTTAAAATCACGTTGTTCAAATAAGCTCTGCATACGCTGGACAGGATAACCGGAATACCCAGCCAACAACTCATCCGCACCCTGACCATCCAGGGTAACGGTTATGCCGTTTTGTTTTGCCAATTGAAAGACGCGGTATTGAGCATAAATACTGGTGCTACCAAACGGTTCGCCTTGCGCTTGGATAAGGTCATCCAAATCCCTTAAAAGCTCATGCCCATTTGCCACGACCTTATAACTTTTAGCATGAGTATGCTCATTAACAAAATCAACCCACTTTTCTTCAGAAACGGGCGAGTCTTTGGCTATATAACTGAAGGTATGAATATCGGCTTTGGGTTCTAAATGGCGCATCGCACAAACCACAGCAGACGAGTCTATACCACCCGACAAAGCCGCACCTAAAGGCACATCACTACGTAAATGCAGTTTTACATTTTCGAGAAACTGTTCGCGCACCTTCTCAGCCGCTTGATCAAAACTCAGATCAGAAGATTCCTTAATCGAAGGTGTCCACCACTTGATGGTTTTGCTGATAGTGGCTTTTGATAAATCAAACTCCATCAAACAACCCGGCATCAAGTGCTTAACGCCATCAATAAAAGTCAACTCATTGTTATCGTAAACACCGTGAACCAAATAATCATAAGCGCGTTGTAAACAGAGTTGCTTAGGTTGTTCGCGTAATTCTAAAAGTGCATTGATATCCGATGCAAAAAGAAACTGCCCGCCGTCTTGCGCATAAAAAAACGGTTTAATCCCAAACGCATCACGAACACAAGTAATGGTATTTAACTGTTTATCATAAACAACAAAAGCAAACATCCCGATTAAACGGGTTAAACACGCCTGCCCCCAACACTGCCAAGCCGTAAGCAAAACCTCGGTATCGGATTCCGTTGAAAACGCGAAACCTAGACCTTTTAATTCGTCCCTAAGCTCCTTGTAGTTATAGATTTCACCATTAAAAACAATACTAAAACGCCCATCATGCGAATTCATCGGCTGATGACCCGCCGCAGAGAGATCAATAATCGAAAGCCGCGTATGTCCAAGAATTAACTCACCTGACTGAACAGTGCCAAAACGCTCATATCCCCGATCATCGGGTCCGCGATTATTCATTTTGGACAATGCAGAATGAATCTGCTGATCTGTTAATTGCGATTGAAAAAAACCGCCTAAAATTCCACACATATCTTTACCTGTATACCTTTTTCATAACGGCATTTTTTATAGTTAACAACTCTAGTGCAGTAATTAATTTAAGCTTAAACATTAAAGCGATTAATGTTAAAACTAAAAGCAATCTCACTACTAATGTAAGAAAATAATTTAACTCTGCAAAGTAACCGAAGTATAGGTACACAAATGATGATGCTATAACAAACAACACCAAATAACCTAGCCATTTATGAGGCACATAATAGAGTTTTTGGCTAAAAAATATAAAAAACAAAAAGGCAATAAAATATCCAATTGTTGTTGCAAGCGCCGCACCCTGTATCCCAAAAACTGGAATTAGTGCATAGTTTAAAACAATATTGATAACTGCAGCCACGATACTAATCAAGAAAATGAGATGTGTTTTTTTACGAATACCGATTCCCGGCATAAAAACATACATATTGGAAAAAAGCAGGGCTAAAACCAAAAGCGGAATAACGTTCGCAACTATATAAAACTCAGGCGTTGTTAATAAGATCAACAATTCTTCTGCCACCAATGAATAGGCCAAAAAGAAAAAAACTGCAAACACCACAAAATATTTGAATATGACCGATAAGCTTTGAGGGGTATCATGCTCATTATAATGTTTATAAATAAGGGGCGTAATCGCCATTTGAAAGCCAATCATCACCAAACTTGCGGCAGAGGCTAAGCGAACGGCAACACCATATTGCCCTACACTTTCAAGATCTATTAACATGTTGATCATATAACGGTCAACATACAAACTCACAAAAACCAACATACTAGCTGGCACAAGCGGAATTGAAAACTTCAATAACTGCTTCAGCAGGCCTGGTTTAAAAACCAAACCAAATGACTGTCTTAATAAAAATAATCCCAGCAAACTAGCAAGCAACACACTCACAATCATAGAATATAAAATAGCAGTTAACCCTAAATCATAGACTATGCCGAAAACAAAGGCCGAGGCAAGATTAGCCGCCGCATAAAACACCGAGACAATGGCATAACCGACACTATTACCCTCAAATCTCAACTGATTTTGAAAGTAATAAAAAAAGCCATGCAACGCAATAAACACCAAAGCTAATTGGAAAAACGGAGCATACTCACTTTTGCCAGTTATAAAATGATTCAATTCAACATAAAAAGTACTTGCCGTGATGAAAAACAATGCATACATAAACAAAGTAAAATATAAGCCCGTTGAACTGTAGGATAATCGCTGCTTAATATCTGAAAGTTCTGGTATAAATCTCGCTACCCCTTGTGAAATCTCTAAAGCGACCGTAAATGCAATGATATTCCCAAAAACAAGAAACAAATCTAACGCCCCTAATTCTTCAGGGCTGGCGATACGCGTATAGATTGGAAGCAGAAATATCGCTATGCCTCGACTTAAAACCGTAGGCAAGGTATAGATTAGTGCATCCTTAACAAAAGACTTAATCATTTGCCGATAGCACCGTATGTATAACCTTTTTAATTTCTTGCTCGCCCATCCCGAAGAATACGGGTAACCTAACCAATCTTTCGCTTTCGGTGGTTGTGTATTGGTCTGTACCGCTAAACTCACCAAACTTTTGCCCTGCGGGTGCAGAATGAAGCGGAATATAGTGGAACACCGCCATTATGTCGTTGGCTTTTAGATGTTCGATAAACGCGGTACGTTGGTCTAGGTCTTTTAGTTTGAGGTAGTACATGTGTGCATTATGTTGGCAATTTTCTGGCATTTTTGGCAAATCTACCAATCCTGCATTTTGCAGTGGTTTAAATGCATCATGATAGGCATTCCACGTTGCCAAACGGTTTTGGTTAATTTCATCCGCTTTTTCTAACTGCCCCCACAAAAACGCGGCTTGCAGCTCGCTGGGTAAATAACTGCTTCCCACATCCACCCAAGTGTATTTATCCACCTGCCCACGGAAAAACTGGCTGCGGTTAGTGCCTTTTTCACGAATCACTTCCGCACGCTGCAAAAAACGCTCATCGTTAATAATCAACAAGCCGCCTTCGCCGCCGCTTGTGTAGTTTTTGGTTTCATGAAAGCTAAACGCCCCTAAATGCCCAATGGTTCCCAATGGCTTGCCTTTGTATGTACTCATCATACCCTGTGCGGCATCTTCCACCACAAACAAACCATGACGATTGGCGATGTCCATAATCGCATCCATCTCACAGCCCACACCCGCATAATGCACTGGCACAATCGCTTTGGTTTTAGTGGTAATGGCGGCTTCGATTAAAGTTTCGTCAATATTCATCGTATCGGGGCGAATATCCACAAACACAATCTTTGCGCCACGAAACACAAACGCATTGGCGGTGCTGACAAAGGTATAGCTGGGCATAATCACTTCATCGCCCGGCTGAATGTCGATCAATATCGCCGCCATTTCTAACGCCGCCGTGCAAGAAGGCGTGAGCAAGGTTTTAAGGCAACCTAAGTTTTCCTCAAACCAGGCCTGGCACTTTTTCCCAAAAAAACCATCGCCCGAAATTTTATTGCTTTGCATCGCCTGCAAAACATACTGTTGCTCATTGCCCGTTAAAGGCGGTTTGTTAAATGGAATCATATTTAATTAAACCTGCTTCTAAAATTTAACTGTACCATTTTGTCATTCACATCGGTTATTTCCTTCAAAACTAATAACCCTTTTGCGCAAACAATGACTGGCATACCTTGTTTTAAAAATATTACTTTCCCAATATGTCTTTTCCGATGTTCAACTACAATATCATCCAGAACATCAACTTCTTTAAAATTAATCCCTCTATCATTTAATCTAGCTTTTGCGTCATCATACGGATAGCCCACAGCATCAATAAACTGCTTAATTTTTTCGGCTGACCAAGCCCAATCAATAAAGTAATCTTTATGATCTAGCCATAAACTATAAGTTGCCTGACTTTCGTCTTGCTTATATCTTGAAAGCTGCTCGCCTGCTAAAACACGAGTATAGATTTCATCGACCAATTCAAAATACAACGGCTCTATTTGCTTAATTGCCTCTTCTATTATTATCGGGTAACTAAAATCAGTTGATTTTTGCGCAATAATATCGCCACGATCATACTTGCAATCTGCAAACAAAGCTGTTACCCCCCCCAAAAAAAACTCCTTATTAATTAAGGAATTTACTAAGGGAGCAAACCCGCGATATTTAGGCAGCAGAGAATCATGAAAAACAATCAGATTAGTTTCATTTTTAATTAACCAACGCCAGCCTATGGCGAACTTTAAGGCTGAAAATTTGTTTTCAATTTCGGCATCAAATTGTGTGCGAGAATAAAAAGGAATGTTATTATTTTGCTCAAGCTGTTTTATCTCGTGAAAGCCATCATATTGAATGGCTTTATCTTGCTCGCAAACAACATAGCCAATCGCATTAACACCAAATCTCTCGATAAAGCTTTTAAGTAAAAACAAGCCTTTTGAATTCATCAGATAAAACGCGATATTTTGCATAACCATCTTAGTGTTCGCCTTTTAAATAAGCACGCTCTAATTCAAGCAAATCTTTTTTACGGTCTTTAATTTTTTTTGCTGGTGAGCCTACATAAATTGACCAACTTTCAGTTGATTTCAAAACTAGCGCATTAGCCCCAATGGAATTACCTTCAGAAACTTCAACGCCAGGCATTATTATTGCGCCAGCACCAACAATTGAATGCCTACCAATACGAACCGGTAACATCAATTCATTTTTATATTGCTTAGGTACTGTTGAATTTGTCATTGTTGCACCTGAGTAATCATCAGACTGCGTGAACACCTTTACTCCATAAGCCAGGGTAGCAAAGTCCTCAATCAATAGCCCAGGAATTCCACCTGCAAGTAGACATTGGGGGGTTATATGGACGTTTCGCCCTATTTTAATATTTCCGGAAACCACACAAAAGTCGTCTATTCTAGAAAAGTCACCAATTTCAATTTTATCAGCATTATATACACTAGCACGGTCACTTATCTTTACGCCTTTACCGAGTGATTTGAACCCCATCATGGTCAATTGTTCGTCAGTTAGATAAGCCATTAATTGAAAATCTCACGTAATTGTTTCAGAAATGTTTTCTCAGAAAAGTATGATTTAACTATATGCTTGTTCGCTTCAGTTTGAGTATTCACAGAACCTGACAACGCTAACTCCTCAATATCATAAACTGTAATACCATGACTCTTAAAAAGTGCCCACTGTGTGACATCACTACGCATAAATACTTTTTTTCCCAAACCTAACAGCGTAATGGTGTTACCCATGGCTTGTTGATATGGATGGTTAAATATAACAATGTCAATTTTGCCCAAAAAATCTAAGTACTCATTAAATTGCATAAGGGAAGTTAAAAACTCTATATTATTACCGAATATCTCCCTCCCTAAAGTTATAACTTCATTAGCATACATTTTATCTCCATATGAAAGTGGTACAAAAATCTTTATATTTTTATCTTTAACTTTCTCAAGTTTACTAAATATATCTTTGTGGTTATTCATGGGATCAGCTGAATTACCAACTAATACATTAGTAACAGTACCAAATTTTTCAGGGATATTTATCTCTTTATAAATATTACTTTTATACATAAAACATTCGTGATAATTGGCTTTTGATCCAAACCACTTTACTGCATTTTCGTAGTCGCCTTTTATGTAGGTAACCATATGTCCGATTTTTTTTGCAATCCTACCTATAAAGAAATACCTTAATTTATTTTTCCAACCATTCTGATACTTATAGCCGTATAAATCTGCACCCCAGATAATCCAATAACTTTTGTGAAGAATCCATGGCATAAAAAAGACAATCAGTATTATTCGGGGATCAAACAAACCATGTAAAAAAATTTTTTCTGATTTATTAATTGAAAAAATAAGACGCAGATATAGAAAAAAATTCTTAATTCTACCTTTGTTAAAAATTTTGACACATTCTGTTTCACTAATCTCGCCACTTGCAATAGAGTCACTAAGATAAAATAGATGCCGGTTTTCTTTAAAGCCTTCACAATTCATCTGGTCTATGAAAGACGGGAGGAAAACGGTTGCCGGAGCTAAATGCACAATATTCATTAACCACACCCCGTAGTTAAAAATTTCAAATATTCTCCATAGCCGTTTTTGCTGAGGGCTTCAGCGGTTTGGTTGACTTGGTCTTTGGTGAGCCAGCCGTTGCGCCAGGCGATTTCTTCTAGGCAGGCGATTTTGTAGCCTTGGCGTTTTTCGATGGTTTCGACAAACATGGCGGCTTCAAGCAGGCTTTCGTGGGTGCCTGTGTCGAGCCAAGCAAAACCGCGCCCTAGCAGTTCGACGTTTAAATCGCCTCTTTCGAGATAAAGCTGGTTGATGGTGGTGATTTCGAGTTCGCCTCGGTGACTGGGCTTAACTTGTTTGGCGATTTCCACCACGTCGTTATCGTAGAAGTATAAGCCTGTGACCGCGAAGTTGGATTTAGGGTTGGTCGGTTTTTCTTCGATGCTGATGGCTTTTTGGTTTTCGTCAAACGCCACCACACCAAAACGCTCTGGGTCTTTGACTTGGTAACCAAATACGGTGGCACCAGCAGACCTAGTGGCGGCACGTTTTAGAATCGGGGTAAAACCTTGCCCCCAGAAGATGTTGTCGCCAAGCACTAAACACACGCTGTCGTTGCCAATAAAGTCTTCGCCGATGGTAAAGGCTTGTGCAAGTCCGTCGGGACTGGGTTGGATGGCGTAACTAAGGTTGACACCAAAGTCTTTGCCGTCGCCGAGCATACGGATAAACCCGCCTTGGTCTTCGGGTGTGGTGATGATAAGGATGTCTTGAATCCCCGCCAACATCAGCACCGAAATCGGATAATAAATCATCGGTTTGTCGTAAACGGGTAATAGCTGTTTGGATACGCCGCGCGTAATCGGATAAAGCCGTGTGCCGGAACCGCCGGCTAAGATAATACCTTTCACTATTTACTTCCTAATCTTTCTCTTTGATAGCTGCCGTCTTGTACGTGCTGGCACCAGGCCTGGTTATCGAGATACCATTGTACGGTTTTGCGTATGCCGGATTCGAAGGTTTCTCGTGGTGTCCAGCCAAGTTCGCGTTGGATTTTTCTGGCATCAATGGCATAGCGCATATCGTGGCCGGGTCGGTCTTTTACGAAAGTCATGAGACTTTCGTAACTTTGAATGTTTAATGTTGAATGCTTAATGGGAGCAAGTTCTTCGAGTATTGCGCAAATGGTTTTGACGACTTCAATGTTTTGTTTTTCGTTGTGGCCACCGATGTTGTAGGTTTCGCCGATTTTGCCTTTTGTGGCAACAAGCACTAATGCGCGGGCGTGGTCTTCGACATACAACCAATCGCGGATTTGATTGCCTTTGCCGTAAACAGGTAGCGATTTGCCTTCTAGTGCGTTCAAAATCACTAATGGAATCAATTTTTCCGGGAAATGATAAGGCCCGTAGTTGTTGGAACAATTGGTGACTAGGGTTGGTAAGCCGTAGGTTCTTAGCCATGCGCGCACTAAATGGTCTGAGCCTGCTTTTGATGCGCTATAGGGTGAACTTGGGGCGTAGGCCGCCTCTTCTGTGAAGAGCGGCAAAGATTCACCCTCACCCCAGCCCTCTCCCATCAAGGGAGAGGGCGCACTGATTTCATCGGGATGCGGGAGGTCGCCGTAGACTTCGTCAGTTGAAATGTGGTGAAAACGGAAGTTGGTTTTTTTATCACCTTGCAGACCTGCCCAATAAGCTCTTGCTTGTTCGAGCAATGTATAGGTGCCAACAATATTGGTTTGGATAAACTCACCCGGCCCGTCAATCGAACGGTCAACATGCGATTCGGCGGCAAGATGCATCACAAGGTCTGGTTGGTGTTGATTAAATACACGCTTGAGTTCTACTGCATCACAAATATCGACTTGTTCAAACGCATAGCGTTGGTTGTTTTCCACTGACTTTAGGGATTCCAAATTACCAGCGTAAGTGAGTTTATCGACATTGACGACGTTGTATTCTGTGTCGTTGATAATGTGGCGCACAACAGCACTTCCAATGAACCCTGCTCCACCTGTTACGAGTATTTTGATATTTTTATTTGTCATGATTTTTGCTTTTGTTTTGCTTTTGTCTTGATTTTTTAATGCTAGTCATCTTCTTGTTACCCATTTGCCGCCGAATACGGCGATGAAGTTTTGGTTTTGTTGTATGTCGTATTCAAGGGTGGCTTTAATCGGGTTGTCGGCGCTTTTAATGATTGGACGCAGGCCAGCAAAGCTTTGCAAGTTGTTTTGTTTGTTAATGGGTGTTTTGAATTAATGGTTATGGGCATTGCTTCTGTATCTTCCGAACCAGAACCTGTCGCATGCTTATGCTTTTTGAGGTTGCTGCTGTACATAAATTCCCACTCTAAATCAGCCAATTGCCTAAGCTCAGCGAAAAACCACATTAAAATACCATTTTTTGACCACAAGTTAAAACGCTGGTAGATGGCGCTTATATCGCCAAAAGCTTCTGAGACATCGCGCTAAGGGCGCCGACTCGGATATAATAAGAAATGACTTCGAACTATTTCTGTGTTAAGCCTTATCATATACACGGCTTGTTTTGAACATTAATCTTATTAGCTTTGACCTACACTCGTCTTTTTACATTGTTCTTGGCATGATGACTTGTAATGGTTGGTTATTGGCGAAAGTAATTATACCAGCCCATCATTCTGTATAATAATCCATCACGAAAGCTCAACAAGCCCTAGACAAAACTCAAAGTTTTCTAAATAGCGTGGCGCTATGCCTTGCTTGAAGAACTCCCAAGAGGTCATGATGCCGTTAATGCCTCCGCCAATTACTACGATTTCAATCTATACCGAAGTCTTTAGTATATCTATAACATATTTAATTTCTTCATCCGTGAGGAATGGATTCATCGGTAGGCTCATGACTTGTTGAGCTGCTTGTTCGGATACTGGAAAATCGCCTTGTCTTAAGCCAAGGTATTGAAAACATTCTTGCATATGTAAAGGCAAAGGGTAATGCACGGCAGTTGGGATGCCTGCATGTTGAAGCGTGGCTTGCAATTGGTCACGGTTTTGAACGCGCACTGTATATTGCGCCCACACGCTCGTTCGGTCACTTTTAACTTGTGGTGTCGTTACTGTGCCGTGGAGTTGTTCAGTATAGGCTTTTGCAACACGGTTTCGGCCTTGTATTTCCTTGGGGTAGTAAGGCAGTTTTGCTAACAGTATTGCGGCTTGGATAGTGTCTAAGCGTCCGCCTATGCCAATATATTTGTGGTAGTATCGCTTATTTTGGCCGTGAACACGCATCATTTTCACTTTTTCGGAGTATTCATCATTATTAGTAAATACCGCCCCGCCGTCACCATAACAACCGAGTGGCTTAGCTGGGAAGAAGCTGGTGGTGTAAATGTCGCAATGATTGGCGGCACATATGTTTTTGTAAGACGAACCAAAACATTGTGCTCCGTCAATAATGACTTTAAGGTTGTGTTGTTTGGCGATGGCGTTAATTTCATCCATGTCCGCTGGTTGCCCGTAAAGGCTAACGGGCATGATGGCTTTGGTTTTGTCTGTTATGGCCGCTTCGATTTTGCTTGGGTCAATGTTAAATGTGACTGGGTCAATATCGACAAACACTGGAGTGGCGTGCATCAGCGCTATGGTTTCAGCAGTAGCGATAAAAGTAAAAGGCGTGGTAATAATTTCATCACCCGGTTGAATATCCATTGCCATCATTGCAAGCAGTAACGCATCCGTGCCGTTTGAGCAAGTGATTGCGTGTTTAACACCGGTAAAGGCCTGCAATTGGGTTTCGAGCTGTTGAACTTCTTCACCCATAATGTAATTGGACTTATTTAACACGGCCTGTATATTGGCGTCAATATCAGCTTTGTATAGTTGGTATTGGTATTGTAAGTTTGCAAAATCGACTTTCATCATGATTACTCAATTAGACTTATTTGGCCGTTTTTTAGTTGATAATGTTGTTCGGTGTAAGGACAGATCGTTTGCGCTTCACCCTCTAGAGGTAAATCGAGTTTTTCACCGTATTGACTCATCCAGCCGATTTGTTTGGCGGGCACGCCGACCATTAATGCGTAAGGTTTTACATCTTTATTGATGACCGCACCGGCTCCGATAAATGCGTATTCGCCAATCGTAACGCCACACACGACTGTGCAGTTAGCACCGAGCGTTGCGCCTTGTTTGACAAGCGTGTCTTTGTATTCGTTTTTGCGTTCAATTAATGCTCGTGGATTATAAACATTGGTGAACACCATACTAGGGCCACAAAATACACCCTCTTCTAAATGTACATTGTCATAAACCGAGACATTATTTTGAATTTTGCAGTCACTGCCTATTACAACCCTATTACCAATGAAAACATTTTGGCCTAATGAACAACGTTCACCGATTTTGGCACCACTACAAACATGCGCAAAATGCCAAACTCGGCTCCCCTGCCCGATTTCGGCTCCAGCATCAATTATTGCACTTTCATGCTTATAAAAATTACTCATATTACTTAACCAGCTTTGTAACAAATGGATGGTAATCACCCGTTAAAGCAGACAATGCTGCAGTTCTGATATGAGCAACAGTTTCAATAGCTACTCTGTTTTCCTCAAGACCAAAGCCGTTACCTGCAAGTATCTCTTTGTAGCTAATGGTATGCAAATCAGTAAAGCCGTCTGAAAACTCAATAGACTCACCATCTGCAGTGATTGATCTGTATGTTCTTTGTCCTGAAGATCTTACATGATCAGGCACATCATTTACGTCTACAGATAAAAACCAGCGCACACGCGCTCTCTCATATTCAAGATAGCCTGCTGCTTTTGTTGGCGAGTTAAAATGAACTTTATTTTCCTGCAGAGCACCAAAAACGAAATGAAGCATGTCGTAGAAATGCACGCCTATGTTAGTGGAAATGCCACCTGATTTCTTATCATCGCCTTTCCATGACTGAAGATACCAATGGCCTCTAGACGTTATATATGTCAGATCAACATCAAATTTATGTCCAGGAGCACTAGAAGCTACTTTTTGCTTTAAAGCAATTATAGAAGGATGAAGACGAAGCTGGAGTATTGTATTAACTCTCTGTCCGGTTTCTTTCTCAATTTCTTGCAATCCATCTATATTCCAAGGATTTAATACGAGGGGCTTTTCACAAATAGCGCACGCGCCTGTACGTAAAGCAAACCTCATATGCGAATCATGTAAATAGTTTGGAGAACAAATTGCTACATAATCAACTTGCCTACTGTTACTTTCTCTGCGTAACTTATCTAAATGCCGATCAAAACGTTCAAACTCTGTAAAAAAATCAGCATTAGGAAAATAGCTATCTATGATGCCAACTGAATCATTTTTATCTAAAGCAGCAACCAAATCGTTACCAGTATCTTTAATAGCTTTCATATGTCGCGGTGCAATATAACCGGCAGCACCAATTAGCGCGAAGTTTTTCATAAAAATCCTTTATCAAATGTACCACTTAACGGTTTCTGCAATACCTTGTTGAAAGGTGTGAGATGGTTGATATTGTAAAAATTGTTTTGCTTTCGATATATCTGCTTGTGAATGTCGCACATCCCCAAGCCGAAAATCTTTATAGATGGGGTCTAACTTAACCTCGACGCCATTTGCAACAAGAGTGTTTTTAATAGCGTAAAAAAGTTCATTTAATGAAGTTCGGTCACCTACCGCAACATTATAAACCCGATTTTTAGCATCATCACCGGCCGTTGCTGCAAGAATGTTCATCTGCACAACATTATCGATAAAACAAAAGTCTCTGCTGGTTTCGCCGTCACCATTAATAAAGACTTGCTGACCGCGAATCATTGCAGCTGTCCACTTTGGAATGACCGCCGCATACGCTCCATCTGGATCCTGCCGTTTGCCGAACACGTTAAAATAACGCAAGCCTATGGTATTAAAACCATAGGTTTTGGCAAATACCTTAGCATAGAGCTCGTTCACTAATTTAGTGACCGCGTAGGGCGACAACGGACTACCGATATTTTCTTCAACTTTGGGTAGCGCCGGATGATCACCATAAGTTGAGCTACTAGCTGCATAGGTAAAACTTTTCACAGCGGCATCACGCGCAGCAACGAGAATATTTAAGAAGCCGGTAATGTTAGTAGCATTTGATGTTATGGGGTCGGCAATGGATCGTGGAACAGAACCTAATGCGGCCTGATGTAATACGTAATCAATGCCTTCGACCGCTTTCTGGCAATCTTCAAGATTACGAATATCACCTTTAATAAAGCTAAAACGAGACCACTGCTCCATGCTGACTAAGCTTTTAACTTCATCCAGGTTGTGCTGATAACCTGTAGCAAAGTTGTCTAAACCAACAACCTTCTGATTTAATTTCAATAAAGTTTCAAGAAGATTTGAGCCGATAAAACCTGCAATACCAGTAATTAGCCAGACTTTAGGAGCTGCGATAAGTTGCTGCTTAATTTTATCGTAATACATCAATCATTAACCCTTTAAAGACGCATATCAACTGACTCGGTAGGTAATACATACTTCAAGTCATAAATTACGCTCTCTGACTTCGTCAGTGCTTTGATTCCAGCAGCACCCATTTCGCGAAACTCTCTATGCCCTACAGCCAGTATTACTGCGTCGTATGTACCGGTCTCCGGCCGTTCAAGTGGTGTGATACCATATTCATGCTGGGCTTCTTCGCTATTTACCCAAGGGTCAAATACGTCAGCATCAACGCCAAAGTCTTTCAGCTCAGCCAGAATATCAACTACCTTTGTATTTCGTATATCAGGGCAGTTTTCTTTAAAAGTTAATCCCATCACCAGCACTTTAGCGCCTGCAACGTGAATACGACGCTTTATCATTGCTTTAACCAACTCACCAACGACATAACGGCCCATGCTGTCATTAATACGGCGACCGGCAAGAATGACTTCAGGATGGTAGCCTATTGCTTGAGCTTTATGAGTTAAATAATATGGATCAACACCAATACAGTGACCACCAACTAAGCCTGGGCGAAACGGCAGGAAATTCCATTTAGTACCCGCGGCTAATAAGACCTCTTCAGTATCAATTCCAAGCTTGTTGAAAATAACCGCCAGTTCATTTATAAGTGCAATATTTAAATCACGCTGAGTATTTTCAATAACTTTGGCAGCCTCAGCAACTCGAATAGAGCTGGCTTTATAAGTACCAGCAGTAATAATACTTCGGTAAAGGCTGTCTACCAACTCTGCGATCTCAGGAGTTGAACCTGACGTCACCTTTTTAATAGTTGTAACACGGTGTTCTTTGTCACCTGGGTTTATCCGCTCAGGACTGTAACCTGCAAAAAAATCTACGTTATATTTTAGTCCTGATACCCGCTCTATGACAGGAATACAATCTTCTTCAGTGGCACCGGGATAAACTGTAGATTCGTAGATAACCACATCACCAGGTTTAATAACCTCACCTAATGTTTCCGACGCCTTCACCAAAGGAGTCAAATCTGGTTGACGATGCTCATCTATCGGCGTTGGTACCGTAACAATAAATACATTAGCACGGCGTAAATCAGATTTTTCGTTGCTGTAGCTAAGTCTGCTTGCTAAAGCGAGCTCGTCTTTACTTACCTCTAAGGTATGATCCTCACCACGCTTTAACTCACTGATACGAGAGTGGTTTATATCAAAACCCAAAGTTTGGTAATGTTTACCAAATTCAACCGCAAGCGGTAAACCAACATAACCCAAGCCAATAATGGCGATGTGTGCATCATTCAAATTCAACATTTGTTAATCCATATTCAATTACTTTCGACTAAAATAACGTACTAAAACAATTAAAGCGCTTACCATAAAACCTAACATTGACGCTAAAATGCAAATTAGAGCTCTAGCAGGTTTAGATTTTTTTTCTGCTACCACTGCGGGATCAATAGTTTTGAATATATACTCTTCACGAACATTCGCTAACATAACCGTTTTAGTTTGTTCTTCTATTAATGAAAACAGCATTGTGCGTAAGTCGGCCAAATTTGTTTGTGCTATTTGGCTATTGAGGTAGGCAATGCTCCGCTCAGCTTCGGCAAGTTCGCGAGTGCGCATTTCTTCGTTAATAGATTTTACTAACATATCAACCCATCTTTTGGCTAAATTAGGTGAGTAATGCTCAACACTTAATTTAACCATACCGGAAGTAGTATCTTGGTTTACTGAAAACAGTTTTTTGAACGCCTCAACGGTTTCTTGATTACTCGGCTTTGGCTGAAACGGAGCGGCAACTTTACGCACCCATTGCTGAGTTTCTTCATTATAAAGTTCTGGGTTAATTAGTAATTTATCTTCAGCTCTATTCCAACCATTGGCAGCCATAACTTGAACGTATAAATCGTTTTGCTCAATAAAACGGCCGATAAATTCGCGCGACTTTAAGATCTCTAACGCTAGACCAGTTTTATCTCCACCACCTGCCCCACCTAAATTAACACCAGCCAGGGCTGCTAAACCGCCAAGTTGACCTGGTAACTTCATTCCAGCATCTGCCGAAATTGGGGCTAGTAGGGCTTCGCTTTTATAAATATTAGGCAGGCTTAACGCATAAAAAACAGCAGCTACAGAAAAAATAAAGGTGGTGACAATAATAATCCACTTACCTTGCCATAAAGCACGAAATAATTCGCGTAGATCGATTTCGTCGTCTGCAACCTGCGAGACGGGTTGTTGAACTTGTTCAGACATAATGGTCCTTGTTAGTGGTTATGTCTTTGGTTCGGCAAGCGAACCAAAGACACTGACTTAACCGAAATTATTAGAATGAATTTAGTGCAGCAATAGCAACGGCCGTTTGATAGAAAATCTGCGTAACTTGTGCCCACATACTTAAGCCGTCTTTGTATTCGGTATCTAGCGGCATAATGACGGTATCGCCTGGACGCAATTCATTGTTGCTAGCACCAAACCAGCGGTTGTTTGATGGAATCATTACCGAGCCGTCGGCACGGATCACAAATACCCGTGCTTCATCTGCGCGTTTACGCGGGCCACCGGCTAAGGCTAAGTAATCGCGTACATTTAAACCTGCACGGAAACGGTGTGAGCCAGGGTGTTGTACTTCGCCCATTACCGTCACTGACGATTGCGTGCGCGGTATGGTTAGGCTGTCCATATGTTCAACTTCGATATCAAAGTCGGCACGGCCAATCATAATTTGTTCTAAATCAATCACCATGCGGCCTACCGGCTCAAGCGTTTGCAGCTCCTCTAGCATAAGTAATGATTCAGGCCCAGCCATCGTTTGGCCAGAGGTAAGAATACGGCTAGTAACATCAGATTTTAACTGGGACAGCAGTTTTTCGGCTTGCTCGGCTTCGCGCTTTTTAATAACTTCGCGGGTAAATACTGCACCATAAGGGTAAGCATCGCGGGTAAAACCACCGGCACGTTGAATTACATCCGACAGTTTTTCACCTTTTAATACCTGATACGTGCCCGGGAAGCGCACTTCGCCTTTAATATCTACTAAGCGTACTTGTGACCAGTCTGGGGTAGTAAACACGTTGATCCGGTCACGACTAGCAAGCTGAATATCTTGCTGCTTGCCGCTTAAGATGGCGTCTAAATCTATATTGATATTTTGCTGTTGTACGCCATTACGCTCTAATTGCTGCGCTAAAAAGCGGCTAAGTTCGGCCCGAGGTAAATAAGCAGAGCTATTTAAGCCACCCGCAGCTTGCAGCAACATGGCCACATTTCCTGCTGCTGGCAGGGGGTATTCGCCGGGTACTTTAACATCGCCACTTACTGATACTATGGGTATTTCGCGTTGATCAGTACTTTGCTTGCGCAAGGTTTGCAGCAATGGGAACAGCAATTCACGGCGAGTAAAGTGTTTGGATAACGCTAAATAGTCCGGATTAACGTAAAGCTGCTGCAACATGCTGCTTACGAAGCCTTCGATTAGCGCCTGCTCAGACAGTTCTTTGTCGTCAAACTTAAATTGAGTGCCGGCAATTAGGGCCGAACTGCTTTCAATTTGTTTAAAAAAGTTACTGGTAATATCGCCTGAGAGCAGCGCATTTTCGGTAAAGTGAGTTAATTTACCTTGCACTTGTTTACGGATATAGCTGTTAAGTTGTTCACGCTCGTAGGCTTGGTTTACGTGATGAAACACCAACACAATATCTTGTGGCTGTAACGCAACGGGGTTAAAAGCGCCTGACTGCTGAGTGTCTACCGCATCCAATAGGTTAAATTGCAGTACTTCAACATCACCGCGGTTATTGGTGCGACGAATAATAAGTGCGTAATCGGTATCAGTACTGTGCAATAAGTCGGACCATACATTGCCTAACAAATGATGTAACTGCATGCCACTGCGCCAAGCAAAGGTTCCAGGGCGTGCTACGGCACCGGCAATAGTTACCTGATCACGAACCCGTTGCGATAACTCCGGTACAACCAATTTGTCGCCTGAACGCAGCGCAAAATTTTGTGCACTGTTTTCCGTTAAGTTTAAATTCACTAACTCACGGCCATTCGGGCCGGTGCGTTGTAAAGAGACGGCATTAACATGGGCAGACGCTTGCAAACCACCCGCCATTGTCAGTAATTGGCCAAGCGTTTCGCCTTTGGCTAATTCGTAATAGGCTGGGCGGCGAACTTCACCTTCAATAGCCACCACGGCGCCAACCGGTGCCACAAATACTACATCGCCATGCTGCAGCGTAATATCGCTGGCGTTATTGCCTTTTAATAGCAGATCGTAAAGATCGAAGCGCGCCACAACTTGTCCAGCACGAGTTACTCTGATATCACGTAAACTGCCAATCTCAGACACACCACCCGATACAAATAACGCCTGAGTAACTGAGGTTAATGCCGACACCGCATACATACCAGGGTTACGTGCTTCACCGGCAATAAACACATTAATAGTACGCAGTTGCCCCATGGTAACGGCAGCTTGCAAACCAATGTTCGCTTGGGTGATACGGTTAGTAATTAAGTCACTGGCTTGTTGAAAAGTCAGGCCTGCCACATTTACTGGGCCAATATCGGGAAGATTAATGTTACCTTCGCGATTGATGACCAGTTCGATGCTGTCATTTTGCTTGCCATACAGTTGCAGTTGTAACGTATCGTCTGGCCCTAAGCGGTAGTTGGCTGAAACTGGGGCATTGGCTACAGGAGCAAAGGTGCTGATATTGGCATCAAACAGGCTTTCACCAAAGCGTGGCAGCTTTTTCTCTTCTTCAGCCGCCAACTTCGGCTTGTTAAGCTCTTGCATTAAGCCCTGCAAATTCTGCTGATCTTTACCTTGCTGTAAAGGTTGCACAGTTTCGCCTTGTAAGCGATTGGCAGAGCCACTGCCAGTAAGCTGAGAAATATCTACACCGTACTGCTTAGCCAGCGCTTCTTGTTGCGCTCGGGGTAATTGCTTGAATTGCTCAATTTGCGCCGGTGAAATTTGCGCAAACAGGTTGGCTGAAAACAATAAGCCTACGGCACAAAGCGCCAGCTTTCGAAGTGTACGATTTGAAAACCTCATTAACTTGCTTCCATTTTTAAAATTTACGAAATTATGCGGGTTTTAGGCACGCTACCGCCACTGAGTTATGCGCCCCAGGGCTAGATATTCTTATTTTCAAGCGAGAAAGTATAACCTACCAACGCGCTACTTTATTACTTTATTACGTACTTTTTGTGACAACAGTAATCTAGTGGTTAGCCACCAGATTACTGTTGTCCATGCTAAGTTGTAGTTGCTGCCCTAAAAAGCTAAGCAAGATTAAGCTGCGGCTTTCGCCCTCGGCTTGCTGAAATACGGCATTTAAGTGCGCAAAAGGGCCTGAGAGTATTTCTACTTTATCGCCAGCTTTAAAAGGGTGTTCGGGTAATTTAGCCTGTTGCTGTATTTGCTGAGTCAGTAAGCTGTGTACGAGGCTAGCAGGCACTTGCGCTAGGGCTTGGCCGAACTTCACAAAGCCGGCTACACCACGGGTGCTGCGCACTACCGATAAATTTAAACCGCTATTTGGTTTTAAAAAAATATAACGCGGGAACAACGGCTCGGTTTTTAGTACCGTTTTACCGGCCTGAATTTTTTTTAGGGTGATCTGCGGCACAAAGCTTTCAAAGCCTTGATTAGCCAATTGCTGCTGTGCCCGGCTTTCTTCGCGAGGCTTGCTGTAAAGGAGATACCAGTTATCCATAACCTACTGCTGTTTCCACAAAATCGTTTGCATATTACGCCTTATGCCAGCTAGCGGTCAAAAGCTTTTGGTTAAACGCCAGTGCACTTGCTGCTTTTATACGCATTACCAACGCCACTCCCAACGCAGACCAACGCTGTGTTGATAGCTTTTATTACTTTCTAAATTAGTTGGCTCGGCAACTAGGGCTGGCTCTGCCAGTTTCGCCAGTTGATAATCGGCTTGTAATAAGCCTTGAAATAACGGGAATTGATACCCCAAGTTGACGCTGGTTTCCGCTTGCACCAGTACTGCATTGGGTAAGGTGAAAACCGGCGCAGCCTCGGTTACATTGGCGGCTTGAAAATCGCGCTGGGTTAAGCGTATATAACCCGCCTGCCCCGTTGGGGTGCTAACGTGCAGCCCAGCTACAAGTTGTTTATGCGCAGCTTGGCTATCGGCTTGCTGGCTGATATTTTGCCAAGCATAGTATTGTGCCGGTTGTTGCTGATACTCGGCATAAAACCGCAGTAATACATACTGATTGCCTAAGTGATAACGGGCACCTAGTAACCAAGCGCTAGCACTTTGATAGTCGCGGTTACTCAGCTGTTGTGATACTTCACCATAGACCGCAGCGGCAGCAGTTAGGTTGTATTGCGCATCGGCACCAAAGGTACGAATGTTGGCCAAACTTAACGGCGCTAAGTTAAGCAGTTGCTCGGGTTGTTTTGGGCTAATGCTGCGTTGGCTTAGGCCAATTTCTAGCTTATCAAAAGGTTTAACCCCGACGCGGCTAGCGAAAAACGTGGCGTGGCGCAGCACATCGGTACCGGCATGGTAACCATATTGCACGTTAAGCGTAACGGCACCTAACCAGTCTAGCGAATCATGTAAAGGTAAATTCGGGTTTAACCGATTAACCTGCAGCAAACGCGTGGGTTGCTGGTTGGCATTTTGGTTAAAGCTATGGCTGATGCCAGGGCCCCACCATTGTTGCTGTAACGAGGCACTTAATACCCAATTGCCCGCAGTGTAGGCAGCATAGGTATTGTTCCAGCTATCGGTGTTTTCGCTTAGCGGGTTGGTCGCGCTATTGGCACTATTAATAAAACTGTCATGGTTAAATTGCTTAACAATTCCAGCACTCCAGTTACCGCCGGTTACCTCGGTACCAAGACTAAGCTGAGCTTTTTGCTGATAATTATCGCCAAATCCGTTTTTATGTACCGCGTCACTAGCGCCTTTCACCGCGACTTGTCGAGTATGGCTTTGGCGAGCAAAACTGGCAGCAGCTTGCACACGAAAAAAGGCATGTTGGTTCGCGGGTGTTAGCTGGTTTACATCGATATTTGCCAAGTCTTGTACGAGCGGCTGCCACATAATAGGTAAAGTATTAATGGGCGTTTTGATTAAACCTGCACTGGCTAATTGCTGAATGCTCTGATGCAAATAGGCATCTTGGGTGTCTACCCAAGGCGCAGCAAAGGCTAAAGGCGAAGCGATTAGGCTAATAGAAGCAGCCAAGTAAAACGAAGATAACCGCATAGTGGGTTTGACGTCCTGTTCGATTTATACAACCTGCCGAATGCTACCAGAGCGTATGATACCAAGCAACTTGAATTAACCCGAGGCTTCCCACGAATTGTATGAGTTTTAACCTGTTAAGTTTTATTGCTTTTTTAGTGAACAATTTAGGGTAAATTGTTTAACCAAGTTTGCAATAGTTGGCAATTTAGCCTGCTATTGGCTGGGCGCTTAGCCGCTATACCATATTGTTGGCTGCTTATTGGGCTAACCAAGGCGGTGGCTTGCTGGGCTTGGTAGATTTGCTGGGCAAATTGATACCAGCTTAGATATGGCTGATCGCAATAATGATAAAGCCCATAAGCTAATACTTTTGGGCTAGTTGGCGATTGTGGATGTGGCTTTTGAAAACGGTGCTTCTGCAAGGTATGCTTGTTAAGCATGTGCTGCTGTTCGCTATGTTGCAGCAGAATGTTAAGCACCACCAATGCTAGGTTATTAGCATGGGTGGGCCCGCCAATCTGATCATCAACCACCTGCACCGCGCGGTTTTGCTGGGCGAATTGGCGCATAGTGGTATAAAAGTTTTTGCCATAGTCGCTATAGAGCCAACTGGTGCGAATAATATAGTGCGCGCACTGGCTTTGCTGAATGGCTTGCTCCCCTGCCCATTTGCTTAGGCCATACTGGTTAAGCGGGTTGGGTTGATCCTCTTCGGTATAAGGCGTACTTTTTTGGCCATCAAATACATAATCGGTCGAAAAATGCAGAAGCACTGTGTCATGCGCTTGGCAGTGCTTGGCTAAATTCGCTACGGCGAGGGTGTTAATTGCCCAGCATTGTTCTTTATGGGTTTCAGCCAGATCAACTGCAGTATAAGCCGCGCAGTTAATTATAAATTGTGGAGCCTGTTGGCTAAACAGCTTGGCAAGGTCGTTGGCATTGGTGATATCCAGTGTTTGCCGAGTATAGCCAGTAAAGGCCAGCCCTGCGGCATTAAGCTGATGGCAAAGCGCTTGGCCTAACTGCCCTGCGGCACCAAGTAAAATGATCTTGCTCATAGGCTAGTTGTTTCAAAGCTTGCGCTAAGATCAGCAAAGCTTGGCGCCTCGCTATCTTTTGCTGAACGCAACGAAGCTGTTATAGGCCAGCTGATGGCCAGCGCTGGGTCGAGCGCATTAAATGCAGCATCATCCACAGCACTGTAATACTCGGTGGCTTTGTAGCTGATAAGGGTATTGTCGCAAAGTGCTTGAAAGCCATGAGCAAAGCCTGGCGGAATATACAGTTGTTGGCCACTAGCGGCCTCTAGGGTAATGCCAAACCATTGGCCAAAATGGGCTGAGTGTGGCCGAATATCCAGCATCACATCATAAATACGGCCTTGCAATACCGTAATTAGCTTGCCCTGCGCGGTACGACGCTGAAAATGCATGCCACGCAGCACGCCTTTGGCCGAGAGTGAGACGTTATCTTGCACAAAGTGTTCGGCAATGCCGAGTTGCTGATAGTGCTTGGCTTTAAAGGTTTCTTGAAACGCACCGCGGCTGTCTTGGTAAATAGCGGTTTGGATCAGTAAGCTGTCGGCGAAAAGCGGTTTTGCGGTTAACATAGCAAGATAACTAGCTGGATTTTAATAAATGCTATTATACCTGATATGCTGCTAGGCTTAAGGCCTTAATTCGATTTAGTGCACTACCCCGCGGCTGCGCTTGGCTCTGTGCAAGGGGTTTCTCGGTATCTTTTGATCAATTTTAAAAAGAAATGTTTATGAACAAATGTGTTTTGGTTACCGGCGGCTCCGGTTTTATTGGCTCGGCGCTGGTTCGTTTACTGCTACAAGCAACCGATTGGCTGGTTGTAAATGTCGATAAGCTAACTTATGCGGCATCGCCCAATGCCTTAGCCTCTGCCGCTGGGCATCCGCGCTATCGCTTTTATCAGCAAGATATTTGCGATACGGCAGCCTTGAGCGCGATATTTGCTTTGCATCAACCGCATGCAGTTATGCACTTGGCGGCCGAAAGCCATGTCGATAATTCGATTCAAAGCGCGTTGCCGTTTATGCAAAGCAATATTATTGGTACTTTTAGTTTGTTAGAGGCCAGTCGCGCTTACTTTGCCGGGTTAACCGCAGCAGAGCAGCAAGCCTTTCGGTTTTTGCATGTGTCTACCGATGAAGTATATGGCGATTTACCTGTGGCGGCAGCGCCTTTAACCGAAGAGGCTAACTATCAGCCCAGTAGCCCCTATTCCGCCAGTAAGGCAGCCAGTGATCATTTGGTTTTTGCTTGGCTGCGTACTTATGGCCTGCCGGTGTTAATGACGCATTGCACCAATAATTACGGGCCTTTTCAGCATGCCGAAAAGCTGATTCCATTAATGATTAGTCGTGCCTTGCAGCAGCAAGCTTTACCGGTGTATGGCGATGGTCAGCAAATTCGTGATTGGTTATATGTGGATGATCACGCTCAGGCGCTGCTAAAAGTATTAACTTCAGGCAGCGTTGGCGAGCGCTACAATGTTAGCGGCAATAACCAGCTAACCAATTTAACGGTGGTACACACTTTATGTGAACTGCTCGACGAATTGGCCAGCGCACAGCGCGGCAACTTAACCAGCTTTAAGCAACTGATTCAATTTGTCACCGATCGCCCTGGCCATGATCGCCGCTATGCACTTAATAGCGACAAACTGCAGCGCGAACTGCAGTGGCAAGCCCAAACTCGTTTCGCCGACGGCTTACGCCACACCCTGCTCAGCTACCTCCCCTAACTTATCCCCCGTCTCCGGTACCACTCCGACCAGTCGCAGCAGTTATGCACAGGTCTCCGGTACCGGTCGGAGGAGTTGGTTGTATCGCGCTTATTGATATTTTTTCAAATACTCAAAAAGCTCTGGGTTTCGTTCGGCAATTTTACTTTTTTCCGCAAGCGTCATTACATTTTTAGGTGGCGGGTAGCCTAACTTTGTAAGATGTTGAACTATTGCGATGCTTGGCTGGCGGCCTCGTAATAATCCCTCATAGATCTCTTGATTGCTAGAAAGCGGTTTAATACCAAAAGCATCTAAACGCTGCATCACCTTAAGGTAGCCGAAGCCAATAGCTCTATCATAAGGCCCAGCATTAAACGTAAAGCTGCCTAAATTGAACATTAAGTTGCTGTCTTCAATTGCAGTATAAGAAGCCAAAATATCAAACTGCTGCAAAATTTTCATTTCCTGTTGCTGTAAATCTGCCCCAGCCAGTATAACCCCGTAAAATGCGCGCTCAGGGATGGTAAAACCTAATTGCACCAATTCATGGATCCAGTCTGGTGGTCCGTCACTAATAATTCGAACAAAAAGATCGCCTTTTTCATCCTCAGATAAATGACTGATATCAATTTCCCCACGTTTAAACGCGGCCAACCATAAATCCCATCCCCCCATCTTAATTGCATCCAAATGTATAGCTTTTACGGTTTTTGTCGGGGCATACGATTGTGTTGACGCCGCATTTTCTGTTACCGGTACCGTGGTGCTAGCTTGATGGTTAGTGTTTGGCTCATTTGAGAGGTTAGAATTTGCGAATAGTGGCTCTACCAATGGCTGGTTAGTCGTAGTTGTTACAGGTGAATTCTCAGCTTGATTTAAATTAGGTTTGGCAGTCCAATAAAACAATCCTGCGCTCGCTAAACTTAAAATAATAATTATCAATAAGATAAAACGTAACTGCATTATGATGACTCTCAATAAGTATTATAAAGATTAGCTAAACCAGCCAATTACCTCCCCTAACTTATCCCCCGTCTCCGGTACCACTCCGACCAGTTGCAGCAGTTATGCACAGGTCTCCGGTACCGGTCGGAGGAGTTGGCTGGGGTTAGAGGGTGCCTAAAAAGCTGAGTATGGCGCTTTCTTCTTCTTTGCTTAGGGTAAAAGGGACTAACAGCGCCGAGGTTTCTGGGAATAAAGGATCCGCAACTTGCTCTGGCCGTGGCTTGGGGCGAGAACCGCCATGTTTATACATGCGAACTATCCCCAGTAAGTCGTCGAACAAGCCGTTATGCATCAGGTGTTTGCGCTCGGTAACATAGCGTAATGACGGAGTACGAAAGGCGCCAACATGTTCGGCTTTGCCACTGATGTTAAAGTGGCCTAAGTCTTCAAAACTGCGGCCATAATAGGTTAAACCAATATTGTGCAAGCGCTGATCGGAAAATAACGCCCCCGCGTGACATTGCACACAACCGGCTTTGGTGCGAAACAAATGCAAGCCTAAACGCTCTTGCTCAGTTAAAAACTCGGCGGCTTGTTCAGTATTACCCGCCGCGATTGCCTGCATAAAGTGATCAAAACGCCGTGGTGGGTTCTCAACACTTCGCATAAATTCAGCGATGGCTTTTGCAACTTGCTCCCAGGCCAATGGCGCTTGAAAGTAATCGGTTAACGCCGCTTGATAAGACGGTTCTGTTGCCAAATACGCCATAACATGCTCGATACTGCTGTCCATTTCTTTGGGATGCGTAAGGGGTTGCTCTACCAACGCCGTGAGTTCATTTACCCGTCCATCCCAAAATAGCGTATCCCAATGCCCCACTAAGCGCAGCATTTGCGAGGTACGATTACCCTCGCGCCCTGCTACACCCGGCGAAATCCGTACCTTATCGGCAAAATGATGATCGGCTTTATGGCAGCTGGCACAACTGATCGTGGCGTCGCGCGACAGTTTAGGATCATGAAATAACCGCTGGCCAATCGCTGCTAAAGTGGTATCGACTTTTAGCGGCGCAGGCAAAGCAGCCACATCGGCATGCGCATTGGCATGCAACGCCGGCCACTTGGCTTGCGGCTGCAAATACTGTTGGCTGATGGTGTGGTTGCTCTGCTCGCTAGACGTGTCGCTAGTCGATGGTGTAGTGCCCGTCTCGGCGGCTATGGCCGTTGCAAACACCAACGGACTTAACAGCAGTACCTTAACGTCTTGCAACCACCTTGTTACCATTTCAAATTAACCCCTAGCCAAAATTCACGCCCAACTTCAATGCCCGCTGTGCCTTGGCTTACCGAGTAAGTCCGCTGGTTAAACAGGTTGCTGATTTCAACGTTTATGCCGAGGTCGAGATCTTGGGTTAGCGGCATGTCGTAGGCAAAGCGCGCACCAAACATCAGGCGAGCGGGCTTTTCGATCTCGCGAAATAGCGCGTAAGTAAACTGATTAATATTACATTGGGCACATAGCTCAATGTCGTCTCGCGTGGTTTCAAATTGCCGACTCATATCGATAATACTATCGAATTTACTGACATAGCTGGTGGTTAAGGTCGTGCTCAGCCGTTGACCCCACTGCGCATTCCACACCAGATTGGCCGTTAACGGCCGACTAAAATCCAGCTGACGGCGGTTTAAATCATCATAACTGACTAAACGATAACGACCGCTAAGATCCTGCAATACCACTAACTCATCTTCAGGTATATCTTGCACCGTATTGTCGTAGGACTCTGCCGAGGAAGTATTTTCGGTATAGTTTACATTAAAGGTAATGGCATGCTGTTGCCAGACATGGCTATACGATAAGGAAATACGCTGATGCTCGCTTTCGCCTTCGTTAGTTTGGAACAGGTTGGTAATACCGTTGATCACTTGTGAAGGCCCACGGGTAATTTGGTCCCGCCCCTGCCGATACACATAGTTGATGCTGAGTAACCCGTTGTCGAACATGCGCTGTTTTATGCCCAGTACCGCTTCATCATTATAGGGCGTTTTGACATCGTCAAAGCGGTAACTAAAGCGCTGTGCAGCAGAAGAGGTTACCCAGTTACCGACTTGACCATCGTTAAGCAAGCGGTATTGCGTAATATAAGGCCGCTGCCCTTCACGCAGTTTATAGGTCAGTAAGTTTGCCCCATAATAACGGTTTAAGCCGGTGTGCACGCGGGTACGATCGTTGCCAAACACATCAACACTTAACCGGCTACGATAGGCAATATTTAAATTCTCTAAAAAGTCATCGTAATCGGCTCTTAAGCCAAGGCTCAGCTCTAACCGCTGCCAATTGGCGCTGTATTCCGCATACAGATCGGCTTGCTGGATGCCAACATCGATGTTTTCTGCAAGATAAACACGGCGATAACGGAAAAACTGACCGCGCGCCAGCAAATTAGCTTGATAGGCTTGCACATGCACAGGGTTAGCAAAGTCGATACTGCCGCCCAGTTGCGCGGCGAGTTCTGCTAGCGGAATGGCAAAACGTTGCTCGATACAATCGAGCGTTTGCCCCATACAATTAATATTGGTATCCCGAAAGGCCGCTGAATAAATGGCGGTGGCCTCTGGCCGCTCGCGTTGCACCTGCAAATATTGGCTAGTACCACCGAATTCTAGCTGATGCTCGGCGCCCCAGCGTTGTCCTAGCGGTAGGGTGAACGCCATACTGGCGAGCCAATTTTGTTGTGTTTTGTCTAAATCACCATAGCCACCTTCTACACTGAGTGGCGGTTGGCCACTGTCGATGCCCCATTCTTTCCCCTTAGCTCGAACCCAAGGTAAAAATACACCAGGGGCACTGCGGCTATTCTCGCTTTGACTGTAGGCGAAGTTTGCCGTCCACTCTCCGCCCCACAGGCTATTTTCCAGCTGCATAGAGAATTTTTGCCCGCCGCCTTTTAACTCAAATGCGGAGTCTTTGACGTCTCGGATCAAATGGCTGCCGGTATAGGGCGCATGGCTAGCGTTGAAACGAATACGATCGAACAGGATATCGTCAAGGGTATAACTTAGCGCCATACTAAGCGACTCACGCTCGGTTTTTACTGCCTCTTGTAACGAGACTTCAGTAATGGTCGAAGTGGTGCGCGCCAACGAAAAGGTAACCGCTTGCTGTTTGGTTAGCGGCGTACTGGCGGTAAAACTAACAGTTTCTTTGCTAAAGTCGGGCTGCTCTGGCCAGTTCACTTCTTTTGCAGCGGCCTCGGCATCCGGATTGTATTCACGTAAATCTAAAAAGCGATAGCTGCCCCAATCACTGTGTGAGCGGCGATAGTTAAGGCTAAAACTCGGCTTTTTAGCCGGTTCGCGCAGTTGCATATCCACAACGCCGCCACTAAAGGCACCAAAACGAGCCGGGATATTGCTGTCGTAAACGGTGATAGAGTCGATAAGCTCCTGATTAATAAAGCTGGCTTCAGGGTGGCCTTGTACATCATTGACGGCCGTGACCGAAAGCCCCGAGCTTCCCGGATCCAGCAAGGAGTTATTGCTAATCCCATTCAAGATAAAGGCCGTTTGCCACGGCTGCGCCCCTGAAATCGAGATCAGTTTACTGCGGATCTCGGCTTGTTGGCTAACATCGAGGGCATCTTCTGCGCCTTGCACGCCGGGTAAAAATAACAGCATGTCGGTAATATTGCCGTTACCCTTCATGGCATTATCAATAAAATCCCGATTCAGCGTAAAACTGCCTTCTGCGGTATGGGTTTGTGGCAACCAACGGCGACCATAAACGCGAATCCGCTCCACGGCAGTTGTTGCCGCTTGATCGGTGGCACTGGCTGCGGCTGTTGGCTGCGTTGAACTGGTTCTTGTTACAGAGCCAGTTACAGAGCTAGCTGCAGAGCTCGTTGCAGTGCTAGCGGCTGTGCCATCGTTATTTTGCTCAGCAACGGCAGTTGTAGTTTGCGCTCCCGCCATAAGCGGCAGCGCTAAACTTATACTGATCAGCAAGCTGAGTTTATTAAAGCGAACCAAGCGGTTGCGGATCTTCATCATCTGCTACTCCATCACCGTCTGCGTCGGTATCTAGTTGAATGTCTGTGGCAGCCAGTTGCTCTGGCGTGGCGGCAATGGCAAAGAAGTTGGCTTTGCCGTCTTGATCGGTATCTACAGTGGCAATAGGGCTGGCTGGGAAGTCATTTTGTAATGCCTGCAGCTCTGAAATGCGTGCCAAATTGCTGAAGCGTTCGGCAGTACCGATGCTTAAGGCATTAAGCAGTTGCTCCGCTTGGCTATAACGCCGTGCATACGCTAATCCTCTTACTAGGTTTGTGACTAACTCAGTATGATCAGCTGCTGGACGAGAGCGTACTTCGCTATCCAAGGTGTTAAGTGTACTAACCACGTGATTTTGGATATGCGCTAGCAAGGCACTGTAATTGCTATCGTTATAGGCATGGCTTCGTAATTCGGTTAATAGCGACTCGGCTGGCTCATAGACGTTTGTATCCGTACTGATTACAGTTAGTTTTTCCAACGCTGTTAATACGGCTCTAAACTCTGTAACAGTGGTGCGTGGCGCTTTGGCTAAACTGCTCATGCCATTATCGACATAATCGTTAATTAAGGTGTAGTTTTTCGCAAAGGCAGCCAATCTCGCTAAATCAAACCACGCATTGGCTTGACTAAGATCGGTGGTTAATTCATCGGTAATGGCAGCAGCAGCTCGGGCGAAAAGTGGCTCGGCTAATTGCGGCTGGCCGACCGAGAGCTGCATTTTGATAATATTGCTTGTATTAGCATATTGATTAACGTTGACATGATTAAGCAAGGCAGCACACTGCTGGGCCGCTTGCTGGGCAAAATCTTGATCGTTATTGTTCAGTATTCGCTGCACAATACGGAAGCAGCCGCTGTTGCCAGTAAAAAACGTGGCGTTAGTGGCGTTTTGGTTAATGTACGCTTCTGAGCTGATTAAATCTAAGGCGTATTGATAGGCAATACGCGCTTCTTCTTTGCGGTTGTTGCGCCATAATAAGGCAGCGATTTTCGGAGATGGCTGCGAAGATTCGACAACTTCACTCAATAAGGTGCGCAGGTTAGCACCGTAAGTCATGGCCATATCGACAAGGACAGCTTGCACAGTATTACTGCCAGTACCATCGTTTAAGACTCTTAAAAAGAACTGCATCGCCTCTACACTACGCTGAGCCGAGCTACGCTCACTATTAGTACCATGTTGCGCTAAGATACTTTGCGGGAAGTTTGGCAGTTGTGGGTACAAGGCCGAAAACAACGCTGAGGCTTCCGTTAATGGTGCACGATATTGTGCTAAGGTATTAGCCGCAAAACTTCTTGGCTCTAGTACATAAGCGGGGTCGTAATTTACTGGGCCATAGTAAGCCAAGGTAGCTGCCAGTGCTTGTTTGGCTTTGTCTATCTCGCCAATATAAAAGTATTGCTCTGCCGCCCAGACATAATAAAGTGGCGCCAAACGATAATGCGTGGGTCGATTATTCGACTGCCAATAACCTGACGCAGCCGCGGCACGCGCCATAATGTCAATGTTATCTACAGCCTGCAAGTACAGGCTGTTATCGCCAGTTTGTAAGTAATCCGCCACTAATTCCACTGCATTGGTGCGTGCAGTTTGTGCAATAAACCCTAAGGCATTTTTATAGATGCCACCGGCTAAAGTATCAATATACACATTCATTTGATTAATGATGCGGTTAGCCAGCGTTTGATCGCCTGCCGCCAAGGCATCACGTAATAAGCCGAGGTAGTAACTACCATCAGCGTTAACCATATTCTCAATGCCATTATCCAGTACATACTCGATATGCGTATCGAGCGCTAGACGGCGAAATTGCGCGGCTTTATCGGTTTCGTTGCGAATATCGTAGGTGTTAGCTAAATCAGCGTAGGATTTGGCTTTTTGTAACTGAGATTGGATCTGGTTGGTCAGAATACGCTCCACCTCATCATCTAAACTGGCAGCAACATAGCCTTCAGCCACTTTGCTAAAGGCACTCTCGGTATCCAGTGTAGAATTGATGTTCGCAAGACGACGCTCGCTCGCTGACAGGTGCGACGCACTAGAAAAATAGTAGTAAGCGGCTTTTTCGGCATTGCTTTGGTAAGCCGGCAACAATAATACCTGTTCAATAACCGCCGGATTAACGCCATCGTTAATACTGACGGTAAAGGTGGCATTGGGTAAGATTAAATCGTCTACCAGATAGTGGAAACGACCGTTATTGTCTATCGTCAGTGAGCCAGTTGCGGGCGCAGTGATGATGCTAAATTGCAGATTGTCGTTGTCTTGATCATAAACGCTAAGGCTACCGGTAATTTCGCGGCTGGCCACCACCCGAATTTCAGTATTTTGTAACTCGGGCGGCTGGTTAACTGGGTTAACGGTAAAACGCAGGATGTACACCTTACGGCTAGCTTCGATACGCGCTTGATCACTGCCACGATGACGTTGTTGTGGCTGATATGTCACGCGGTTACCCGTAAAAGATAAGTCGCCATGTTGAGGAGAAAGGGTTATGGCGGCAAAGTTGCCGAGTTCTAACTCTTGTTGCCAAGTACTACCTTGGTTAAGCGATACCTCTAATACCACTTCTTCAACACTATTTGTTTCACTACCACCACAAGCAGTTAACAGCATGTTCACTGCAATTAACAGCAAAATTTGTATAGATCTCATCAACCTCATCCCCCCACCCAAAAATAGACGCGAATCGTAATGAGATCGATTCTTATTGTCAATAGCGATTGTGTGCATGGTGGATAGGTTCGTTTGATTTTGTCCACACGTCTCCGGTACCACTCCGACCAGTCGCAGCAGTTATGCACAGGTCTCCGGTACCGGTCGGACCAGCTTAACCGTGTCCGCATGCTGTATAATATTTCGCTTAGTTAACGTACTGCGAATATCGCGCAGCTCTTCTGCGCTCATCGGGCTATTGAATAAGGCATTGTAAGCAGACATGCGCGCTAAAGCTGATGTACCAAGCGCGGTGTAAGTTTGGTGAGGTGAAATAATACTTGAATATTTACCGCAGGCATTAGTTTGAAAACTGGACCATGGAAAGCAGCCGGGATCCTCAACAATACCCGCTCGCACTGGGTTTAACTCTATATAACGATAGCAGGCGAGTAAGTAGTAATCACTTTCGATCACACTGGCAAAATACTTGCCATCCCACACGGTTCCTGTGCGTTCGTTGGTCGTGTTGAAATATCCCGCATATTTTCGTCCTAGGCATTGCATAAAATGGGGCACTTCAGTACCCACTGTAGGGGTGATCAACAAATGGTAGTGATTGGACATCAGCACATAAGCATGCAGCTGAATTGAGAAAAGTTCTAACTTTTCGCAAAGCATCTTGAAGAATACTCGCTTATCCATCTCACAATCAAAGCAACGCATGCGATTATGACCACGGTTTACTACGTGATAAGACATGCCGTCGACAAATAGACGTGGTTTTCTGGCCATTTTAATCCCCTAAGATAATTGTTAATTAATTTAAAAATAAGTTAATAAATATAATTTGCAAAAAATTAGGTGCTGGTAAGAGGACTTACCGGTACCGGAGACGTGTGGATAAGTTAACTGGTAGGAGTGGTACCGGAGACGTGTGGATAAGTTCGTTTGATTTAGCGCAGGGTGTGGTTTGGATTTTGTGGCATACTGTGTTTAATAATTGACCAAGGAGATGGCACTAATGGCTAAGTCGCTTAATTCACTACCACAAGATGTGCATCATTTGCAGGCTGATCAGGTGTTAACTGCTTTAGACAGCAGTGCCGCAGGGTTAACCAAAGCGCAGGCGCTTGCTCGGGCAGAGCGTTATGGCGCGAATGCGCTGCCGCAAGCAGCGGGACCGTCGCTGTTTTACCGCTTTTTTAAACACTTTCACGATACCTTAATTTATGTACTGCTATTCGCGGCTTTGGTCACTGCCCTGCTTGGGCATTGGCTAGATACGGGCGTTATTTTGGCGGTCGTGGTGATCAATGCCATCATCGGTTTTATTCAAGAAGGCAAAGCCGAGCAAGCCCTAGCCGGAATTCGGCAAATGCTCTCGGTGTCGGCGAATGTGTGCCGAGATGGTCACTGGCAGCAAGTCGCTGCCGATACGTTAGTACCCGGCGATATTGTTAAACTGCGATCGGGAGATCGGGTGCCTGCCGATTTACGCTTGCTAGAAACGACCGAGCTGCGCATAGAAGAGTCAGCTCTCACTGGCGAGTCGATGCCCGTGTCCAAACATCCGCAAGCCGTTGCCGTGGATGCGCCTTTAGGCGATCGAACTAGTATTGCGTTTTCAGGTACTTTAGTCACCTCCGGTCGCGGTATAGCTGTTGTTACCGCAATTGGCGCCGCCACAGAAATTGGCCAAATTAATACACTGCTCTCTGATGTGCAAAGTTTAGAAACGCCGCTCACTTTACAAATGAACCAGTTTGGCCGTTATCTGGCGCTCGCTATCGCGTTACTAACACTACTGATGCTCGCCGTAGGTTTACTGGCGCACGATTATGCCCCCGCGGAGGTGTTTTTAGCGGCAATTGGCTTTGCTGTGGCAGCCATCCCAGAGGGTTTACCAGCTATTTTAACAATTACCTTAGCACTGGGCGTTAAGCAAATGGCGGATCGGCATGCCATAACCCGTAAACTGAATGCAGTGGAAACGCTCGGCGCAGTAACAGTTATCTGCTCGGATAAAACCGGTACCCTTACCCGCAATGAAATGACCGCCAAAGACGTGATTACCTGCCAAGGACATTATCAGGTAACTGGCATTGGCTATGCGCCCACCGGCGAGATTTTATGGCAAAACCAGCCTGTAGTGTTAAAGGAGCACCCTGCACTGCAGGCGCTTATTGAAGTAGTTGCTGTTGCTAACGATAGTGAACTGCAACAAAAACAGACTATTTGGCAGGTGCATGGCGAACCAACCGAAGGTGCCTTATTGTGCTTAGCTGAAAAAGCTGGCTTTGAGCGCGAGCGCTATCAGCGGTTGGCGGTGATCCCATTTGAGTCTGAAAACAAATTTATGGCCAGCTTGGAACAACAAGCTGATGGCAGTAAATACGTACTTTTAAAAGGTGCGCCTGATCGGCTTTTGCCGCGCTGTACCACGCAATTAGCCGCCAATGCGCTTGCAGAACCTTTAGATACAGCCTTCTGGCAAAAGCAAATTGAGCAGTTGAGTCAACAAGGGCTGCGCGTTCTGGCTGCAGCAGGCAAACCGACAACGCAGGTCGAACTTGGTATGCCCGATCTGAACGAGCTGTGTTTTTATGGCCTAATTGGCATTATTGATCCGCCAAGGCCAGAGGCAATTACCGCCATCGCGGCCTGCCAACAGGCAGGCATAAAAGTCAAAATGATCACCGGCGATCATGCGGGTACTGCTAAAGCCATTGGTCAAGCCATGGGCTTAGCCAATGAGCATGAATTGGTGGTTTATACGGGGCAAGATATTGCGCAGGCCACCGCAGAAGAATTACAGCAGATGGCGCAAACTGGGACTATTTTTGCCCGCACTAGCCCAGAGCATAAACTGCGCTTGGTACAAGCCCTGCAGCAACAAGGCGACATTGTGGCAATGACCGGAGATGGCGTTAATGATGCGCCCGCCCTAAAACAAGCCGATGTTGGTGTGGCAATGGGGATCAAAGGTTCGGAAGCCAGCAAAGAAGCAGCTGACATCGTGCTGGCCGATGATAATTTTAGTACCATCGCAGCCGCCGTTGCCGAAGGCCGCACCATTTATGACAATTTACGCAAAGCCATTTTATTTATTTTACCCACTAACGGCGCACAAGGGCTGGTCATGCTTTGTGCAGTGTTATTTGGCTTAACCCTGCCTTTGACCCCCGTGCAAATTTTATGGGTGAATATGGTGGTTGCTATTACACTGGCACTGGCGCTCGCCTTTGAACCTGCAGAGCCCGGTGTTATGCGTCGCCCGCCGCGAACAGCCAAAGCAGCGTTGTTAAGCCGAGCTTTTTTAAGACGTATTACGCTAGTCTCGGTATTAATTGGCGGTAGCGCCATGCTGCTATTCAATATCGCTATTAATCAGGAATTGAGTCTAGAGTATGCCAGAACCCTAAGCGTGACAGCTTTGGTCGTTGCGCAGGCGGGTTATCTGCTAAATAGTAGGCACTTAAGTAGCTTTAGCTTACATCCTAAACTGTTGTTTACTAACCCAGTCGCTTGGTTGGCTATTGGCGTGTTGGTTTTGTTACAGTTGGCTTTTGTTTATGCCCCCTTTATGCAAAGCTTGTTCGGTACTACGGCGTTACAGCTGGAACACTGGGGCTGGTGTGTACTGGGCGCGGCCTTGATTATGCTGTTGATTGAACTAGAGAAGAAACTGCTGTGGCAGGATCAGTAAAAAACTAAGCATGTAAAGCTGTAAAATAGTTGATACAGCAAAAGCGACAAAGCACCAAGTTATGGCTTAGAAATAGAAAGCACCAGCTACTGTTTGGTAAGCCATACACTTGTATCTGTGCCGAATTACACTATAGTTAAAGATGTTATAGCTGCGTTTATACAGCGTATTTGGGAGCTTAACCGCGATGATATCCTCTGCCAATCTGGGTGCCATGCCAGTTAATGCCTTGCTACGTCAACAAACCGAACGCCAGGCACAGCAGGCTGAGCAACAGGCACAAGCGTTAGAACAGCAAGCTGCGTCGAAAAGACGTGAAGCTCGTCAAGCCGAAGCCACGGCAAGACGGCTTGATGCTGAAGCCGACCAAGCGGCAGCAGAATCAAGTTTGCTAAAAGATAATTTGGCTAGTGCTGATCGCACTGCAACCTCCTTCGTAACTAATTCCACTCGTTTAACGAATGCGATTAATCAGGCCACAACACCTGATGCTGAGCAAACAGACACGCCAGCAACGTCGCTCTCTCGCGAGATTAATAATCTTGTGGCAGGTAATATTAACGCCAACAAAGGGAATTCCATTAGTTTTGTCATTTAACAGCATTTAACCTGACAATGGAGTGTAATGGGGTTCACCCGGACTTTTCGGGGGAATTTATGTCAACAATTAACGATTTTATTAAACAACACCCTGCAATGGGCCCCTTGTTAGTGCTCGGTGTTGTGGCTGTTTGTACTACTGACACAACCACTCAACTTGGCTTTGCTCACGGCGTGCTTTATACACCGTTAGTTGTATTAGCGAGTTTAACTTCACGCTCTCAGTTAATTCATCTCACCAGCCTATTATCGTTAGCGGGTCTCTGGTTAGGCTATGTTATTTCTCCTGCCGCACCAGATGGTTTTGCCACGGTTTATATCTTAGCTAATCGTTGGCTGGCAACCTTAGCGATTATTTTATTATGGTGGCTGGGGCTACTCGCTAGCAATGCGCAGAAAGAGCAAGAACACCAGCAGACCGTTGCATTGCAAACCACTGAGGATTTACGTTATGCCAGAGTGGTCGCCAGCTTAAGTCATTGGCAATTTGATGATCATAGCAAAGTGATCCACCTCGATCAGGCAAGCCAAACGCTGCTGGGTGTGACAGAGCCTGAGCTAACGCTAGAGCAATTTGTTCAGTGTTTTGCAGACAAGTCGCAAGCAACTATTAAGCATAACGTTCATCTTGCGCTAAAACAGCAGCAAGTAAGCTTATTCGAAACACAATTATGTGAAGAAAATCGCAGCCCAATTTGGCTCAATGTTATTGCCTATCCCGATCCGGTTTACCCCGAGCAAATAAGAGGGCTACTGCAAAATACCGAACAGAGCCATCAAAAAGCCGATATGTTAGCCGAGCAACAGCTGCGTTTTATCCAACTCGCCGATAGCATGCCGGTAAAAGTCTGGACAGCCACAGCAGCCGGTGTGGTAGATTTTGCCTCTCTGACTTTTGTCGAGTTTTGTGGCAAAAGTGCTAAGACGATTGTTCAGGACTGGCTTAACCTTATTCATCCTGACGATCGAGACAGCACACTGGCGCAGTGGCAGTATGCGGTGGCAACGAAAACACCCTATAAAATCGAGTTTAGAATTCTACGGGCTGATGGTGTTTATTGCTGGCATCTTACTTCTGCCCTTCCCATTTATAACGCCAGCGGAGAACATATTTGCTGGTTTGGTTCAGCCATGGATATCAGTGAACAAAAGGCGCTTTGGCTAAAAGCCGATCAAATGCGGCAATCCTTGTATCAAACCTTAGAAAGTATTACTGATGGCTTTTTTTCGCTGGATAAAGATTTTCGGTTTACCTATTTCAACCAGAGTGCTGCTGACCTTTTTGCGCATAACAAGCAACCCGCCTTGGGCAAATTACTCACAGAAATTTGTTATGCCCCAGGTAAAGATTTTAGCCTGTTAACGACGACGGTACAGCGCGCTTTTTATAAACAGCAAACTGAGCAGTTTTTATTTGTGCTGCCTGACACAGCCATAGCCGTAGAGTTTAGTGTCTATCCAGCCGAACAAGGGGTGAGCGTTTTAATGCAACCGCAGGCGGTTAATCAGCAAAATCTGGCGCTAATTCAATCTGCAACCATTTCCCGTTTAACGGATGATTAAAACGAATCTGCCGCGCATGCAGCAGCAAGCGAGGCCGAGCCTTAGCAACGATGTCCCCGCCATAAAAGGTGTCGCCAAGGATGGGGTGGCCTATTGCGGCTAAATGTAAGCGTAATTGATGAGAGCGACCGGTTATCGGCTCCAATAACACCGCTGAGTTATCTTGTTGCGCGTTATACTGTAAACGCTGAAAGCGTGTAACGGATGGCTTACCTGTTTGCTGGCAAATTTTATAGAGGGGGCGATGTTCTGGATCGGCCGCTATGGCTAAATCAATAGTGCCACTTTCTGCGATCTGCCCCGCTACCACCGCCTGATAGGTTTTTTCTACCGTACGTGCCTGAAATTGCTTACTGATTTCGGATAAGGCTTTTTTGGTCAACGGCAGTATAACTAAGCCAGAGGTATCATAGTCTAAGCGATGCACCACTTGTGCCGTTGGAAACTCGCGTTGTACTCGGCTAATTAAACAATCGCGATTTGCTGGGTGCCGTCCAGGTACCGTCAATAAATGGCTGGGTTTCGACACCACTAACAGCACATCATCTTGATAGTGGATGTCGTAGGGTTGGTCGGTGGCCGGTAAAATGGCAAGATCGTCTAAAGCGGCAGACATGTCGATTCTCAATAAGCAAAGTAAACGCAGCCATTATGCCGTAAAAAAGCATTGTCAGCAGCCAAAAATCCGCTAAGCTGCCAGCAAATATTGGTTTTGCAGGCTTTTGTTCGTTATGACAGCGTCTTTTGTTTATCAACCACCACAAGCACCTTTGGATATCCTTTATCAAGATAAAGATCTGCTCGTGGTGAATAAACCCAGTGGTATTTTAACCAATCCGGGCCGTGGTGAGCATTTGGCTGATTCATTATTAAGCCGAGTTCAGCAAGCATATCCCAGCGCTTTATTGGTACATCGCTTGGATTTAAGCACCTCGGGCATAGTAGTATTTGCTCTTAGACGTAAAGCTGAGCGCGAATTAAAACGCCAGTTTGCTGAGCGCTTGGTAAAAAAACGCTATTTGGCTATCGTTGCAGGAAATTTGGCCCAAGCTGAAGGCATTATCACCTTGCCACTGTTAGCCGATCCGCTGCATCCTCCCAAGCAACAGGTGCACCCAGAGGGTAAAGCTGCCGAAACGGTGTATAAAGTCTTAGCTGATGATATTGCAGGAAGATTACAAACTGATTTCGCATGCAGTTTGGTTGAATTAAAACCGGTAACGGGTCGCTCACATCAGCTGCGAGTGCATATGGCAGCACTGGGGCATCCTCTTTTGGGCGACGCCTTTTATGCGCCAGAATCAATTTTTAATGCAGCCCCTCGTTTACTGCTGCATGCTGCAGAATTAACACTATTGCAACCTTATAGCCAACAGCCACTCACCTTTACCGCAGACACCGACTTCAACTTATCCACCGGTGTCCGGTACCGGTAGGAGGTGTGAGCTCATACCTGAACCGGAGACGTGTGGATAACGTGGGGTTTTATGCACCGGTGTCCGGTACCGGTAGGAGGTGTGAGCTCTTACCGGTACCGGAGTCGTGTGGATAATTAGAGGTGTTGTTCGAATAGGCGGTGGATACGGCGGTATTCGTCTAGCCAGCTGCTGGGTTGACGGAAGCCGTGGTTTTCTACCGGGTAAATGGCCGTTTCGAAGTGGATGATTTCTTGTTCAATCAGCCGCTGTACTAACCGCACTACGTCTTGGAAAAACACGTTGTCGTCGATCATCGGCGCATTGATTAACAACGGTTTAGTTAATCCTTGGCTGAAATAAATCGGCGAGCTGCGCTCATAAGCAATGGGATCGATATCTGGGGTGTTTAAGATATTCGAGGTGTACGGATGATTGTAATACGCCCAATCACTGACCGGTCTTAACGCTGCGCCTGCTTGGAACAGATCAGGTTCTTTGAATAACGCCATAAAGGTTAAGAAGCCACCGTAAGAGCCACCGTAAGTGCCGATGCGTTTGCGATCAACATTGGCGTTTTGCACTAACCAAGCTACGCCATCAACCAGATCTTGCACTTCAGGTGTGCCCATCTGCCGATAAATAGCAGTCCGCCAGTCACGACCATAGCCTTTAGACGCTCTAAAATCCATGTCCATAACCACATAGCCTTGTTGCACCAATAAATTATGGAATAAGAACTCACGGAAATAACCAGACCAACCTAAATCACTGTTTTGCAGATAACCAGCACCATGGTTGAAAATTACCGCCCGGCGAGCGTCGCCTTGCTGATAGTTTTCTGGCAAGTAGACTTTGCTAAACACCGGATGATCCGTATGGCTTGAGGGCACTGCTACCACTTGCGGTGCAACCAACGGTAGTTTGCGGAACTCGGCAGATACGGTGTCGGTTAACTGACGTAAGCTCGCACCCGGTGTGGCGTCGGCAACAAAAAGCTCTGGCGGCATTAAGTTGGTAGAATGACGCAGTAATAACTTTTGCTCATCCGGTGATAAGGTAAACTCGGTGCTGCCCAGCAAGTTTGTCAGCTGTTCGGTTTTGCCCGTTGCTAAAACCTGACGGTACACATTGTAGATACCGGGGTGAGTACTATTGGCGGTGAAATAAATGTACTGATCGTTATGGGTGAGCACTGGGCTACTGACTTCAAAGGTGCCGGCAGTCAGCTTATTGGCTTTTTTGCTGTTCAGCGCTTTGGTATATAAATGCGAATAACCGCTTTCCTCTGATAAGAAGTACAAGGTTTCGCTTGTATTTAACCAGCCAAAATCGTTAAACGCATAGTTCACCCAAGCTTTGTCGTGTAAGCGATGCTGAGGTACCAGTTTCTTTTGCTGTAAATCAACGGTGGCGATCCAACGGTCTTTGTTATCAAAAGCTTTTAGCATAACGGCAACTTGCTTACCGTTATTATGCCAACGCATAGCACTTTGACTCCAATACCAATCGGTCATTAAACCAATGTCACGGATCACTTTTTCTGATTTGTAACGCTCACCACGGGCTTTAGCGTTTTCTGCTTTGACATCAGCTAGCACATCTTCGTTATAGCCGGGTAAAGCCGAGTAACTCAGCTCATGCTGAGCGCCAGTGCTAAGGTCAACCAAGATTAACTTTTGCGGTTCTGGTTTAAAATCGGTCACTCTGGCCCGTACGGGTTGTGCCGCGATATCACCAGTCGCAGTGATATAATTTGGCATGATATCTTTGTCGTTGCGCGCAGTTTGTTTACGCGTCGCCAAAATCATAAAACGCGCATCGGGTGATAAGCTGGCATCGACAATTTGCCGGCCTTTACCAAGATAAACTGCTGCGGCGGCCATACTGGCATTTTCTGCACGCAGTTGTTGCTGCATGGCATGCCGCTCGCTTTGGTTACGGTGCTGCAAGGCCACATATTCAATAAGCTTTTGTTGCTCTTGTGCTAAATAGCTTGCTGGCACGGCAGGGGCTTTTGGCGCATCTTCGGTTTTTAAGCTCACGACTTCGGTATGGCTACCGTTATTAAAGTCATAAGCAAAATAGCTCCAGCCTTGTTGATAAACTAAACGGCCATCCAATAAAAATTGCGGCCGACTTTGGCTACTATTGGTGCGCGTTAATTGCAGCAACTCGCCATTTTGCAGCACAAAAATATTGCCTTCAAACACATAGGCGGCTTTACTGCGATCAGCATTATAAACCAGTTGCTCCGCACCCATTTGATGCCAATGCGCCAGTTTTACTAATTCCCCATTACCCTCAGCCGCTAATGGCCGAGCAAACCAATCGCGTAATTCACTGCCTTCACGCTTACGTTGGTAATAGATAGTAGAACCATCTGGCGCCCAAAACGCGGTTTCAGGTTGTCTACCCAGCCAATCGGGATCGGCCATGATTTGTTCCATGGTTAAGCGAATGCTAGGGTCGATTGGATTGGTTTGGCTGATAGAAATGGTTTCTTTCGACCAAGTCTGCGGTTCAGCCTTGGCGGCTAGCGGAGCACTTTGCCATAACAGTGCGCTAACACTGAGCGCAACTACTGCTTTGTGGAAGATTTTCATAGTTTTATACTTATTTTGCAAAAGACGCTAAGTTATACAAAGCCGCGCAAAATAACGCAACAGATTGCGGTGCAATGCTGCTAGTTTACGGCAAAAAACACAAAACCAGCCGCAGCTGGTTTTGTTGAACAAACTCAGGTCATTACACAAACAAGCGCTTGGCGAGATCTTCAAGTTGCTGCTGTGCTGCACGTGTGGCTTTTTCAGCGGAATCTGGCCCCATGTTTAAGCCTTCTGCGTAAACAAAGTGCAGGTTTTTTAAGCCAATAAAATTAAAGAACGTGGTTAAAAATGGTACTTGGCTGTCTGCTGGGCTATTGGCATACACACCACCACGGCTTAACACAAACACCACTGGCTTATCGGCTATTAAACCCACTGGGCCTTGCTCAGTGTATTTAAAAGTCACTCCAGCACGCGCTAAGCGATCGAATAACGCTTTGAGCTGGCTGGGTAAAGCAAAGTTATACATTGGCACACCAATGACTAAAGCATCTGCTGCATTGACCTTTGCAATCAGCTCATCAGATAACGCAGCTAGGGCTTGTTGTTCCGGCGATCTATCTTCTGCTGCAGTCATCCAACTGGCAATTTCACTCATCTCTAAATGAGGGAATGGCTTGGTATTTAAATCAATTGCAGTGATTGCTTCACTCTTAACTGCAGCTGCAGCCAGCAAATGACTGATTAACTGGTTTGACTGCCCCTTTTCACCACTAATAGAACTTTTAATCACTAAGATGTTTTTCATAACGTATCCTCCACGATGGTATTGGACACAGTTTAATCATATTTAATAGAAAGTATATTGCAAAAAATCGCCATATCCATTCGATTTTTTATTTTAAAAAAAGTTAATCCAGCCCTGATCAGCTTGCGTATAAAGTTGCAGACCAAATCACGTACTTTAACGCCGGGAAAGAACAAATATGTTGGAATCTACCGTGCTAACAGGGCATCATGACAACTCGATAGTAACGACGAGGATGCCAGACCGTATGACAATAAGTGCCGAGCCAAACATTCGTGTTGGCCAATGGGAAGATGCACTGACCTTTGTAGCGGTAAATGCAGACAAAGCAGCTTATGCTGAATTATTTAACTACTTTGCGCCAAGATTAAAAGCGTTTGGCATGAAAATGTTTGGTAATGAGCAACAAGCCATGGAAATGGTGCAAGACACCATGTTAAACGTCTGGAAAAAAGCTGGTTTATTCGATGCTAGCCGTGGCTGTGCTTCGACTTGGATTTTTACCATTGCGCGTAATGTTCGCTTTGATATGTTACGTAAAAAGCAAAGTAGAAAAGATGACATCAGTGCCGATGATTTATGGGCTGATGGTGATTACCCTGAGCAGGAAGATTCTACTAACGACAAATGGGAAACCATGTTGTTAAGTGAGAAGTTAGCACCGCATTTTGATGCTTTACCGCCTGCTCAACGTTTAGTAATGCAAAAAGTTTATATAGAAGAAAAATCCCATCAGGAAGTGTCTGATGAATTAGACATTCCGCTTGGCACGGTAAAATCACGAATCAGATTGGCTCTGGATCGGTTGAGAGAGGCATTAGATGACACACGCAGTTAAATATCATCCAGGCATTATGCTTATGGAACAATATGTTGAAGGCACTTTATCTGCTGATGTGGCACTTGCTGTTGCTACCCATATTGATCTTTGCCCTCACTGTCAGCGTTTATGCCAAGACTTGCATAACGATCAGGGCAGCCAGTTAGCTAAATTACAGCCAGCAGCGAATACGCAAGACAGTGATTTTGAGCAGATGCTTGCGTTTATTACTTCGCAGGAGCCTCAAACAAAAGCTGCGACGAAAATGCTGCATGATACTGTTACTGTGACCATTAATGATCGTCAGTTTAAGATCCCACGTGCTTTAAGTCGCCTAGCGCAGCAGCATGGTAAATGGTTACAACTTGGTGGTATTGCCACCGCAAAGCTTCCGGCCGGTGATAAGGCACATGTTTCTTTGCTTTACATCGATAAAGGCACCGAAATCCCTAATCACACGCACTTAGGTATGGAGTTTACGCTGGTACTAAGTGGCAAAATATGTGACGAAAATGGCGAGTACGGTGCAGGCGATTTATTGATTAATTCTCCGGTTGATACCCACACGCCACACACTAAAGCCGATGAGGATTGTTTATGTTTATCGGTACTCAGCGCGCCACTGAAGTTTAATAAAGGTTTAGTACGTTTACTTAACCCGCTACAGCAGTTCTTTTACTAGTTTTGTGTTCGATGATGCAGCTTTGACGCCGGCTCTGCCGGCGTTTTTTTTGGGGGGGTTATTGGAGATTAACTGAGTAACGCTACGCCACCCTGTAAATTCCACAGCTGAGTAAAGCCTAAACGACGTAACACCCGCGCCGCTAATAAACTACGGTTACCACTGCGACATACCAGCAACAAGGGCTGGGTGACTTGCAGCTTGTCATGCAGCACCGCATCACAGAGTCTCGATAACGGCAGTTGTAACACCTCCGCCTTGACGGGTAGATAATTTGCTAGGGCCCCCGCACTTTGCTCATAGGGTTCGCGAACATCCAACACAAGCAGCGGCTGCTCATTTAACAAATGCGGTAGCTCTGAAGGCTGCACTAAGGCTATGGCATCTTGGCTGCTCACTTCAACCAAGCCACAAAGGTGTGAGCTAGCTTGTTGCAGTAATAGTGCTTGCGCATTTAAGCTCTGTTGCCACTCGGTTAAGTCGGATCCAGCCAAAATAGGTTCGAGTAGCGGTGTTTCTGCTATCGCTTGCTGCAATGTGGTCACAAAGCGCTGCGCATAGTCGTGGCTAGAAAATATCAGCGTCTCTGGATACACCAGCTGAGACAGTTTTTGCAAACTTTGCTGTAATGCAACCGCATCACCACCCTGCATATCGGTGCGACCAATGCCGCCGGGTAATAATAAATCTCCCACAAAGGCGGCTTTTAATGTTTGCCGATAGGATAACAGATAACTGCTGGCTTGATTACTGTGCCCAGGCGTCGCGATCCGCGTTAACTGATAAGCTCCCAGTGTCAATTGCGTTTCCGCCAGTGGCCAGCCTAATGCATCTTGCGCAGTATTTTGCGCTAACAACTGGCGTAACAAGGTCGCCGCGTGATTGGCCGTGTCATGTAAATGGGTATCCAATACCGCAACCAAGGCCAACCCCTGTCCCTGAATAATATTCACAAAACGCTCTGCCAGCGGCAAAACGGGGTCAATGATAATGGCTTGACGACTTTGCGCACAAATAAGCAAATAGCTACAACACGCATCATATTTAAATTGATACAAGCCGTCATCACTGGGGATATTAAGCGGATCCGCATCCGTTAGCACTAAACAATGCTGACGCACAACTTTAGCAAGGCCACTGATACGTTCACAGGCTTCCTGACATTCTTGCGCGGTCATGGCTGGGCCAAAAGATAAGCGGATAGCACCTTCGCTACGCCAACGCTCTAAGCCCATCGCATCTAATACGAAGCTGCCCGTTACTTTAGAGCTACAAGCTGAACCCGAGCTAACCCGAATACCTGCTGCATCAAATAAATCCAAGATATCTTTAGCAAAAAAACCTGGTACGGAGAAATTTAGGGTAGTTGGAATGATATAAGGTGCATCGCTATTTAACACTAAACCTGGGAAGACGGTTTTTAACGCGCTAAGCAGTTGGCTGCGATACTGCCATAAGGTAGGCTCAGCGCAAAAGGCACTTTGCTCGGTCTTTAATAACTCGGTGAAAATTGCTTTTAAAGCTGCAATTCCGGGTAGGTTTTCGGTACCAGAGCGTAAGCCCCCTTCTTGACCGCCACCGGTAATTAATGGCCGGTAAGGCGCTCCGGCTCGAACATATAAAAAACCAATCCCCTTTGGCCCGTAAAGTTTATGGCCACTAAAAGGCGCATAATCAATACTGGTCGCGGCTAATTGCAGTGACATTTTCCCTAAGGCCTGAACACAATCCACTAACCAATACGCATCGGGTTTGATCCGGCGGATCACTTGCTCTATGGCAGTAAGATCCTGACGCACACCGGTTTCATTGTTCGCCGCCATAGTGCAAACCAAGGCAGCTTGGGGTAACAAGGCCGCTAAGGCGTCTAAATCTAATAAGCCGTTACTTAATACCGGGATAGCCTGAATAGTGGCATTAACCTGCAGCAAGGTATTCCAGTGTTTTAAGCTTTCTGGAACCGCTTTGTGTTCAGTGGCGCCGTATAGCAGCAGTGTTTTTGGCCCAGCTAAACCGCGGGCGCGGATCGCTTCCAAAGCAGAGATAACTGACGTCTGAATACCTTCGGTTGCGCCAGAAGTAAAAATAATCTCGCCCTGATCCGCCCCCAACAGCTGACGAGCCAGTGTGCGCGTCTGTTCCAATGCCACTTTAGCTTTAATACCCGTACTATGGCTACTACTTGGATTACCAAAATCTTGCTGCATGGTTTGGAGTACGGCAGCAGCAGCACTGGCCAGCACCGGTGTGGTAGCATTATTATCCAAGTACACTTCATTGAGTGAGCGGCAAAGGTGCATGGGGGCAGACATAAACGACGTCCTCTTTTCCGAGTGGTTAGCCTTATAACAATTGGCTATATCTTATAACAATTCATGTTTAACGCCCAGCGTTACACCAAAAATAAAAAAGCCGCTATACCTGAGGTAAGCGGCTTTCTCGTTTATTCAGCAAAAGGCGAATTATTCGATCAAGTCACGCGGAATTTCAGGCCGCAGTTCTGACCATACCTTACCACTTTCGATACCGTATTTACGCACTGTCATGACCACTTCGTCATGCTTACCGGCTTGTGCCAATAACTTCAGCTGCTCGTAATAGCGACGCGCTAGCTCACGGGCCGCGGGGTGAGAGAAATAGAAACGAGCAATTTTGTTATAAAGACCACGGAAACCATTTAAAATCAGCACATAAATGCGGTTTGATGAATGTAAGGCTAATTCATGGTTTAAGTTATAGTCAAACTCGGCAAAAGCCTCGGCTGAATCCGCTAGCGATTCGGCACCCGTAAGGGCTTCGATTACCTGCTGCTGGTGCGTTTTTATGGCGCCACGGATGTAAATAGCGCTGATATTAGTACGTGCAGAGAGTAACTCATCGACCAAATCAGGCATCCGCTCTTCGTCTAAACGTGCCAGCGTTTCTAAAATATTTAAGCCCGAGGTTTCCCAGAAGTTGTTTACTTTAGTCGGTTTACCGTGCTGGATAGTTAACCAACCATCACGAGCTAAGCGTTGTAATACTTCACGCAGAGTGGTTCTGGTGACACCGATCAGCTCAGAAAGCTCACGCTCGGCGGGTAAAATTGAACCTGGGGCAAATTTACCGTTCCAGATAGAATCAACAATATACTCTTCAGCAAAGCCAGCGGGGCTTTGCGCTTTAATCAGGTTGGTCATGCGGAGTGATCCGTGTCATTAGTAGCAGCAAAATAATTGACTGATTGTACCAGAGCCAAAGCAGTTAACAAGTCATGCTGTAAAATTCGCTTTAAGCAGTTTTGCGTGCAGGTTGTGTATTGCGTTGAAATACCTTAGATTAGTCGACTTTGCTAAAACGAATAATGCGGAAATCGCTATGCTGCAAGCGCTAAACTCTTTATCACATAAACGCTGGCCTTGGTTGCTACTAGCACTGACCGTGGCGCTATTGCTGGCGGCTGGGCTGTATTTTCAATATAGTCTAAATCAACAACCTTGTATTAAATGCATTTATGTCAGGGCTGCTTTTACAGGTATATTATTGGCAGCGCTGATTACCGCGCTTAGCCCCAAGCAAAGTACTTGGCGAATACTAGGAGTGTTGGGTTGGCTGGCTGCTGCAGGCTATGGCGTGTGGCAAGCCCAAGAGTTAGTCAATATTGAACAGATTCTGGCCAGCGGTGGTTTTACCACTTGTGCACTTTTTGCTGACTTCCCAAGTTGGTTGGCTTTAGATAAATGGTTGCCAGCCATGTTTGAAGTTACTGGGACCTGCGGTGGCAGCGATTGGCAATTCGCTGGGCTGTCCATGGCTTACTGGAGTCGTTTCATTCTTGCTTGTTATACCTTGGTTGCTTTGCTGGTGTTTTTCAGCCAATTTAGCAAACGCAATCAAAATCCCTATATGTAAGCTGTTGCGCTAAACCCACGTTAGTTGGGTTTAGCGCCTAACATAGCTTAAACTTTATACTTACTGATCAATTGATCTAACTCTGTTGCCAGTTCATTTAACCGCTCACTGGTTGCTGAGGCACTACGAGTGCCCTCTGCCGTTTCCTCTATCACCACGACAATTTGATGTACGTTCTCGTTAATTGCGCCAGACACGTGGGTTTGCTCTTCCGCCGCGGTCGCAATTTGAGCATTCATATTGTTGATGGTGTTAACCGCGGTACTGATTTGATTAAGCGCAACCTCAACCTGACGAATTTCATCGACACTGCTTTGGCTGCTTTGCTTTAAGTTACTGATCAGTTCAATAGCCCCTTTAATGCCCGATTGTAAACGTTGGATCATTTGCTGGATTTCTTGGGTACTTTTTTGCGTACGACTGGCTAAGGTTCTAACTTCATCTGCGACAACCGCAAAACCTCGCCCAGCCTCACCCGCCCGAGCGGCTTCTATGGCGGCGTTTAGTGCCAGCAAATTAGTTTGCTCGGCAATACTGCGAATCACATCTAATACGCCACCAATGCTATCTGACTCTTTGCTTAAATCGGCAATGACTGATACGCCATGGGTAACTTGTTCCGCTAAACCATCTATTACTTTTACGGTTTTAAACAACGTTTGCTTTGAGTTACTTACCAGATCTTCTGCATCTGCCGCTGCACCGGAGGCACGCATCGCACTATCAGCCACTTCAGTAGCAGAAGCGGCCATTTCATTCATGGCAGTAGCAACCTGATCACTCTCCGATTGTTGGCGTTGTACCCCTTGCTCGGCATGGCGCATAATTTTATTTAGGTCGTTTGCACTTAAATTCAGCGTGGAGGTTGAACCGGCAACTTGCGCCACTAAATCACGAACTTGGCTGGCAAAGCGGTTAAACGCTTGGGCTAATTGTGATAACTCGTCATTGCCTTCGACCTTTAAGCGGTGTCTTAAATCGCCGCCGCCTTGTGCAATATCGGTCATAGCACTTACGGCCGATTTTAATGGCGTAATAATACTGCGTACGACGATTAAGGCTAACAACATAATGGCCACAAGAGCCACCAAGGCTGCACCGACTGAGCTCCATAAGCTGGTGGCTAGAGAATCATCAACCCGTTGTTGCATAACAGCGACTTGCTTATCCAAACTATCAATCCAAAAACCGGTACCGATCATTAAACCCCATTTGGATAATTCTTCAGCATAGCCAAGTTTAGGATCGGTGGTGCTGGTTTCAGGGTTATTCCAGTGATAGTAAAGATAACCATTACCAGAGCGAGCGGCTTGCCATAAACCTCGAATCACTTCAACGCCATTCGGATCTTTTAAGTCCATTAAATTGCGCCCTTGCAGCGCGGGGTTGGCGGCATGCATAACATTGACGCCTTGCTCATCGTAGATAAAGAAATATCCCATGCTGCCACTATCATCAAATCGTAACTGGCGCAAAACTTCTAAAGCCTGAGCTTTGATCTCGGGATTGGTCGCAGCATCGGGCGCGTCATATAAATGGGCAATCGCGGTTTTACCCAGCTGCATATAGTTTTTGATCACCGCTTGCTGGTTTTGCTTAAACATTTCTTCAAAACCCGCCACGCCTTCTTGACCTAATTGTTTAGACTGATAAAGACTAAAACTGACCAGAAATATGGCGAGCAGCGTGCTTGGTAATAATGCGAGTAATAGGATGCGAGTTTGGATTGTGAGGTTGGTCATAGCATTCTCTGTGAATTTGTTATTATTTTCGCGGTTACAACTAACTATAATAGATCTGCAGAAAAGTGCTGTTAATAAAGCAAAAATTTATGTAGACAATAGTCTTAAGCTAAAGAAAATACAGCATTTTAGCCATAAAAAAAGCCGGACATTCGTCCAGCTTTCTCAGGAAATTGCGTGCTATTTAGATAATAGCCAGCAATTCAACATCAAACACTAAGGTGCTAAATGGCGCGATAGCATTACCCGCACCACGCTCGCCGTACGCAAGGTTATGCGGTACAAATAAGCGTAATTTAGAGCCAACTGCCATTAATTGTAGTGCTTCTGTCCAACCAGCGATAACGCCAGATACTGGGAACTCGGCTGGCTCGCCACGCTGATAAGAACTATCGAATACCGTGCCATCAATTAAAGTGCCATGGTAATGTGTACGCACGGTAGAAGCCGTTGTTGGTTTTTCGCCTTCAGCAGCAACCAAGACTTCGTACTGTAAACCTGATGCCGTCACAGTCACTTCAGGACGCTTAGCATTTTCGGCTAAAAACAACTCACCGGCTTCGGCTAATGCTTTGGCTTTCTCGGTCTCTTCAGCTTGCATACGCTCACTGATTACTGTGAAGGCGGCGCGAATTTGCTCATCCGTTACTTCTGGAGCCTGCTCGTTATAAGCGGCTGCTAGACCTGCCGCTACGGCAGTGATGTCTAAGCCATCAAAAGGCCTGTCAGCGAGCTGTTGACCCATTTGTAAACCGATACCATAGCTGGCGTGTTGTTCTAAGGTGGTAAATTTTGACATGAGGTTCACTTACTTTTGGCTGGCAATCTCAGGTTACCAGCAGGGTTAAAAATTAGGGTAATAGTACGCTATCAGGCCAGAAAAGTCTTGTTCGACTGCAGTAATTGCTGCCAAACCGTTCTGACATGCTGCTCATCTAAGGTATTTAATTCACCTTTTTCAATAGCAGCCAGCAAACTTTGCTCTACCTGCTCCACCACAGTAGCCACGCTAAAAGGCTGTTCGGTAAGTTGCAACGTGCCCACCACTAAGTCGAGATGGCCGCGTAAATAGCCAGCGGCAAACAGCTGATCATCGGTAGCGACTGGCACTAACTCATCAAAAAAATCAGCGGCTTGTTGAATAAACTGCGCTGTTACAGAAAAATCCGTCATACTAAATTTCATCCTCGTAGCCAAGGCGATACATCACGTAATCGTTATAACCGGTCAGTACACTTAACAAGCCTTGTAATTCACGATCTAAAACCGCATCCCCTGTATCGGCTAACAGCGGGCGGCCGTTCAGTTGTTGTAACTTGCTTTTGGTCGCTAGCAGCAAAATATTATCGCGGCCAATGGCGCGGATCACCGCGGGCGACAGTTGTTGATTACCGCGACCAAATACATGACCTTGTCCACCAATTAAAGTAATCACTAATTTGCTGGGATAGTCTTGCACCAGCTCAAGTAACTGACTGGCAGTAACATCTTTGGCCAATAATTGGCCGTTTTCTATTACATCTACACCAAGCAAGGTATTGTCGATGTTAAGCTCTGCCATCACCGCAGCAACGGTAGAGCCTGAGCCCATCACGTAACGCACATTCTCTTCTAATTGGCTGGCGACATAAGCGGCTAAGTCATCCAATACCAATTCTTCAGATTCTTTACCGGCCATTTTTACGCTTTGTACATAACGTAGCTCTGCCGGAATGCGCATTTCACCGTAGCGACGCGCTTTTACCACACCTTGTCGAAAAGCGGTTTCATCAATATCCATTACCGGAGCGGCTTGCTGGCTCACTAGCTCACCCGCCACTAATTTGGCTAATAATTTACCGGCCGCCAAAGGTGAAATAGCATAAACACCCGAGTGAATTTTACAGCCTGCGGGTATTCCCAGCACAGTGGTTTTATCACCGACGATATGACAGATATTGCGTGCTGTGCCGTCTCCGCCAGCAAACAACAGCAGATCAACGCCCTGCTCTGCCATCAACTGCGCTGCGCGTTCCGTATCGCTAGCTTGGGTAGGCTGATGTTCGGGGGTGTAGCAAAGCATAAAACTTAGCCCCAGCTCGCGACATAAGCTTTCGCCCATTTCACCAGCCACAGTAAGTACATGTAAGTGCTGTTGCAGTGGCAAGAGCTGCTCCAAACACTGTTTAGCGCGCTGCTGCGCCATTGGTACTGCGCCTAGGGCCAGTGCTTGTTCGGCTAAGTTATCACTGCCTTTTAAGCCAACGCTGCCGCCAAGACCGGCCAGAGGGTTAATTATAAGTCCTAACCGAAACTGCTTTATCATACCAATCACTGCCTGAACTAATTACGCTAAACCACACCTTAGATGCGCCTTTATAGATACACCTATAGGGCGCCACAGCGGGCTGGCATAGGTGTATTGATATCGCGGCGCATTGTACCTGCTAAGTCATAATTTGCCCAGCCTTGCTCAAAACAGTGGCAGGCGAGTGATCGCTTGCAAGCGCTTGCTTGCTGCTCTACATTAGAGACTATTTTTTCTGAGAAGCTAATAAGTATGTCTTTCATTGCTAACCAGTTTCAGCAGCACCAACAGGCGTTTTTTGCTGAGCCTTACCCCGATCTGCAGACGCGCCGCCGTCGTTTACTGCAACTAAGTGCTGCGCTAAAAACCCATAGCGACGCCCTATGTCAGGCCGTTGCCGCTGACTTTGGTCAGCGCAGCCATGACGAAACGCGCTTATTGGAAATCTCACCTTGTTTACAAGGCCTAAGTTACCAATTGGCCCACCTAAAGCAATGGCTAAAACCAGAAAAGCGTAAAGTTCATTATACTTTTGCTCCTGCGAGTAACCGCGTACTGGCGCAACCTCTCGGGGTGGTAGGCATTATTGTGCCTTGGAATTACCCGATCTTTTTAGCAATAAGCCCGTTGATGGCAGCCATTGCCGCAGGCAATCAGGTTATGTTGAAGTTATCCGAGTTTACGCCGGCAACCAATCGAGTATTAATACCATTATGCCAGGCCGCGCTTGGCGATTGTGTCAGTATTATTGAAGGGGATGCTGGGGTTGCCGCTGAGTTCGCCGCTTTACCATTTGATCATTTACTGTTTACCGGCTCAACCGCGGTTGGTTATAAAGTGATGCAAGCCGCAGCGCTAAACCTGACTCCGGTAACCTTAGAGCTTGGTGGAAAAAGCCCAGTCTTGATTGCACCTGATGCCAACCTAGCACGCATTAGCGAACGCTTACTCTTTGGTAAAACCGCCAATGCCGGCCAAACCTGCGTTGCACCTGACTATGTATTAGTGCCTCGCGCCATGCAAGACGCCTTAGTCGCCCAATTACAGGCAGATTTTAAACGGTTTTACCCCAATTTTGCTGACAATAGCGATTACAGCGCTGTGATTAACGATCGGCAATATCAGCGTTTGCAACGTTTACTACATGAGGTTGAACTATCTGGAGCGCAGCTAGTTCGTTGTGCGCCAGTTGACGAAAATACCGCAACCACACGGCGCTTACCGCTGATACTGGTATTAAATGCGCCAGCAGACTGTCAGTTGTTGCAAGAGGAAATCTTTGGTCCAGTGTTGCCCATTATTGCTTATGACAGTGTGGAGCAGGCCATTACCTATATTCGGCAACGCCCAAAACCACTGGCTTTCTATCTGATGAGTGATGATAAACCCCTGATGGAAAAGGTACTAACACAGATCCAAGCAGGTGGGGTCTGTATCAACGATACGCTGCTCCATGTCGCGCAAGAAGATTTACCTTTTGGCGGGGTTGGCCCATCAGGCTTGGGGCATTACCATGGCCCTGAGGGCTTTAAACGCTTTTCTCATTTAAAAGCGATCCATCAAAAAGGCCGCTTTAGTAGCAGCCGTTTTATCTATCCACCTTTTGATCGGCCGTTATTCAAAGCCTTATTAAAGTGGTTAAGCCGCTAAAATCCATCCTCGCACTAAAAGTACGAGGTCTTACCCGCTAAACGGTAACAACATTTTCTACGCTGTATGATCAGCCCGCGGCATATGCCGCGGTAAACTGGCAGCCAGCAGCATCGCTAAGGCAGCCGCAATTGCCGCCAACACAAAAGTATCACTGGCCCCTGCCCCGTTTTGCCAGCTGAGCCCACAAATATAAGCGCCTAGTGCACCACCGCCGCCATAAATGATGCCAGCATAGAATGCTTGGCCCCGGCCGCGCTGGTTTTTGGGGAAAAACTGTTGAATAAATTGCATGGCACAGCTGTGGGCAATAGCAAAGCTGCCTGCATGAAATAGCATACTCACGCCAAGTGCCAATGGCGAATGCGCTAAATACGCCACCATTAACCAACGAACTGCGGTTAAACCATAACAAATGGCCAACAAGGTTCGAAAGCGGTATCGGCGCAAAATGGCACCCGCATAATAAAAAGCGATAATCTCGGCCATAATGGCAATGCCAATAAAGAGCCCACTTACGGTACCGCTATAGCCTAAATCACGGGTATAAAGCGTAAAAAAGCCATAAAAAGGCGCAAAACTCATTTGCAGTAAAAAAGCAGCCCCCATAAAAAGCCACAGCGCTTTACTGGCATAAAGCTTGGCAAACGGCATTTTGGGTGTCTGTTGCACCGATACCACTGGCATGGCAGGTAAGTTAAATAAGCTAAATAACAACAGGAGTAAAAATAAGGTCGCGGTCGCCGGCATAAACTCACTACCGAGCTGTTGAAATAGCCATCCCCCCAATAACACCAGGATGATATAGCCAACACTGCCAAAGGTACGAATTTTACTGTAAACGCCCGCATCATCGTTTAGTGCATGAAAAGTACAGACTTCCAGCTGTGGCAAAATAGCGGTCCAAAAAAAACTAAACACCGCAAAACCAAATACTAAAGGCCAAAACCCCGCATCAATAAAACTGCTTAACCACGCCAAAATGGCAATGATTGCCCCCAAGCGCATAATGCGTAACGGTTTGCCGGTGTGATCGGACAGAATGCCCCAAAGTGCGGGACCAACAATACGGGTGGCAGTAACCAGTGCTAATAACAGGCCGATTTGCGCCGAATCAAAACCCCGCCCATCTAAAAATAAGCCGAAGTAAGGCACAAACAGGCCTAAGACACCAAAATAAGCAAAATAAGCCAGCGACAGGGCTGGCTTAGCAGAAAGTGTTAGCAAAAGTGTTCTCGTTAGCGTTGCAGTTGTTGCCGAGCGATCGCCGCAATATCCGGAGTACTAACTTGTACGTGGGCATTTTGCGCGCGATGCCGTAATAAATGATCCAGTAACACTATGGCTAGCATGGCTTCGGCCACCGGCACTGCTCGAATACCGACACAAGGATCATGCCGACCTTTGGTAACTATATCGACCACTTCGCCAGCAGTATTAATACTTTTACCTGGAATACTAATACTGGAGGTCGGTTTTAATGCCATACTCACCAACAAATCTTGGCCACTGGAGATGCCCCCTAAAGTGCCGCCAGCATGATTGGCACTAAAACCAGTGGGCGTCAGCTCATCGCGTCCGGTAGAACCTAACTGCTCGACCACCGCAAAGCCATCGCCTATTTCGACAGCCTTCACCGCATTAATGCTCATCATCGCATGCGCGACATCAGCATCTAACCGATCGAAAACCGGCTCACCTAAGCCAACTGGCATACCGGTAGCCACCACATTGACCCGCGCGCCAACGGAATCACCGGCTTTTTTTAGTTGCCGCATATACTCATCTAAGGCTTCAAGCTTAGTTGGATCGGGGAAAAAGAACGGATTAGTTTCTACTTGCTCCCATTGCAGTTGCTCGGCTTTAATTGGCCCTAACTGGGCTAAATAACCCCGAATTTCAATACCGCAGTGTTCCTTCAAATATTTTTTGGCTATGGCACCTGCCGCCACTCTCACGGCAGTTTCGCGAGCGGAAGAGCGGCCACCACCGCGATAATCACGCAAACCAAACTTATGCCAATAGGTATAGTCGGCATGACCAGGGCGAAATTGCGACTGAATAGCAGAATAATCTTGTGAACGCTGATCGGTATTTTCAATAACTAAGCCTATGCTGGCACCGGTGGTAATGTCGTTAAATACACCAGACAAAATTCTCACTTCGTCTTCTTCACGCCGGGCGGTGGTATAGCGCGAAGTACCAGGTTTGCGGCGATCTAAATCTTGCTGCAAGTCGGCACTGGTTAACGCCATACCTGGCGGGCAGCCATCAATAATCCCCCCGATTGCTGGGCCGTGGCTTTCGCCAAAGGTGGTGACTTTAAACAGTTGCCCTATGCTATTACCTGCCATTGCTTTTTACCTATCGTCTATTTACTGAAAACCCTGTTGCATCGCTTACGTTTGACCTTCTCGAGTGTGGCAGTGCGGTATTGCCTTAGGCAAACCGATGTTGATGCTCAAGCAGCTCCTGTTTGGTTAAGGCAAATACGCCTAAACCGCCAGCTTTAAACTCCAACCAGCGAAATGGGACGTCTGGATATCTATACTGCAATTCAACCATACTATTGCCGACTTCACAAACTAAAATACCATTATCGGTTAGATGTGCCGCGGCATCTCGTAAAATTTGCCGAGTTAACGCCAAACCGTCGTGTCCCGAGGCTAAACCTAATTCCGGTTCATGGCGATACTCTTCAGGTAGATCGTCCATATCTTCGGCATCGACATAAGGCGGATTGGTCACAATCAAATCATATTGCTGACCGGTAAGGGCACTAAAGCCATCCGACAACACTGGAAAAACGCGATCAAGCAAATGATGCTCGTTGATATTAAGATCAGCTACCGCAAGGGCATCTTCACTGATATCTACTGCGTCCACTTGCGCTTCCGGAAAGGCATAAGCACAGGCAATAGCAATACAGCCTGAGCCGGTACACAAATCTAAAATATGCTGCGGTGCAACACCTGCGGGCAATAAGTCCACAAATTTTTCATTAATCAGCTCGGCAATGGGCGAACGAGGGATCAGCACACGCTCGTCAACATAGAAAGGTAAATTACAGAAATACGCCTGCTGGGTGAGATAAGCGGCGGGAATGCGCTGTTCTATGCGCTGCTGTAATAAGGCCACAAAAGCCGCTCGCTCATGACGATCCAACTTGGCCGTTAATAACTTATCATCGGTCAGCGGCGGTAAAAATAACACATGGGCCAACAAGACCGCTGCTTCATCCCACGCATTATCGGTGCCATGGCCAAAATACACGCTAGCTTGATGCAAACGGCTTACCGCCCAACGCAACCAATCATGTACTGTGACTAAATCGGTTAGGCTATGCTGCAATTGTTCGGGATCAAAAGGTGATAGCGACTGCTCAGACATGGTATGCTGCACTCCAGAATTTAGATAAATGTGATAAGACGTTAGCGCATGCAGAAAAAGCCATCCCCTGCCCGGCCAGTAGCAAAAACTGCGACCTCAGGTGCTGAACAAGACGATCTGGCCTTGTTTCGAGACTTTGTTGCTGGAACCCGCCCACTTGAGCAAGACAAGATAGCGCCAGTTGTAACACGCAGCAAGCAAAAACGTGCCGCTACCGCCACGAATAGCCCAACTGCTGAAAAGCTGTTCTTTTTTTCCGATGAGTTCGAGGTATTTGCTGAGACTCAAGGGACTTTATCTTATGTACAGCAAGGTGATGATCCGCATTTAGCTGGGCGCTTGCGTCGGGGCGAGTTGTCACCACAAGTCGTTCTCGACTTACATGGTATGACGGTACAGGAGGCGAAAACCGAACTGGCGGGGTTATTAGCTTACTGCGAGCAGCAACAATTAAATTGTGCCTGTGTTGTGCATGGTAAAGGTCTTGGGATCTTGGCACGGAAAGTACCCAACTGGTTAATTCAACACCCCAACGTCCGTGCTTTTCATACCGCACCGCGCAGTTGGGGCAAACACGGTGCCTTGTTACTCTTGCTGAAAATTAATCAGAGCACCGAGCAGCAATTTCGGGATTTGCCACAGCGTTAACCTGCAGCTTATTTGAACATGCTCAGTTCTAACGGCGAGTTACGCTCCAGTAACTTGCCCCCTAATGCCGTATCGTAGGAAATGCAGCACACAGCCGCAGTGCTAAACACCGGCGCCTGATCGGGTAAGGTGAACGCCGCGACCAAAAAGCTGACTAAAGGCATATGCGAAACCATTAGCACTCTGGCGTCGGGCTCTGCTGCCAGCAACAGATCTAAGCGCTGTTGCACTAGCGCTGCGGGAGCTTCAGGGACTAACTCTGGTAACACCTCTAATATGGCGGCATGCTGTTGAGCTTCCAGCATTAAGGCTGCGGTCTCTCGCGTACGCAGATAAGGGCTTACCCAAACATAATCAAAAGCAGGATAAGTGTTGGCTAACCAAAGTGCCATTTGTTGCACCTCATGGCGTCCATTTTCTGTTAGCGCGCGCAAATTATCGGTTGCCGCCTGCACTTGTGCTTCGCCATGTCGCATGATGACGAGATTTATCATAAAAAGGTTACCATACTGCAATCTTTGTCCTATGCTGTCTGCAGTTTATAAAAAATAAGCATGCGACAGCTGAAAATAGTGCGCTATGATAAAGAAAGTCTGATGTCAGTGTAACTGCTATTAAAGCATAAGATAGCGTCTGGTTATTCCTTATTGCTATGAACATGCACGTTGATGGTATCCACTTACTTTAAGGAACAGCCTTGCAACACGCTATACCCATTCAAAGCCCTAATGATCCCAAGCACTACCAACACCTGGTATTGGCTAACGGTTTGGCTGTACTGTTAGTTCATCAGGCAGATAGTGAAAAAAGTGCTGCCGCCCTGACCGTAAATGTTGGTCATTTTGATGATCCTGCTGAGCGAGAAGGTCTCGCCCATTTTTTGGAACATATGCTGTTCTTAGGATCGGCCAAGTATCCGAACGCCGGTGATTTTCAGCAGTTTATCAGTGAGCATGGCGGTAACCATAATGCGTGGACGGGCTCGGAACATAGCCATTTTTATTTTGATATCGAGCATCACCATTTTAGCAACGGTTTAGCCCGCTTTGCCGATATGTTTAGTGCACCATTGTTTCATGCTGATTATGTTGAAAAAGAGCGGCAAACGATAGAAGCTGAATTTGCGATGAAACTGAAAGATGACAGCAGACGCATCTATCAGGTGCATAAAGAAAGTATTAACCCTGCGCATCCTTTCGCAAAATTTTCAGTTGGAAATGCCACCACCTTGGCAGATTTACCCCATGAATCGCTGCAACAGTCGGTCTGCCGTTTTTATCAAGAGCAGTATAGCGCAAGCCGAATGACATTGTGTTTAGTTGGCAATCAGCCTTTGGCAGAGTTAGCAAAACTGGCTAGTAGGTTATTTGCTGGTTTACCCCAGCATTTACCCGCTAAGAGTGCATTGCAAGTCCCGCTCTACTTACCCGAGCAACAGGGTATTCAACTGAATATCAAGCCGCATAAAAGTAGCAATCGCTTAGTGGTTAGTTTTGCGATGCCCGATATTCATCCTTGGTATCCTTATAAATTGGTGAGTTTTATCGCGCATTTGCTTGGCGATGAAGGCGATCATTCATTGCTCGCTTATTTAAAGAATCGCGAGCTGGTTAATCAACTCAGTGCCGGAGGAGGTATTGATGGCAGTAACTACAAAGACTTTACCATCGCGTTTGAGCTAACGGCCTCGGGGAAAGCGCATTATAAAGATATTGTTACCGCCCTGTTTAGCCACATACGGTTATTAGTAGAGTCGCCTTTTCCAACCGAACTCTTTTTAGAGCGGCAGCGCTTACTAAATTGGTCATTTCAGTTTTATGAACCCAGCACCGCTTTGCAAACGGCTATGGATTTATCGTTAAACATGCAACATTATCCCGTGGCTGATATCATTTTTGGTGATTATCGGATGGAGCTGCCACCCGCAGGGCTTTATCAGCACCTGCTAAGCTATTTACGCAGTGATAATATGCGGTTAATGCTGATTGCAGACGATGTCCCCACCGATCGTGTAGCAGCTTGGTATAATACGCCTTATAGCTTGGCTACTTTACCCAAAAGCTGGTTAGCAGAGCTTACTGCCACGCCGCAAAAAACCGCGCTAAGGTTGCCTCCGGCTAATCGTTATTTAAAAGCAGAACTAAGTGTCTTAGCACCTACTGCGCATATGCCTGTACCAGAGCAACGGGTGCATGAAAGATCGCTGAGCATTTGGCACAAAGCAGATACCGATTTTAACACGCCCAAAGGGCAGATCTTTTTACAGCTGACCTTACCTAATAGTTGTAAGACATTAGTTCAACTGGCCGCTTGTCGGTTATGGGTAGAATTAGTGCAAGATCGTTTTAATCAACAATTGTATGCTGCAACAACTGCAGGCTTAAATTACTATATTCATGTGCATCGGCAAGGGATCAGCATTCAGACCTCGGGGCTAACCGCCAATCAACTGCAATTACTCGCAGACATTTTAGCGCAGTTACCTAACCCGCATTTTAGTGAACAACGCTTTCTTGAGCTAAAACATCAGCTTTGTCGCCATTGGCAAAATAGCAGTAAAAATAAACCTGTCGCTAAACTCTTTAGTCAGTTATCTGCCTTATTACAACCGCACAATCCCGAGCTGGAACTGCTACACAGTACTTTGCAACAGCTTAGCTTTGAAGACTTTCTCCAATTTCAACAACCTCTGTTACAGCAACAGCATTTAGAAGCCTTATTGATTGGTAATTGGACTAGCGCAGCAGCAGATGAATTAACGGAACTGGCCAGAACTTGGCAACAACCGCTCAGTTGCGGTACAGCCCTCCCCTTGCATCAACATACTATGGCTAAACTAGGTCCAGTCTGGCTGGAAACTGGCAAGGATGAAACAAGCGATCACGCCTTGGTGATTTATCTGCCAGCAGAAGAAAAAAGCCCGACCCAAATGGCCTGCTTTATGTTGGCTAACCATGTGATGTCGCCTCGCTATTTTCATCAGCTCAGAACTGAGCAACAAATGGGGTATTTAGTAGGGACTGGCTATGTGCCGATTAATACCTTACCTGGCCTCGCTTTTTACATTCAATCACCCAACTACCCTGCGGCTGAGCTGTATCAAGCCACCTTAGTGTTTTTTCGGGATTTGCTGCAACAGATTAAGCAACTTAACCATGACGACTTTACTACCTATAAACAAGGCTTATTGGCGCAACTCGCTGAACGTGATACCAGTTTAAATGCCAGAGCGAAACGTCTTTGGTTAGCCTTGGGGCAAGGCGATTACCAGTTTGATTTAACGTATCGTATCCAGCAGGCCTTACAAAAGTTAGCAAAAGCAGACTTTATTGCATTTCTGGAAAAACTGTTAGCACCCGATTATGACGTATTGTTCTTGGCAACGGATGCCGCACCAATGCAAAGTTACGTAAAAACAATGCAGAAAAATGAATTTTTGAGTCATTTCCCCATAAATGAAAATTGCTTTTGACAGCGCTGCCAATCTTAGATAAGTTAAGCTAACTTGTAGTACATAAAAATAATAAAGTGCGTAATAAAATAATTCTATTTTTTAGCCTGTTAACACTGGCTATTTTTTCGTGGCCACTTGCTGCAGCAGTGTTATCTTGGGAAAGTTTGCAATCCTATTCGTTTTACAGCGTAATGGGGCTAACTATTGCTGCGCTAATATTTGCCCAGATTTCGCTGGTGCGCATGCGCAAATACCATAGTGCCTTAGCAAAAAGTGAAGAACGTTTACGCTTATCCATTTGGGGTAGCGGCGATGAACTGTGGGATTGGGATCTGGAAACGGGCGAAGTGTATCGCTCTAGTAGTTGGCTTGAACAAGGCAAGGTTGAAGCGAAAGTTAATGATTTCCCGCCGAACAGAGAACTGATTCATCCTCAAGATTTAGAACGGGTTGCTAATGCCCTCTCGCAACACCTAGCTGGTAATAGTCCTTTTTTTGAAGCGAATTATCGGCTGTTAACAGCACAAGGCCATTACCTGTGGGTGCTAGACCGTGGTAAGGTGGTTGCTTACAATGATGCCGGCAAAGCACGCCGCATGACGGGTACCTTAAAAAACATCAGCCAACTCAAGCAAGCAGAAGCGCGTATGCAACTGTTTTCCCGTTGCTTAGAGAATATCTCCGATGCCGTGGTGATTTGTGATACTAAGTTTACCATCATTGAAGTGAATCCCGCTTACAGCCAGCTTACGGGTAAAAATCGAGATGAAGTCTTACAAAGTCGCTTCAATTTAACCCTCTACCCTGCGCGTTTTTTGCAAGATATTGAAAAAACCTTAGTCAAACAAAGCTGCTGGAGTGGTGAAGTTCGCGAACTGAAGAGCAATGGTGAGTATTACCAAGCCGAGCTGACCTTTGATGTGATTAAAGATGAGCAAGGTTTAATCACGCAGTATGTTGCGGTGTTTTCTGATATTTCAGAGCGCAAACGCAGAGAAGCCGAGCTGAGCCGTTTAGCCAATAGTGATACCTTAACCGGCTTACCAAACAGAGCCGTCTTTATGACCAAGCTAGGTAGCTTGGTCACCCATAACACAGCGCATGCTTTGTTAGTTTTTGATTTAGATAACTTTAAGAAAATTAACGACTCACTTGGGCATGAACTCGGTGATACCTTGTTATGTAAACTGGCCGAGCGCTTACATAACAACAAAGTATTTCGCCAAAAATTATACCGGTTGGGCGGCGATGAATTTGCGATCCTGCTCGATAACACCAACGATATCCATGCCATCACGACTGTCGCCAAGTTATTGATGACACAAATCAACAAGCCTTTTGCGGTGGAACAGCATGAATTAGTGGTGACCAGTAGTATTGGCATAGTGCTGTTTCCAGAAGATGGCAAAGATCCCCAAGCACTACTGCGAAATGCCGATACCGCCATGTATCACGCTAAACATGCGGGTGCAAATCGTTATTTATTTTTTAACGACACCATGAACAAACAAGCGGTGAAACGACTGCAAATTGAAAACTTGATTCGACATGGCTTAAAAGAAGATTATTTCACGGTTTTTTATCAACCTAAAATGGACTTACTGACCGGCAAAGTGGTCGGGATGGAAGCCTTGGTGCGTTTTATTACCCCTAAAGGAGGGTTAATCAGCCCAGGCAGTTTTATTCCTGTTGCAGAAGAAACGGGGCAAATTGTTGATATCGGTACTGTGGTATTACGCAAAGCCTGTTTGGACGTGAAACGTTGGCTTGACCAAGGGCTATTTAATGGTCGAGTTGCAGTAAACTTATCTGCCAAGCAATTTATGCTGCCTTTTCTCTGTGATCAAATTGACGATATTCTGCAACAAACCAATTTGGCGTCTTACCATTTGGAATTAGAAATTACCGAAGGCACCGTTATGGAGTCGCCGAAACTGGCGATTGATACCATGAAAAAACTGCGAGCTCGCGGTATTCATTTAGCGATGGATGATTTTGGTACAGGTTATTCATCTTTAGCTTATTTGAAACAATTTCCCTTAAATACTCTGAAAATTGATAAAGCCTTTATTGATGATATGAGCAGTGCCCGTGGTCGCAATATGGTGGATACCATTGTGACCATTGCGCACAACTTAAGCCTCAGTGTCGTGGCAGAAGGTGTTGAAACCCATGAGCAGCTTGAGCAACTTCGCAAATTGCGCTGTGAAATTATCCAAGGCTACTATTACAGTAAACCACTATCAGCAGAGGATTTCAGCGCTTTCTTAATCGCGCAGAAAAAACAGCGCCAAGTCTTAGTCTCAGTCTAAACACTTAGCCATAAAAAAAGCCCCGAGGGGCTTTTTTTATTCTGTGTCGGTTTCGACGTAAGAAAAATCGTCAGAACCATCGGCAATGCGCTTTTTGCCAAACACCGTATGGAACTTACGCTTTTCTGCCAAGCGCTGTTTATACTTTAACCAGGTCTTTTCAAACACTGTGCTGGCTTCAGATTCACCGCGGCAAACCAGCACAAAGCGCTGCTCTTCCTCATTTACCGGCTCTCTTAAGCCTTGCTCAAGTTGTTGCATTGCTAAACCATGTTTCTCCAGCAAATTGCCTTCTGCCAGAGTAAAGCGCCCGGACCGGGTAAAACCACGTGGGAAATTCCGGTCATCGAAAAAGCGACGATTAGCGACAAAACTTTGCTGCATCACTTTTTTCCTCTCATGTCGTTGAATATCAAGCTAGCCAGTTTAAACTGTGCGGAGTATGGTTAACAAAATTCCCGTCGTAAAACAAAAATTTTTTATTGTTACGACAAATAAAATTAAGGAACAATTTTGGATACTGAGCTACTCAAAACCTTTCTGGAAGTACAGCGTACCCGACATTTCGGTAAAGCAGCTGAAAACCTGTATTTAACCCAATCCGCGGTAAGCTTTAGGATCCGTCAATTAGAGCAACAACTTGGTGTTAATCTGTTTGTTAGGTACCGCAACAATATCCAACTGACCAGTGCAGGTGAGCGGTTACTACCGCATGCACAGACCATGCTCAGTGCTTTACAGCGCGCGCGTCATGATGTGGCACTCAGTACGCAACAAGCAAAACAATTGGCCGTTGCCGCACCAACGAGTATTTGGGAAACACTGCTGGCACCGGTTTTTATCCAAATACAACAACAGCAATCGGCATTCAGTTGGCGCACCGAACACCTGAGTCGTGAAGTATTAACTCGGCAGCTTTTAGAACATCAGCTAGATTTAGCAATTCTTTTTGATCCACCGAAAACCGATGATATCAGTGTAGTCAACTTATGTGAGGTAAAATTGCTGGCAGTTAGCCACAATGCAACAGATGATTTGGCAGCATCAACGCCAGCGCCCTACTGCTATGTTGATTGGGGCAATATCTTTGACACACAACAAAGCCGTTTTTTTAGTGAACAAGACATTAAGCTACGAAGCGCCAGCGCGCACTTAGCATTAAACTGGCTGTTACAACAACCGGGAAGCGCGTATTTACCAGAGACTTTAGTCAGTCCCTATTTACAGCAGGGGAGCTTAAGTCTGGCCGAAACACCAGCGATTTGTCAGGCGCTGTATGCGGCTTACTTAACCGACAATCAGTACAATCAAGACATACAGCATGTGGTTAAGCTATTACAGCAGCAATTTACGGCTGGACGGGATGGCGGGAGTGTTTAAGACTTAGGGTCGAAACACTCTGGCATTTTTAACACGCGCCCGTTGGATAGCTAAGCGTTTATAGCTATTAAATAAGGGTAACAGTAAGGGGCCGGTAACAAGCGCTGCCAGAGCCCATTGTAGCGCGCGCATACCACTTCGCAGTGCAGCTATGTATACCCCAATGACGACCATTAACCACACAACAGGCACTACCAACACAACAACCCCCTCGCTGCCACAGCCAATCTGTTTTGATTCAATAACACGCGTTATTATAACAGCACTCCAGACGGCTAACTGTTATTTTTTAATCACGTTTCTGTATAAAAAAAGAGCCCGCAGGCTCTTTTTAGTATAGAACTAAGCTCGTTTCCCTTAGGAATAAAAACGCTCGCCTTGTTCAGCCATTTTTAACAGCAGTGGACAAGGGGTAAAACGGCTACCAAAACGCGCTTCAAGCTGGCGTAAGGTCGCTACGAGGTTATTCACACCTAAACTATCGATATAACGGAAAGGCCCGCCTAGGAAGGGTGGGAAACCAATACCAAAGATGGCTCCGATATCACCGTCACGCGCCGAGGCAATAATGCCCTCTTCTAAACAGCGTACGGCTTCGTTCAGCATTTGCGCGGTACAACGGCTGGCAATCTCATCAGCACTCAATGCTGGCGCGGCGCTAACGCCTAAAACGGCATATACAGAGTCATCCACCTGTTTTTTGCCTTTTTTCGCAGCCTTGCCATATAAATAGAAGCCTTTTTCCGTTTTCTTGCCTTTACGGCCATCCGCTAACAACTTGTCAAAGGCCGCAGGAGCTGCGAAACGCTCGCCTAACTCTGTGGTCAGAATAGGTGAAATTTTCGCGCCGACATCGATACCCACTTCATCCAATAAGGTAACAGGCCCTACTGGAAAGCCAAATTTCACCAAGGCTTTATCAATTTTCTCTACCGGCTCACCGCCAAGTAGGATATTGGCCGCTTCATTCATATACAGTGCTAAAATGCGGTTAACATAAAAGCCAGCGCCATCTTTCACTACGATCGGCGTTTTACCTTGTTTACGGGCAAAAGCAACGGTAGTGGCGATCGTTTCAGGCGAGGTTTTGTCATGCGCAATAACTTCTACCAATGGCATTTTATCCACGGGGGAAAAGTAGTGCAGACCAATCACATTTTCTGGCCGCTTTGCTTTCTCAGCGATTTTAAAAATAGGCAAAGAGCTGGTATTACTGGCAAAAATGGTGTGTTCGCTGCAGTGCTGCTCGATATCTGCCACCATGCGTTGTTTTAAATCCAGATCTTCAAATACCGCCTCGACCACCAAATCGACATCATGGAAACCACTGTAATCGGTTGTACCCGTGATTCTTAACAGTTGTTGCTGCATTTCTGCTTTGCTGATAAAGCGTTTTTTGAATTTTTTATTCAAAAGATCATAGCTGTACTTTAACGCATTACTGATGCCTTGCTCGGCAATATCTTTAATCCGTACCGGGATCCCAGCCTTGGTTGCGGTCACATTGGCAATACCGCCGCCCATTAAGCCGCCACCTAGCACGGCTGCTTTACGCACTTTACGTGGTTTTGCATCGCCTGCGCCGGATTCTTTTTTCATTTGCGTGGTGGCAAAGAAAATACTGCGCAGTGCCGCCGACTCTTTACTCATGCAAAGCTCACCAAAGGCTTTGGCTTCGGCGGCTAAACCTTTGACATAGCCCTGCTCTACCCCTGTTTGAATAACATTGAGGATTTTTAACGCGGCAGGATAATTACCATGGGTTTTCGCCAAAGTTTGCTTGGTCGCTTGGCTAAACACCAGCTTACGGCCAGGTGCCGTTTGCTCTAAAAATTTATTTATTAAACTGACTTTTTTCGGCGCGGCCTTGGGTTTACCTGCTAAGGCTTTTTTCACTGCGGCATCAAGTAAGATGCTCTCAGGTACAACTTCATCAACCAGACCAAGCTTTTTTGATTGCGCAGCGCGCAGCTGCTTGCCGGTTAAAATCATATCTAGAGCTTTTTGCACGCCCACTAACTTAGGTAAACGCTGGGTACCGCCACTGCCTGGTAACAAACCCAGTTGCACTTCAGGTAACCCTAAAACGGTTTTGGGACTACTGGTAGCAACACGGGCATGACAGGCCATGGCCAGCTCTAAACCGCCGCCTAGACAAGGACCGTGGATCGCAGCAATGACCGGTAAACGTAACTGCTCGATACGATCGAACATCTGCTGCCCCATCTTGGCGATGGTTTCCGCTTGCTCTGCGGTGGTACAGCTGTCAAGCATACTGATATCGGCACCAGCGATAAAAGAATCTTTTTTACCACTGATAAAGACCACGCCTTTAATCGTACTGTCGCTGGCCAGTTGCTTTAAAATTTGCTCGATTTCATCGGCAAAAGAGGCTTTAAGCACATTCATGCTCTCGCCAGGAATATCCATAGTTAGTAAGGCAACTTTGTCTTCACGTACACTGAGGGTGAAGCTAGATGCTAAGGATTCGCTCATTATTCAGTCTCCACAATCATGGCAGCGCCAAGGCCACCGGCCGCACAAGCGGTCGTTAAACCAATACCACCACCACGGCGGTTCAATTCATTTAAGGTTTGTACAATTAAACGGGTACCGGTAGCCGCGAAGGGGTGACCATAAGCTAAGGAGCCGCCGTTAACATTGAATTTCGCCATATCGATTTCACCAATGGCCTGATCGCGACCTAGCTTTTCTTGCGCAAACTTGCGGCTACCAAACATTTTCATATTGGCCAGCGCTTGCGCCGCGAAGGCTTCATGCATTTCAATCAAGGTTAAATCTGCCAAGGTTAGACCAGCCCGATCTAAAGCCAGCGGTGTGGCATAAGAAGGCCCCATTAACATGTCGTCATACACATCTATTGCTGCAAAGGCGTAGCTGCGGATATAGCCCAATGGCTTATAGCCCAATGCCTTGGCACGGCCTTCGGTCATCATTAAAACGGCCGAAGCACCGTCTGTTAATGGCGTGCTATTTGCCGCGGTAACCGTGCCGTGTACTCGGTCAAATACCGGTTTTAATTTGGCGTAGGATTCCAGCTTAGACTCGAGACGGACGTTATTATCCATTTGTAAAAAGCGGCTGTAAGGCTCGACATGTGCCGTCATGACCTCGGCAGCTAACTTGCCAGATTGCCAAGCAGCAGCAGCTAAGGTATGCGAGCGGTGCGCCATTTCATCTTGTGCTGCACGGGTAATGCCATGGCTTTTTGCCATTTGCTCTGCCGTGTCACCCATGGACAAGCCTGTGCTGTATTCCGCAACAGCCGGTGGTACAGGCAGTAAATCTTTTAACCCCAAACGACGGAAAATCGCTAATTTTTGACCGAAGGTTCTGGCTTTATTTAAATCTACTAAAGCGCGAGCCAGTTTTTTACTGACCCCAATAGGTAACACTGAGCTTGAGTCGGCCCCCCCTGCAATACCAATTTGGGTCATGCCTGCCATCATGGATTCGGCAATATTGGCTACCGATTGAAAGCTGGTGGCACACGCGCGAGTAACGCTGTAGGCGTCGGTATGGACGCGCATGCCAGTACCTAACACAATTTCACGTGCGATATTCGGCGCTTCTGGCATTTGCACCACTTGGCCATACACCACTTGCTCAACTAATGCTGGATCAAGTTCAGAGCGGATTAGTAATTCATTAACGACCAGTTTTCCCAAATCTAAGGCTGATACGCCATGAAACTCTGTGGCTTGCTTAGCAAAAGGGGTACGTAACCCGGCAACGATAGCAATTCGTTCGCCTTGGCGAGTAGTAAGATTTATTGGCGCGGCCATAATTATCCTCGTTAGCTGTGTTAGGCATTATCACAGGTCTGACCTCTGATATCTTGACTGATTGTAACCACTGTCTAGCTAAATTAAAACAGTTGTTTTAAAACTTAGCGTAAACAGCAAGCGATGCAAACCTCTTGTTTTCTGCTCTAGGGAACCTTATAAAGGTCCTACCGTCAAAGCAAAGCTAATCAGTTTATGCCCACCTTATCAGTACTTTGCTCTAAAAGGTGTGGTTTTACATAAACTTGCAGTGTATAAATTACCCAATTCATTCTTAAAAAAGATAAAATATTATGGTTCAGGCATTTACATCACTAAAATCGTACCTAGATAGCCAAGTCATTGGCCAGCCAGCGCTGACTGAAGGTATCTTGCTAGCACTTCTTGCCAATGGTCACCTCTTAGTGGAAGGCCCACCAGGTTTAGCAAAAACGCGTGCTGTCAATGCTTTAGCACAAGGTGTTGAAGGGGAATTCCATCGTATCCAATTTACCCCTGACTTGCTGCCCGCTGATCTCACCGGTACCGATATTTACCGACCAGAAACCGGACAATTTGCTTTTCAATCTGGCCCACTTTTTCACAATATCATTCTGGCTGATGAAATTAACCGAGCCCCGGCTAAGGTGCAATCCGCTTTGTTAGAAGCGATGGCTGAGAAACAAGTGACGGTAGGACGAAATACTTACAAGCTACCTGAGTTATTTTTAGTCATGGCGACGCAAAATCCGCTGGAGCAAGAAGGCACCTATCCGCTACCGGAAGCGCAATTAGATCGTTTTTTACTGCATTTAAAAGTGGATTACCCAGACAGCAAAACCGAATTAGATATTTTGCGACTGACCCGCGCAGAAGCGCGCAATGATGCGAGTAGCACAGCACCGCGTATTAGCCAAAGCGATATTTTTGCGGCACGACAAGCGATTTTAAGGCTGCATCTGGCCGAGAGCCTAGAACATTATATTGTGCAGCTGATTATGGCTAGCCGCCAACCTGGCGCTTACAGTGCTAAATTAGCCAGTTGGATTGGTTATGGCGCCAGCCCACGTGCCACCATTGCGTTAGACCGCTGTGCTAGAGCGCGAGCCTGGTTAAATGGGCGAGATTTTGTCACTCCGGACGATATCCAAGCCGTCTTTCACAATGTGCTGCGCCACCGTTTAATTTTAACCTATGCTGCTGAAGCCGAGGGGATCAGTACCGATCAGGTACTAGATGAAATTTTGCAACAGGTTGCGGTTCCTTAATGAATAAACAACGTGCAGACGCCACTTTGGCTAAGCCCGCGGATCCTTTAGTGTGGTTACAAACCTTACAAAGCGATGGGGTGAACTTAGCATTGCCTGAGCTGCTGTGGTATCAACGCCATACACAGCTTTTAGATCTGCGTCCTACTATAGCGATTCAAAGTAAATTGGCGGGCACCTATTTGGCCAGAAGCAAAGGCCGGGGTATGGAGTTTGATGAGGTTCGCCATTACCAACCTGGCGACGATGTACGCGCTATTGATTGGCGCGTCACAGCTCGTACTGGCAAGGTGCACACCAAGTTGTTTCGGGAAGAAAAAGAGCGACCGGTGTTTATCTTAACCGACCTGAGCGCAAGCATGCAGTTTGGTTCAGCATTATTGCTTAAGTCAGTTCAGGCCGCCCATTTAGCCGCAGTGATCAGCTGGCATAGTAAAGCCCGAGGCGATAAGTTAGCGGGCTTGGTGTTTGGCCAGTATAGCCATCGCTTACTTAAACCAGCCAGCCGTACCCGTGGCGTATTACATTACCTGCAGGCATTGATTGATATCCAACAGCAAGCTAAAGACGCTGCACGGGATCCGCAGCCTTTATCGTTATCGACAGCACTTGCCGAGCTGCGACGTTTGCTGCGACCAGGTAGCTTATTATATATCTTGTCTGATTTTTCGCAGTTGGATCCGGAAAGCTTGCGTCATTTGCAGCTGATTGCTCAGCATAATGAAATTCATTGTTGTCAGCTATTTGATCCGCTAGAGCAACAACTCCCAAACGCAGCCCAAGGCATCGCACTGGTGCATGCTGCTGAGCAATCGGTGCAAGTCAGCTTAGGCGATCGCCAGCTGCAACAACGCTATCAGTTACAGCAACAACAGCTAAACCAGCAGCTACAGCTACAGTTACAACAACTAGGCTGTAAATTTGTCGCTTTTAGCAGTGCTGAACCCTTGGTTAGTCAGTTATCGAGACGCTATTATGGCCGCTGAACCTGATTTATTATCTTATCTCGCTGATATTATCGAGCCTGAACGGGTGATCCCCTGGCAGCCGGCTCTCGGGCATTGGCTGTTATTGGTGCTGGCGATACTCGCTCTGATGGTAGGCTGTGTGCTTGCTTATCGCCTTTGGCGCAATGATCGTCCTCGTAGATTAGCGCTAGCAGAGCTTAAGCAGATTAATTGGCAAGAACCGACCTCTATAGCGACCCTGAATCAGTTGCTGAAACGTTTATTGCAAAATTATCATCCACAGCATCCGCTATTAAGTGGTTCTACCCAGCTCTGGCAGCAGTTCTTACAAAGCTTGCTGCCTGCGACAATGCCTCTGCCGGATTTAGCGAGCTTACTGTATCAAGATCCGCGCACTAGCTCCGCGCAAACTAGAGAGCAATGGTGGCAGGCCTGCGCTTATATTATTACGCACTTTAATTCTAAAACCGGCGCAAATCGCGGCGCATTGCCCGCTGAAACTGCGCCACAGGCAGAGAAAACACATGCTTGATTTAGCTTACCCTTGGCTATTGCTGGCATTACCCTTGCCTTTGCTGCTGAAGAAAAAGCGTCAGCCTGCTGGCAGCGCGCTGCACTTACCGGCTTTGGCAAAATTGGGCAAGCCCGGTATCGCCAGCTCAGAACTACGCACGGTTGCCCCCTATCTGGCGGCACTTATTTGGATTTTATTGGTTTTTAGTGCCACCCAACCCCGTTGGCTAGATGAGCCAGTCAGTTTACCACAACCCGGTCGAGAATTGATGTTAGCTATTGATTTGTCTGGTTCGATGAATATTCCAGATATGCCATATACTACAGGCAATATCACCCGCCTTGAGGCGATGAAAATGGTATTGCGCGATTTTATTGCCGCCCGCGAGGGTGATCGCGTAGGGTTGATTTTATTTGCCGATGCCGCCTATCAACAAACACCCCTTACCTTTGATTTAGCGACAGTACAGCAGTTTTTAGAAGAGTCCGTAATAGGGTTAGTTGGCCAGCGAACGGCGATTGGCGAAGCTATTGGCTTGACCGTGAAACGACTTAATAGCTACGAAGCGACAAACAAGGTACTGATTTTACTAAGCGATGGTGCAAATAATGCGGGTGAGATACAACCGCTAGAAGCTTTAGCACTGGCTAAAGCCGCCGGTATTAAAATTTATACGGTAGGTTTAGGTGCAGAGCAAATGCTGCAACAAAGCTTGTTTGGACAACGCGTTATTAATCCATCACAGGATCTGGATGAACCTTTACTGATTCAATTGGCGACTGAAACAGGTGGTCAGTATTTTCGCGCTCGCAATCCGCAGGAACTTCGCAGCATCTATCAATTACTAGATCAATTAGAACCGATTGAAAGAGAAGAGCTGACGTTTCGTCCACAACGCAGCCTAGTGCATTGGCCTTTGGCATTAGCATTATTGTTGTCTTTTATCTTGGCCTGGCGTCAAATTAACTGGGCGGGAGTGTTTAAGCATGTTAGCTGATTTTCATTTGCTACGCCCATTTTGGCTATTGGCATTATTGCCGGTTGCAGTATTTTGGTGGCTGTTGTATTCGCACCGTCAGGATTTTAGTCCTTGGCAACAACTGATTGCCAATCACCTACAACCCATCGTACTGATTAGTCAGCAATTACAACATAAACAACCCTGGGCTATGCCTTTATTAGCTTTATGTTGGTTACTCAGTGTGCTGGCCTTAAGTGGCCCCACTTGGCAAAAATTACCCCAACCCGCGTTGACAGTGAAAAACGCCACGGTACTGATTATGGATATGTCTTTATCCATGCGCGCCACGGATATGGCACCCGATCGTTTAACGCAACAACGTTTTAAAGCCTTAGATTTTGTGGAAACCTTACGTGAAGGCGATTTAGCATTGATTAGCTTTGCAGCTGAAGCTTTTGTTATCTCACCACTGACCCCCGATCATAATAATATTCGTTTACAGATCCCGACGTTAAGACCCGAACTGATGCCCGCGCAGGGCTCGAATGTACTCTCTGCGTTGCAACTTGCCGCAAGTTTATTACAACAAGCCGGCTATCCCACTGGCGATGTCGTGCTGTTTACTGATGGGTTTGATAGCGATAGTTATCATGAAATCCAACAGTTGTTGAATAACTGGCCCTATCGTTTATCTATTTTAGCCTTAGGGCAAAGCGAAGGTGCAGTGGTTCGCTTAGAAAATGGCGAGCTATTAAAAAATCGACAAGGCGCGGTGGTGATTCCACGGGTGCCACTGCAGCAATTACAAGTGTTAGCGCGGCAAGGAGGCGGTGTTTTTCAAGCTGCCACCGCGGATAACCGCGATTTACAAGCTATAGCCGATAATCGACTGTCTAATAGCAATCAGCGTCAACCTGAACAACAGGTCTTTGCGGGTGATCAATGGCAAGATAATGCAGTGTATCTTGTTTGGCTACTGTTGCCCTTCGCGTTATGGTTAGCGCGCCGAGCGCCCATTTTGCTGCTGCTTCCCGCCTTATATTTACCCCAAGCAGATGCTCGCAGTTGGCAAAGTTTATGGCAAAGCAAAGAGCAGCAAGCTCAGCAGCACTATGCGCAACAAGAATTTGAGCAAGCGCAGCAAAAGTTTAGCGATCCTTTATGGCGCGGCAATGCGGCTTATCGTTCTGGTCAGTATGACCAAGCAGCGCAAGCATTCTGGCAAGCGCTCGAACAACAGCCCTCTGCCGCGGCTTGGCATAATTTAGGCAATGCACTGGCGATGCAGCAGCAATATCAGCAAGCACTGGATGCCTATCAGGAAGCCCTTAAACTGGATGAAAATAACGCGGCAGCAAAGGCTAATGCGGAGTTGATGCGTCAACTGCTGCAGCAACAGAATGAGCAACAGCAACAGCAAAGCGAACAACAAGGTGAGTCGTCTGAGCAACAATCCGCTGAGCAATCAGCAAGTGCAGAACAGCAAAAGAGTGCTGAACAACAGCAATCTGCGGCACAAAATAGCCCCTCTTCCCCTCAAAGTAGCACAGAGCAACAAACAGCAGAAAGCGAGCAGCAAACCGCCGAAGCGCAACAACAGCAGGCTTCTGCAAGCGCTGAGGAGACTGTAAATAAAGAAGAAGCTGAGCAAATGGCGCAACAGAAGCTTGTTGAACAAAACTGGCCAAATGCCACCCCTGAGCAGCAGCAGGAACTGGAAAACTTATTACGTAAAGTTCAAGATGACCCAGGTATTTTACTGCGGAATCGTATGCTACTTGAACATCAAAAACGTCGAACTCAACCGCCTTCAGGAGCCCGTCAGGAATGGTAAGCCCGCTGTTAAGATTTATCTGTTATGTACATCTTGTGCTTTTGCTCGGTATTAGTGTCCCCGTATTAGCTCTGAATAGCCTACACAGTCAGGTCGATAAAAATCCGGCGCTGGCGGGAGAAGCCATTACTTTAACAGTAACAGCGGATGCGCGTTTAGCCGCAGATGCGCTTAATTACCGTGAACTGGAACAATATTTTAGAGTAATGGCCCCCTCCATCAGCCAAAGTACTCAAGTTATCAATGGCGTAAGTGCACATAGTACGCGTTGGAGCTTTACCTTATTTCCATTGACCAGTGGCACCTTTACTATCCCCGCTTTCGAGATTAATGGGCAACGCTCAGAACCAATTGAGTTAAAGGTGCTGGCGGAAACGGCCAGTGCGAACAGTACAGATGGCTCACGCGAGCTCTTTGTCGAGGTAACGCTGAATGGCAGCAGCGAAATTTATGTCCAGCAAATGCTGTACTACGATGTAGTCATCTATTTTAGTGGTGATTTGCAAAGAGGTAATTTAACAGAACCACAGCTGGAAAGCGCAGAAATTCAGCGCGTTGGGCAAGATGTAGAAGGTTCAGCACTGGTGAATGGCGTGCGCTATCGCACCATCACCCGCCGTTATAGCATTACACCACAACGTAGTGGGAGTTTTACCATAGCACCGCCTTTATTTACGGGCGAAGTGGTAGTGCGCGATACTAACCGTTTTGATTATTTTGCCCGAAGTAAAACCGTAATGCAGGAAGCAAAGCCAATCACTATTGACGTTAAGCCCCAGCCGGCAGATTTTAATGGCAGCTGGCTAGTTGCAGGATTGGTTACTTTAACCGAAGAATGGCAACCAGCCAGCTTAGAGCTTAAGGTAGGCGAACCGGTCACGCGCATTATTACTTTGTCTGCGGTCGATGTCGCAAGTAGTCAATTACCGGATATTAATCAGCAATTACCTGAGCAACTGCGTTTTTATCAGGAGCAACCTCAGGCAAAAGGGGCTGAGCGAAGTAACCGGCTGGTAGCACAAAAAATCTTTACAACCGCCATTATTGCTAATGAATCAGGCGATTTGACGCTCCCCGAAATCCGTTTGCCTTGGTGGAATAGCCAAACGCAGACTCAAGAAGTAGCAGTACTGCCCGCTCGAACGCTGCAAGTTACTGGCGGCAATCTGGCAACAGCGCCTATTGCACTCGCCGAACCTAGTCTAGAGCAGGTACCAAACGTGAGCCCATGGCAATGGAACTATACCAGTACTGTACTATTGTGTTGCTGGCTATTCTCTGTAGCGCTGTTTGCGCTTAAAAGAACCGCGTCGGCTAAGGCTCAGGTTGCGCCAGTAGAGCACAGCCGAGTGCCTTTTGCTGATAAGCTATTACGGCAAGCCTGTAAAACCGCGGATGCCAAACTCGCTGCAGAGCAATTACTACTCTGGGGCAAGGCACAGTTTTCCCCGTCGGTAAAATCACTGGAACAATTAGCACAATTAGTCGGGGATCCTTTATTTACCTCTGAACTCCATAAGTTAGCTAAGCAATGTTATGGTAAACAGCAAGAACCTTGGCAAGGGATAACCTTATACCAAGTTTGGCGCAGCTGGCGTCCGGCAAAAGTGGACACAAAAAATAGCGGATTAAACCCTTTATACCCACTGTAACGCCTTGAGGTGCTGCTCTATAGCAGCACCTTTTCGTTAGAATACCCGACTTTTAAGATAACTCTGCGCAAAAGCACTGGCATCCCTGTGGTTGACTTGTTAGCATCTACTAACGATTTGACCTTTGCTGATGACTATTCATTTAACTACCACGTCAGCAAACGTCAACTCAGTATGTTGCTGATTGACCTTGTTTGCCACCGCACCAAAGGACACAACCGGTTAATTCGCCCCTATAACCTCTAACAATAACAGGAGCTAACACTGTGGAAACTGCCACGTTAATTTCGCTTGCCCTCTATTTTTTGGCCATGATTGGCATTGGTCTATACGCCTATAAAACGACGGATAACGATGTTTCAGGTTATATGTTGGGAGGCCGTAAATTAGGCCCAGGCGTTACGGCGCTGTCCGCTGGTGCCTCAGATATGAGCGGCTGGATGCTTATGGGTTTACCCGGTGCTATGTATATTTCAGGCCTTAGTAGCACTTGGATTGCCGTCGGCCTGCTGATTGGCGCCTATTTAAACTATTTAATTGTAGCGCCACGCTTAAGGGTCTATACCGAGCTAGCGCAAGATGCTATTACTCTTCCTGACTTCTTTGAGAAACGGTTTGAAGATAAAACGCGTTTATTACGGATGGTTTCCTCGCTGGTCATCGTGGTGTTCTTCACACTGTATACCTCGTCGGGCATAGTTGGCGGCGGGAAACTGTTCGAGAGTTCTTTTAATCTAGATTATGAATTAGGTCTGTATGTTACTGCGGGTGTGGTTGTCATTTATACGCTGATAGGCGGCTTTATGGCGGTCAGTCTCACCGATTTTGTGCAAGGCTGTTTGATGTTTTTGGCACTGGTGTTAGTGCCGATCGTCGCTATTCAGCACTTAGGTGGTATTACTGAAGTTAACCAAATTGTCACCCAGATTAATCCAGATTTGATGCACTGGGTGGGAGCGAGTTCAGCGCTAGCCATTATCTCCGCCTTAAGTTGGGGGCTTGGCTATTTTGGCCAGCCGCACATTATTGTCCGCTTTATGGCTATTCGTTCCGTCAAAGACATAAAAACCGCACGCCGCATTGGCATGAGTTGGATGTTAGTGACTATTGTGGGCGCGGTAATGACCGGCTTTGTTGGTATTGCGTATGTCGCCAAAACACAGATGACTTTGTCCGATCCAGAAACCATCTTTATTGTGTTTTCACAATTTCTGTTTCACCCATTAATCAGTGGCTTTTTACTTGCGGCCATCCTTGCGGCAATTATGAGTACTATTTCGTCACAATTATTAGTAACGTCTAGCTCTCTAACCGAAGATTTTTATAAAACCTTTATCAATCGCAGTGCTTCTCAAACAGAGCTGGTGGTTATTGGCCGGTTATCGGTGCTAATGGTTGCGCTTGTTGCTATTGGCTTAGCCTATGATCGTAATAGCTCAGTGTTACAATTAGTCAGTAATGCGTGGGCTGGCTTTGGTGCGGCCTTTGGTCCATTGATTATATTCAGTTTATATTGGAAACGTATGACCTTTGCTGGCGCATTAAGTGGTATTATTGTGGGCGCAGCAACGGTGCTATTTTGGATTTATGCCCCCATCAGCATCAATGAGCAACCGTTAAGCAGCCTGATGTACGAAATTGTGCCAGGCGTGTTGTTAAGCACCTTAGCCATTGTTGTAGTCAGCTTAGCTGGTAAAACCCCCAGCATAACGATGCAGCAATTATTTGATAAAATGCTGCTAAACTTAAAAGCGCAGCAGTAAGTTGGCACAATCGTAAGCTTTTAACTTAACTCATTGTTAAAAGCTTACTTGATTACGCTGGCGTTTAACCTCAGCGTTTTGCTACATTAAACCCAATTCATCGCAGTTCTTGTTGGAGAATCATCCTTTATGTTTTTTTATGCCGCCCGCCAACCTATTCTGGATCGTAACAAGGAGTTGTTCGGCTATGAGTTACTCTTTCGAGATGGCGTGGAGAATGCTTTTCCTAACATTGATGGTGATGAGGCTACCTCTAAAATGATCGAAGGCAGTCAATTTGCTTTTGGTCTTGAAGATTTTCTTGGCGATAAACCAGGGTTTATTAACTTCACTATCGAAACCATGGTGAAAAAATATCCATCCATGCTCCCTGCGGAACAAGTTATTGTAGAGATACTTGAAACCGTTCAACCCAGTAAAAGGTTGTTAGCTGAATGTATTGAGTTAAAAGCCCAAGGTTATACCTTAGCCTTGGATGACTATATCCATAAATCAGTTTGGCGGCATTTTTATCCTTACATTGATATGATTAAAATCGACTTCCGCAAAACAAGTCGGGCACAGATTGAAGAAATCAAACTGGTTTTAGCGGACTATCCGCATGTGCAACTTATTGCTGAAAAAGTCGAAACCAACGAAGAGTTTCAACAAGCGCTTGAACAAGGCTTTACCTATTTTCAGGGGTTCTTTTTTTCTAAACCAGAGATGATGCAGACACGAGCCTTATCACCCTCGCAACTTGCATTAGCAGAGCTATTGTATGAAACATCCAAAGCGGATATCGATTTAGTAAAAATCACAGAGGTCTTTAAACGCGATGTCACCCTTGCCTACAAATTACTGCGCTATAGCAATTCGGCTATTTTCAAAAGACGAGTTGAGGTTGACACCATTAAACATGCCCTTGTAGTACTAGGCCAAACAGAATTAAAGAAATTCCTAAGTTTGCTGTTTACTGCACAAATCAGCTCAGATAAACCCGCTGAGCTAATGCGACTTGCCATGACTCGAGCAAACTTTGCCGAAGGCTTAGCGTCAATTGGTAATATTGTTGCCTTAGATAAAGCGTTTTTAACAGGTATGATGTCATTAATGGATGCCATTCTGGATGAGCCGATTGAAAATGTTATGGCAAAACTGCCTTTGGCAAACGATATCAAAGAGGCGCTAATCGCTAAGACGGGTGTACTTGCCGATTTCATCAGACTCATTGAATGTTACGAAAATGCTAACTGGGATGAGGCGAATACTATTATTAAGCTGTTAGGACTTGATACCAAAAAAGTACCCGATGCTTATCATAAAGCCGTACAATGGGCTAACGAACAAATGAAAGCCTTAGGTGAGCTTGCCTAAGGCTTAAACTTTGTTAATCAAAACTTACATATTGAGCAATGCGGGCAGCTAATTTTTCGCCAATACCTTTTACTTTTGTCAGGTCGGCTTCACTCTTAATTGCCCCGTTTTGCGCAATATAATCAACCACTGCTTGCGCTTTAACTTGTCCTAAGCCAGGTACTGCAATCAATTGCTCAACACTGGCTTGATTCAGACGTAGTTTAGTACTGGCTTCTGCCGCCACTCGCGTCACTTCCTGGGTATTACTATTGGCTAAAGCATGATTAGCACATAACACCATAATGGCTAATGACATAGCGGCAAAGAATTGTTTCATCATTGTTTCCTCCAGAAACGGCTAGATAGCATGCTGCGATAATCGAGCAACAAGATCCTCCCCGGGATCGGCTATTACCGGCGTTAAACCCTGCAATACAGCAAGCATCTAAAACTATTATCAAACCGATCGTTTTAAATTTAGTTTTATTTTTTATTTTTGCAACTTTTTTGCAAATAATTTTATCAAAATTTATCATTGGTATTCAGCCGCAATTAAGCGATAAGTGACTATGCTGTTGATATTGTTGATTGCCGTCGGCAAGATATTTCAGTACATTACACAAATTGTACTTAGCAGCGAGTGGATGCTGGTTGATTAAGGCTGAAACAGACCTTTCTTGCTACATCCTTGGTGAACCTGTCTCAGTGGCGATTTGATGGCTAACTGCAGCTTCAGTGAAAAGTAAGTTGTACACTGAAATGGGGTGGAGACTATGTTGAGATTGATATCCGTACTAATTTGCAGTTTTATGCTGGTTGCTGCACCTTTACAAAGTTTTGCAGATGAAAAGAAGCCACCGGCGCGAGAGCAAAATCAGTCGAAAAATCGAGTCATTTCTAAAGAAATAGCGACTCAATTAGCGCAACAGCATTACCCTGGTAAGATATTAAAAGTGCAAAGTGAGCCACTACAATTCAAAGTTCGAGTGATGCAGGCTGACGGTAGAGTCGTTAATGTCGTGGTGGATGGTCAAAATGGCCGCGTCAAAAGGGAAGAATAGTGATGAGAGTATTAGTTGTTGAAGATGAAAGCTTGTTAGCGGATCAGATCAAGAATCAATTGTTACAACAACAATTTAGTGTGGATTTAGCGATCGACGGCGCTGATGGCTGGTTCAAAATTTCTGAATATCCCTACGATTTAGCGATTATAGACTTAGGTTTGCCGAAAATAGATGGGCTTAGCTTGATCCGTAAGGCAAGAAAACAAGAAATCAAAACCCCAATTATTATTCTTACGGCTCGGGGTAGCTGGCAAGAAAAAGTAGAAGGCTTGGATGCAGGAGCCGATGATTATCTTACTAAACCCTTTCATAACGAAGAATTATTAGCGCGCTGTAATGCGTTAATCCGCCGCGCAGCGGGCCAACCGGATCCAACATTGAACTCTGGCCCCATTTCCTTGAATAGCCGAACCCAGCAAGTGTGGTTGCGTGATGAGGAAGTTAACCTGACAGCTTATGAATACAAAGTTCTTGAGTACTTTATGCTTAATCCGGGTAAAGTGATTTCAAAAACCGAACTGACTGAACACATTTACGATCAGGATTTCGATTTAGACAGTAATGTTATAGAAGTCTTTGTACTACGCTTACGCAAAAAGCTGGATCCTGATGGCGATTTGAAACCGCTAGAAACACTGCGAGGCCGTGGCTATCGTTTTAATTTGACCGTTGAATAGGTACTCACAGTACATTAAATGAAAGTCATCCCTTTAAAATTACGGCAAGGGCTAGTGAGCGCAGTATTACTGCTGCTGCTGCTGCCCAGTTCGTTTATCGCGATAGAGCAAGCATTCCAGCAGCAACTTATTACCAATGCAGAACAAAAAATGGAAGTACATATGTACGCCATTCTATCAGAGCTGCATTTGACTGATGGAAAAATAGAACTAAATAACAATACGTTAGCGCCAGACTTTTATCGTCCAGATTCTGGCTTAAGCGCTTTTGTCAGCGATGGTCAGCAGTTGTTATGGCAGTCAGACTCGTCTTTAAATCAAGCTTTTGTCGTACCTGATATCCAACTGACACCCGGTCAGCATATTTTTTATGAAATGACTCAAGCTGATTCAGATTATCAGATCCTTAGCATTGCTTTTTTATTCGATTCGGGTGACAGCGCTTATCCGTTGGCCATCCATATTGTACAAGACCAAGCACTGTTGCTAGCTCCGCATCAAAGCTTTCGTTCAACCCTACTACGTTGGTTTTCAGGGATAGCCGTAGGCTTGTTGCTGCTGAGTATTTTAGCTTATTACTGGACAACTAAACCCCTGACCCGGCTTGACTATGAAATTCGTCAGCTAGAACGCGGTAAACAAGAACAGCTGAACGGCAAGTATCCTTCTGAACTAAAAGTGATTAAAGAAGATTTAAATTTGTTATTAGCCAGCCAAAACCGGCAAAAACTGCGCTATCGCAATCACCTTAGTGATTTAGCCCATGCCTTAAAAACCCCCGTGGCAGTGCTAAGAACATCGCCTTTAGCACAACAACCTGAACTAAAAGAACAAATAGATCGCATTACCGCTATGATTGAGCATCAGTTGAAAAAAGCCAGTAGCTCAGGTCAGGATATTTGGAAGAAACAAACCGCACTGCTGCCTTTAGCAGAAAAGCTTATTAATGCCTTGCGAAAAATCTATCGTGATAAGGACTGCGTGATTGAGCTTAGCTGTGCTGAGGAGGCTTTTTTTCGTGGCGACGAAACCGATATGATGGAAATGTTGGGTAACCTGCTCGATAATGCCTGTAAAGCCTGCCATAAAAAAGTACGCGTAAGGGTTGAACAGCATCCACTGAAATTAATTATTGAAGATGATGGCCCTGGCATCCCCCCCACGCAACGACAAGAGTTATTTCAGCGAGGGATCCGGCTTGATACCTATGCTGACGGCCATGGTGTTGGCTTATCGATAGTAGCAGAATTGATCAACTCCTATTCTGGCACTATTACTATCGGTGACAGTGAACTGGGTGGAGCCCAGTTTACCCTCACCTTTTTAGACGAGGTGTAATGCGCTAGCCACCTACAACCAACTGATCTTCTCTGGGTGTTGCACCGTAATCTGCAAGTAATTAAGTATTTTTACCAAGGAATAAATAATGGAACTTAATCCAGCAACGATCAAAATTAAGAATTTGCGCTTACGTACTTATATCGGCATTAACGACGATGAAATTGCGAATAAACAGGATGTAGTTGTAAACGCACGTATTCAATACAGTGCCTTGGACGCAGCGAACTCTGATGATATGTCCAAGGCCCTCAATTACAGAACCATCACTAAACAAATCATCGCATTAGTCGAAAATAATCGTTTTGCTTTACTTGAAAAACTCACGGCAGATGTCTTGGCACTCGCCAGTGCTCATCCCTCAGTCAGTTTTGCTGAAGTGGAAATTGATAAGCCACATGCTTTACGTTTTGCCGACTCCGTATCCCTAACATTATCGATCAATAAATAATGGCTATACTTTAAGCATAGTATCAGTGTCTACAAAGGGTGTTGGCACTGATAGCAAAAAGGGCAACAGCATGAATATTTTGATCACCGGCGGCACCGGCTTAATCGGTAGCGCCTTGACAACATTGTGGCAAACTGAGCACCGCATCTGGATTTTAACACGTAATAAAACTCGGCAAAATACTGAGGCAGTTCACTATATCCAGACCTTATCCCAAGTTGATTTTAATCAGTTAGATGCGGTGGTTAATCTCGCGGGTGAGCCAATTGCCGATAAACGTTGGACAGAAGCTCAAAAGAGGCAGATCTGTGAAAGCCGGTGGCAAGTCACTGAGCAAATAGCGCAATTAATCCAACAAGCTGCTACGCCACCAAAAACCTTTATTAGCGGCTCTGCTATTGGCTATTACGGCCGGCAAGCTAACCAGGAAATTACCGAAGACTACCAGGCTTATTTTCCTGAGTTTAGTCATGATATCTGTGCGCGTTGGGAGAACTTAGCACAACAAGCGAGTAGCGAGAACACGCGGGTTTGTATGTTGCGCACCGGTATCGTGCTGGCAGAACGCGGTGGCGCGTTAAAAAAGATGCTGCCCCCGTTTAAACTCGGTTTAGGTGGTGTAATAGGTTCGGGTGAGCAGTATATGTCTTGGATCCACCTAAAAGATATGGTGGCGTTAATCGACTTTATCCTAAAACAGCCAAGTCTGTCTGGCCCCATAAATGCGGTCGCACCCAAAGCTGTCAGCAATCGCAGTTTCACCGAAACGCTTGCTAAACGCTTAAACCGCCCGGCCCTGCTGCCGATGCCGGCATTTATGGCCAAATTACTCTTTGGTGAAATGTCAGAAATCTTGTTATATGGCCAACGCGTTGTTCCCAAAAAACTACTGGATGCGGGCTTTCATTTCAGCTATCCCCAGCTTGCAGCCGCCTTGGCGGATCTGAACTTATAGTTGAGCGTTTCCCGCGCACAAAAAAGCAGCTTAAGTAAGCTGCTTTTTTCTTTATCAAATCAGGATATTACAACGCTACCCTTGTAAAACGCGACGGATCAAGGTCGCACTGGGCACCCGTAATAATTGCCGTAATTGCCACCACCCTAACAGCGAAACTAATAGCGCGCCACTCACCGGCCCTAACCACCATAAGGTGTAATTAAAACTAAAGGGTAATTCAAACACGCGCTGTTGTAAGGTTAGGAGTAATATTTCTGCTAACACCGTAGCAAATAAGCCCGCTAGCGCCCCTAAGAAAGTAAATTCTAGAATAAGTGCATTACGTAAAAACGCATAACGTGCACCTAGGGTACGTAAAATTGCCAGCTCTTGCTCTCGTTGCTCTAGAGTAGCTTGCACCTGTGCCACTAAGACCAAGGCAGCCGCTAAACCAATAATCACCAGAATAAAGCTCAGCGCCAACGTCACTTGGGCAATAATATCCTGTACTTGCTTGATGATTGCCTCAACGCTTATTACCGTCACCGTAGGCATTTGTCTGGCTAACTGATTCACCAGCTGATAACGCTCAGCATCAATATTAAAAGCCGTAATGTAACTTGCTGGAAAATCTTGTAATACATCAGGGCTTAGGATCATATAGAAATTCGGCTGTAGACTGTTCCAATCCACCTCACGAATACTGCTGACTTGCGCTGAAACCAACTGACCACCAATTGAAAACTGCAACTGATCACCCAGTGAGATGCCAACACGCTCTGCGAGTTCGCGCTCAACCGACACCTCATTACTGCTTTGCGGAGTAAACCACTGACCTGCGAAAATGCTATTGGCTGGGGGTAAATTAGCTAGCCAAGTCAGGTTAAGCTCGCGGCCGATACCGGTTTGCTGTTCAGAACGCTCCTCTTTCGTCGCCTCTTCTCGCATAATTTGCTGATTGAGCTGTACTAAACGGCCTCGCACTATCGGATAAAAGGGCTCAGGTTGTAACTGATGCGCCTTGGCAAACTCGGCAAGTTCCGTACGTTGGCTTTCGCTGACATTCACTAAAAAGTGATTGGGTGCCCCTTCTGGGATTTGTTGCTGCCACTGGCCAATTAATTCCGCCCGCACAAAGTACAATAACAGGGCTAAAAACAGGGCAAGTGAGAAGGTAATTAGCTGAAAGCTGTTCGCCCACAACCGTCGCCTTAGGTTAGCTAACGCCAGTTTACCCGCACTACTTTGGCCTGCAGCCACCGGTTTTGCCGCTTTGACTAACAACGCCGCCACACCAAGTAACAAGACAATAAAGATGCCACAGACTAAAAACAAGCCAATACTAATTAACCATTCACCTGAGAACAGCCACATTAATGCAAACACCGCCACCGCGCCGGTGACAAGCTGCCATTTATCAAAGCTAAAGGTCACCGCAGGTTGCTTTAGTACTTGGATAGCGGGCGTTACGGTAAGCTGCCAAAGGGGTCTGGCAGCAAACAAGCCCGCACAGAGCACACAGGTTAAGCTGCCTAACCAAAGCGGGCGTAAACTCAGCTCAGGCCTAAAGTCGCCGACATAGTGCAAAATGGCAGATTCTGCAGCAAGTAATACCACTTGGCCAGCCAGTAAACCAATCAATAAACTAAACAGTACCACCAAACTGAGGTGACTGGCGTAGATACGCCTTACCTGCGCGGTAGTCGCGCCCAGCGCCTTGATAATAGCAACCGCTTGCACATGGCGTTGGCTGTAGCGATTAGCGGCGACAGCTGCAGCACAAGCCGCTAATACTATCCCTAATAAACCGGCGAGTAATAAAAAGCGTTCCGCCCGCTCTAGGGCGCCACCTATTGCGGATTGCTGATCACGATTACGCCAACGTTGATGCACCGTTAATAAAGGTTTGACTGCCTCGGCAAAGCTGTCTAATTGTGGCGTTGTGCCAGCAAATAAATAGCGATAACCGATGCGACTTCCTGGCTGCACTATGCCAGAGGCGGCTACATCATCTAAATGCATGATAGCCCTTGGCGATCCCCCAAACACACTTAAGGGCGCATCCGGCTCATTGACAATGACGCCAGCGACAGTTAACCGCGCAGCGCCCAGTTCAATGGTATCACCTATCGCGACTTGCAATAAATCAAGCAAACGCGGTTCAAACCAAATCTGGCCGAGTGTTAACTCTCCCACCTCTCCAGCCAGCAAACTGGTAGATCGATGTAAAATGAGCTCGCCCCGTAACGGATAGCTGGAGCTAACGGCCTTAATTGTTGCCAACTGCATCTCTTGCTCGCTAAACAGCATAGAGTCAAATTGCATTTGCTGGGCAGTAGCTAGACCTTGTTGCTCGGCTAAACGGATAATCTCCGGATTAAAAGCTTGCGTAGATCCCAGCACGCGGTCAGCCGCAATAAACTGAGCGCTACGCTGCTCTAAAGCGACTTTCACACTCTGGGTAATACCGCTTAAACTTACTACAGAAAATACCGCCAAAAACAAAGCAAAAGCGATAACCCATAGCTCGCCGCGTTTTAACTCTCGCCAGAATAAGCGCCAGGCAATACTAGCCCACATGCGTTAACTCCTCTGGCTGAATAAAACGCCCTGCTTGCATTTTCAGTTGCCGCTGACAGCGCGCCGCTAGCGCTTCGTTATGGGTAACTAGCACTAAGGTGGTGCCCTGTTGTTTATTTAAATCAAAGAGTAAATCTTCAATTTTTTGCCCTGTAGTCGCATCCAGATTGGCAGAGGGTTCATCAGCAAACAAAATGGCAGGCTGGGTGATAAAGGCTCTGGCGATAGCCACACGTTGTTGCTCACCACCAGACAGCTGAGCTGGATAAAAATCGGCACGTTCAGCTAAACCGACCTGTTGTAATAAACTTATAGCACGCTGTTTCGCCTGCTTATCACCGGCTAACTCTGCGGGTAAGGTGATATTTTCCATAGCCGTTAAGCTGGGCAGTAGCAGAAAAGATTGAAAGACAAAACCAACATAACGGGCACGGATCCCTGCCCGCTCATCTTCAGATAAAAGATGTAATGGCTGGCCTGCTAAGTGCACTTCACCACTACTCGGCACATCTAAGCCGGCTAACAAGCTTAGCAAGGTAGATTTGCCCGAGCCAGAGGCTCCGACAATGGCAACGGTTTCACCCTGATTGATTGTCAGGCTGATATCATGCAGGATAGTCAGTGATCCTTCGCTAACGTTAACCCGTTTAGCTAATTGAGACGCTTTAATATGAATTTCAGGTAATGTAGTCATGCGCATGTTCTTAGTTATTGTAATGTTTTTATTTAGCCAGCCGCTGCTGGCACAAAAGTTAATGATTCTGGGCGATAGTTTAAGTGCTGCCTACGGCTTACAGGAATCACAAGGTTGGCCTGCACTGCTTGCCGAAAAAACCGAGCTTACGCTGATTAACGCCAGTATTAGTGGCGAAACAACCGGTGGCGGTCTTGCTCGCTTACCGGCACTACTGGCACAACATCAGCCAGATTGGGTATTAATTGAGCTAGGTGGTAACGACGGCCTAAGAGGTTTTAATCCCGACTTAATCGCCAATCAGCTCAGAGAAATCATCTTGCTGGTTAAGCAGCATAATGCGGTACCGTTGTTAATGCAAATACGTATCCCTCCTAACTATGGACCACGTTATGTACAACGTTTCACCGATATTTATCCTAAGTTAGCCGCAGAGCAGCAAATTACGCTTTGGCCATTTTTTATGGATGAGATTGCCATTAGGCCGGAGCTGATGATGCAAGATGGTATTCATCCTAATGCCGATGCTCAGCCTTTGATCCGGGATTTTATGTATGAGCTGGTGTCGCAGCTGCAAAGCGACTAGCAATTAGTTGGCGTTGTCTTTTAATGCTTGGCGTCTTTAGCCGCCGGATGCACTAATCTAGAACCTGCGTAACGTTAAGAAACTGCAGATTCAAGCTCGGAGCAACGCCCTTAACTGGGTAGTAATTTTTTCCACCGGCTTTGAAGTTTCTTTTCTAGGATCGCTTCAGCCAAACCGTCAGGCTGCTTGCAGCCGATATTGCACACAAAGACGCCGTAAATACCTCCCTGTAGGCTCCTGTCCGGCATCCATGCCGTACACGCTTTGTTTAGCAATATCGGCTCGCTGCCTGACTGTATTGGTGTTTTTTAACAGATGGCAAACTGGCTTCCTAACAGCCAAGGGCTTAAAAAAATTGATGTACCGTCACGAAACTTAGAAATCAAACGAGGTGGTAAACGCATAGTATCCTTTTTAGGGGACGTGTTTTTCAGGGATGAAAAACCCAAGCGTACAGGGATGTATTCACAGCGGTCCCGCTAAAAAGCGATACGGCGCGTTTAGCCACCGGATGCACTAATCCAGAACCTGCGTAACGTTAAGAAACTGCAGATTCAAGCTCGGAGCAACGCCCTTAACTGGGTAGTAATTTTTTCCACCGGCTTTGAAGTTTCTTTTCTAGGATCGCTTCAGCCAAACCGTCAGGCTGCTTGCAGCCGATATTGCACACAAAGACGCCGTAAATACCTCCCTGTAGGCTCCTGTCCGGCATCCATGCCGTACACGCTTTGTTTAGCAATATCGGCTCGCTGCCTGACTGTATTGGTGTTTTTTAACAGATGGCAAACTGGCTTCCTAACAGCCAAGGGCTTAAAAAAATTGATGTACCGTCACGAAACTTAGAAATCAAACGAGGTGGTAAACGCATAGTATCCTTTTTAGGGGACGTGTTTTTCAGGGATGAAAAACCCAAGCGTACAGGGATGTATTCACAGCGGTCCCGCTAAAAAGCGATACGGCGCGTTTAGCCACCGGATGCACTAATCCAGAACCTGCGTAACGTTAAGAAACTGCAGATTCAAGCTCGGAGCAACGCCCTTAGCAGGGTAGTAATTTTCTCCACCGGCTTCGAGGATCACATCCTTGTGCCCACTCAGCCTGCGCAGCATCCATGCTGCTGTTACAAAAATTCTACCGCAGCCAAGGGCTTAAATGAGATTAGTGAGCAATCGGGCCAAACAAGAAAAAAACGAGGTGGTAAACGCAGTATCCACACCGATTTATGACGATTAAGATTTTCAAGAGAAGAAGTGTAAGGATAGATGGCGTCCCCTAGGGGATTCGAACCCCTGTTACCGCCGTGAAAGGGCGGTGTCCTAGGCCTCTAGACGAAGGGGACGCACTGGAAATTGGTGGAGCTAAGCGGGATCGAACCGCTGACCTCTTGCATGCCATGCAAGCGCTCTCCCAGCTGAGCTATAGCCCCGATGTATCTCGCAATATCGAGTCTGGGATAAATAGCCACTTCAGTAAGTGGCGTCCCCTAGGGGATTCGAACCCCTGTTACCGCCGTGAAAGGGCGGTGTCCTAGGCCTCTAGACGAAGGGGACATAACAGTGTGATGCATGACTGAATTGGCGTCCCCTAGGGGATTCGAACCCCTGTTACCGCCGTGAAAGGGCGGTGTCCTAGGCCTCTAGACGAAGGGGACGCTGTAACAGTCTGAAAAGTGTGAGATTTAGTGGCGTCCCCTAGGGGATTCGAACCCCTGTTACCGCCGTGAAAGGGCGGTGTCCTAGGCCTCTAGACGAAGGGGACGCAATAAAATCTTGGTGGAGCTAAGCGGGATCGAACCGCTGACCTCTTGCATGCCATGCAAGCGCTCTCCCAGCTGAGCTATAGCCCCACACTTTTCTGTACCAACAACAAGCAACGCTTATCGCTGAACACGGGGCGCATTCTAGGGGTGTGCCTCAAAAGTGTCAACAGTTTTTTATGCACACCAATTCGTTAGAATAAAATTTAACCTAAGCGCCCTGTCCTATCAATAAATCACAACATAAGCACTAAACCAAGTTTGCCATACAGCTACGCCAACCATCAAAATAACCACGGCAGCAATAATGTAAGGCCAAGCACTAGGTTTTTCTGCAAAAGGATCGACCAAGGCTTTTTTGGATCCTTTGGGCAACGTAGCTAAGTTGGTTAATGCCGCACCAAAAGGCACATTAATCCTAGCTCGTGTATTGACAGCCCAACCATTAGCATCCAATAAGGGACCAAGGTTGCGTCGACGCAGCGTAAGATAAGCAATAATCATCGAGGGCGCAGATACCACTAAGACCAACGCGATTAATACCAACGGAATTTGCCACCAAGCTAACTGAAATAACCCAGAGACTATTGCCGCGAGCGCCGTACCCATCGCCCCTACAGCTAAACCAAAAGCAGCGAAAATACCGGCAAATTTAGCAATATCAAAATTACTGGCAGTTGGTGCTCCAGCCGTTGTTTTAGCTTCAATGTCCTTATCGCGTGATGCAGCAAACTTTTGTACTTGCTGCTCAATAAAGGCCGCAATGCGGCGGTAAGGTGTCCAAAATGCTTGTCGAATACTGACAGGTTGCACCACTACTTTAGTAACACTGGCTTTCCAATCACGCCCTTTACGGTCGTAGAATACCCCATTACGTCCAGCAACCATCAGCTCGTCAACATCACCACCCGTTAAAGCAGCGACAATATTAAGCGGTGCCTCGCCTTGGCGGGTACAAGTACAATAAATCAAATAGCAGCCGCTGAAGGGGGCCATGGTAGCGTGGCGAGCAACATCGTTAACTTGCAACACCAGATCACAGCTTCGCTGGTCTATAAAGAGTGTACCTGCTTGAAAGATAGCTTTCTGTTTACCTTGATAGAAATCACTAAAGCTCACAAAATTTCTTAGCAACGTAACAAGGTCGCGCTGATAACGTACTAATTTTTCCAAAGCATGTAAATTATTGGCAAAAGTACAAGCAGCCAGATCCTCGGCAATTAACGCTTCTAATTTAGTTGGTAAATCGCTTGCTAAAAACTGCTGCAACTGCGTTAAACTCAGCTCATGTACTGCGGTATCAGGACGCGCAGCCATCCAATTACGCCATGCTGCGAGCTGTGCTGATATATTCTGCCATAAGGTTAAACTTAATTCGGTACAAGCTTTACCGAGCAAAGGCGTGAGCACCTTGTCAGCAAACTCTTGCATCCTACTCGCCCATGCTGGGTTTATGCCTTGGTTAAGTACTAAAATACTGTCAGTTGTAATCGCCGAAAGCGGTAAAGCTGCAATATCGCTATCCGCTTTAGCAATCACTTTGTTGGCAAGATTGTCGTATACTGACGTAGCAGGATTAAGATTTTGCACCGCTTTTCCATCAAAAGCTGCTAATTGACAACGCAAAAAGTAATCGTCTATTTTGGCTTGAACTTGTTCAAAAACGCTAACGGCAGCGGCGGTTTGATCTGCTAATGGGCACAACGTCACTTGACTCGCGTCGAAAGCGGCATGCCAATCAACAACACTTTGAGCCTGAGCCAAAAACTGCTGTAAACTGTCTTTGTTAACGCCAGTAACCCCACTACGATCAGCCAGACCGCCCTGTGTATTTAAAATAGCCGTGATAAATTGTTGTAGCTCGGCGTCAGTTGTCAGCTCAGGGACCACAACACCATCACCATTAAAGTGATTTGCAGCAAATAAACAACTGGTATTCAGTAAATCTGCAACCTGAATAGACTCTTCTGCTGTTTTTCCCGAGTAACGTAATACTTGTTCAGCCGCATTTCTTATTCCTGCGCCTTCATCATCACTATCGGTAATCGCAGCTAATGGCAAGCCAGGCTGTGCAAACATCAGATTAAGATCCGTTAAACGTTCACAACTCCATTTTACCGCTGCAAGAATTTCTGGTACCCGGATTTGACCATCTTTATCTTGGTCTAGCATTACTAAGGTTGCACTATCAAACTCTAAGCCGGTAGTCGGACAATTTAACACCGTCCAAAGTTTAGGATCTAATTCGCCAAGGTGAAGTAAATCGGCTGGTGTGGCAATACTAACTTGATCAAATCCGCCTGAGCGAAAGAAACGCCATTGATGTGTGGTAGTAGTAGACAAGTTTCGGCTCCATGAGACTAAAGTGAGGTAAACCCAGCATAATGCAGTGCCAAGTCGCTTGTCATGCTTTAATGCAAAAAAAGTACGAAAGGACGTGATCTGTATGATTTTGGGGACTAAATTTAATCTCACATCCTTAAAATGACAGCGTTGTCATTGATGATTATATCTGCTACATTGCACACAAAAATACGATGTTAATTTAGCGGAGAGCCTGAAAATGCAAGTTGTAATAAAAGCAGATGCAACAGCGGTAGCAGAGTATGGAGCAGCGATTTTTATACGCCAGATCATGCAAAAACCTGATTCCGTATTAGGCTTGGCAACTGGCTCAACGCCTGTTGCCTTGTATCAGCAACTGATTAGCGCTTACAAGGCAAAAAAAATTAGCTTTAACCAAGTTAAAAGCTTTAACTTAGATGAATACCTTGGGCTTGCACCAGAACATCCGCAAAGCTACCGCTTTTTCATGCAACAACAGCTGTTCAATCATATCGATATTCTGCCTGAAAACACTGCAGTGCCTGAAGGTGCCGCAGCTGATCCTTTACAAGCTTGTCAGGATTATGAGCAGCGTATTGTCGAAAGCGGCGGTATTGATTTGCAATTACTAGGCTTGGGTCGCAATGGCCATATTGGTTTTAACGAGCCATCATCGGGTTTGCGCTCTCGTACCCGTATTAAAACCCTAACCAAAGAAACCATTGCCGATAATGCCCGTTTTTTTAGCGCCGACGAATACCAACCACACTTATCTATCACTATGGGCATTGGGACTATTTTAGATGCTCGTAAGGTGATCTTACTGGCGACTGGCGAAAGTAAAGCCGTAGCCGTAAAAGCGATGATCGAGGGCCCGTTAAGTGCTAGTTGCCCTGCATCTGCCTTACAATTACATCAAAATGTAGTGGTGGTAATTGATGAAGCCGCCGCAAGTCATTTAGAAAATATCGCGTTTTACCGACATATTGAGCAGGAAAATGAACAGCTGCTTGCGCGCTTAGGGAAAGCTTAAGGCATAGCGCAACCTAACGAATCAATCTTTTGTCTTCGAGCTGAAATAATAAAGAGGGAGCAATCCCTCTTTACTCTTAAACAAGATACCAATATTAAATTTTAATAAAAATCTTCTGGCGATATAGCCAGTATGCTAATAACCAAAAAAGCCCAACATGGCATAGCGCAAACAGCAGAGAAGCGAATTCAGCGGGTAATAACAAAGCAAGTTGTTGAAAAGCCCAGTCATATAAACTTACGCTGTGACCTGCCTGTTGCCATACCAGAAGCTTTGCCGCAGTTACCGCCCACAGCCAAGACAGCATGTAAATAAACAAGGGGTTGGCACCAAAATGAATCAATCCTTTTGGCCAGTTTTGCTGTTTAATATCCATACTCAAAATCAAAGCGGCTAATAGTATTAGTGTTAAGCCCGTGGAGAAAACCACATAGCTCCCAGTCCACAAGGGTTTATTAATTGGCCAAAACCAATGTAACAACAATCCTACAGCAGTAAAAAGCAAACCAAAACGTGAAAGCAATTTTGCAGACTGTGGCGGAGTTAGGGGGCGGATCTTAATCGTAAACAAATAGCCCAATAACACGGAGCTTATTGCGGGCAACGAACTGAGCAAGCCTTCAGGGTCAAAAGGCTCACCAAAACCTTGGAACAAATGCGCGGCACCAAATATCCAAAGATCAAGTTGTTGCACCACATTACCAGACAGTACAGCAGCGCCTTGAACAGAGAACAGCGTTAATAGCAACCAATAGAGTAGTAGCAATAACAAGCTCATTATCCATAATCGTTTTATAGAGAACAGCGTAACTAATACCGCCGTTATGCCATAACACAGGGCGATGCGTTGTAATACCCCAGGGATACGTAGCTCAGCTAAAGGTTGGGTGAACGGAAAGCTATGTAGCAGTAGACCGCAAGCAAACATAAGTAAGGTGCGCTTTAGAATTCTCGCGTAAAGCGTCAGGCTGGGTTGCACATTTTGCATAGAAAACGCCATGGCCGAGCCTACCGCAAATAAAAATAGCGGAAACACCCAATCAGCCAAGGTAAAGCCATGCCACGGGGCATGTAAAAGGGGTGAATACACATAAGACCAGGAACCCGGTGTATTCACCAAAATCATTAGCGCAACCGCTAAGCCGCGTAGCGCGTCTAGCGCTAACATGCGGCTTGCGGCAGGCGTTACTTGCTTGACCATGAACTTAACTTATGGCCTTTGAATGCATAAAAAAGAATAAATAAATAACAAGGCAATAAAATCCAATACGCGGATTGGCTATTACCAGAGGTTTCAGCAAGGTAACCGTAACCCAGCGGTAAGATTGCTCCACCAGCAATCCCCATAATTAGCATGGCAGAGCCGGTAGCTGTTAGTTTGCCTAAGCCAGCTAAAGCCAAAGGCCAAACGGCTGGCCACACTAAGGCATTTGCTAAACCTAATAAGGCAACAAAAAATACCGAATCAGGAACCGTAGGAATGCCCATCCAGCCAAAAGCAATCAGAGATAACTGCTGACTTTCGGTAGAGGCAAACATCACCCCTAAACTAAATAACAGACCAAAGATTGCCGATAATTGTAACGCTAAGGTCTGTGATAAATAGCGCGGGATCAGCAGTACCCCTAAAATATAACCAATAACCATAAAGCTCATGGTATAAGAGGTCAGGATAGCAAAATGCGCCACACCTAATTGACTACCATATAAACCAATGGTGTCACCTGCAATCACTTCAACGCCTACGTAACAAAACAGCGCAACAACCCCTAACACCAGTTGTGGATAAGCCAAGGCGGCTTTAACGTAACCCTTACTGCTTGCTTCCTTACCCTCTTCTTGTGGTAACTCTGGCAATGGCGCAAACCAGATAAATACAGCAAGTAGCAGCAGGACAATCGTCATATAAACATAAGGAACGACTAAGCGCGCAGACAGCTCTGCTAATTGGATCTGACGTTCGACATCACTTAACACGGCTAACGCTTCTGCAGAAAATTGATCAATATCGCTTAAAACCATAGCAGCGAATACCACCGGCACAATAATACCCGCAGCTTTATTGACCAACCCCATGATACTAATGCGCATGGCGGCACTTTCATGTGGGCCAATACAAACAAGATAAGGGTTGGTTGCCGTTTGCAAAATGGTTAAACCCGAACCCAAAGTAAATAATGCCAATAAAAACAACGGATACCATGCGCTTTGTGCTGCAGGAATAAATAGCAAAGCGCCAACAGCCATGATCAATAACCCCGCCAACATGCCTTTTTTATACCCAAGAATATTGAGCAAAAATGACATAGGTAAAGCCATCACCGTATAGGCAATGTAGAACGCAAAGGTGACCAATAGCGCTTGAAACTCATTTAACTCGCAAACGATTTGCAAAAATGGAATCAAAGCCCCGTTTAACCAGGTCACAAAACCAAAGATAAAAAATAAGATACCGATGATCAACATAGGTACTAGCGTCGACGAACGACTTGTTGGACTGAGTACTTTTTCCATAACGCTTCCTGTCAATTTATTGTTTTAGTTTGGTGTTTTATCAAAGCGAGATTGCCCTGCGATCCAGCAATCTTGCACTGACCAATCGTCATTAAGTAGCACGGCATCTGCGGCAAACCCCGGCAATAATCGCCCACGTTGCTGGGCAATACCTAAAGCTTCAGCGGGATAAAGCGACGCCATTCGTAGTGCTTCTTCTGCACAAACAGCTAATTCGGTAACGGCATAGCGAACTGCCGCAGCCATATCCAACACCGAGCCGGCTAATGCGCCAGCTTCGTTAGTTAATTTATTACCCTCACGGATGACTTTGCCGCTAAAAAACGCAAATTCCGTATCGGTAGTTCCAACTGGCGACATGGCATCCGTCACAATAATGGCTTTACCTTTAGGCTTGGCTAATAAGGCTAACTTAGCCGCCAGCGGATGCATATGTAGACCATCTAAAATCAGACCACACCAGCTATGCGCATCGGTCAAGGCAACACCGACCATGCCCGGCTCACGCGACGTTAAGGGTGACATAGCATTATAGAGATGGGTAAAACCACAGGCACCAGCAGCTAAAGCTTGCTGCACCACCTTGGCCTCAGCGTTAGAGTGGCCTAACCACACTTTTACACCGGCGTCAGTTAACAAGCGGATTTGGGCTGGACTGACATTTTCAGGCGCAACCGTTAATAAACGAATACCCAGATCGGTTCTTAAATAAATCGCTAACTCAGCGTCACTTAGTTCCCGAATATGTTGCTCAGGGTGCACGCCTTTTTTAGGTACAGCGAGATGTGGCCCTTCAAAATGCACCCCGATGATACCTGGCACACCATCTTGAATAGCCTGCGCAATGACATTGGCACTTTGCTGCATCACCTGTAAATTATCCGTAATTAACGTTGGCAACATCGCAGTAGAACCAAACTGGCTATGCGCTTGCATCATCGTTTGCAAAGTATTGATGCTTGGGGCATTGTTAAATAACACGCCCCCTCCACCATTGACCTGTAAGTCGATAAACCCCGGCGCTAAAATACCGGCACGCACTGGGCCTTGGGCAGGTCGAATATGTAAAATCTGGCCTTGGGTAATCTCAAGTTCTACATTATCCAACCAGTTTTCGCCATCAAACAAGCGCGCAACTGCAATAATTTCTGTCATAACATGACCTTAGATGATTGTTCTGAGCTTAATGCTTGCTGCTGCGCAAACTTGGCAAACCATACAGCTCCCAGCTCAGGCGGCTCTGCTGCAGCAACGACTAATGCTTGCACATCCGCAGCTAAATAAGGAAATATTTTTGGTGCTAACCCACCAATCAAGGTAAGAGCTGGGGGATTAATCGACATTAATCTTTTGGCAATGGCATTAATGTGGGCGGCACCTTCCGTAATAATCTCTTGTGCTTGTGCATCGCCCTGCTCTGCTGCAGTAAAGACTAACGGCGCCAGCTTGGCATACTCTGTTGCCGAAACATGCATAAAATGGCTGGCTAAATCAATAGCACCGACTAAACCTAGTTGCTGCTGGAGTAATGCGGTCATACGAGTCTTGGGTAAGAGCCCATCTAAACTTCGTAATACGCGTTGTAATAGTTGCAAACCAAACCAGGCGCCACTGCCGCTGTCACCATAAGGAAAACCATGGCCGCCAACTTCAAGTACCTTGCCATCTACAGCAGCTAAACCACAAGAACCCGTGCCACAAATAATCACAGCGCCATTTTTGCCCTGATGCGCTCCCATACAGGCTGCATGCAAATCGCTGGTAAGATAAAGGGCAGCAAAGGGATGTTGCCAAGCACTAAAAATCCGATGATATTCAGGAATATTCACCCCTGCTAAACCTGCGCCAACAATAATGTTTGCTAAGGCGCTCTTTGGTAATTCAGCTTCAGCTAATGCTTGATAGGTGGCATCAAGAATTGAGGCTTGTGCGACCTCCATGCCACGTAATGGGTTAGCAGGCCCCCCTAAACCGTGGCCAATTACTGAAAATTGCGCGTTGGTCAATACCACGCGACATTTACTACCGCCACCATCAATCCCCAAATAGTAATGTTGGTTTTCGGTCGTTATGCTTGTCATCAGCACTCCTTCACTTGCTGTTCTGCTCGATATGCTTGTCACGCTTGTTGCCGTAAGCAAAACCCCAGTAAGATACAATTTTACTTGACATAGCTTGAGGGCTTTGCGAAATTGACAGCGTTGTCATTTTTATTTCAGCATATCGTAATTACAGTAAATAACAAGAGCCTTGTTTAAAACAACGGCATTTTTTTCAGCAACTGCGGAGATTTCTGCAAATGAGAATATTTAAACCCCTTATTTTATTGAGTTTCTTAAGCAGTAGCGCTTTTAGTCAAATTAGCAATCAAGCAGAGCTAAACGAATTTACCCAACAAACCAGTCTTTGGTTTAGCACCACAGATAATCTATTAGCGACCCCCGCAACCTTTAGCGGACAAATAGAGTTAATTAACCAGTCCAGCTTACCCTTAGCAGCGGGAGAAAGCGATTGGGCGATTTATTTTCATCTAATACGTAAAATAGACAGTAGTATTAGCCAAGGATTAAAAATTGAACATGTGCAAGGCGATCTGCATCGTATCGTACCGACCGCTGACTTTACAGGCTTAGCCGCAGGCGCAACCCTTAACATCCCTTTTATCTCTGCGCCTTGGATGATTAGTTACAGCGATTTTATGCCACGCGCCTTTATGGTGAAACCGGGTTTAACCCCAGCAATTTTTGCCAATACCGATACTGAAGACTGGCATAAATTTGTTAGACCCTTAACCACCAGAAATCAACTGCTTAGAAATATTGATCAAGGCGATTTATATCCAACAGTGACCAATGCTTCGCGTTTTAACAAACACCAGACAGCAGAACAGCAACTAAAAAACGAATATGCTCAAGCTGCAACAGAGGCTGTTGCCTTACGAATTATTCCTAAAGTACAACAACTTAACCAAAAACCGGGCGTCACTCAATTGGATGCTAGCTGGCAATTAGTTGCCACGGCTACGCTACAAGCAGAAGCCGAATACCTGCAACAACAACTGCAGCACTTAGGATTAGCGCCTTTAGCAGCACAAACAAAACCAGCCGCGAAAGCCATTGCACTTAACATCGATACTGAGCTTAATGGCGCTGAACGTTATCAATTACGAATTAGCCCTGATGCCATCCAAATCATCGGCTCAGATAGTGCTGGAGTGTTTTATGGCATCCAAAGTTTATTGGCCTTAGTGCCTTTAACCGAGCCTCAAACCGTCGCCACGCAGGGCGTAACCTTACCTAATGTGCAAATTGATGATGCACCTCGCTATCATTGGCGTGGTATGCACTATGATATGGGACGTAATTTTCATGGTGTTGCCGTGACCAAGGCGCTGATTCAGCAAATGGCTCGCTATAAGTTAAATAAATTACACTTGCATTTAACGGAAGACGAGGGCTGGCGTTTAGAAATTCCCGGCTTACCCGAGCTGACCGAGATTGGCGCTGTACGTTGCTTTGATCTTAGCGAACAACAGTGTCTACTCACCCAATTAGGCAGTGGCCCTCATCGGTCAGGCTCTGGCAATGGCTATTACAGTCGAGCTGACTTTATCGAAATTTTAACGTTTGCCAAACAGCATCATATTCAGGTGATCCCTGAAGTCGATCTGCCTAGCCACGCCCGCGCTGCCATTAAAGCGATGGAAGTGCGTTATCAGCGTTTAAAAGCAAAGGGACAAATCGAAGAGGCCTTACGTTATCGCTTAACGGAGGATAATGATTTATCCAGTTATCTAACAGTGCAAAACTATAATGATAATGCGGTGAATGTTTGTCTTGCCTCAACCTATAACTTTATTGATAAAGTGCTGGCGGAATTGCAACTGATGTATCAAGACGCTGGCTTGCAATTAGAAATTTTCCATATGGGCGGCGATGAAGTGGGTAAAGGCGCGTGGGAGCAAGCTCCCGCTTGTCAGCAGCTGATTGCTAATGATCCTAAGGTCAATTCAGCTAAAGACTTCAAGCCTTATTTCATTAACAAGGTAGCAGAACTCACTAACCAAAGAGGCCTCGCCATGGCCGCTTGGGAAGATGGCTTAATGGCCGATAAGCAAACGCCGTTTGCGCGATCACAATTTAATAATGAACGCGTTATTGTCAATGCTTGGGATAACATCTGGGAATGGGGTTATGGTGATCGCGCCTATGTATTTGCTAACCAAGGTTACCAAGTGGTGCAATCAGCAGGTACCAACCTGTACTTTGATCATCCGCAGGAAGCCCATCCTGAAGAGCGCGGTTTTTACTGGGCCACCCGCTATAATGATACGGAACGCGTATTCTTTTATCGGCCAGACCATCTCTATCATAATGCCGAGTTTAAACGCGATGGCACACCGATCACGGATTTAGCGGCACTATTAGGCCGCCCCCTACCCGCGCTAGAAAAACCTGAAAATATGTTAGGGATCCAAGGGCAAGTGTGGAGTGAAACCATTCGCACTGCTGAGCAGCTTGAACAAATGATTTATCCACGCTTATTGGCATTGGCTGAGCGTGCATGGCATAAGGGGCAATGGGAGCCAAACAAAAGCAGTCGCGCAGCCTCGGCTGACTGGATCAGCTTTGTCAGCCGTTTGACTGGAGTAGAACTGTTACGACTGCAACAAAGTGGCAGTCTGCATTATTTACCGCCACCCGGTGCAATCTTAAAAGAGGGTTATTGGCAGCTCAGCCAAGCTTGGCCCGGGCTTACGCTGGAATATAGTGTGGATAATGGCCAACACTGGCACACCTATACAAAGCCGATTAGCGCAAAACAAGCCGTCTTGATAAGAGTGCGTCTTGGTAAGGTAACTAGCCGTATTGAGTCATTACAACCTTGATAATGCTGCTATTCTACTTTTAAACTTGTTAGCCCGGCTGGCGTTTAACCTTGCGCAGCCGGGTAACTTTATGCTGAGTCTAAGCTTTTTTGTAACCAGTGTCTTAGTGCCTGTAACTTACTGTCATCAGGTAAGGCTTTACCGGCAGGATTGAGTAAATGCTGTAACGCTGCTAACTCATTTGGAATCGCGGCAGCCTCAGCATTAAAGGCAAAATGCTGAAACATTGCAGCCCATGCTCGGCGCTCTGCTGGGGTGTAATGTTGCATACTTAGCATGGTATACAGCAAACTATCAAAGGCAGCAGGTTGCACCGACTTTGCAGATAAACTGCCACCCCACCAGTAATTCACCAACATACTCACCGGCTCGAGTGACTCGACTTGATGCCACCACAGTAACGGAATATATAAAAGATCACCTGGCAACAGCTCTGTTTGCGAGGCAGCGTCGATAGCAGCTCTAGCTCTTGGATAACGCTGAAAATCGGGCTTGTTAACATTAAACAGGCTGATTGGCGTGCCTGTGGGAGCAAAATCTAAAGGTCCTGGGTATAAATTTGCGACTTGCTCAGGCGGAAACAGTGTAAAACGGCGGCGTCCGGCAACAACCGCTGCCAAGTTATGACCATCATCAAAATGTGCTGGCACCGTTACCTGATTTCCTAACCAGACTCGACCAGCAGCAGGCTCGGGTAAAAAGGGTAAGGGTAACTGCTTAGCTAACTCGGGTAAACAACGCGACAAGGTTGCACTCTGTAAAGCAAGATAAAGTGACGGTTGCGATGCACTGATCTTAATAAGTTGCTGCAATACGATCGTTAACGGATAACAGCTACGCTCAAAATTAAACCCTTGATAATCCGGACGGTAAAAAATCCGACCGCCAGTCTCTGGCGCCATTAACAAGGTATCAGTTGCATGACCGCTATCAAAAGGTTTGAGATAAGTTAAGAGGGCTGCAGCGCCTTCCTGCGCAACCTGCACCAAAGGCCATAATGAGACGGCTTGGCGTAATACCACTGGCTGTGCAAGTGGTAGCAACTCCTTTAAAAAATACTCGGGAGAACAACCATGATATTCAGTAATCTGTTGCATAACTTTTTCCAAATAAAAAAAGGCTGATCAATCCTTCTATCAGCCTTTGTCCAGGTAAGATTAATAACGGGTTACTTAGAACGCCATCCTTACTCCAGCGGTAAAGCGACGACCATTTTCATAAATAGAGAATAAGCGTGCTTTGTCGGTGTTGTATTCGACTACTCGTTCATCAGTAAGATTTACGGCTTCAAACGATAACACCATGCTATCTGTTAGATTATAAGAGAAACTGGCATCAACCTGACCGTAGTCATCATTCCACAACTCATCACCATTCCAATGCAAGCCTTTGTACCACTCAGTCCGGTAGTTATACATTAAGCGCACGCTAAATAAGTCTGTTTCATAATAACCGCTTAGGTTAACCATGTGTTTCGACGTTCCCTCAACTAAACCAGAACCTGGCTTGGTCAGATCGCGTTCCTCATCACGTTTGGCACTGGTATAGGTGTAGTTGGTAATCACACCAAAATCACCAAAATCTTGTTGATAGCTTAACTCGATACCCTGAGTACGACCACCAGGACCATTGCTTGGACGAGTAAAGGTCACATCGACCATCTTTTCTTCCTGTTCCCAGTAGCGCTGATCAACGAAAGTTGAGAAACTGCGATAGCTCTTCACATCTTTTAAGAAGTATGTGGCAGCAAATACTGAAGATGGATTGAAATACCATTCATAACTGAAATCAAATTGGTCAACAATTTGTGGTTTCAACATTGGGTTACTGGCAGTACCTGTTGGCTGAGCGACGTTAAGTGAACCGTAGCTAACAGAAGTAGAGATATCATTCCAGTTCTGACGTGCCATAACACGCGCTGCGCCAAAACGTAATAATGAATCATCGGTCAGATCCATAGCGATATTGAAGCTGGGTAAAATTTCACTGTAATCGTTTTTAACTTCAACCCAAGCTAATTGACTTGGTCTCAACCATTCACGATCTACCGTTAAAAAGCCCCAACTATCATCAGAAAACTCATAGCCACCTGAGGTTTGACGGGTATCGACATAGCGCAAACCTAAGTTACCGCGGAAGCCTTCACCATCAAAATCACCTTGTACATAAAACGCGGTGATATCTTCTTCCACGGCCCAGTTTTCCGCTAAGATCAAGGAGCGCGCGTAATCCGCTTTTACGCCATTTAAGCCAACGAAAGCAATTTCTTCCATCCGATCACGATTATGAATCACTTGCTGACCAAGATTACCATTGACCGCAGCATTCACATTCTGACTTCCGGTAGTCAGGTTACATTGCGCCAGTGTAGGGCACGTATCAAAAATATACTGTAAATAAACCGGCCAGCTAGGCGCTAGCGAAGCATCAGCAAGCGTATTAGGACCATGCCAGCTATAAGCGGTTCGACCTTGAGTACGCTCCGCCGCACGCAGTTTCACCCCAGTGTGTAACTTGTTGAATACGCCGTACTCTACCGGAATACTTAGATCAAATTGAGCATAGTTTTCTTCATCGGTAGTCGGCTTTTCACCGCCCCAAATCCAGCCCGCACGGAATTGCGCAGGATCAGCTGCATTAACGACCGTGCTTGCACTGGGCGTGTCACCACGAAGATCAAAGCTATACCCTGTGGTGGCGACATATTCCCATGAGGTCTCACGTAAAGTACCGCCTTTGGCACGAGTGGTACCAAATTGCGTATGTAGTTCATAGTTGTCTGCACGATAATTTATATCAATATCAATGCCTTTTGTTTCAGTAGACGCAACCCGATTGATAAAGTTATATGCGGCAGTACCACCACTGGCAACCGTACCAGCAACTACGCTGTTATCAACACGAGTAACATCTGTCAGTAAATTTGCGTTGTTATTAACAAAAATCAACCAGTTGGCATTCTGGTTATTTGCATCTACTTTTGAATGAAGTGCGTTGACTGTTACATCTAAGGCGTCAGACGGCGCATATTGGAAAGAAGCAAACAGGGTTTCACGCTCACGTTGTTGTTCAAAACGTGGCACACCAATATGGCTTGGTACACGACTGTTTAAATCTGGATTTTGTGGCCAGCCTAGAATTTCAAAACCTTCCCGCACTACCGAGCGGTCTTGTTTAATGGCAGAAACCAATACACCGAAAGTTTCATCTTCCGTTTTCCAAGAATACAGACCAGATAACTGTGGATCCCACGCTTCTGCCATTTCAGAATATTGGCCTTCAATCGATAAGTTAACCGAATTGGCATCTAAATCGAGTGGCTTACGGGTCCGCAAGATCACAGTACCACCGATGGAGCCTTCATCAATACTGGCCATCGGTGATTTGTAAACTTCTAAATCTGACACCAGTGCTGAAGGCAACATGGTGTAGTTAAAACTGCGGCCTGGGTTATCTAAAATAAACCAGTCAGCTGTTGCAACAGATTGACCATTTAACAGGGTACGGTTAGTGGCAGAACTGGCACCACGAATAGTGATTTTTTCACCTTCACCAAATTCGCGACTTACGCCAACACCCGTAATACGCGACAAGGATTCCGCTACGTTGCGATCCGGAAATTTACCAATGTCTTCGGCAGTTACGACATCCACTACCGCATCGGAGTAACGTTTTGCATTCAAGTTTGCTTGTTGTGAAGCGCGAATGCCACGAATTTGGATCACTTCAACATTTTCTTCAGCCGCAGCATCAGTATTGGCGAAAGCCATAGGTTGAGTGCCAAAAAAACCTGTTAATAAGGCAGCTTTTACTGCCAAGGTGCACAAGCCAATCTTTTGGTTAAGCATGGGGTTCTCCCGTTCCTGTTCTGGTAGTCTTGTTGTTATAGTATGACAACGCTGTCATAAAATAACCATACACAAAAAAAACTCTCTTGGCAAATAACTCAAGCTGTTTTTTTAAGCAGTTTTTTTTTCTACTGACTTTGTTAGCCGTGTTACTGGCAAAACTTCGTTACATCAAGGCTTATACAACCCGCCGTAAAGGAATAAAATTCAATAAAATAAGTGATATACAACCCTAATAAAAAAAGTGATGTTAAAGGTGAATCTATGATGTTTGGCAAACTTATCAAAAATCACATCGAAAAAAATAAGTACCACATCAGTGATAATGCGCTATAACTTTACCGCATAGATGACCAGCGCTGTCATCAACTCAGAAAGCCATTGCGGTCATTATGCAAACAACCGCATAATATGCAGCCAACCGTAAGATGAAGTAGACATGAAAGTTACCATTAATGATGTGGCCAAGCTGGCCGGGGTATCGATAAAAACTGTATCCAGAGTGATGAATAATGAACCTTCAGTTCGTCAGGATACTATTGATAAAGTAATGGCTGCGGTAAAGCAGCTACAATACCAACCTAATGCTGCCGCGCGAAACTTAGCCAGCAGTAAGTCTTACAGCATTGGTTATGTTTATGATAATCCGAATGCGTATTACATTATTGATATGCAAAATGGCTTGTTAGAGGCTTGTCATAAATATGGCTATGAACTGCTGATCCATCCAACTAATGCCAAATCTAGCGGTATCGTACAAGAGGTATTGGAGTTAGTGGAACGTTCGCGTTTAGCCGGCTTGGTACTTACCCCGCCTTTTTCAGAAATGCCCGAGCTTGCAGCGGCCTTAGATGAAAAAGGGATCGACTATGTGCGCATTATTTCTGGCTCTACCCCGTCTGAAAAATTTAAAAATTGTGTTTTAGTCGACGATTTTACGGCCGCCTTTCGCATTACCAATCATTTACTAGACCAAGGTCATACTAAACTGGCATTTTTATGTGGCGACGAAGAACATAGTTCTAGTGGCGAGCGCTTAGCAGGATTTCAAGCAGCATTAAATAAACGCAATATTCCGGTAAACGACAAATATGTCATTCCAGGAAGCTATTCCTTTGAATCCGGCGTTGCAGGCGCTAAACAATTATTAGCCTTGCCAGAACTACCAACCGCAATTTTTGCCTGTAACGATGAGATTGCCGCGGGTGCGCTATTTTGTGCTAGGCTATCGCAAATCAGTATTCCTGAGCAATTAGCTATAGCAGGTTTTGAAAACAGCCCTTTTTCGCGACAAACCTGGCCACCGCTGACTACGGCGAATCAACCTAACAAAACCATTGCCCGCCAAGCTGCTGAAATGCTATTTAAAGCCAGTAAACAAAGTGGTAAAGCCGTGAGTTTTGAACAGCCGGTATTTGTCCCTGAGCTCGTAGTGCGAGAATCGACTCGTCGCGATCTGTAGTTCTCAATGCTCGATCGCGATACGACCTACTTTAACAAAATTATGCCAACAACGCGCCTGTGGCGCTAATACAAATAAATCGCCGTTTTGCCCAACTAATTGCTGTGGCACACCGGCTTGACGCGCTACTTCAGCATTGGCACGCATATGCGGCTCTTCGCCATGCACGGGCACTGCAATCGCTGGGTTAACATATCGATACAGTAAATCTAGTTCGCCTTGGTTGGGATGCCCTGAGACATGGATTGGCAGTAGCGTATCGGTTGGCTGCAACACCTGCACTTTTTTAGCCTTAAATTTATCAATTAACCGACTGATGAGCATTTCGTTACCGGGGATCATGATCGCACTGAAGATCACTAAATCATTTTCTTCCAATAGTAACTGCGGATGCCGATCTTCAGCCAACTTTGTTAAGGCCGCACGCGGCTCCCCTTGACTGCCGGTGGCCACCACTAACACTTCTGCAGCGGGTAAAAAACCAATATGACTGGCTTCAATCAATGGGATGTCTTCTGGCCATAAACCACATTGCCGTGCAGCGCCGACCATATTTTCCATGGCTCTACCAAACAAGGCTAAATAACGGCCACTTTGCTGCGCCACACGGCCGAGACTAATTAAACGGCCAATATTGCTACTAAAACCACTGACCACTACCCGTTGTTTTACTGGTTTAATAACTTCCAGCAGCGCTTGATAACATGCGGTTTCTGACAGCGAAAAACCGCTTTTAAGTGCGTTGGTTGAATCACACACCATAGCGGTAATGCCCAACTTGGCCAAGCGCTTAAATACCTGAGGCTTAAAAGCTCGCCCAAGGATCGGGGCGGCATCCATTTTCCAGTCGGCTGTATGAAACACTGTACCCGCTTCGGTAGTAATCAACAGCGCCTGCGGCTCTGGGATAGAATGGGTAATATTAAGCCAATTAATCAAAAATGGACCGCACTGACAGGTGCCACCGGCTGGAATTTCGATTATCGGCATGTCGTTGGAGAGACCACTGCGGGCTATTTTCCGTCGCAACACTTCAGCGGCAAAAGGCGTGCAATACACCGGCGCTTGCAAGCGAGGCCATAAATATACTAAAGCACCAATATGATCTTCGTGCGCATGCGTGATCACAATAGCGCACAGACGCTCTCGCTGCTGGCTGATAAAACTGGGATCAGCCGCCTGTACCTCGGCCGTAAGTTGATTAACACTGGTCGAAGCTCTGGCTGGCTGTAACGGATTATAAAAAGTAACACCACAATCAACCATTAGCCACTGCCCAGCATGACCATAGAGATTTAAGTTCATGCCTATTTCACCACAGCCGCCCAAGGGCAAAAACCACAGATCTTTTAAACCTGGTTGCATCGCAAATACTGCTGCCTGATTCAAATTTACCTCCCTAAGCTACAGGCAAATACGTTACCTTCCTCGCAACAATTCTCAATTTAGCCCGAGAATAATTTTTACTACTATAAGGTATACGGACTATTACAGCAAAACAGTCTATTTAACTTTAAAGAATCTACTCTGTGGTAAAGGTGCGAGGTGTAGCGCGGAGCAAAGTGAGGTTCTTGTTGATCTGTGCTGCATTCTGGTTTGTCAGGTCACTGCTGCATCATCATTGGTAAAGAGCAGCAGCGCCAGAAAGTACAATGCAACTAGCGAGTTCGGTTTGGAAAGTCAGCTACCCCCTGCTCAGTGCGGGTAACGGGCACAATGCTGCCATCAGGATTAAAGTACAAATACTCTACAGCCGTATGCCGCTGGCGTTTTTGACAACTCGACTCTGGCGTTTCTAACCAGCGATGGTAGAACAACAACCATTGGCCTTGATACTGTACGATGGAATGGTGATTATTACTTTGATGCTCCTGCTCCATAATCACTCCCCGATACTGCCATGGGCCCTTTGGTGAAGTTGCAGTGTAATACGTTAGCACTCGATTGCCTTCTGGCATGGTGAAATAGTATAAATCGTCGCGTTTAAATACCCAAGGGCCTTCCATCTTAGGTTCATAACCCCCCATGTCCATCTTGATAAAATCGCCTTGAATACTGCGCATATCGTCGGCCATTTCGACGACATAGTAGTCAAAGTTCTGACCATGAAAGTACAAATATGCTTTACCATCATCATCAATAAAGAGGGCGGGATCATTGGCATAGGGTTCACGCCATAAGGGGGCATCAATCACATCCTTGAAAGGGCCTGTGGGCGAATCACTCTCTGCAATACCAATACCCATCCACTTAGTGCTATTGCTAGGGGTGACACGATCTTTAATCCCCGTCCCCGCTGGAAATACAAAATAGTATTTACCATTTTTATAAGCGGCATCCGGGGCCCAAGCATAATCGTCAGCCCAGCTTAACTCTGCAACAGACAATACTGCACCATGCGCTTGCCAATTCACCATATCATCGGTAGAAAATACATGCCAATCTTTCATATGAAAATCGTGCTGGCACTCTTCATCATGCGAGGTGTAAACATAAAGTCGGCCATCAGACCAGACATGTGCAGAGGGATCGGCCGTGCGAATGGGTTTGCCATCGATCAACAAACCAAAATCTAAGGGGTTTTTAGCAAGGGTAATACTTGAGTACAGTAAAGCCGTTACAAAAATACCTGTCACTATTTTGTTCATGCTGCGTTCCTTTTGCTACTGAAAAATGTCTATTTCTGTAATCAAGCATGCCAACACCTATGATATATAAGCGAGTCTTTTAGAAAAAACTTACCAAAGTTTCCACTGTTAACACAAAATAGTGACACACTGCATATTAGCTTTTACTTGTAAATAAAAAGCCACCACAACAAAGCCAGCTGTCATTTTAAGTTCACACTAACCTCAATATTTTAACCAAATTAACGATGAAGGGTTTGACCAAAGCAAAAGCGACTGCTTTATTTAATGCAAATCTATTTTTCCAATATCAATACAAGGAAGACGAAAATGGGCTTTAGTAATAAAATCAAAGTAATAAGCTTAATCATCGTATTACTGCCTTTAATGATTGCAACTACAGTTATTACCTTGTTAGCGCGAAGTGAGCTGTTTACGGAAGCAGAAGCACGCCTTATCGCAGTAAGGGAAATTAAAGAACACAATATTTCGGCTATGTTAAACGAGTTTTCTGCGGGTTTAGAAGTCGCGGTAGCGAATGTAAAACAACTGGATTCTCTGCAACAGATTGCGGCGATTGACTACACCCTGCAGGCGATTAATCAACAGCTGGGTTTTTATGATATTTTTGTGATTAACGCGAATGGCGATGTTATTTACACCGTTGCTAAAGAGTCTGATTTAAATACCAATTTAAATTATGGTCCCTATCGTGATTCCGGTTTAGGCAAGCTTTATCAAAGTATTAAAAGTCAGCCAGAGCGGATAGCCATGGCCGATTTCTCGCCTTATGCCCCCTCTAATAACGACGCTGCCGCCTTTTTGGGTAAACGCATTACTCTAGGTAATGAGGCTATCGTGGTCGCGGTGCAACTTTCCATCGATAAAATTAATACGGTCATGCAAATTCGTTCAGGGATGGGACGGACCGGCGAAACCTACCTGGTAGGTACCGATAAACGCATGCGTTCAGATTCCTTTCTTGATCCGACTAATCGCAATATTCAGGCGTCATTTAAAGGCACCGTTGCCGACAATGGTGTAGATACCGAAGTCGTCAATCTGGCGTTAGCAGGGCAATCCGGCGTGTTACGCGTTATTGATTATAATAACAATCCGGTACTATCTGCCTATGCGCCAGTAGATGTATTTGGAGTACGTTGGGCGCTGTTAGCTGAAATTGATATTGCAGAAATTACTGCTCCGGCACAGCGCATGTTGTACACAGGATTACTGATTAGCGCCATTGCCTTAATACTGGCGATTGTGGCCGCGCAGTTAGTCTGCCGTATTGTTCTTACGCCTTTGGGTGGCGAGCCTAATGATATGTGTCAATTGACCAGCGTGATTGCCTCAGGTGACTTCACCACGCAACTGCAAGTACCAGAAAAGCCTAACCATGTAATGGGCTGGCTGGCCAAGATGCAGCACACCTTAAAAGGCTTAATTGCCCAGCTAATGGGTATTAGCAGAGAGCTAGAAATGGCGGCAACGCAAAATTCAGCAGCGATAACTCAAGCAGATGGCAGTATTCAAATGCAAGCCAGAGAAACCGATATGCTGGCCACCGCAGTGGAGGAAATGAGTTATGCCGCCGCAGAAATTGGTAAAAACTCGGCATTAGCTGCAGATGAAGTAAAAGCAAGTCAACTTGCAGGCGAACACTTGGTGCAAACGTTAGAACTTACCCAAGTTAGTTTAAAACACACCATGCAAAGCTTTACCCAAATTCACACAGAAGTTGAGCATCTGGATCAGGACAGCAAGAAAATCAGCGTGGTACTCTCGGTCATTAACGCCATTGCCGAACAAACTAACTTATTGGCATTGAATGCTGCCATTGAAGCCGCTCGAGCCGGTGAGCATGGTCGTGGTTTTGCCGTTGTTGCTGATGAAGTAAGACAACTGGCGTTTCGAGTACAAGAAGCCATTAAAGATATCTCGGGTGTACTAAACGGCATTACCAGCCAATCCGACTCTTTAGCAAAACATAGCGTCATTTGTGCCAATGAATCAGAAAAAACGCTAAGTCAGGCACAAAGCATGGCTAACGCGGTTGCTGATATTCACAATCGTTTGGCAACGTTAAAGCACTTAATGATTCAAACTGCCACCGCCGCTGAGGAGCAAACGACGGTATCGGCGACACTGGCACAGAGTATTTCTCGCTTAAGTGCAGCCGCAGAAGAGAACAGCACAGCGATTTCCCAAGTTGCCGTAAGTACGCAACAGTTGTTAGGAATGGCACAAACTCTCGGGCACTCTGCAGGGCAATTTAGGGTTTAGTGAAGGCAGTTTGTAGCTTAGATAGTGGTGTATCTGTTACTTTTGTTAATTGCGCAGCGAGCTGCTTGGTATCAGCCAGCAGCTCGCTGACATCACGTTCACGTTGTTTAGTGTCTTTGTCGCGTACTTGCAGTCGCAGAGTGGCTTGTAATCTAGCCAGTAAAGACTGTAACTCATCCGTTCTCGTTTGCACCAGTTGCTGATCTGCACGTCGTTGTTGTCGTGTTTGATCAGCTGCAGAGGGTTGTAATAACTCACGTAACGCACTGTTGGCAGCGCTTATTTGCAAAGTGCTATCACTATTAAGGGTGTTATTTTCTGTATTGGTTTTTTCTCTTTGCTCGAAGCGATCTGCTTTAGCCGCTTGAGATCCTCTCTGCGGTAAATATTTTGCCAATACTTTTTCGGCAAACATCTTAGTGCTGAAGATGGCCTGCTGACTTTCCGCTTGATTAGCCATAACGGATAAGGTGGGCCCTGCAGCTTGTTCGACAGCTTGCTGCTTTGGGAGATCTCCCTCTTGTGCAGCGGGCTCAGTAAGTATGCCGCTAACCGCTTGCTCAGCAGTCACCGAGCTTTTAACCGAGACGGCTGGAACAGGCGTTGTGGGTGACGAAGTGCTAAGATCCCAGCCCTCTTTTAAGTCTTTGCTGGCACTTTTTAACTCAGCAGCAAGTTGTTGCACAGCACGTAAAATGGTCTTAGCCCCCAAGGCACCAAACATGCGCAATAGCTTATTTAGCTCATCAATACGTTTTTTTAATTCAACAATACGTTCTCGAGCTTGGGCTTTTTTCTGTTCAGCCCATTGCTGTTGCGGGGCTGCAACCTCAGGTTCAGCCGCTAATTTATTACGAGCGGCTTGGCTCAAGTTTATCTTGAATGCAGCAGCAGTTTCAGCAGACTCTGCGGCAGGACTGCTATTGGACTCTCCTGCCTGTTTAGGTGCAGCTGAATTGGTCGTAGTTAACAAACTTATTGGTGTTTGTGGCAGATAACTGAGCTTTAGCGCAGGTGGCATTGGCACAGCAAGCTTTGCTGCTTGCGGACTGGCCGCAGTTTGCCACTGCTTTTGAGTATAAATAGGGGATACCATACTATGCTCAGTTACTTTTTCAGTTATTTTTCCACTTAGGGTTGTTATCGGCAACTGAGCATAGGACTTTAATGATTTAGCAATTTTTTAGACGAATCTAGCTTGATTGTGCATCCTTAGCTATTGCCTTTTTACTATGCAACCACTGATATAATACCGGCAGCACCACTAAGGTTAGCAGTGTGGCCGAGATAATACCGCCAATCACCACCGTCGCCAGGGGTCGCTGCACTTCGGCACCGGTGCCGGTATTTAGCGCCATCGGCACAAAGCCCAAACTGGCGACCAGTGCGGTCATTAGTACTGGCCGTAGCCGAGTGATGGCACCTTCTACTACCGCGTAGGCTAAATCACCGTGCGTTTGCCAAAGCTGGCGGATAAAGGAAACCAACACTAGGCCATTGAGTACTGCCACCCCAGAGAGCGCAATAAAGCCCACTCCGGCGGAAATCGATAGCGGCATATCACGAAGCCACAATGCCAGTACGCCACCGGTTAGCGCCAGCGGAACACCGCTAAAGATAATCAGCGCATCTTTAAGCGAGTTAAAGGCTAAGATCAACAAACCTAAAATCAGCACTAAGGTCAAGGGCACTACGATCGATAAGCGCTTACTGGCCGATTGTAACTGTTCAAAGGTCCCGCCATAAGCCAGCCAATAGCCGGCAGGTAAGGGGATCTCGTTACTAACTCGCTGTTTTAGCTCGCTAACAAAGCTGCCTAAGTCTCGCGCTCGCACATTGACCGACACCACCACTCGCCGCTTGCCATTTTCACGGCTAATTTGTGCTGGTGCAGTTTCAAGTACGAGACTGGCGACTTCCTGCAACGGCACATAGCCTGTGGCGGTAGGGATGGGTAAATACTGCAGATTATTGATATCGCTACGCAGCGTTTCAGGAAGCCTGACCATTAACTGAAAACGCCGATCACCCTGATAGATCAAGCCAACCTCTTCACCGCCAATGGCCATCGCCAGCAGATCCTGCAACGCGGCAAGCGTGATGCCATAATGCGCCAGTTCCGTTAGTTTTGGCTGAATGGCTAATACGGGCAAACCCGAAACCTGCTCTACGGCCACATCTGCAGCACCACTTATACTGGTTGCCAGTTCAGAGATACTGTTGGCAACTTGCAATAAGGTATCCAAATCATCCCCAAAGACTTTTATCCCAACATCGGCCCGCACACCAGAAATCAACTCGTTAAAACGCATCTGAATGGGCTGGGTAAATTCATAGTTATTGCCGGGTAACTGCGCCAGCGCCTCTGCCATCTCGGCAACCAACTGCGCTTTCGTTTTCTGCGGATCAGGCCAATCGCTTTGCGGCGTTAAGATCACAAAAGTATCCGCGACATTCGGCGGCATTGGATCGGTAGCAATCTCTGGTGTGCCTATTTTCGCAAAAACCGTGGCAACTTCCGGAAACTGCGTAATACGCTGCTCCAGCACAGCTTGCATTTGCACCGATTGCTCCAGGCTAGTGCCGGTAATACGCATCGCATGCAGCGCAATATCGCCTTCGTCTAACTGCGGGATAAACTCGGATCCCAAGTTCGTCGCCAACCAGAAGCAAGCGGCCACCAGCGCCGCAGCACCACTCAACACCAAGGTTCGCCACTTTAAAACGGCATTAAGCACAGGCCGATACAGTGACTTACCGGCACGGATAACTCGGCTTTCCTGCTCGCTGATCTTACCGCGCATCAATACTGCGACTGCAGCCGGTACCACGGTAATAGACAGCAGCATCGCCGCCAGTAATGCCATAATCACCGTGATGGCCATGGGCTGAAACATTTTGCCCTCGACGCCCGTAAGGGCAAAAATCGGGATATAGACCACAGTAATAATGGCTACACCAAATAAACTGGGTTTAATCACTTCCATGGTGGCACTAAATACCACGTCTAAGCGTTGTCGCAGTGCCAGCAAGCCCCCTTGTTGCTGCTGTGCTAAGCCTAAGCGACGCATGCAGTTTTCGACAATAATCACAGTACCATCAACGATTAAGCCAAAATCTAACGCCCCTAAGCTCATCAGATTGGCCGAGACACCGCGCTGCACCATACCGGTTAGGGTGGCTAACATCGCCAGTGGGATCACCGCCGCCGTGATCAAGGCCGCCCGCAGATTGCCCAGTAGCAGAAACAGCACCACGATCACCAAAAGCGCACCTTCCAACAGGTTTTTTTGCACGGTGGCAATGGTTTTATCCACCAGCGTGGTGCGATCATAAACAGCTTCGACCATCACCCCTGCCGGCAAGGACGCTTTAATCGCTTTCAGCTTTTGCGCGGCACTTTGCGCCACCACCCGAGAGTTTTCACCCATTAGCATCATCACGGTGCCCAGCACCGTTTCTTGACCATCACGGGTGGCCGCACCGGTTCTAAGCTCCTTGCCCAGTGCAACCTCCGCCACATCTTTTATGCGGATCGGCACACTGCCCGCCACAGCGATCACCACCTGTTCAATATCACTGATACTGCTAAGCTGCCCTGGCAACCTTACCAATAGTTGCTGGCCGTTACGCTCAATAAAGCCAGCGCCACTATTACTATTATGCTGCCGCAGCGCCTCGGCTAACTGTGGCATACTGACGCCAAAGCTGAGCATTTTTAGTGGATCGGGCAGCACATGGTATTGCTTGTTATAGCCACCGATGGTGTTTACCTCAACGACACCAGCCACCTGCGCCAATTGCGGTTTGATGATCCAATCTTGTACTTCACGCAAATACATGGCGTCTATTGGCTCACCGTTTGCTTTGCTCGCGCTAGGCTTGGCCGAGACCGTATAGACAAAGATCTCGCCCAAGCCGGTGGCAATAGGCCCCATTTGTGGCTCAAAGCCCGCGGGTAACTGTGCTCTGATGGTATTCAGACGTTCATTGAGCAGATTACGGGCAAAATACATATCGGTGCCTTCGGCAAACACCACTGTAACTTGCGACAAGCCATAACGCGACAAGGAACGGGTATAGTGTAGTTTGGGTAAACCCGATAACGCCGTTTCCACCACCAAGGTAATGCGTTGCTCCGTCTCTAACGGCGAATAACCCGGGGCTTCGGTATTGATTTGGATCTGTACATTGGTGATATCCGGCACCGCATCAATGGGCAAACGCTGATAACTCCAAACACCAGCCGCCAGTAACAGCAAGGTAAGACTTAGCATCAAATAGCGACGATCAATCGAAAAACGCACAATAGCTGCAATCATCCTGTGCTCCTTAATGCTGATGCGCGGCGGCAGATTTCTCTAACTCCGCTTTGACTAAATAGCTATTGGCAACCACATAGGCTTCACCCGCAGCAAGCCCTGAAAGCACCTCGGTAACAAGCCCATCGCTTCGCCCTAATTGCAGCGCTCTGGGCTGGTATTGATCACCGTTTTGCACAAAAACTACGGGTTCTCCTTCAAAGGTTTGCAGCGCTGTGTTAGCCACCACTAGCGCAGCCGAAATCGTCTCCACCGTGACCAAGGCGCGTAAACGATCCCCCAAGGTAAAGTGGCTACTGCGATTATCCAGCGTGACGTTAGCCAATAGATAAGGTTGACCACTGGCAGGTAATAGCTGGCTAATCACACTGTCATAAGCACCACTGAGTGTTTCAAGCTTTATCGCCTGCCCCGCTTGCACCTGATGGCGCATGGCAGGAAACACTTTAAATTCGGCCCAAAGCTCACTCAGATCGCTAAGCGCCAACAACGGCTCACCGGCGGTAAACTCGCCCTCATTGGCAAATTGCTGCAGCACTATGCCAGTAATAGGCGCCTGCAAAGGGTAACTACGCAAGCTGTCGTTTGATTCAATCAGTGCCAGCACCTCACCGCGCTTGACCTGCTGACCAAGGCTGACCTTAAGTTGGCTAATAACGCCGGGAAAGCGCGCCCTGACCACGGCTTGGCGCTGCGGTGGCAGCACGATCTCACCGTAAAGCGGTAGCTGCCGCGTAATAACACCGGCAGCGGCGTGAGCGACTTGAATACCCACTCGCTCGGCCGTCGCCGCTGGGATAATCGCAACATCGGCATGCGGCTCGGTTTGTTTATTAAGTTGCTGCGACGGCTCAGTCGCGGGGGAATGCAGATGAGCATGCCCTATTCCAGCAAAGGCTGGCCAAGTGACAATGCTTATAAGGAGTGTAAAAGTGCAAACTAAGAAATTTTTCATGGTAAAGATCCTTCTGTAGCCATTGCTGTAGATGAAGAAAACGACATATTTTTGTGTTGTGATGGGCGCGGAAGCGAGCTATTGTCCGCCAGTGGCAAACCGGAAAGTTGTTCAATTAGCGCTTGATTACGTAAGGCGGTACTGGCGGCGTCCAGCAGTTGCAGTTGCGCCTCTTGTAAGGCTTGCCGCGCCGATAACCAATCGGCATAGCTATAGCGGCCAAGCAAATAGGCTGCTTCCGTTTGCGCCAAGGCTTGTGTTAACAGCGGTAAAATCTCGCGCTTAAGATCCCTTACCAACAGGCTGCTATATCGATGCTGCTGCCAAGCCTGATACAAACGCGCGCGCAGTTGCAGCACAGCAGACTGCTGGTTAAGGCGCTGCGCTTGCTGTTCGGCGAGCGCGATTTTTACTGCACCTTGCTGACGCTGCTGATTTAATAGCGGTACCGAGAAACCGGCAATCAGCGCAATATCACGATTTTCCTGCGAGCGTTTTATACCAAGCTGCCAACTCACATCGGCAACCGACTGCGTCTGCAACTGAGCAAGTTGCGCTTGCTGTAAGCGCGCTGTTGCGGCAAACACCTCCAATTGTGGAGTGGCCAGCAAACGCTGATATAACAGCGGAAAGGCTACACTGTCCGTGAGCAGCCATAAATCACCACTCACTTGGTCAAAATCGGCCTGCTGCGCCCCCCACATACTGGCCAGCGCCAGTTTGCTACTTTCCAACTCTGCCTGGCGTAATCCTTGCTGCAATTGCGCCTGCCGCACAGCCACTTTGGCGCGTAATAGCTCAGCGTCCGGTGCTGCGCCTTGTTGAACGCGCTGCTTGACCTGCAGTAAGGCTTGTTCCGTTAACAGCAGATTGTCGCTGGCCAATTGCAGCTGATGTTGCAGGGTCAGTACGCTAATAAACTGCTGCGTTAGCTCGCCGACGAGGTCTAAACTACTGGCTTGGCGTTGAGCTAACACTAAGGCTTGCTGGGCCGACGCACTGGCGATCCGCGCTTGCGGTTTGTTGCCAAGCTCCAGGACTGAGGATATTGCCACGCTAAGCTCCAGCCGTTTTACTCCAGACAGCTCACCGCTGCCTAAGAGGTTTTCAGCCTGCAGCGCCAGCGTGAGATCTGGTTTAAGTAACGCTAACTCTTGCTCTGTTGCGGCAGCCTGACTGCGCCAGTCAAATACCTGCAATTGCGGATGCTGCTGCAGTACGCGCTCGGCAGCCTGGGCCAAGGTTAAGCTAGTCGTCGGCTTGGCTGGCACAGCAGCATCGCTTGGCGCACTAAGCAGGCTCAATATCAATATAAAACAATAACATAACGGAAGCGCACTAAAGCGCCCGATTAAAGGGGTTACTAACATAAATGATCCTATTTATTGAATGAACGAAAAATTCCGCAATAAATTAGGCAATAGGCGGGCGATAAATATGGCTGTTAGGCGAGCTCGGTAGCTGACTGCTATAGCCATTCAGCTGTAACAGTGTATGTAAATCTAACGGTGAGTAGCTAGTAAATAACCCCAAATGACTGGCATGGCAATGCTTACAATGATCACAGGCGTGATTAGCGTGCTCTGTTAGCGTTAACTGCCCGGTGTTTTCAGCATGGCTGTGCAAAACGCGCTCTGAGGGAGCGTGCTCGGCTTGGGTAACCAGACCAAAACTATGATGGGGATCGTCAGTGTGCGACGGTAAGTTAGCGGCAAAAGCTTCTACCAAAATACAGCCAAGATGCAAACAGAGTAACACTGCGAGCAGCAGGTTACGCCATGGCATGGTTGACTGTTGATATAAGCTCATCTTACTCATTCGGTTGCGAAAAATAACGGGCAACAGCATAGGCGATTGCTGTTGCCCAGTAAAGCTTAAGCTTGCAATGCCTTGCTGATCATCAGATCAATTAAAGCCTTTTGTGCTTTCGCTGCATCATTTACACCCCGTGGCAATTTGCTACTTTGGATGTTAGTTAACTGCAACAAGGCAGCTGCTTTAGCCAAATTATCGTAATCGCTGGCTTTTTCTAACCCAGCAATCGCAATTAAGCGTTTTACATATTCCACTTGTAAATTATGGCTTTGCGAGCTGGCTTTACGCGGATCAACAAAGATACTGTTGGTAAGATCCTGCATAAAAGCCGTTAAGCTGTACTCATTACCATACAGGGCTGAGTCAGAGATCCGCTGCAATACCGCCTTGTGTAATAACTGATTAAGCACTGAGCGCTGCATGCCTAAAATCATCTCATGCGCTTTCGGATCTAAATTACGGCCGTAATGATTAAAACCACGACGTTGCGGTAATAACTGATTAAACAACGGCTGCATACTGGTTAAGACCTCTGGCGCAAACACCTTGTCGGTCAGTAACTGCATAGCGGCTTTTTGCTGCGCTAATGGCACTGGCGTTAACGGCTTGCGATCAGTCGGCGCGCCCACTACGTTCCGCTCAACATAGACACCACCGATCTGCCGAGATACCACATCGGCCTGACTGCGATATTGACCAAACAGCACATTGGCAGAGGTTACTAACTGCTGATAAGACTGACCGTCTTGTAACGCCGTTTGCGCAATTTTACCAAACAATTGCTCAATTAATTGCATGCGATCGCTGGCATAAGCCACTGGATCAGATGACATATCACCAATCATCACGCGTGGATCGATATGACGGCCAGGCGCACGCATATCATCCGCGTCATTACCAAAGGCCAAAGCAGGCTCTACCGAACGAGCTAAGATTGTTTCTAAACGCGCTTGCTCTGCAGCAGCATCGGTTAAGGCTGGACTATAGCCAAATTCAATGGCCCAATCATCGTAAGGACCAGGCTTAACTTGGAAGATATCGCCTTGCGCCTTGCCAATTGGCGCAATGTTAGCGGGGGTATAATCCATTACCGAGCCAGTCAAAATACCTTGGGTTTTCGTTTTGTCATGTACGTCTTGCGCATTCCATAAGTTTGACGCACGCATATTATGGTTAAGGCCCAAGGTATGCCCAACTTCGTGCAGTACCAACTCCATTAAGCCTTGACGTAAAATCTCATTATTATCAATCGGCAAACCAGTGCCTAAGGCGCCAGCCATAATCAGATTTTGTTGTAATTGGTGTCCTGCTGAGCAAAATACGCCATTAGCGTGCCAATGTCCTGCCGCTTCGGTAGTAAGCTGGGTCGCACCGTCGGTATACAGGCTATCGAAAATCCAGCGATTTTTCATAAAGACGTATTCGAGCATAATATCGGCGCCCAAAATCTCACCGGTCAAGGGGTTAGCCAGTGATGGGCCATAGCCACCGAACGGCGGATTCGGTGAAGAAGTCCAACGTAAAACGTTGTAATTGATATCACCGGCATCCCAATCAGCATCATCTGGTTGAATACGTACTTCGATGGCATTTTTAAAACCGGCTTTTTCAAAAGCACTGTTCCAAGCCAATACGCCTGCTGCGACCGTATCACGCCATTCGATAGGCGTAGTATTTTCAATCCACCAAACGATAGGCTTAACTGGCTCAGATAAGGCTGCATTTGGATCTTTTTTCTGTAAATCCCAACGATGGATCAGATCACGAAACGGTGCCCATTCCGCTGAGGTCATATCATCGACCTGGGTGGTAAAATACCCCACACGGGCATCATCAAACCGCGGTTGGAAATTATTTTCTGGCAGCGCAATAAACGAATGCTGCACTTTGATAGATACTGAACGTGGATCGCTTAACGCATTGCCGCCACGTACGCCTGGATTTGGATCGGCAAACACGTAGTCAACCACCACATCCATATTCGCGGGATAAGGGCGGTGTTTCAGAATACGTGATTTTTTATCGTCTAACTTACCTAACTTAAAGCGATCTTTGGCGTTAGGATCATTTGGGTTGGCCCAAGGCGAAATTTTATGCAAGGCTTCGCTCAGCAGCAAACTATCTGCTTTAACTAAAAACTTATCTTGCTCTTGCTTCTCAATTTTTAGACTGGCCAATACGGCTTCGCTAATATTGGCGTCTGCCGCACGCGACAGGGCACTGTTAGCATCAAAATGAAAACGTGGTGTTTTACTGATCACATCAATGCGATCAAAATAACGGCGAAACTCAATTAATTTAGTTTCACGATAAGCACCACGGAAATGGCCAGCTTCGGTGACGCCATCTAAGGTCTGGGCGAAATATAAAAAGGGTTTATTTAATTGTGCTTCGGTTAGTTGCAGCAAGTGCTCACCGGTTTTCTCATCCTGATATAGGGTGAACAAACCGCTGATGGCTTTTTTATCAGCAATCATACTGCTGTAGGTTTTTTCTTTCTTTTTATCCGCCGCTGCAGCTTTATCTTCGGCAAAAACAGCGGTTGAGCTAGCCAGAGCTAACGACACCGCCAGAGTTAGTAAGGTTTTTTTCATTGGTCTGCTCGTGTTGTTTTTAAAAATTATAGTTAAGTGACTCTGTTGGTCACTCTTGAAATTAACGACAATCAAAAGTGTGTAAATGGAAAGTGAAAACTGCAACACTCAGGGGCTAGCGTCAAGTGCTATTAGATAAAACTCAGCATTAATACGATTAACACCTTAAAAAGCCAGCCCAACAAAGGCACCGCGGTTGCGTTTGGCAACGGCTTGCATAAAGGCCGCAAATTGCGCAGCGTCGCCGCCTTGCGGCCGATAAAAACCAATACCATGAATTCGAAAACGCGGATCCCCCTTAGCATCGGTATTACGCGCGGTGATTTCTGTCACTATCGCATCCAAATTCTGCCGCCGATAATCATCACCAAACACATATAAGCTGACCTTACCTTGGGTTTTGCCATATAAATCTAAGGCACGTAAGATCCCTACTTCGGGTGCACTGCCGCCCCCTGTGAACCGTCGCATCCGATCTAAAGCGCGTTGTCGCATGGAACTAGAATCACTCAGCCATTGTCCTTCTTGCCCCGCATACAAGAAACTGCCATCGGCGGCAATGATCTGAAAACCTTTCATTTGCGGATGATTACTTAAAATATCACCCACCACCGCTATCACTTTATTCCATTTAGCGCCGTCTACCATCGAGCCTGAATTATCAATGACAAACACCACATAATCAGCATCGGTAGGAATGCCACCCACTTCAGTAGAGGGCTTATCGGTAGATTTCGGCACATTCAGCATAGCGGTAGCTTGGCGAATCTCATTCCGCAATGAACTGGCTTTATCTTGAAGTTGCTGCAAGGTTTGCTGGGCTCTGGGTACTGATGACTCCAGGGCTTTAAGCTGCTCCGTCACCGCCGCAGAGCGCGCTTGGGCTTGTGCTAGCTCTTGCTGTTTATCGGACAAGGCCCCTTGTAATAGCTCTACCTGCAGCTGCGCGGCTAATACTTGGTCAAGCAGCACACTCAGATTATTCGGCCCCGCTTGGGTATCGGTTTCGCCATTTTTGGCGAGCAATACCAATAACACCACAGCCCCAAAGGCGCAGGAAATAATATCTAAAAAAGCTAGATTAAAAATCTCGACGGGGGCTCGTTTAATTCGACGCATTAAGGCCACTCCGCTGCAGGAGCTAAAAAGGTACCACCGGTCACCTGTGTCCAACTCCAATACATCGCCGAAGCATAAGGATCGCCTTCCAGCGGTAATAAAATTACGTTAACCCGCAGCCCCTGCCCTGCGCGCTTCACGGTTTCGAGCAGTAACTCTTGCCGACACTGTGATGAAATGGTTTTTTTACTGGTTAGCACGCCACGACAACGCGCCCCTAAACCGTCGCCTAAGGTGGGTAAACCATCAGTAATAATATAAACATCCTTCACCTGCGGGTGTACTTCGCGTAACTTTTGTAGCCCCAACTGCAAATTGGTGCCGCCTTGCGGAATGATCTTCCCCATATCACGCACTATTGCCGCCATCGAATCGGCGACCTGAGGTGAACTGGCGGCTCTATTGCCTAGCACGATGGCATCTTCCGAAAAGGCCACCATGGTGATTTTGGCATTTTGCGGTGCTCTGGCCAGTAACCATTGCCCGGCACGGCGGGTACGTTGCCATTTGCGTTGGCTGATTTTCTGGTTATCGGGCAGTGCCATAAAACGTAAGATCTCTAACAAGTTATCCCCGAGCATCGAGGCTGATTTATCGAGCAAAATGCCAATTTCTTGGCCCTCCACCTTTAAGCCCGTTAGGTAATTTTGCTGACCAGTGCCACTTAACTGCACATTGGCATCCGGCACCGGTAAACGAGCAATAGCGGCTAACTGCTGTTCTAAATCGGCCACCACCGCCAGCTCAGTGGAGATTTGCTGCAATAATTTGCTTTGGCTACTATTACTGTCAGTTTGGGCATGACGCGTGTCTTGTTGGGTACTGGATTCGAGGGCAATTTTCTCATTTATCTCATCAATCGACTTTTGTAATTGCTCACGTTGGCGCGCCGCCGCATTTAACTCCTGCTGCAGCTTATTACTTTCATCTGTAGGCTCGGGCTGAAAGGCATGAAAATCGACCAGAATAAAAATCAGAATAATAGCGCCTAAGCCACAGGCCATCACATCCAAAAAGGACATGTTAAAACCATCTTCAGAGCGACGTTTTAAGCGCATAATGGCAGTTAATTATGTAAATGCGCCAGCAGATGCTTTTCGCATGACTGCTGAGTATTCAGCACCATAGTATCTTGGCGACTGGTGAGCAGATGCATAAAAAACATCAGGATCAGCGAGATAAACAAGGCGACCAGGGTCGAGTTAAAAGCAACCCCCAATGAGGCTGTCATACCGGCAATATCGCCCGCTAAGGCCTGATCAGCTTGCGCTAAGGCTTGGCCAATACCGCGTACTGTACCCACAAAGCCGATACTCGGAATAGCCCAAATAATGTAGCGGACCATGTTATTGCCACTTTCTAGCTGTGCCGCAACACTATCGACCGATGAAGCAATCGCATCCGCTGCATGCTGCACATTCTGAGTGTTTTTAAAGCGACGAATACAGTTAATCCACGTCGCCATGGCCGGGTTTTCTTTGTATTTGGAGGCTTCTAAATCCGCCAGCGCTTGCTCAACATCTAAAGGCTGACTTTTATCATAACCCTCAAGAAAATCTCGGGTATACAGCGTTTCTTCATCTAATAAACGCCACAGTTTATACCCCATCAGAAATAAACAGAAAATCAGCAAAGTGATACAAATCTGCTGTTCCATGTCCTTTAAAATCACCCAAATCGAAAACAGGCTATTACTGCCAGCCGAGGCTAACACCGCACTGGCAGCGGGCCGAATAACGCCCTCATAAAAAAGATGCACTAGGGTAAAACTGGCTAGCAACACCAATAAACTTGTTAGTAGACTGGGGTTCATGGTCGCAGTATTTTTGTTACGCATTGCGCTATTCTCGTGGTTAAATATTAATCGGAAAATCTTGAGGCGCATCAAGCGACACAAAATAGGCGGCTGCCGATCCCGTCAGCACTAATAAGACAAGCGCAATAAGCACACCTTTTTTTTTCATTAGCTTAGTCTCCTTCCTTATAGCACCCTTGGTTAACTGGGATGCAAGCTCAATTAATGACCTTGTTTTGCAATGCAGCAACAGCTAACTCAGCTACCTGCCAACAACAGGCTATTATTGATAACGCGCGATCCGAAAGCCAATATCGTCTGTCGCGGCCGTACCCTCAGCGCGAATACTGGCACGTAACTCTTTTAAACGCCCTGATTTAAAGGAAGCGCCTTTAACCACATGCGCCTGCCCTCTGGGCACTCCCAGATAATCTTGCTGGACTGTATCGGTGTTGGGCACCTGTAACGCATAATAATCATGCACCCACTCTCGCACATTGCCATCTAAATCGAAGAAGCCAGCACGATCGGCTTTAAAACTGCCTACGGGCGCCTTACCAGCAAAACCATCATCATAATCGCGGAACACAAAGGTCTGTTGCCCTTGTAAGGCTTTATCAGCAAAGTTGCCTTGTTTGGGACGTAAACGCTCCTCATTACCCCAAACATAAGTGGTTCTGGCCGCACGACGATTATGTTTAGCGATAAACTCCCATTCGGCTTCAGTGAGTAAACGATAACCTTGGCTCTGCGCGTTGATCCCCCGCAGTTGTTCGCCTTGCAGCAGGTAAAACGGTTGCAACCCCTCTTGCTCACTTAACCAATTACAAAATTTTACGGCATCCAACCAAGTAACTTGGGTAACTGGTAAGGTTGAAGTGGTCGCGGCACCACGAAAAGCGCCATATTGAGCTTCGGTAATTTCGTGCGCCGACACCCAAATATTACGGCTAAAATCTACTTGGATGGGATGCTCATTCCGGCCACGATCTGTTTCATTTGGTGGTGATCCCATGGTAAAGGCTCGCGGTTGCACCGCAATAAACTGAATCCCTAGCGTTTCAGCAAATAGCGGTTTGCCTTCACGGCGTCTGGCGGCAAATTCACTGAGTAGCTCCGCTGTCACACGTTGTGGTTGCCGCGAACTGGGCGTTATAGTGCGTTTAATGGTGCGATAACCTGCTTTTCGAAACTCAACTTGCTGCGCTACCGCCGCTAGGCTCAAAGTTAAAGGCGTTGTACCTTGTGGCTGGCCGTTAATAAAGATCTCCGCAACTTCATTTGCAGTAAATTGCACTTGACCTAGCTCCGCTTTTAACGAGAACTCGAGGGTGCGCTGCTCAGCGGCTTGTAACGTAACATTTTGCGTTTGCGCTAAAAAGCCAGGCTTTTCATACCGTACCGTATAGTTTTTGCCGGCATCAATACTGACAGGGCTTTGCGCAGGCGCCCCATTTACCAGCAAGATGCCATCCGCAGGGGTTGCCTGTATTGTAAGTTTCGCTTGTACGGGCCGTAAAAAGTAATCACGTTGCTGCTCTGGCTGACGATAGGTCAAATGAATCGTCTCTTGCAAGGGTTCATAACCGTCTAAAGTCAGCGATAGCTGATATTCACCACCGGGTTTCGCTATGCTAAGTGGGGTAGCGCCTACTTGCTCGCCATTAAGGTAAATCGTTGCGCCGCTGGGGCGAGATGAAATCGCTAATTGCCCAGCAACTGGCGTTAAACTAAGTGTTTGCTTAACCTCATCAGCCGCGGCGAGCGTTAAGGTTAACACTGCAGGTTGGTAAGCAGGATGCTCAGCCCTAAACTGATAAGAACCGGGGGCAAAATAGTCTGTAAAGTTAGCCGTTTGTCGCACTAAGTCACCATTGACAAACCAACTAACCTGCTCAGAAGCCGGTAGTGTGTTTAGCGCAACCTGAGCAGGCATAGGGTCAAGCGTAATACTGATGTTAGTGGCTTGACCTTGTTGCACTAATAGGGTTTTTGGCGCAAATTTGTCGGCACTGACTTCAATCGTGGCCGCGTGGCCAAATAAATACAGCTTATCTTGCAGAAAAAAGCCTGCACCAGAACGCACGACAAATTGCTGGCTTTTGGCAGCTTCAGCAGGCAAAACTTGTACCGTAAAGCCTTTTAACAATAATAACCAACTCAGATACAGCGCGAGTAATAGCACGCCAACCGCTACCGCACTTAGCACAACCCATTTGCGTTTGCGTTGTTCTTGGTTGATAGCTTCATCAATACGACTCACAATAAACTCCTGTTAAATACGAACCTGACATTGCAACCTTACCTGAACAGGCTCTGAGGTCGCAGATACGGTAACCTGAATCAGCTCTGTGCGGTAACCTTTACAGGCCCCTTCAAATTGGTAGTCACCAGGGGGAAGTTGTATGGTTTTATCTGTCACTGCGCCAACATTACCTACGCCAAGAACCCGAATAGCCGTTTTGTTGTCACTTAAGATCCGAACCGCAACCGGTTGTTGTTTGCTGGCTAATAACTGGCGAAGCTGGGCGCTTAGCGTCGCCAATTTGGGACTTAGCGAACCAAGCATCTGCGCATCAGCCAGCGCACTTTGGGCTTGTTGTTGAATATTAGCATCGGTTAAACGCGCGGGTTGTTGTAGAAAACGGCTTAGTTGCTGCTCGGCGGCGACAATACGCTTAGCTTGTTGCATATGCTGCTGTAATTCAACATTATCGGGCGCGGCACCGAGGGCTTTACTGGCGAGTAACTGCACAGTGGCCCATTCATCCGCTTGGGTAAAAACTGAGATTTGTGCTAATGCCTCGCTGACGGCATTTGCCTGTTCGGCTTGCGCTAATTGTTGTTGTAACGCCCGTAATTCCGGTCGGTTTGCTGCTAGCCGCTGGGCTCTGCTTAACGCTTGACGCGCCGCAGCATAATCTTGTTTCTCCAGCGCGGCCCGCGCAGCTACGATAGCATTAGCAAACGCCTGTTGCTGCTGTTGGTTGCTAAGCTGCGATAAACGTGCCGCCGCCGCTTGATCAGCAGAGTCTAATGCTAAAATTTGCTCCAGCAGGGCTTGCTCTTTCGCTGGGTTATTTTCCAACTCAGCTACCCGCGCTTGTTGCCATAACGGCTGTACTTTTTCGGCTACCGCTAAACGCTGCTGCAGTTGTAATGCCGGCACAAAGTCGGGGTTAAGCGCTAAACTTTCAGTATTGTGCAACTTGGCTTGCTGCAGATTACCTTGGGCAAAAGCGCTGCTCGCGGCGCTATGCGCCTGCGCTAAAGCTTGCGCGAAGTCTTGTTGATAAGCCTGCGCTTGTTGCTGGATTGCAGGCAGTAAAGCTGCGGCGGCCGCATAGTCCTGTGCACCGTAGCGCTGATAAGCCAAAGCGATTTGTTGCTGTAACTGGCTTAACCGCTCGGCTTGCCACCGACTTAATAAGGGATCCGCTGCGAGTTGCTCAAGCTGCTGCCGCGTTTCGGATAAACGCAGCTGTAAATCGGCTCGGGCAGTGCTATCAACAGTATTGCTTAGGACTACTGGCGGCTCAGGCATAACGACTGTCTGCGCGGCACTTTCTGACTCAGAAACATTAGCAGACTCAGTGACAGTAGCAGACGCTATAGCACTAGCAGACTGCGCGGTAGGCGGCATTGTCGCAAAGTGTTTGCCGAGCACCAACAAGAGTGCCAAAAGCAGTGCACTTAGCAAAATGGCAACAAGCACTTTAATTACACGCGACTTTTTGGCTTGTTGCGCATGCAGTATTTGATCATCTAATGAGGCCAAGCTTGGCTCCTTGCAAGGCTGTCGATTTATAGCTGCGTATCAGGCGTCGCTTCTAATTGATAAATCTGCAGCAAACGCTGTCTCAGTTGCGTGTACTGCTCCAGCGCAGTCCCTTGTAGCTCTATGGTTTGATCATTCAGCTCAACCACTTGAGGCGTCACTTTAATATCCAAGTTTTGGCCCATTTCACTTAACACATCACGCTGCGCACTTAATTGATGGTTAGTCTCAATGGCTTTAGATAAACTAAATACCGCAGCGGTACCGGCGGCAATAGCACCTATCTCACCGGCTTTTGAATTTGAGTTTTTCGCAAGCATAATACCTAATACAGCGCCACCCGCAGCAACTAACTGCTGAGCAGTTCGTTCTGCTTTTTTCTTTCGAATATCGGCGGCAATTGCCAAGGTTTCACGTTGATATTTCAGATAGGCTTCACTGGTTTCAGCATAAAAGGCCTCGTAACTGTCTTGCAGCGTATCGACAAACTGTTCATCCTTGTTTTGCAGTAAACGCACCCGTTGCAGCATGGCATCTTGCTCAGCCGGCGCTCCGGTTAACTGAAACACCGCTTGACGCGAACCAAAGCCTTTACGTTTTGTTGTAAGATAACTACCAAAAGCTTCTGGGCTATACATGGCGGCATAGCGTAGATCTGAAACTTGTTGAATAGTTTGCTTGTCTTTTTCAGATTTTTTAATTAGTAAGTCATAAACATAGGCTGCGATATCATTAAAAATGGGCGCATAGGGATTTTGATTTTTGCGCAGCGCATCGCGGTAAAAGGCTTGCCCTACCTGATGCTCAAAACTTTTTTCGCCCCAAATATCATTGGTTGCATCCATCACGCGGACACTGATTCTAACCGTTTCAGTATCAGAGTAGTTAATCTTACCTAACACATACACATCGGCAGAAACAGAAGCATCGGGCGTGACATTAATCGCACCAAAGGCTTTAGTTGCGGCTAAAGCTTTTTTGGTATCAATGGCAAAACGATTCGCTTCTAAGCGCCTGACCTGAGGCCAAATATCTTCTTCGGCCACTTTTTGATCATCAATATTGCCACGAGCATCAAGCGGAATACCGGGATCAAACACCGGAATAGCAACATCCAAAAAGATGTTTGAGTTATACGGAAACGCTCTTTTCACCGTCCCTGCAGCAGTGTTGGTCGAGGGGCCTGTCATTGCAGGTCCAACCGAGCTTACCTGAGTTTGGGTGGTTTGACAGCCGGTTAAAAGTAACACTACAAAACCTAGTAACGACGCTTGCCATTTATTGTTAGAGGATAAGAAATTAAAACTCACCATGCTGATCTCCCTATTCATCATTTTTGCGACTATACGTTGACTGTTACATGCAATGTGAAAGCGTTTTGATTAAGCTTTACAACCATATTGTTCCATTAAACCTCGAAAATGCGTTTTCTCAGTCTCGGTAGTTGCGGCAGCAAGACCTTGTTTGATGGTATCACACACCGCTGAACTGCCTTGCTGCCCCTGGCCTTTTGCGGTAGGTTTTGAGGTCGCACTGATCTGTTCTTGTCCAGCTTGCGCATTTTGCGGCTGTTGACTGTCGCTATCACCTAAACCGGTCACTTGCTGGGTGGTCGCTGTCGCACCCGCTGTTTGTGCGGCATTTGCACCCGCAGCACTGATCCGCTCCGCGCCTGCTGTTACTGCCTCTGACATGCATTTTTCATTGTTGTTCAGATTATCTGCAAAATCTTGTTCCATCTTTTGCACTAATTCGGCTTTCGTCAGGCTCTGGCTATCAATATCCTTAAAGTCAATTAAGCTACAATCGGTAAAGGCTTTACTACTGCTAGCCGGTTGACTGGCAGGCGGTGTCTTCGTGCTTGTTTGCGGCGTGTTTTGCTGCAGCGTGCTTTGCTGGGGAGTCATTTGCTGGGCGCAGGCAGGCAAAGTTAAGGTACAAAATAGCAAAGTAGCGCAGCACGCAGGCATTAATGTTGTTGCTTTCAAGCGCATAAAAACTCCCAAAACGTCAACAAACCTGCAGCATAGTTAGCTGCAGGTTAAAGGTTATTTGCTCTATCTTAGAGTTTTTTTTTGCGTTTGGCTAATCGCAGATTTTGCTAAAGTTAAGGTTGCTGCAGATTTATACGATAGTCTGCAAAACCCGTGGCTAAAGATGCTAGTTTAGTCATTGGCCAGAACTGCTGCGTTTTCACAAAATGTTCAGCAATGCTGGAGTCTTGCGTTTGCAAACGGATATCCAGTGCTACCGCACTTTGCAGTGGTAACAACTGCCAGTTGTGATCTGCTGCAGGGTTTACCGCAGCAAGATAGCGCTCTGTTGCTGCATCATACTGAGATTGCTGACTAATAAACTGCACCAAGGCTTCGCGGTTAGTGTCTGGCGCTTCTAACACCACCTTATCACTGCCGGTGCCCGCAAAAAGTCCGGTATAGGCACGGTAGTTGTTAGTGGCAACGATAAATTGTAGCGCGGCAAAGTCATCCCCCGTATAAGTTTTACCCTCGGCATCGGTATAACTGAGATTAACAATGCGCGAGGCGTTGGCATTAACCAACTCACAGCGCTGATTAAACTTGGCAGGCTGACTGACATCGATTTGATAACGGACACCATCAATCACATCAAAATTATAGGTTTGATGCTGGGTATTAATCAGTTGCTGTGGTGCGCTGCTGGTCAGGTCAATTTGGTTAAACTGATTTGCCGAGCACTCCAGCCAATCTTTTACTTCTGCACCACTGGCTTTTACCGCCACTAAGGTATTAGGAAATAAATACAAATCGGCGGCATTACGGAAACTAAGCTCTCCCTTTGGCACTTGGACATATTGGTTAGCATCGCTGCTATTACGACGACCGCCGCCGGCTTTAAAAGGAGCTGCCGCAGATAAAATAGGATAATGCTGTAATTCAGGCGGTAAAATGGCAGCAAGGCGGGCGCGCTGGGCATCAGCTACAATCTGCACGGTCGGATCATCCTGCACTTGCGCTAAAAAACTGTACATATCAGTAGCAGCAACGCCAATGGTGCGCTGCATAAAGGCCATAGTACCTTGATGTCCTTCGGCAATGGCGGCGACAATCTTTGGATCGGCTGCAACTAATGACTGATTCTGCTGGTTATCAAACACCGGTAATACCTTAGCGGTGGCTTGCTGCACCTGCCAAGCATTGCCCTTGCGTTGCAAGGTAAAATCCACCACGCCCAAATGATCTCCCCAGCGGCCGGGTAATACCGTTGGAATACCATTAATCAGCCCGCGTTGCAGATCGGTATTAGGCAGATCTTGATAGCGAGCATGTGGAAACACCGAGTGACTGTGGCCAGACAGTACAGCGTTAACGCCGGGTACTCGCGTCAGGGCATAGGCTAAATGTTCAGCTTGCGGATCAGGTGAATCAGTGACTTGGCCTAAACCAGAATGCGACAGCACGATCACCACATCAGCCCCTTCAGCTTTCATTTGCGGTATCCGTTGCTGCGCAGTTTCTAAGATGCTAGCCACCGTGACCTGACCGGCTAAATGTTGCTTATCCCATTGCATAATTTGCGGCGGTACAAAGCCGATATAGCCAATGTTAAGCGTGTGGCGTTGCCCAGCCTCATCCAGTACTTCGGTGGCTTTAATTAAGTATGGTGGGTAAAGCGTCTCGCCTTGTTTTACCCCGGCACGGCAGTTATCGACGGCGCAAAAGACATTCGCGATAGTGTAAGGAAAATTAGCGCCGGCTACGGTGCGATATAAAAAGTCTAAGCCAAAATTAAACTCGTGGTTCCCCAAGGTGGCAGCAGCATAATTTAGGGTATTCATGGCCTGCATCAGCGGATGCACTTCGCCATCGGCCAAACCTTTATAAGCCACATAATCCCCCAAGGGACCGCCCTGAATAAGATCGCCATTATCGACTAGCACGGTATTTTTCACTTCAGCACGGGCTTTGGCAATAAGGCTGGCCGTGCGGGCTAAGCCCATAGTGGCGTCTGTGGTGTCAGTATAATAGTTATAATCCATGATATTCGCATGGAGATCTGAGGTCTCTAACACTCTTAACTGAACCGTTATTATGCTCTCGTCTGAAGCTTTGGAGCACGCCGTGAGGCCGGTAACTATCGCCAAACACAGTATGGAAAGACGGCTGCGACTTAGTTTCAATAAACGCATAAATAACCCTTAATAACGGCGTACAAGATACTGATTAAAGCATTTGAGCAAAATACTTAATCTGCTTTGATTTAATTAACGCGACATTGCGCTAACAGTACATTGAGAAAATTTTGCTTTAATTTAAGGTATGTTGGGTATTATTTCATTAAAATGCGCCAAACTAGCATACATCTTGCGGTAAACCTTACCCTCCCTACCAATACGAACTTAGCCACCCAGCAGCAAAACAAGCTAACATTTATGATTTAAAATGCTATATTCTTGCCATTACGTGAATTTTATTCATATAAATCATAAAACAGAGCGGCTCTATGTTAGAAAAAATCCATCTTTGTATTCTGCGCGAAATTGCCGACAAAGGTTCCTTAACCGCTGCCGCTGACAGTCTGCATTTAACCCAATCCGCGCTTAGCCACAGTATAAAAAAACTTGAGCAACTGGCGAATGTCAGTTTATGGGTCAAAGATGGCCGCAATATTAAATTAACCCAGGCGGGTGACTATTTATTAGCGCAGGCGAATCGCTTAATACCCCAATTTGAACGGATGGAAGACACCTTGCGCCAGTTTGCCGCAAATGAAAAAGGCGCTTTGCATATTGGTATGGAGTGTCACCCCTGCTATCAGTGGCTACTTAGAATCGTCAGCCCTTTTTTAGCGACCTCGCCTGGCGTAGATATCGATGTTAAACAAAAATTTCAGTTTGGCGGTATGGCCGCGCTGTTTAACTACGATATTGATCTCTTGATCACCCCAGATCCAATCCAAAAAGACAGCATCCAGTTTGAAGCCGTCTTCCCCTACGAACAGGTGCTGATTGTTAGTACGCAAAGTAAGCTGAGCAAATTAAGCAAGGTGCTGCCAAACCAGCTTAGCGATCAAACCTTACTAACCTACCCCGTTGATCTAGCCAGATTAGACATCTTTCAGCAGTTTTTATTGCCGGCACAATGTTTGCCGCAAAAACATAAAACCCTAGAAGATACCGATATTATTCTGCAAATGGTGGCGGCTAACCGCGGTGTAGCAGCCCTGCCAAAATGGTTAGCGTTAGAGTATGCCAAAACACTGCCGATTGTCGCCATTAGGCTTGGTCAGGCAGGCATTCACAAGCATATTCACGTGGGGTATCGCAAACACGAGCAGCACAATAAACATATTGAAACCTTTATTGCGCTGGCTAAACAGGTTCACGTTACAACTTAACGCGAAAACTTTTCCAGTACCGCGGAGGTGGCTTTTAATCCCACTGCAGTCGCACCGCCAATAAGGTAGATCGCGTCGTTTAGGCTTACGGCGCCTAAGCCATGCCGTGGTAGTGGCATATATGCTTGCTGTTGCCAGCTATCAGTTGGCGGATCATAACGCCACACTTGGCTATAGACACCACCTCCCTCATTAAAATACTCGCCACCAAACACCCAAATCTGCTTATCTAACACCGCGGCAGCCAACCCGCCTTGAGCTTGCGGCATGGGCGCAAGCGCTTGCCAAACACCCGTTGTGAGATCGAAGCGTTGCAAGACAGCTAAATTTCCGCCATTAACCTGACGGCCGCCGATCAGATAAAACTGCGCGTTTAGCGCAACCGCTGTGGCGCTATTAAACGCTTCCGCTACCGCTGCGGCCTCTGTTACCTGCAAGGTTTGCGGATCAAAGATCCAATGCCAGTTAACATCCTGCTGATCGCGCCACTGCGCATTTTCTGCTCCCTGTGGCGAACGCCCAGATACCAAATGTACTTTACCTTGCAGCACGGCTGCGGTTGTCTCGGTTAACGGCTGTGGCAAGGATGCGATCTTGCGCCAGCTATGGCTTTGCTCATCCAGTAATAACACATCGCTACTGGCACTCCAGCGCCCACCGTTCTCGACCACAAAGCCACCAAATAAAAATAACTGCTCTTGTACTGAGACCAAATAAGCATGATGCCGCGGTTCTGGTAAGGCAGGCCCCAAAGCCCAGCTATTGGTGGCGGGATCGTAGATCTGCACTAAGTTAGTCATTTGTTGCTCGCTTAACGGCAAATCATCACTTAATCCCCCTGCAACATAAATTCTGCCTTGATGCACAGCAGGATAAATCTCTTGGACAGCCTGCGGCATAGCTGCCAAAGTGTGCCACTGCTGAGCCATACCAAAGGGACTTACTACCAACAACAGTATCGTTAAAAAGCATTTCGCCATCCGCGCTCTCCTTAAGAACCTCTTTTAAACAGCCACTGCAAAAATATCTACTCGCGCCCGCACTAGGGGCTTCGTCGTGCTGCATAATTACTATAAAATGCGCCACCCTATTTTGCCGGCAAATATACATGTCTGACGTTAACACGCTTTATACCGATTTATCTGGCTATTACGACCTGATGTGTTGCGATATCAACTATCAGGCGCAAAGCCAAATGGCCATTCGCTTACATAAGCTGTTTGGTAACGGTGGTAAAGCACATTTGGATCTGGCTTGCGGAACTGGGCCACATATTCAGCATTTTTTAGCGGCAGATTACCAATGCAGCGGTTTAGATTTAAATTTGCCGATGCTAAGGCTGGCAGAGCAGCGTTGTCCTGCAGCTGTCTTTATGCAAGCGAATATGTGCGAATTTACGCTGCCAAAAGCCGTAGATATCATTACCTGCTTTTTGTATTCCATCCACTACACGGCAAAGCTTAGCGCATTAGCCCAATGTATTGCGCAAGTGTATCAAGCACTGACGCCAGGGGGCATGTTTTGTTTTAATGCAGTGGATAAAACTAAAATCGCTAACGCCAGCGTGGTGAGTCACAGCACGCTGCAAGCAGACAGTAAGTTCGATTTTAGCTCGGCTTGGTATTACCGTGGCGAAGGCGAGCAACAAGCCTTAAAACTACGCATTACCAAAACTACCGCGCAACTTACGCAAACTTGGCAAGATGAGCATACGATGGTGGCGGTAAGCTTCGATCAATTAGAGAGTCTACTCGCGACCTATTTTGACGTGCATCGGCTAGCGCATGATTACGAAGTGATTCAACCTTGGCAGCAAGATCAAGGCAATGCGCTGTTCGTTTGTATCAAAAAACCTAACTGAGCTGGTTTTTGTAACTAGATCACTTTTTCTTAAAAAATATAAAACTGATCCTTTTTTGTACTGCTGTCGTTCTTACAAGGGCTTAATTCAGGCAACTTAAAAAGGAATCAAGATGAAACTTACTACTCTTATCACCTCTGCACTTTTCGCTTCTGTGTTATCAGTAAATGCGTTTGCCCATGACCATAAAGCAAAAGCAGATATTGTAGATACTGCCATTGCTGCGGGCAGCTTCACTACCTTAGTCACTGCTGTACAAGCCGCTGACTTAGTTGAGACGTTAAAAGGTGCAGGCCCTTTCACGGTATTTGCACCAAATGACGCCGCCTTTGCCAAAATTCCTGCAGCGGATTTAAATGCCTTAGTCGCCGATAAAGCGGCATTAACCAATGTATTAACTTACCATGTGGTGGCCGGTAAAGTGATGGCGGCCGATGTAGTAAAGCTGACTTCAGCAACCACAGTACAAGGCCAAGATTTAACAATTGAAGTGAAAGACGGCAAGGTGTTTGTCAACGGTGCAGAAGTGATTGCCACTGACATTGCAACCAGTAATGGCGTGATTCATGTTATCGATACCGTAGTATTACCAAAAAGCTAATTGGTATTTTCTGTAACATTACCGCTTAAATGGATGCGGATACCGTACTCAGTATTCGCATTTTTTTTGATGATGCATAAGACAGCATAACCATTCAAATTACTTAGCGGCAAAGGCTCTGCTCATTGTTCTTGAACAACGAAATATTTTAATACCAGTTCTTTTAATAAAATTAGCAATAACACAAACAACCAATACCCGAAAAAAATAGCATCAGCGTCTATGTAGCGAAAGGAAGTCCCTGTGCTGGCTATTGGCGGGATGCTCATGAGAATTGTGCAAAGTGCTTTTTGTTGAAAACGCCATCCAACAAATAGGGCTAAAAATAAATAACCTGCCAGAGCTGTACCCCAAACTATACTTAGCAAAGTAATAGCACTGAGTTTTAATGGACCGACAGCAAAAGCCAATACCAACAATGTGGTAACAACTAAAAAAAACCAAAATGCTGCATCAACAGCCGCGGCAACGTCGCTTTTGGTTACGAATTGCTTGCTCATAACGCCTCAAAAAATCAATGATTTCTGTAATATTAATCAAAAATTTATACATCAGTACTTTCCAGCAAGCAATTAACATTTACAAAACAGCTACAGCTTTATTAAGCAGACTAACTATTTTACGGTTCAAAAGAACTCAGTAAACTGAGTAGAGACTTCCTCATACAACAAAAACAGCGCTGAGCCAATTAATAAAAATGATGCTAGCTTGTTGATATATAACTTTAATTGATACATTTTTTGGGTATGCCTCACCCAGACACCCAACCTTAAAATAAACTGATAAACCGGTAAACTCACCAAGGTAAAAATGCCGGCTAATAGCACACAATAATAAGCGGGATGCCACTCTGCTTGCGCAGGTATCAGCGTGTTAGCAGAAATAGCGACTGCCCAGCCCTTTACGTTTAACCATTGAAATAACTCAGCTTCATGGTAAGTCATCGGCTTGTCATGGGCTATATAACGCTTATCAGCAGCGTGTAACACCTGTAACACATACCAAATTAAAAAAATGATGGCCGCGATATGCGCTATGACCGCAACATAAGGCAACCACATACCCAGATTAGTAATGCCGATGCCAACCAATAGAATTTTTAATGGATAAGCAAAGCAGATCCCGTAATAGTGAGGTAAGCTGCGCCTAACGCCAAAATTCATGCCCGACAAAAACAGCATGATGTTATTCGGTCCAGGACTTAAACAAGCAGATAATGAAAAAAGCGTGGCAATGATAATCCATTCCAACATAGGGTATATCCAAAACCGTTTCTGATAATACAGCCATGCGGTCGCGAAGCGACAATAACGGTCAATACCATAACATTGTTTTAGGTAAGATCTTGTTGAAGAATTTATGAACCACCTAAGCTAGGTCAAATTAATAGGTGAAAAAAGACAATAATGTATAATGAACGCTACTATGCCAATCGATAAAACTTTTAGCCATTATTCTGCGTATTAAAGGCTTTTACTAACAGAAAGTGATTATGAATACCACATCTCAAAAAGACGTTATTGTGATTACTGGCGCCGGTCAGCGCGTTGGTTTGTATTGTGCGACTCAACTGCTTAAGCATGGCTATCAGGTAGTAGTAAGTTACCGCAAACACTCACCGGGTATCGCCGCACTGCAAGAGGCGGGTGCGCATTGTATTCAAGCTGACTTTAGCTCCTTGACCGATATGGCTGGCTTTGTTGAAGCGCTATCGGTGTATCCTACCCTACGGGCCATTATCCATAACGCATCCAGCTGGCAGGCAGATTTACCCTTAGCCCCTGCTAGCTCTTCGACTAATCTGTTAAATCAATTAGCACAAGATGCCGCGGTATTTGATGCCATGCAGCATATTCATGCTCGGGCACCCTATCTATTAAATCGCGCGTTGTTACCCCAACTTAGCGGCAGTTCAACAGCAGATATTATTCACCTTACCGACTTTGTCGCGGCCGTTGGCAGCAGTAAGCACCAAGCCTATGCTGCATCGAAAGCTGCGCTGGAAAACCTGACATTGTCACTTTCGCGCAAACTCGCCCCCAAAATTAAAGTGAATGCCATTGCGCCAGCGCTATTAATGTTTAATGAAGGTGACGATGCGGCTTATCGGGAAAAGGCGCTGGCAAAATCGTTGATGGCGATTGAACCTGGTCCGGATGAGGTGTGGCAAAGCATTTTGTATTTACTGAACAGCCGTTATATTACCGGCCGCATTTTGGCATTGGATGGTGGTAGGCATTTAAACTTGCCTTAATAAATAAGAGCCGCCTCAGTCTCCAAAGTACTGCACACTTTCTCACTCTTTCCACAACATTGAGGTGGAGCGTTTCTTTAATCAGTTAAGCCTATCTTTAGGTAGGCTTAACATTTATACTGATTTGCACTTAAGCTAATATCATTTAAAGTGTAAACAGAAAGATGGCAAATAGTACTGTAGACAAAATTATTGACCTTGCAGAAATACAAGTTCGGGCAGGCGGCTATAACTCCTTTAGTTTTCGTGAAATATCCAAGGTAATTGGCATTAAAAGTGCCAGTATTCATTATCATTTTCCAACAAAAACCGACTTAGGCGTTGCGGTGGCAACCCGTTATACCGAACGCTTTATCGATTTATTACAAGCGCTAAGCCAGCATAAACTTCAATCCACTGAGCGCTTATCAGAGTATATTAATCTGTTTAGACAGGCGGCGACACGCGATAAAAAAATGTGCTTATGTGGTCAACTCGCGAGCGAATCTGACGTGTTACCCGAGCCAATTAAGTTAGCCACTAAACGTTTTTTTGATAGCAATCTGGCTTGGTTAACTACCGAGGTGTTTGTTAATGCAGGCTTAGATCTTCACACTGCTCAACAAAGGGCGGCATGGTTACTGGCAACCATGGAAGGTGCGTTATTAATGAGTAAAGTATTAGATCATGCCGAGATCTTTGATAGCATCAGTACGGATTTACCTCGCCTGCTAAGTAGCAATCCGGTTTAAATACCTTAACGCTATAACGCCTCGAAGCGAGCGGAGAGGCGTTGCAAATTACTGGTTTGTGTCAGCCAATACGCCCGCAAAACTTCGCTATTGCGCATGTGCACCTACGCTAAATCCCATATACGCTTAATCAGGCAAATGACCGGTTTTTACCAAAATAATGGTTTCTTCCTCAACATAAGGATGATGCTGGCTTAAATGCGGACTTCTTAGCCAAGTCAGTGCCGGATAAGCACCGTGTTCGTCTTTAAAAGTTCCTTGTAACACTAAGATCTCTTCACCACCAAAATGTCGATGCGGTTTGAATATTTCTTTCGCTGGCCAACGAACTAAAGCGGTATGCTCAGTAGCAAAACTATGCAGCGGCATCACTGAAAGCCCACCTTGTCCAGGCAACCAAGCTGTAGTCGCCGTGTTAATTCGCACAATTTTATTATCACCCGGCGCAAACTGATGCAGTTTCACAAATAACACGCAGCCAGTTTCACTAAAAGGACTGTGAGAGGTACCGGGCGGGTTACGCAAATAACTCCCGGCAGCATAATCACCCGTTTCATCGCTAAATACGCCATCCAGTACCAGAATCTCTTCCCCTCTCGGATGCGCATGTTCAGCAAAGTGAGAGCCAGCTTCGTACTTAACTATACTGGTGGCATGACCTGACTCCACATTTTCTCTGGCCAAGGGCTTACGCCATACGCCAGCCATCGGACTTGGCTGCCAAGCTTGCTCAGCCGAGTGCATCACCACCCGCTTTGCAAAATTCATATTTAACATAGTCTTAACCTCAAAAATTGGCATGCAGCATTAACGACGGACTTACGCTAGCGTAAGCAAGTTAATTACGACGGCGTTAGCGACTTAGCTTAAACAATGCCGCAATTGTCTTTAATAAGGCAGTAAAGCCACACTTAATCAAAATACCTATAGGTAGGTAAGCAAAACTATACTACCAAAACCTAGCCAGATCAACAAAACTACCTACCAGTAGATATCTTAATTAGCCAGCACTACGTCATATCAACGGCATCGATTAAATTAATCGATAAGGTCAATTCATTTTATTCACAATAAACTATTAGGGGTTTCCTATACTATTTGAATTGTTACTCAACTAAGACAGCGCAGCATTAGGCTGCTGGCTTAACTAAACCCTTTTATCCTTTTAAAAGCAAAATGGAGCTTGGGTTTAAGTAGTAACAATCCGAGCTTTTATCAGAAGGTTTTGAAGGAGACCGACATGACTCAACAACGATTTAAAAAAACATTACTGGCAGGTATGGTGGGCTTATTAATTGCCTCAGGCGCGGCAATGGCAGACAAAGGCGCTGAAATTAGCAAACCACAAGGCGCTATGGGCTCTGGCAACGCAGCTGTTGGTGCGATCAGAAATAACCAATTTTGGTGGCCTAATCAACTGGATTTATCTCCGCTGCGCGCCCACGATGACCGTTCAAATCCTTATGGTCCTGATTTCGACTACGGTAAAGCCTTTAGCCAGCTTGATTTACAGCAGGTAAAACAAGATATCGATAAGCTTTTAACCACCTCTCAAGATTGGTGGCCAGCCGACTTTGGCAACTATGGTCCGTTTTTTATCCGAATGACGTGGCACAGCGCCGGGACCTACCGCACGCTAGATGGTCGTGGCGGTGCCGGTGGTGGCCAGCAACGTTTTGACCCACTCAACAGCTGGCCAGATAATGCTAACCTTGATAAAGCCCGTCGCCTTTTATGGCCGATTAAGCAAAAATACGGTGAAGCTCTATCTTGGTCAGATTTAATTGTCTTAGCGGGTAACGTCGCATTAGAAAATATGGGGTTTCAAACCTATGGCTTTGCCGGTGGCCGCGCTGATGATTGGGAACCGGATTTAGTCTACTGGGGTCCAGAAGTCGAAATGCTGGCGAGCGATCGGGAAGATGTTGATGGTAAATTGCAGCGCCCGCTGGGTGCCACTCACATGGGTTTAATTTATGTAAATCCTGAAGGCCCACGCGGTGTACCAGATCCAGTAGGTTCAGCGAAAAATATTCGCGTTGCCTTTGGCCGTATGGCGATGAACGATGAGGAAACCGTAGCCTTAATTGCTGGTGGCCATACCTTTGGTAAGATGCATGGTGCGCACAAACCTGCAGACTGTTTAGAAGCCGAGCCAGGTGCAGCAGGTCTGGAAGAACAAGGCTTAGGCTGGAAAAACAACTGTGGTAAAGGTCATTCGGAAGATACCATTACCAGTGGTTTAGAAGGCGCGTGGACACAAGCTCCTACTCGTTGGACGACTTTGTATTTAAGCAATCTGCTTAACTTTGACTGGCAGCAAACGCGCAGCCCAGCCGGTGCTATTCAGTGGATCCCAACCGATGCAGCCCTGCATACTTCGGTACCGGATGCGCATGTTAAAGGTAAATTTAATCCGCCGGTGATGACCACTGCCGATTTAGCCCTAAAATACGATCCAGAGTATCGCAAAATTGCCGAGCGCTTTTTAGCCAACCCTGAAGAATACCGTTTAGCCTTTGCGAAAGCTTGGTACAAACTAACACACCGCGATATGGGGCCGACACGTAATTTCTTAGGCGCGGAAGTACCAAAAGATATCCTGATTTGGCAAGATCCGATTGATGAAAGTACACAATCGACTATTAATGATCGCGATGTGAACACGTTAAAAACTCGGATCTTAGCGTCAGGTTTAACCGTACCAGAGCTGGTGCGCGTAGCCTGGGCTGCAGCAGCAAGCTATCGTGATTCCGATATGCGTGGTGGTGCCAACGGTGCTCGTATTGCGCTGGCGCCACAAAAAGATTGGGCTGTTAACAATCCAGCCGAAACGGCTAAGGTGTTAGCGGTGCTGCAAGGCATTCAAGCTGACTTTAACAAGAGCAGAAGAAAGGTATCACTTGCAGATCTGATCGTGTTGGGCGGTACTGCTGCAGTGGAAAAAGCCGCTAAAGATGCTGGCTTCCCAGTAAAAGTGCCCTTTAACCCAGGCCGTGGTGATGCAACACAAGCGCAAACTGATGTAGAGTCTTTTGGTTTGTTAGAACTGACAGCCGATGGTTTTAGAAACTATTTTGATGCTAACAACAGCTATAAGTCGCCAACAGAGATGTTAGTCGACAAAGCGGATCAGTTAGATCTAACAGTACCGGAAATGACCGTGTTAGTTGGTGGTTTACGTGCGCTGGATGCTAACTATCAAGGCGCCAAGCACGGTGTCTTTACCGACAAACCAGGCACCTTAAATAACGATTTCTTCGTTAATTTACTGGATATGTCGACCGTATGGCGTAAAGCCGCAACGGAAGGACTGTATGAAGGCTTTGATCGTCAGACAGGTACGAAGAAATGGTCTGCTACCTCTGTTGACTTAGTGTTTGGCTCCAATTCCGAGTTACGTGCCATTGCTGAGGTGTATGCCTTTGACACGTCGAAAAAGAAATTCGTCGAGGACTTTGTTAAAGCCTGGACCAAAGTCATGGAACTGGATCGCTAAGCACAGTAATACAGTAACCTTTATCGCAAAGGGCCTTTCGGCCCTTTTTTCTTGCTGCAAAAGAAAAATCTGGAAAAGCCTTGGTACTTTCTGTCTGGTTGCCCGTATCAGTAATAAATAACGAGCAACAATAAGGAAAAGCAGTGAAACGACTTCTCTTAACACTAGGCACACTTATGCTGGCTGGCTGCTCAGTGTTTGGGCATACCGGTGTTGAAAACGCCCCTTACACCCTGCTTAAAGCCGATGAGCAACAACGGATTGAAGTACGGCGTTACGATACTATGGTCTTAGTTTCCACCAGCATGGCGGGAGATGGCCGCAATAGCGCCTTTAGAAAGTTATTCCGTTATATCAGTGGTGACAACGAAGGTGCAACGCCTATTGCGATGACGGCACCGGTGTTTATGGACAATAGCAATGCGATGGCACAAGGCACCAAAATTGCCATGACCGCGCCAGTGTTTATAAGTAATCAGCAAGAAAACGCCATGATGTCTTTTGTGATGCCAAAAGACTTTACACTACAAACCACGCCCAAACCCACCGATCCCGATGTCGTGGTCAGTGAAATAACAAACTATACCGTGGCTGCCATCCAATTTAGCGGCACCCTGAGTAAACGCAATGTGGCCAAACAAAGCAAATTACTGCAAGACTGGCTAAGCGCAAACGGCTATACCGCAGCTGGCGCACCAATTGAAGCTGGCTATAATGGGCCACTTACCTTACCGATGCTTCGGCGCAATGAAATCCTGATTGAGCTGGAAGTAGCAAGTCGCGCTAGCTTAGCACCCTAAAAAATTGTGCATTCGCTGGCAGGCCTAAAGTAACACTCCTATCGATAAAGCGCTGATAAGACACAATTGCCCTAGACGAGTTAGTGAATAGTGGTTACCTAGAAATGTATCAATTAAAAATGCCGCCAACTTGGCGGCATTATCTATGTATACTCGGGAAAACCAGCAATATTTCCCCGTATCTTTTCGCGTTATTTCGCGCGTGGTTTCGCCTTGGCTTTTGCTTTCGGCTGTTGATTTTTTTGCAGGTCAATAGTGGTTTCAGTGGCTTTATTAGAACGCCCTGTCAGTACCTTGCGTGAGATGGTTTTTAGCAAAGAGCCACGATTACTGACTTCAAAACCCGGTTTCACTACCCGCTTGATACTGCTACCAATCAGCTTTTGAATTCGCTCTAAGGTTTGCTCTTCTTCGCGACTGACAAAAGAAATGGCATTACCCGAGGCGCCAGCACGACCGGTACGACCGATCCGATGCACATAATCTTCCGGCAAATACGGCAGATTAAAGTTAACCACATAGTCCAAGCCCTGAATATCTAAACCGCGAGCGGCAACTTCAGTGGCAATTAACACCTGTAATTTTGCCGATTTAAAATCGGCGATAGCGCGCCGACGTGTACCTTGGCTTTTATCGCCATGACACACCGCGGCATTCACTTTGTTTTTTTGCAGATCGGCTAACAAACGGTCGGCTTGCTCTTTGGTACTGGTAAACACCAACACTTGAAACCAATTGTGCTCAGCGAGTAATTGTTCAAACAACTCGATTTTACGGCTTTCTTCAACCGGATACACCACATGATTGACCGTATCAGCCGTACTGTTGGTTTTGGCGACACGAATTTGCTGATGGTTTTTCAAGATCTTATGCGATAACTCGTTCACTGCTGGTGAGGTCGTCGCCGAGAACAGCATAGTCTGACGTGAATCAGCAGTCATTTGCAGCAGCTTTAACACATCAGTACTAAAGCCCATATCCAGCATACGATCGGCTTCATCCAGCACCACAAACTCGACGTCGCTTAAAATCACGTTACCCAGTGCCATATGCTCTAGCAAGCGGCCCGGTGTACTGATCACCAGATCAACACCCGCTGTCAGTTTATTGGCTTGACCACCCATTTTTACCCCACCGTACAGCGCGGTAACACTAATCGGCAAAAACTGCGCATACGCCGTTATGGCATTGGCGATTTGTTCGGCTAACTCGCGGGTTGGCGTAAGAATTAACGCTCTTGGACGACGTTCGGTGGTAGCTTTGGGTTTATCCAGCATGCGCTGTAAAACAGGAATCGCGAAAGCGGCTGTTTTACCGGTACCGGTTTGCGCGGTAACTTGTAAATCTTTACCGCGACGGGCCGGCACTATGGCTTGGGCTTGTACCGGTGTCATTTCACTGTAACCGCATGCCAGCAAGGCGCGTTGTAAATCAGGTGCTAAATCTAACGATGAAAATTGCATATAGGTTCCTCTGCAATGTAACTGTATGAGGACCTCGCGATGCACAAAGCTGGCAAAACGTTAAATCCTAATCTGTTGCTGTGTTTAATGCTAAGCGTTACTCAGCGTTCTCAAGATCAAAATCGAGTTCGTTGCGTGGTGCAAACTTAGACGCCTTGGCCAGGATCTCCAGATAAAACTGCGGATAGTCCTGTGCTACTGCTGCATCAATATGTTTATTAATTTCCGAGTTAAAGATTTTAACAGCAGTTTCTGCAGATGCACCAAACCGACAATCAAACGCCCAGTAATCTTGCCCTGCAGGCAAGGCTTTACCGCGCTCGCGTCTTAAATATTTTTTAATATCATGCTTAATCGCATCTACTAAGCGCGCGGTATTCAGTTTTGGGTGGGTTAACGCGAATGTTTTTTTCATTAAAATTCCTACAGGTGTACACTAAGCGTAAACAAGGTACGCTTCTAGCCGCGTATTCTACATGGATCTGCCACAGATAACTGCCACTATCTGCTATTTCAGTGTAAATCATTACCCTTTTGCGCATAAAGCGGCGTTTAGGCTAGCGTGGGTCAGTAAACTTTCCTGTTAACCGCATTAAAAACTCTTCTTTATTATAGTCTCAATACAGATCGCTACAGACAATCCCATTTGCAGATTGCACACAACCCGTAAGGTCGTTAAGCCGTTCAAAAAAATAACAGCCGCAACATCGAATATTAACTTGATCAATTAGATTACACGTGTAATAGTTTAAGTATTACAACAGTAATCAAGGGTAATAATATGACTGATATTAGTAATGCTGAACTGGTGGTAATGCAGGTTTTATGGCAAACCCCAAACTTAAGCGCTAATGAAGTGGTAGCAGCATTAGATAACGCCACAGAATGGCACGAAAAAACCGTAAAAACCCTGTTAAACCGCCTAGTAGCGAAAAAGGCGCTAGGCTTTGAAAAAGACGGAAGAGCTTATCTTTATTACCCCTTGATCGCCAAGCAAGATTATCAACAGCAGCAAAGCCGCAGCTTTGTTGAACGTTTATTTGCCGGCAGAATTACCCCGTTGGTTGCTGGGTTTGCTAAGCAAAATAAATTAAATGCCGATGACGTTGCTCAACTAAAACAGCTAATCGCGCATTGGGAACAAGAACAGGAGCAAAAACATGATTAACACGCTGTTAGAAACAAGTCTGCCCCTGTCTGTTTTACTTGCGGCACTGCTGCTGATACAACGAACTTTAGTATCACAACTGGGTGCGGTTAATCTTTATGCCTTATGGTTGGCGGTACCCGTGTTTTTGTTGGTTAAACTGGCGGCTGCAGTAGCGTCACATAGTGGTTTTCAGGGCACTATTGACTATTTTACTGTGTCGTTACCAGCTATTACTGTGCCAGAACAGCTCAATGGTTGGTTACAATCATCTTTCTGGTTAACGTCCATCTGGGTAACCGGCATGGTTGTTTGTATCACGGCGCTGGGGGTTAGCTATATGCTTAGCCGAGTTACGTTTTATCGAGCCACACCAGTTAGCATAAGAGGCTTTTCTGGTTGCCGGCAAGCCCATGATCAAAGCGGGCCTTGGATCACCGGCTTTCGCTCACCCAAGGTGTTGCTACCAAATGACTTTTTTACTCGCTTTGATCCTACCCAACAACAACTGATCCTGCAGCACGAGCTTACACATTGGCGCCGTGGCGACTTACATCTAAATTATCTAGCCTTGGGTCTAGTCAGTATTTTTTGGTTTAACCCTTTGGTTTGGCTGGCCTATCGTTATTACCGCCAAGCTCAGGAACTGGCTTGCGATGCAGTGGTTACTCGCAATGCAGGTAAGTCAGAAAGAATTGCTTATGGTTATGCCTTACTAAGCAACACACAGCAGTCACCACAATTTTGGTGGCCGCTTACTCACCATTACGGAGATTTTAACACGATGAAACAACGTATTATTCAGCTTCAGCGGCAGCATGGCTTTAGTAAAACGATATTACTGAGCACTATGGCTTTGGTGGTTGCCGGCACACTCTTATTGCAACAACCACTCTTAGCCGATGGCGCTAAATCTGCAGCCCCCAAACCGGTGATGCGTATTGAACCGCGCTATCCAATTCAAGCTGCACAGCAAAGCATTGACGGTTATGTCCAGCTAAAATTCGATATTGATGCCCATGGCAAGGTGAGCAATGTTCGTGTTGTCAAATCGTCTCCTGAGCAAGTATTCGACAAAGAAGCGATTCGCGCTCTGGAGCAATGGACATATTCTGCAACGGGCGTTACACATAAGGATCAACTAGTTCAGCTAGAGTTCGCATTAGATTTAGAGCAATACGATCTGGAACGCGTAAAAGTAACACCGTCTGTAGGCAAAGGCTCTCACTAAGCCTAAAAAGCCGCAGGATTAAAACACTGAACGCTTTAAAAGTGCAATAAGGCAGCGTTTTGCGCAGCGTCTTCAATGACGCTGCGTTATTGCATTTTCTGGTAGCCGGCCATTACCCTTGATAACAAGGCGAAACTGCTATTTCAAAATTACATCAGCGTAAAAACAACAATACTAGGGGTATGGTTAACATCGCAAACAGGGTTTGTGCGGTAATGATCGCTGCCATCAAAGGCGCATCGCCGCCTAACTGCCGAGCCAAGATGTAAGCAGAAGTTGCCGTGGGCATAGCCGCAAAAATAATTAGTACCTGAGAGGCCAATAGCGAGAGTTGCAACCCATACGCCACGCCCCAGGCAACCAGCGGGAACAACAAAAGTTTAATGCCTGCTGAGATATAAAGTACCCGGCCGGATGTGCGAAGCGCACTAAGATCAAGCGCCGCGCCCACCGACAATAAGCCCAAAGGCAAGGCCATTTGCCCAAGCAAGCCAAGCGTAACAGCCAGCGTTGTGGGCAAACCGCCTAACTGATTTAACACAACGCCCGCAACACAAGCGAGAATCAGCGGGTTAGTGGCTAACGCCTTGAGCGTGGGTCTTAGGTTTGCTTGCAGACCTTTTTCACTGGCAAACACCAACACACACAAGATATTCAAAATAGGGATCATCACCGCCACGATAATAGCGGCAACCACTAACCCCGCTGTCGATAACAGCGCCGAGGTCGTCGCAAGCGCCACAAAGCTATTAAAGCGCATACTGCCTTGATAAAAAGAGGTATAAGCTGCAAAACCCGCTTGTAATGGCTTTTTTAACAAGAAACACAGGCTGCTCATAAGCGCCAGCAATAATAAGATCGCCAGCACAATACGCACAGTCTCGGTGCCAGAGAGACTGGCCTGACTCAGGCTATTAATCAGTAAGGCGGGAAAAAGCAGATAATAGGTCAAGCGCTCAGCCGGTGCCCAAAAGCCTTCGCCGGGAAAACCCTTACGACGGGCAAAGAAACCTATCATCAGTAACGTAAACACTGGCACTAGGGCCAAAATTATCTGCAGCATCTATTTTCCTATCGCCAGCAATAAGCATGGCACTGCAAGAACGGTTAAACATTATTACAATTTTTAACTTTAATACTGCACTAAGCTGCGCCATGATAATACACCTAGCTACATAATGATCGCTGCACTTTGGGCAATATTATTTTAAAAGGAAAACGGCATGGCAATTGATACCACAGGCGTAAAACTAGAGGACAGGCCCATTGCGCAGGTCAGGGAAGAGGTGATTGACCAGCTTATTATGAACTACAGCCATGGCATTATTTCAGAACAAGCCTTTGAACGACGGCTGGATATTGCCACCAATTCTGATGATCACCTACTTTTAGCCGAGCAGGTTGCCGATTTAAGCTTATTACCTGATGCCAAATACCGAGCGATGTGGGCACAGAGCTTTAACGCCACAGCACAGCCTAATCAGGCTCAACACAGCGCATACCATGAGGCTAACCGCGCTGCCAATTCCGATCCCAGCAAAGGGGAACGCATACTTTCAGTGTTAAGCAGCGATGAACGCACAGGCCCTTGGCGGGTTCCAGCGCAACTGACGATTATCAATGCCCTGTCGTCAGTAGAGCTCGATTTTTCAGAAGCGCTCTTTGAGCAACAGCAGGTGACCGTGCGCACGGCTAACTGGCTTGGCAGCATTAGCATTTTAGTGCCCGAGCATGTGGCTGTGATTAGTGACATTAATAATATTGCAGCGTCTAGTAGCAACAATGTAAGTTGCGATGGGCTAACCGGTCAGAAAACCCATGTTATCCGGATCGAAGGTTACTCGGTGTTAGGCTCGCTCAGTGTTAGCATAAAACGCAGTTTAAAAGAACGTTTTAGTCTTTTCGCCAAATCCGTTCGTACTGCGATTGGACTAAAGTGATATCGCCGTAAAAGCGTTTTGCTTTACGTGGAACACAGCGTTTATTTTAATAACAACTGTCGCATTAGTGTGCTTTCTATTTTTAAAACCCTTTTTTATTATTAGCTTAAAATAACTGACTGAAACAAGTTGATATGATGCAGATAGGCGAAGTCGAACCGATTAGGAGTGTTCCCTATATTCGTGCTGTGTATATTTCAAACTGTACATAAACAACGAACAACTTGTGTGGCTATACTGCCGAGACTATTCGATTATGTTGGGATAAGCTTGCTGATAATTCCGCAATACCTTTGGCAGTTTTTCGAAAGTGTTTAAGATGGCTTTTAACGCTACAGAATGACTTAAAAAACGTGGTAAGCGACCTGCCGGATCTGCTTGTCCTTGATAAGCAATATGTAATTGTCCCTCAGGTAATGGCGTTAACGTCCATTGTCCTGAGACATACTGCATTCGAACGTAGCCTTGGTTTTCTGCATAGTGCTGCCCCATGTCTGTAACATCTAATGTGAGTACTTTCGTTTTAAGGTCTTGCTCCCAAACCGAACGCGTAATTATATCCCGAGGCGATACTGGCCACACCGCCTTAAACTGGGTATGCACGATATGCGTATGTTGATTAGGTTTTGCCAATACCGTTGCATTTCAAACATCGAACCTCATTTAAGGGCTAATTTTATGCACAGCTTCGGCTAAACGTGTTACGCATTGTTCAACTTCATTGATACCGCTGGCAATAACTTCAATATTGGCTTTGCTGTTTTGCGAGATCTCAGAAATTGTCGCAATTTCTTTATCCATATTATCAATTAACGTTCGGTTTTTTTGCACCACATTTGAGATCTCGGCTGTCGCGCTAGCACTGCGCCCAGCTAAGGTTCTCACTTCATCAGCAACAACAGCAAAACCTCTGCCGGATTCACCGGCTCGAGCCGCTTCGATAGCAGCGTTAAGTGCCAACAAATTGGTTTGTTCTGCAATCGCTCTTATTGTTGTAACAATCTCATTGATATCTCTAGATTGTTGCAACAGCATATTGCCGACTTGCGAGGCAGAATGAATTTTTGCCACTATACTTTCTGAAGTCTCAATTGCAAGGTCTAAGGTGTTTAACGACGTTTTGGTAATAGAAGTTGTTTCTTCTGAAGTCACTTTTGCTAATTGCACCGCCTCAATGGCGGCATTAATCCTGGCCGTAATATCTGAAGCAAATTTAATTATGCGATACACCTTACCGTTTTCATCTCGCAGCGGATTATAAGTTGCCTGAATCCAGATGCTTTCCCCTCTGGAATTCACTCTTTTGAAACGCCCAGAGCTAAATTTCCCTGTCGCCAAGTCGCGCCAAAAGTTGGGGTTATCTTTATAAAAAGCTTCCTCGCAAAACATCCGGTGATGCTTCCCTTGAATTTGCTCTAAAGTATACCCCACGGTTTGCGTAAAGTTATCGTTTGCAGTAATGATGGTTCCGTCGGGTTCAAACTCAATTACCGCAAAAGATCTATCTAAAGCACTGATCAGCGCGTCTTTATGGGCTTTTTCGCTCTCTGGCACAGTTTCAACCGCAATCATTTGAATAGTGTCAATAGTGCCTTGTCCGTTGTAAACAGGCACAAACTGGCAATTTAGCAAACTTGGTTGTTTTTGATTGTTAGTAAAATAAAGTGCTGCGGACAGCTCCCTTACAGCAGAAAAGTTTTGCCAAAAAGCGGAGGGCAACGCCTCTTTCGATTTACTATGTAGTAAATGACTTAGTGATTTGCCTTGTATGTCAAGCAGCGGCTTACCCAGTAATTGCAGAAATCTTGGACTCACTTCCTCAACAGTACCTTTTGCTGATATTACAATCAACAAGCTCTGCTCAAGTAAAGCATTATAGCGCTTAGCAAGCGCCTGATAAGGGTCTGCTTGTTCAGCATTGACATCTTTCTCACTCTTATCTTTAAAGATTGAAAACATGTTGATTATTCCTTTAAACAAAGCACTTATGACGGAAAATATACCTATATTGAGAGTAATCTAGTTTTTCTACAACACAAGTTAAATGCACAAAAAACACGCAGCACGAAAAGAGGCAATAGGTGTTTTATGAGCATTACTTCTTAATAAAGATACTATCTGTAAGCGCATTAAATCTGTAAAACAAGCTTACGTTTTAATACAAACGTCAACTTTGTACACTTTTTCGACGAAATTGGTAGTGTTTCGGGGAATTTAAGCAAAATATTTCGTTTTTCATTTACTTCAGTTCAATTAGGATTACACTGAAAAAAAGCGATAAACGGCTTAGTATTCACGATTAAACCAAGACGCTTGAATTGACAACTTAGTGAGAAACAGGAGGGTAAAATGCGTTAAAGGTATAACTTTATGTTAGCTACTAATGGGACGCTGTCATGCCATACCCCAAAGACATCGCCACTAGCCTACATCCTCAGCCAGTACCTGCAATGCCCTTCATAGACGATACGCAACTAACTTAACTTATTTTTCCAAGCTATAAGATAATTAGATATCTAGGGAGTACCCTCTATGCATTTCTTCAGACTACTGTTTACTTCCCTTTTCATCTACAAAGCTAAAACGCTATTGTTCAGTACCTGCTTGTTAAGTATTGGCTTTGCAACGACCCTGTCGTTATCAGAACCTATTGTTAAAACCACCACCACTAGTTCACTGTTTTTAAAACTCCTCGTGCTGATTTTATTAGGCTTGGTGGTGTTCGCCATTATTCATAATTGCCGTTTAAACAATATTTTACGCAAACAAATGGCTAAACATCATCAAATCACTGCGGAGCTTAAAAAGCAGTCTGAAAACAACCAGGCCTTATTACTTGCTGCAGGTGATGGCATTCATGTTTTAAACTTAAAAGGTGAATTAGTGCTGGCCAATGAAGCATTTTGTCAGCATTTAGGTTACCACAGTAGCCAAATTACCAAGCTGCATGTTGCTGATTGGGATGCACAGTGGTCTAGAGAAGAACTGGTCAACAACATTCCTGATCTTCGCGACACCATTAGTACCTTTGAAACACTGCATCGTAAAAAAGATGGCAGTATAATTTCTGTTGAAATTAATACAGTTGGTGTAGAAATTGATGGTGAGCCTTTGCTGTTTTGCTCAGCCAGAGATATTTCGCAACGCAAACAACAAGAAATGCTGCTAAGGCAAGCCGCCAGTGTCTTTCATCACTCGCACGATGGTATTATTTTGCTCGATCAGCAAGGGCGAGTGCTGGATGCTAACCAATCTTTTACGCGGCTTACCGGCTATACTTTGCCAGAAATCCTAGGCCGCACGCCACCCTTATTAAACGCAGAGTGTGAGATGGGATCAAAAGAATGGGATCTGGCAGCACATTTGGACAATACTTCGATTTGGACCGGTGAAACCAGCAATACGGGTAAAAGTGGCAAACAATACATCACCCGTTTTACTATCAGCAAAGTGCCAGGCGATAGCGAGGAGCAAAGCACTTACATTGGCGTATTTACCGATATTACCCCATTAAAACAGCAGCAAGCGCAGTTAGAAAAAATGATTCATTACGATAATCTTACACAACTGCCGAATCGGGTATTGTTGATGGATCGTCTTAATCAAGCCATGCTAAATGCCAAGCGTGATAATAGTTTGGTTGCGGTACTCTATATTGATTTAGATGGCTTTAAGCCAATAAATGATACCTTCGGCCATGCGCTTGGCGATACGTTTTTATGCCATATTGGCAAAGCCATGTCTGCAGCTATTAGAGGCAAAGATACGCTGGCGCGTATTGGCGGCGACGAATTTGTCGCAATTTTATCAGGATTTGATAGCGGCACAGCAGCCGATCCCATGATTGCACGCATTTTAGCAGCCGCAACAACACCGATGCTTTATCAAGAACAGTCGCTACAGGTGTCGGCCAGTATCGGCGTTAGCCTCTTCCCATGGCATGCCGAAAATGCTGAAACGCTACTACAAAAGGCAGATGCGGCCATGTACCGCGCCAAAAAATCGGGGAAAGATCGCTACCAATACCATGGCAATTCTTAGCACAATCTTTGCGTGGGTGGATTATCTATTTACATAAACCAACGACATTTGAGACTACTGCGACATATTGTAGCAGTAGCTAGGGTAAAGCTTGTTAATATGCCCGTTTGTCATTAAATTACTTTTAATTTATTAACAATAAGATAGGCCCAATTATGCGATCATTTTTATTGTCATTATCCCTTCTTGTCACGTTAAGCACTGCATTGCCTAGTACTGCAGGCGCGGCTGAACTCCAACTTACGCAGGGTGAAGTGCGCGTTCCAATGCCTGGCCGTACCGTCACCGCGGGGTATTTTAGCTTGGTCAATAACAGCGCCGCAGCGGTAGAGCTGGTGAAAGCGAGCAGTCCAGCCTTTGCCAGAGTAGAGCTGCATCAGCACATCAAGCAAGATGATGTAATGCGGATGGTGGAAGTTGAAGCAATAAGCGTAGATCCGGGTGCAACCTTAGTGTTTCAACCTGGTGGTTTGCATTTAATGCTGTTTGAACCACAAGTTGCTTTAACTGTGGGTGAGACAGTCAGTGTTACGCTCTATTTTGCCGACAACACAACCAAAGAACTTGAGCTACCGCTTACCGCGATGCCAAGACGTTAATGGTTGAATAGTCACGTATTGAGCGGCAACACAAAGTAAATGCTTAAGCTTTCCCGACAACTGCACAATTGGCTCGGCCTAATCCTAGCCATACAAATCCTATTTTGGTTTTTAAGTGGCTTAGTGATGGCCATTATGCCTATTGAGCAGGTCCGCGGAGAGCATCTTCGTCAAAGTGTCAGTAGTAGCTGGCAAGACGCCGTTGTCGCGCCAGCAGCCGTTTTAGCAAAACACAGTCCGTCGGCCACCTTAGCTTTTAGCCAACAACTGATTGCCTCTAACAATACGCTGATCGCAGCGCCGGTGTATGTCGTTACAGATGCAGATCAGCAGTTTCGCTATAATGCTAACAGTGGCGAGCAAATAGATCTGCTGACAGAAGCCGATATTCAACAACTTGCCCGCGCGCAATACCTCGGTAACGGCCAAATGAGTCAAGCAGCATTGTTAACAGCGTTACCGCAGGAAGTGAAAAACCTCAGTGCACCACTTTGGCAGGTGCAATTTAATGACACCGATAACACGACATTTTATCTCGATCCAGCAACAGGCTTAGTCCAGCGCGTAAGAGCGTCCGGTTGGCGCTTATTCGATTTTTTCTGGATGCTACATATTATGGATTATCAAGATCGGAGTAACTTTAATAATCCGCTGTTAATCACCACGGCCGCAGCCGCGCTATTGTTTACCCTGACAGGTTTAGTGCTGCTGTGGCAACGCTATAGGCCAAAACGTAAATTTTACCGATAAATCTTACTAAGCAAGCAAACCTGCAACATCTAACGCTAAAACAAGCTTAAAAGTGCCGCTCGTAAACCCCACTGAAAACCGGCATAATTTTATCGAGTGTGCTGCTGTTACTATTTGAGGTAAGTCATGGGGTTTTATATGCTGCTGGCGCTGGTGTCGGCAGTGGCGATGGCCAGTAGTGGTGTTATTGCTAGGTTAAGTGGCTTGGCTGCCGCCGAACTGACGTTTTATCGGTTGGCAGTGGGCGCACTTTGCCTATTGTTGTTATTGCTAGCTAGCGGCAAACTGGCAGTGTTAAAGACTAAACCCGACTGGCGTATTGCGTTAAACGGTGTGCTGTTAGCCAGCTTTATGTTGTGCTTTCTTAGTGCTATCCAATATATCAGCCTAGCCAATGCCATTATGCTGGTCTATCTGGCGCCGCCGCTATCGGCTGTAGTGGCGCACTGGCTGCTGCAGGAAAAGCTAGATTTACCCGATACTGGCCTTATCGCCCTATCCTTTTTGGGGTTTGCCATGTTGCAGCAGTTTCAGTTTCAACTGGTGCTGGACGCAGAGCAGTTACCGGGTTTAGTGTTTGGCCTACTGTCGCTACTGGCATACAGTGGTTTTTTGCTATTAAACCGCCGGCCGCAGCACGGCCATTCGCAATTACAACGCACCTTTTATCAGTTACTGATCGGCGCTTGCTGCGTAATGCCGTTTTTAAGTGATATGGCGCTACCGACCACAGATAGCCTAATCTGGATTGCGCTGGCGGGTATTTTCCCAGGCTTTTTAGCAATCTACTGCGCCATTGTCGCCTTGCAGCATTTACCCACGCGCGTTTATGCCACCCTAGCCTATCTGGAACCGGTAACCGTCATTCTCGCTGGTTGGCTGCTCTTTGCCGAACAGTTAAGTTTGTTGCAAGGCGCTGGCGTGCTGCTGATTATGTTCACTGGCTTAATGCTGGCACTACGGCATAAACCGATCAAAGTGGTCGCACAGGCAATTACTAAAGTGGAGCAGCAATTGGTTCCGCTGGCTGCTAATGCTGATACCACGCAAGTGGCAGAGGACGCAGAGCCTGAAAAAACCTAAAGCAAGTTTAAACAGACCTTTTCAGCTAGGCGGCAAGTAACTTCGTAAACAGCACAACATTTTGCGATACACTTACCGCCTCTAATGCCTGCATAAAATCGCTTAACGTGTTCTCTAGATTTTAATGCTGCACCACTTGTAGGTTTTAAGGCTGAACTATTTACAGGTTTTGGCTATTACTATTCTTTTTTAAACCTTTGCCGGTAAGCCCCGCATAAAACATACTGAGACCAACAATGCCAGTAACAACAAGACCAAAATAAAATCCCACCGGATTATCCACCAGCCTTACGATAACGCGGTCATACTTACCTGTAATCACCCCGTCACTATAAAAACTAAAAGCCATAAAAAATGTACCGATACCCGTTATCACCAAAAAAATGCGAGCTAATACCATTTTCGCATCATGGCTGTTAATTTCCTGTGCGCGCAACTCTGCCTGCTCTTGTTGCTGCCGCTCCGGCTTCGCTAGCTCAGCCATTAAGCGGGCATAATTTTCCGGATATTGTTCAGCGTCGATACTTTCTTGTGCCTGGCGCAACTCTTCTACACTGTAACGACTAAAATCTATTCCTGCCAAAATACCACTCCCTTAAAAGCTCCCAACATCAGCTTATCTGACAAAAATAATCAGCTAACTTGTTTAACTTTCTGCTGTAACAAGGTCAGTAACTGCTCACTATTATGCATTTCATGATTTAATATCAGCGAGGTTTTAATACTGCCGCCGCCGGCATCGCTAAAATGCAAAATATAACGCTGGCCAAAACCGATCCGAAACCAAGCTTGCCAGCCAGGAGCTGGCTCAACGGCCACTAACCGCGTAAGCGGAATCACCTGCCTAGAGAATAAGCTTTGCTTGATTAAGGTATCTCCTTGTAACAACAGCCGGTTGTTTACTATTGTTGCGCCAAGGATCCCGGCACAGGTGATATAAACAATAAACAGGTTGGCAGCAATATGGGTACTCGCCATAAAGCCTATATTAAATATCCCAAGTAAAGCGGCAATACCAACCAGCAGCATCAACAGCATCAAAATTGCGGCAGCGGTTTTACTGGCGGGCGGCGAGAAAACCTCTAATGCCTCACCCGGCTCAAGGGACTCGATACGTTGTGTTGATTTTGCCGGTGCCTGACCAAAGGTTAAAAAAGCCGCCATAACATTGCCGAAGAACACAAAATAAAACATAAACATCGATATATATCCGGACCATGAGCTTTCCTGCGCTGTCGCCGAGCTAAGATTAAAAAGCGTCATAAATACAGCATACGGCAGCCCAGTGCTCAGCATCATATTAACGTAAAAAGCTCGACGCTCCTGACGCTGAGCTTGACCTCGAACTGCTGCCGGGCCAAGCTGCTCTACTGCGGCCAAACTGGCAGCTGTTGCCTCCTTGCCATCTGCAATTAAGCTCGCTTTTTGTGCGACTAACTGCTGTCGGACTGCAGCTAAAGTATGGTTACGCACCGTTTTGGCCCCCACCAGCTCAGCGTCAAGAGCCTGCAGATACTCGTCAAGGTGAGGATCACCGGTAGCTAATTGTTGATCGAATTTTGGTGAAGGTAGACGGGAAAGTGTCCGTAACATAGTCATCACAGCTCCTTAGTTATAAAAGTTCCCAATCCACAGCGTTAACTATGATTAACGCTAATCGGCCAAACCTTACTACAACCGGATAAAACTGTAAAACAAAATAAGCAGGCGTGTTTTTTTAATGAAATATTACGCTTTTTTAGGTTAACCACACCCGAGTCGAAATCTTGGCAAGGCTCAGGATCACGGCAGATTTGCCGTCTGCAGTTTATCTATCTCAGTGAGCTTAAACTAATGTGGCGCCGACCGCTTTATCGTCAGGCATTCTGATGGTAAGGGTTGCCATCTTAATATCTCCAATAGCAGCTCAGGCTTAACTATCTCTAACGCAGGAAATGTTAACTTCGCAAACCGAAAATCTTTAACGTTATTGATCACTAAATATCTGGCATTACTTGCGACAGCAAGTTCAACCAGATGATTATCCCCTTCATCACAAAGATTGGGGCGCCACCGAAAATAAAGTTGATACCAGTGACACACCGACAAGAAAGCATCCAGAAAAAGCTGTCGTTGTTCCTTGTTAAGCTTACAAAGCGCTAAAACATTCTGACACTCAAACACATCTTCATATTCAACTAATGTCGGCGGTAATCTTGCCTCAGGTGGGTCAATTTTAAATTGTCGTTAGTGGGTCACTTTTACATTGCCGGTGACACTTGCATGAACGACATCAGAATTAGTTTCCGCGACAATTAGGATGACCGCCCATGATTGTTGACGCCGAACAGTTTAGTCGTCAAGATAAATCAAATCATCAATGTAGAATTAGAAGTAGGGTATGGCTGGCTACATGAACGGCTAGCCAGCTTATGGCCTTAAACTTCTAGAAATAGTTTATTCAGATAAGAAGGTACTGGTAAAGCCCCCCCTTATTTGCGAAGTAAATTATGACCTAATGCCTGCTCTGGCGACTTTTGACATTCTTTCCAACGACGAATTAAAGCAGCAACGCACGGGTTACCAGCAAGTTGATTTACTCTAACCCAATCAACATCCACAAGAGCCGTTATCAGTTCAGGGTTAAACTGGCCTGCTAAACAGTGCCATTGTCGAATACTTGGCTGACGATTTATCTTCGATTTTGGCGAAGCGAGACTACCAACTACGAAGTAGTGCTGCTCTTCATCATACCAAAGACGCTGAACGCCAGGAACATTGCGTAACCAGCCTTTGATGTCTTTGAGCGGGAGCTCCAATGCCCGGCTTAAAAGATCATCCCAAGCGCTAATCAACTTAGTATCAGCGGTTTTTTTCTTCTTACCTTCATCTACCGATAGATTCTTGTTCTCCAGCCACTTCTTAAACATCAGTTTTTTAATCTCTTTATATAGACAATCCTGATAGCCAGCTTGGATTAACTCTTTAAGCGTTTCTTTCCAATAGCCAAGTAGGTTGTCTAATTCCTCGAGCAACTTTTTAGCTAAAGATGGGTTAAGAACCTCTTCCTCAACGAGTTCGCTAACTACTTGCTCCAATGTTCCTTTTGCCGGTAACAACCACTCTTTGAGCTTATAACTGATTTCCTGTTTTGTTAAAATGTCTCTCACAAGCTCAAGCCCATGTGGAATCATGTGTGGTGTCTCATATTTGGGGTCTTGAAACATCACAGTTGTCGTTTCACCTTTAAACAAAACAAATGTAAGTTTTGCTGCAAATCGCGTTAGTTTTTCCGCAGGGTTTCCAAAGCCTTGCATGACAACATCCGGCCTGTAGTTGTATGGCCATTTAGACTGAAGTGACGCAAGCAATGACGCAACAGAGCAATCAAACCGGCTTAGCGCCATATCGCAAAGTTTCACGCGATCTTTATCTGATGGATCGAATGGAACAAGGACTGGCCGGTCATCCTTGACTGTAAATAGATATCCATCGGTAATCACTATAAGGTCTTCATTCAAGAATGACGATTGCTCAGGCAACGAAGCACTAATTTTCGACTTTTCGTTTAGGAGTAGACTCTTCAGCTCTAATTCTTTTAACGCGATCTCAAGGTTCCTGAGCAGGGCCTTTTCATTGTCACGATTGGCAGATATTGCGGATAACGCATAATCAAAATATAGGGAGCCCGGCTGAAGCATTAGATACTCTTTGCCACTCTCAGGATCTTCAGCTGGCGCCAGAAAATTGCTTTCTACAGAGTCTAGAAATAAGTCATTCGGATTTACATTAATATGCTGACACGCAACTTTAGTTCTCAAAGCAATCGTTAAAGGATACCTGTCTCCGACAATATTGGGTTTTTGGTCTAATAAAACCAGAACCCGCTGATCACTTGAAAAATTTTGCTGTTGGATGTTTTGCTCATTTACCGAAGGCTGCAACATTAACTTGGCACCAAGTGATTTCTTGTCAACGAGGCTTTGTAAATAATTCACTAAATCCGAGCTATCAGCAGTTGATGAAACACGAAGGTCTACCACTAATACTTCCTTGCTCAAATCCAAACTCGTGAAAGATGTCTTTTCAGCACTGGTTTTGTACTTTGTTTTCAACGGTAAAGGTTTTAAATGTAATACCTTTGGTTTGAGTTCAAAACCATATAACTTGGCTTCCTTAATGAACTCATCTTGGATAGGTTTCAGAATCCAAGGCCAGCTTTGCTCTAAACCTCTTTTAGAGCTCACATCGAGAAATGCCCTTTGAGTCCTATTGTTTTTGCTCTTTGAAATCTCTCGGTAAACTGGTCCTTTTGGTTTTTTCTTATGCTGAGGGAACCAGCGCATCAATACCTTATTGTCCCTATAAACCCACAAAGATGACTGCCTGGCAGGAAAATTGTTTACATCCGCTACTTCCCTAAGTGGAATATTTTCGTGAAAAAGCACAACTTCAGTTGCCGTTTTGTCTTTTAACATCTGAGTTCGACAATCCAAGCCGATAGCAGAAATCCCGGCTCCAGATTGCCCCTTCCATGAATCTAATTTTAGTAGAGGCCGGCCCAATGTATGGCTTCCCTCACAATGAACACCAAATACCCTTACTTTTCGCATCAGAAGACGGATCCAAATAGGATTAAATTCCTGGGTGTAATCAACGCGTAGAGGCTCGACATGAACTCCATCAGAATTAACAATTTTAGGTGGGGTATCTGATTCACTATTTACTGCGACAAACAGACCAAACTGCCCTAAATGGCTTTTCATTAAATAAGGATAGAACTTATCAGAGAGCTGCTCGTCAAGTTGCGTCTCCCATTCTTTCCACTTATATCCCTTCGACAATGCGTAGTGATACACAACCAATTGCTTTGCCTTTTCGACATTAACTTCACCATCTACATATACCATGTGCGATAAAGGCAAAAACCCAGACGCTACTTTATTTCCTTGTTTACTCATTGTTCACCTTGCTTTTTCTGGGTAGTGTTTGTGATCAATTTTGTTAACTGTTCAAAACCAAGCGTACATTCTTCATAAGGCTCAGACGTTAAACAACCTTCCAAAATTATTATTGAGGCTTCTGTGTCTCGTACCCGGTTTAATTTATCATCGAAGCAATGTAGAGGATTGTTTTTGTCCCTACCTATAAAATTGGCAATAACCAAAATTGCATCAGAACCAAGCACCGTCCGAATAGCTCTAAGCTTTTCTATTAACCCCAAAGGAGCGTCAGAATCCTTTGCTCCGCAGTTAAGCCAGTTTTGATACTCCTCATCAGCATCGTTTAAGGTCTCGCTTCCCCAGTACTTCGCATCGATATAATAGGGCTGTCCAATCACATGAAAATCAAATAGCTCCATAACCCCTGAATCAATGACCCTTGCAGAAGTTGTAATAGATTTTTCACTTAATAACGCCCTGATTGCCTCTTCACCCAGCCGCCCTTGTAGCAACCTTTGCACTATCTTAGGGTGAAATAGATATTGCTCTTCAAGGCTATTTGCCGCAGGAAAAATTGATGTCCGGTAACTTCTCTTATTGAACCAATCGATAATTATTGGTGATTTTCGGATATGCACATACAGCTTGTCAGGGTCGAACTTTACATGCTCGAGCGACGACTTCTTAGAAAAGAACTGCCAGGTATCAGGATTGAACCAAACCGGGCCATTTATACTGTCTTCCGGACGCTCGAAACAAGCCCATTTGTACAATTCGCAGTCCAGACCAAACGGATTACGCGAAGGCTTCCAGGCATAGTCAAATTGGAGGACAGCTTTACCAAGTTGACTCCAAAGATCTGAAATACCCTTGGTATCAGAAGCAGATTCTCTAGATGCCCGGATTGCGGGGATAAGATTCATTTCAACTATCTCCACAGCGTTTTCACCATTCTGCTGTGGTGTCATCAGCATCGACAACAAATCAATATCCTTGCTATCTTGCCTGCTAATTAGTTCTTCAAGTAGTTGGTTATTCAAGTCAGATATTTGATTTTTATGGTTTATATATTCAGGCGTTGATGCAAATATCGTCAGAACCTTCGCCAACTCCTCAGATAAATGGATTTCCACAGAAGGAACTTCACCCCAGGCTCTCTCGATCCTCCCAACTTGCTGCTGGATATCAGCCGCTGTATTTTTTATATAGTCCGCCGAGCGCTTATAAAGTTCGTTCAGTTCCGCAATGCCTTTTCTGCTATTTTCCATAACAGGCAGGATAAATTTTCGGTGCTGATCACGTGAAATTTCGCCAGCACGCATCAGCTTTTCAAGATTCCTCAGTTGATATCCTGCATGGGCCACCTCACTCCCAACTTCATCAGAGTCGGAAACTGAGAAATAGAAATGTCTTTCCTCTAGTAAGTACAGACATGTCAGATCCATTTGCTGTTGTGTTTCTGGCAAGGTGAAATCGAGATTGACGCCATTGGTAGCAGATGCAGTTTGAGTAACAACTAAGACTGTCCTCCCAGTTTCAAATGCAGCTTGATATGCCTCGTAAAAGTTTCGGCGTTTCTGGCTTTCCGCCGTCAACAAGCAGATCAGCATTTCTGTGTCATGGGCTTTCACTGGCACAAATACATCTTCGAACTCAGAAAAAACCTCAGGTAGAGTTCTTTTCGAATACGCGGGTTCCACAATACTAAGCCAAGATTGCTTATTTCTACTTAACTCGGCTTGATCGTCAAACAACCATTTTTTTAGATATCTAATGGAGTTAACAAAAACTAATTGTCCCCTATGATGAGACCTCTTTGACGCTTTCTCAATAACACCAATCAGGTTGACCAACACGTTAAATCGATGCTCTCGGACATACTCACTAATTGGAAAATCATCTGATTGGAAGAATGCCCCCGGAAGGCTGTCAGTTAACTCTTCTATATCTACCGCAAACTCTGTCGGCAAGTCGGGATCTACATGAAGCGAGAGCTTCGACTTTCTAATGCTTTTCTTGGTTTGTACTATCTGTCTAATGACATTTTTTTGCAGTGTCTTGTGGTCAATATTCTGAATAAAAGGTATTGGTTTTTTAAACCAAGATTCAGGCCTGTCGTTAAACTGATCACCCAAAAAACTTGCGCCCTTACTGGCGTCTCTTGCATCAGCAACATACATCAACGCATTTCTCACCCACCTCAAATCAAATGACCCAACGGCCCTTTCCAGAAAAGATGTCGCTGACAATCCGAAAACCAAGTTTCTGCTGCACAACGAAACAAGCAACCCTTCGGGAGTTGTTGGCAAAAAAGCACGCCTGATCTGTAGCCGAAGTGGATCAATATCAGCGTCTGCTGCATTCTGCTTTAATAGCCAGTTAGCTAAACCAAACACATTTGCATGTGTATTTGGTAACAGATTGCTTTCACGAATTTGACCTAACTCTGGTAAATCCGATCTTGGTAAAGAAAACATGGAAACATTTGGCAATGCAGAACTGTAATAGGAAGGACGATAATCGTTCGCTGAGTCGAACAGTAATCGACTTAGTTTAAACAGATAGTCTTGTGCTTCGTCCTGCGCCACGGCGATATCTGACACCAAGAGGCTAAACCTACGCACAAATTGTTCCATCAATCGCAGGAAGTCACCCACAGGTATTGTATCGTCGCCAAATGGGTCGCCAGGCTTAACCACCTGAATTTCATAGCCGTGTTCAACGCGTTGCATTGTTAGGCGGTCGCTTGTTACAAGGTGATCTGAGCGAAAAAGAAACTGTGTCTTAAAGTTATCTTTTTGGTTTATGGGTACGAGTAATGCTCTCGCATCAGACAGGTCGATCCTTTTATCTTCTAAAGCCTGTTCCAAATCTTTAATTAATTGGCTCAAGCTTTCATAAATTGTCGGTATAGGATCGGTGTCAACGTATTGTAGCCTTTTGAGCAGTCTCTTCCCTGCTTCAAGCAGCTGCCCCAAACACTCTGGAGGTTCCTGTACCAGCTGAGCCTGAGATAAAAGTTGCTGTAATACGTCGGCCTGATAATCAAATTCATCAATGAAAATAATGTGTCCCGACAAATCCCCACTGGACATTCTCACCTTACGGGCCCCATCGTAAAAAGATGAGAACAATTTTTGAGTCGTCATCACCAACAAATGTTGGTGATGATCCCTCCAGGCAATAGCCGGAAAAACCCTCCGAATCCAAGTATTCGATCGGAAGTTATCTAATCTCTTCTGTGCAGCACAGGTTTCCTCGCTATCAGCTCCATATTTACTACTCTGGTTCCTAACCTCTTTCTCAAGCGTGAACATGTTTTTCAACAATAAACGCTCAATTTGAGAGCAAAGACGACTCAATTTCTCTTCATCTAAACCGACATATTCTTGTGGGTAGATTGACCCTGCACGCCCCATCATCCTCTCAATTCGGGACGAAAGTTGCTTGACCTTTTTACATGCAGCAAGCAATTGATCTGTAAGTTCTTTATTGAATAGCGAGCCATCCCTCTTCATCACTTCGATAGAGGTAAAAGGACACGGGAGTTCAGCAGATTGGCAATTCTTTTCATGGGGAAGTGGCTGCTGTGTAATAGCCGCAACTAAATTGTCATCCTGAGCATAAAGCACGCTAACAGTGATTGGGGAGCCAGCTGAATCTTTTGCAACTGAGGCTTGATGATAGACATCGTGCAAAATGTTCCATCGATGTGTCACGAAGATTGCTTGATAACCCAGTTTTTTTATCGTTTCAAGAACTGGGGAAGTCCCGTCTCCATGGCCATCACGAAATAGGCTACTGGTTTTGCCACCTCCGGTCGGACCTTCCAACTGGGCAAACCCTGCGATACCACGCCTTTTTAGTTTGTTACTTTTAGGGGATTGCGAAGCAAGGCTTATAGCCTCAGTGATATAACGCTCAACAATAGCGTTATACGATTGCAGTGACGCATCGTTCATCTTACACCTCATTCATTTCGGGTTATCGAGGTTTAAATTAGAGCGGCCATATGGTCGCACATCGTTTGACCAATAATTGATATCTCTTTTTCTAAAACAGGTCAAGAATTAACCAGCAAAGTAATGCAAAATTTTTTTGACCTTTCTTAACTTAATCTGAAGACTAAAGTGACACTCAAGTAAAGAGCATAAAAAATCTGCGTAGTGGCATTCTGAAAGTGTATTTGAAAGGAATGGTGAATGCCGGTATCAACCAACTTATCGACCAGTTATTTGCTGATTACAAATTCCTCGATACGTAGGACATTTAAACATCTTACGAAGATGAGGGGGAAGATTAGAGTTTAGTCTTTTCATTACTGCTGTACGGTTCAGTTCCTTACACATACACTGCATGTAAGCTGCTAATAGAAAAGGGCCTTTCGGCCCTTTTCTTAAGGTTTACGCTTAGTCACAAACTTAATTAAAGTCACAAACTTAATTAAAGCAGTCACAAACTTAATTACACGCTGACATCAGCAGTAACCTTACCGATAATCTTCCGGGCTTGGACAGGCACACATCAGGTTGCGGTCGCCGTATACGTCGTCGATACGGGTTACCGTTGGCCAGAATTTGTTTTCTGCTACATATTTTACTGGGAAAGCAGCGTAGGTGCGCTCGTAGGCGCGATCCCAGCTTGGATCCAGAATATCGGCCATAGTGTGTGGTGCGTATGCCAGTGGGTTGTTATCCACTGTCCACTCGCCGGCTTCAACCTTGGCAATTTCGGCTCTGATCGTCGTCATCGCTTCGATAAACTTATCCAGCTCGGCTTTGCTTTCGGATTCGGTTGGCTCAATCATCAGCGTGCCGGCTACCGGGAAGCTCATCGTCGGTGAGTGGTAACCAAAGTCCATTAAGCGCTTAGCGATATCCATTTCGGTAATACCGCTTGCTTCTTTTAACGGGCGAATGTCGATAATACATTCGTGCGCCACGCGGCCATGGGTACCCACATACAGGATCGGGAAGTGTGGGCTTAATTTTTTCGCCACGTAGTTAGCATTTAAAATCGCAAACTCAGTCGCTTGTTTTAAGCCTTCGCTACCCATCATGGCAATGTACATCCAGCTGATTGGCAGAATGCCCGCGCTACCAAAAGGTGCAGCGGCTACAGCGCCATTACTTTCACCGGTACCGTCTATTTTTACGATACTGTGGTTAGGTAAAAACGGCGCTAAGTGGCTCTTCACGCCAATTGGTCCCATACCCGGGCCGCCACCACCGTGTGGAATACAGAAGGTTTTGTGCAGGTTTAAGTGTGATACGTCTGAACCGATAAAACCAGGTGAGGTTAAGCCTACCTGCGCGTTCATATTGGCACCGTCCATATACACCTGACCGCCGTAAGAGTGTACTACTTCACACAGCTCAGCGATGGTTTCTTCAAATACACCGTGGGTTGACGGGTAAGTTACCATGATAGCGGCTAAGCGATCGCCTACTTCGGCGGCTTTGGCTTTTAAGTCGGCCATATCGATATTGCCTGACTTGTCGCAATCAACTAAGACCACTTCATAGCTAGTCATCGCCGCAGTAGCTGGGTTAGTACCGTGGGCAGAGACTGGAATTAAACAGATGTTACGATGGCCTTCGCCACGGCTTTCGTGGTATTTACGAATGGCCACCATACCCGCGTATTCACCCTGTGCGCCTGAGTTTGGCTGCATCGAGATATTGTCGTAACCAGTGATATTCACCAGCCAATCGCCCAGTTGGGTGATCATCTGGTAGTAACCTTCAGCCTGATCGCGTGGTACGAACGGGTGTAATGAACCAAACTCTGGCCAAGTGATCGGGATCATCTCAGCCGTGGCGTTCAGTTTCATGGTGCATGAACCTAAGGAAATCATGGAGTGGTTCAGCGCTAAATCTTTGTTTTCCAGCTTTTTGATATAACGCAGCATCTCGGTTTCGCTATGATACTGGTTAAATACTGGGTGGCTTAATACCGCAGAAGTACGGGCTAAGTCGGCTGGGATAGAGGTTGAACCATTGGCGACGATTTGTGCATCAAGGGCGTTAACGTCTAAGCCATGACCGGCACCTAACACGATATCAAATAGCTCGGCGATATCGGCCGCTTTGGTGGCTTCGTTAAAACTTACCGCCAAGCTATCGGCTACATCGGTACGCAAGTTAACACCGGCAGCTAAGGCACGGGCAACAACGGCAGCACGATCAGCAACCTTGAACGTCACGGTATCAAACCAGTGGCTATTTACCAGCGCAACACCTTTGGCTTGTAAGCCAGCAGCAAAAATATCAGCGCTGCGGTGAATACGCTCGGCGATATCTTTTAAGCCTTGCGGGCCATGGTAAACCGCATAGAACGAGGCGATATTGGCCAGTAATACCTGCGCAGTACAGATGTTCGAGTTAGCTTTTTCACGACGGATATGCTGCTCGCGGGTTTGCATCGCCATACGCAAGGCTTGATTGCCACGGCGATCTTTTGATACACCAATAATACGGCCTGGCATAGAGCGCTTGTAGGCATCACGAGTCGCGAAGAACGCCGCATGTGGGCCACCGTAAGCCATAGGTACGCCAAAGCGCTGCATAGAGCCTAATACCACATCAGCACCCAGCTCGCCCGGGGCTTTTAACAGCATCAGCGCCATGGGATCAGTTGCCACGGCAACGATAGCTTTTTTCGCTTGTAAAGCCGCAATTAACGCGCTGTCGTTACGGATATCACCGTTAGTGGTTGGATACTGTATTAAGGCACCAAATACATCGTGCTCAGCGGCTTCGCTGGCTTTGCCCACAACAATGTCAAAACCAAACATTTCGGCGCGGGTTTTTACCACGTCGATGGTTTGTGGGTGCACGTCGTCAGCAATAAAATACAGGTTAGATTTGCTCTTGGTGACGCGCTTGGCTAGTGCCATCGCTTCAGCAGCGGCAGTGGCTTCGTCTAATAACGAGGCACTGGCCAGTTCCATACCGGTAATATCTAAGGATAACTGCTGGAAGTTTAATAAGGATTCTAAACGACCTTGGGCAATTTCTGGCTGGTATGGCGTGTACGCGGTGTACCAACCTGGGTTTTCTAACACATTACGCAGAATAACGTGTGGCGTCAGTGTTGGGTGATAACCCATACCAATGTACGACTTATACATTTTGTTTTTCGATGCAACCGCTTTTAAGTAGCTTAGGGCATCAACTTCGGTTTGGCTGTCGCCAATGGCCAAAGGCTTCGGTAAGCGGATGCTCTCGGGTACGGTTTGCGCAATCAGCTGCGCTACGCTGTCTACGCCAAGCTCTTGCAGCATTGCGGTGGTTTCGGCTGCATCTGGGCCAATATGGCGCTGCAGAAATTCGTCGTGTTTCGCAAGTTGCGTCAGGGTTTTCACTGCGGTATGGGTCATGCTAGTTGTCCTGGTGTTGATACAGGTTATTACACGGTACTGGTTGTTATACCCTTCGTCTTTCAACATGCACGGGGGTTGGCTGCGCCCGTGCATACTGAAAACTATTGGGTAGATACCCGGTTTGCCTTTTACTAACGTAAAGCCCCGTTTTGTACGGGGCTTTAGGCTGGCAGGATCTGCCGTTTTCTTATTCTTCGTCGACGATAGCTTGGTAACCGGCGGCGTCTAACAGCGCGCTCAGTTCCGCTTCATCAGCGATTTTAATTTTAAACATCCAGCCCTCTTCGTATGGGCTGCTGTTAACTAACTCTGGCGAGTCGCTTAACGCTTCGTTAATTGCCACGATTTCGCCAGATACTGGGGCGTAAATATCAGAAGCGGCTTTTACTGATTCGGCTACAGCACAATCGTCGTTCTGAGTCACGGTGTCACCCACTTCTGGTAATTCTACGAATACCATGTCACCTAACAGTTCTTGGGCGTGTTCAGTAATACCAACAGTGTAAACACCGTCACCGTCTGCACGCAGCCACTCGTGGCTGGAAGCGTATTTTAAATTTGCAGGGATGTTGCTCATGTTGTTTTCCTTAGCTGCTCTATTAACAGTTATATTATTTTTACTTGGTATTACGACGATTAAACTAATTTTTTACCGGCGCGAACAAAGGCAGGTTTAACTACCTTTACAGCCACCATTTTACCGCGGATATCGACTTCTGCCGTATCGGTAGTTGCTGCTGGCACACGGGCCATGGCAATACTAAAACCTAAAGTCGGGGAGAAAGTCCCTGAGGTAATCACCCCTTCACCGGCAGGCGTGACAACGCGCTGACCATGGCGTAATACGCCTTTTTGTTCCATCACTAAACCCACCAGTTTCTCGGTACCGGCGGCTTTAGCTTGCTCTAAGGCAGCACGGCCAATAAAAGCGCGATCCGTTGGCTCCCACGCAATAGTCCAGCCCATATTGGCGGCTAAAGGAGAGACGGTTTCGTCCATATCCTGACCATATAAATTCATACCAGCTTCTAAGCGTAATGTATCACGCGCGCCTAAACCACAAGGTTTAACGCCAGCGCTTAGCAGTTGCGTCCATAACGCAGGGGCTTGTGCGTTGGGTAAAGCAATTTCGTAGCCATCTTCACCAGTATAGCCGGTAGTTGCAATAAACAGATCGCCCGCTTGCACACCAAAAAACGGCTTCATACCGGCCACAGCCGCTTGCTGCTCGGCGGTTAATAAGGTGGCCACTTTGGCTTTAGCATTGGGGCCTTGCACCGCGATCATCGCAAATTCAGGACGCTCTGTAACAGTAACATTGAAGGCTTTGGCTTGGGCGGTGATATGGGCTAAATCTTTTTCGCGGGTGGCAGAGTTGACAACTAAACGGAAGAAATCTTCTTGCAGGAAATACACAATCAGGTCGTCTATTACCCCACCCTGCTCATTTAACATGCCGGTATAGAGGGCTTTACCGGGGGTAGTGAGTTTAGCAACATCGTTGGCTACTAAAACACGCAGAAAATTGCGGGTATTGGCACCGGTTAAATCAATGATGGTCATGTGCGATACATCAAACATTCCAGCGTCTTGACGCACGGCATGGTGTTCTTCAATCTGCGAGCCATAGTTAATTGGCATTTCCCAGCCGAAGAAGTCAACCATCTTGGCACCTGCAGCCAGGTGGCTGGCATGTAACACGGTTTTTTGAGCCATTATTTTTTCCTACTGATTGTGAGGGTAGGCAGCAGTAAATGGATTGCAAGTTAAAGCCGTTAAATTTCAGCTAGTTAAGCGCAAACCTTGCTACCTCAACTAAAAAATACCTCTGGATTATACCGCAAGGCACCGTCGGTAAACAGCCCAATTTGGATTACTTTTTGTAATGCGACAGTAGCGATTACCAAAAAATCTAAGGCGAATTATGACAATTTTGCTGAAGCTACACAGAGACAGTAACCAGATTGCTTTAAGCCAAGTCTCGAAGGCATGGATGCCTGAGTGAAGCCTACAGGGATGTATTCACGGCGGCTTGGCGTAAGCAATGTGGTTATAGGCTTCTAATTTAGTACTTTGCTATCTCCGGTAAATCGCCGCTATTACCCAGTGCCGCTGCCATAAGTTTTTGTTTTACGCCCGGCAATTTATCAGCCAACACTAAACCTGCGCCCCGTAACAGCTTTAACGGGGCTAAATCATTACTAAAACCGCGTTTAAAAGCTTCCATAGTAGCAATCATGCTTTGTGCTTGGGCTTTGCGCCAGCGTTGGTAGGCTTGCAAGGCACGGGCTTCATAAAGTGGCTTACCTGCAGTCAATTGCTTACCGAGAATTTGCGCCAGTGCGGCAACGTCCATTAGCCCTAGGTTCATGCCCTGCCCAGCTAAGGGATGAATACTGTGGGCCGCATCGGCGACCAAAAGCACACGGCCACGTACCCATTCGCTGGCATAGCGCATTTTCAACGGGTAAGCTTGTCGAGTACTGTGTAAACTTAGACAGCCGAGTACACTTTGGCTAGCCGCCGTTAGCGCCTGATTAAAAGCATTATCGTCTAAGGCCATCAGTGCTTTAGCGCGATCAGTGTCGGCACTCCAGACAATAGAGCATAAATTCGCATCTGGTAAGGGTAATAAGGCTAAAGGTCCGGTAGCCAGAAAGGCTTGGCGGGCGGTGGCTTGGTGTGCTTCTTCGCAAGCAATCACCGCAACAATGGCCTGCTGATTATAATCCCAATGTGTTAGCGGTAATTGCTGCTGTTGCCGCACAAAAGAGTTAACGCCATCAGCACCAACCAATAATTGGCTAAGCAGGATCTGGCCGTTATTCAGCTGCACCAGCACATCACGTTCGGTTTGCGCCAGTTGGCTTATCTCAACATTAAAATACCACTGAATAGTCGGCTGTTGCTGCACTTGTAAATACAGCTGCTGGCGAATGGCTTCGTTATCGCAAATCCAGCCCAGCTCGGGTAATTGCGGTGGCTCAGCACTAAAGGCAATCCGCCCAAAACTGTCGGCTTCCCATACTTGCATCTGGCTATAAGGAGCCGCTTGCGCGGCAATGCCCTGCCAAACGCCAAGTTTACTTAGCACCCGCATCGAGGCGGGGTTAAGGGCACTCACCCGCTGATAAGCTGGCGTGGCCAATTCGGGTGCAGCGCCTTTTTCGATAATCGCAATGCTTAAGCCAAGTTCGGCCAGTAATAAAGCCAGGGTTAAGCCGGCGCTACCGGCGCCGACAATAGTCACATCAAGATTTTGCATACTGCGCTCCAAAACCCATGGTCTGGCGAGCCAGTGGTGTTTTTAAATCATCGCACATTAGCATCGCAAACAGCCCGAGGTTGCGCGCCAGCGCCACCAGCCGTGAACGATTCGAAAAAGTGCGCACTAAGGCATCGGTTAACCAAATTACCCGCTGCATATCGGCCTGCCGTGCCAGCTCGTATTGCCGCAATTGCGCATAACTGCCCACCTCGTTATCCGCTTGTGCTAATAACGCACTCAGACAATCAATATCGCGCAGCGCCAAGTTAAAACCTTGGCCGGCAATCGGGTGCAAACTGTGTAGGCTATTCCCTAGCAAGGCGGCTCGATGGCTAACCACCTGCGGGCTTTGCCTAAGCACTAACGGATAAGCGGCGCGCTTACCGCAGCCGCTAAATACGCCAGCACGATAACCAAACGCCTGTTGCACCTTGGCCAAAAAATCTGACTCTGACAGTGCTAACAGCGCATCAGCCTCGGCGGGAGGTACTGTCCACACTAAAGAGTAGCGATTATTGGTAAGCGGTAACAAGGCTATGGGGCCATATTCGGTAAAACGTTCGAAGGCTTTGTTTTGATGGCGCTGTGCCAAGGCCAAATTAGCGATAATGGCGGTTTGCGCATAAGGCGTTTCCTGCTGCGGCACGGCCACTAATTGGCGCGTTGCCGACTGGCCGCCTTCGGCAATGACCAGTAATCGGGTTTCTAATACGGTGCCGTCATTCAGTGTCAGCTGTGCGCTAGTGTCACTGCGGCGAAGCGCGCTGATCTGTTTAGGCTGCCAGCGCGTTAACTGTGGTGCTGCGGCTAACTGCTCTGCTAACACGGCGCCCACATGCTCAACCTCTATCACTTGCCCTAACGCTGGCACGCGATATTCCGCCGCACTTAGCCAAGTTTTGCCAAAATGGCCACGATCGGATACCGCAATATCCATGATCGGACAGCCAAAAGGCGCGAGCTTGTCCCAAATACCAAATTGCTGCAACAGCTGCACACTGCCAGCCGATAGCGCAATACTGCGGCTATCAAAACTGGCTTTTGGTGAAGTCTCGGCGTGTTGCTCTACTATGGCTATGGTCAGTGTTGGGCAACGCTGGGTTAACGCTAGCGCTAACATCGAGCCGGCCATACCGCCACCGGCGATCACCACATCATAAACTCTAGGGCTTGCCTGCGTTGCATCACTCTGTGCAGAAGTAAGCATTTCTGTCATGCGTTTTGTATTCTTCTTGGCTACGGCTTTAGCACGGGGCTTTAGCCTGATTATTTTTCATTAATTGTTCAATATCGCCTAGCGTTTTTACACAGCCAGCGGTGAGATTCTCAGCGCCCTCGTTGGTCACCAGAATATTATCTTCAATCCTAACGGCAAGCCCCCACCACTTTTCGGCAGTGCTCGAGCCTGAGGCGATATAAAGGCCGGGTTCAATGGTTAATACCATACCTGGCACAAAGGGTCTGTCTGCAGTGGCTACTTTATAAGCGCCTACATCATGTACGTCTAACCCCAGCCAATGGCCTATACCATGCATAAAATACTGCTTGCAGGCTTTATTTGTGATGAGCTCGGTCAAATCTCCCTGCAAAATCCCTAATTGCAGCAGGCCTTTCGTCAGGATCTGTTCGGCAATGGTATTGAGTTCAGCAAAGGTTGTGCCGGGCTTAACGGCGGCGATACAAGCAAGCTGGGCTTCTAACACCAGCTCGTACAATGCCGCTTGCTCAGGTGAAAAACGCCCACTAACAGGAAAAGTACGACTGATATCAGCGGCATAGCCAGCCAGTTCGCAACCGGCATCAATCAGCACTAAATCGCCCGCTTTTAGCTGGCTGCTGTTTTCGGTGTAATGCAAAATACAGCCGTTTTCGCCGCTACCCACTATGCTGTTATAAGCTGGATAACGCGCGCCCTGCATGGCAAATTCGTGCAGAATTTCCGCTTCTAATTGATATTCAAAGGCGCCTGAGTGGCAAAACTGCATAGCGCGATGATGCGCCTGGCTGCTAATTTGCGCGGCGCGGCGCATCATCGTTAGCTCAGCGTCATCTTTAATTAATCGCTGTTCACTGCTAAAGGGGCGTAGGTCCTGCAAAGCTAAAGGCGCAATATCGCCACGCTTTTCGCGCTGCCGCAGGCCTTGCATAATGCAGGCTAGCTGCTGCTCTAAGGCTGGATGCTCGCCTAAGTTAAGGTACACCGCATGCTTGCCGTTAATGGCCTGCGTAAGCTGCTCGTGTTGCTCGCTAATACTGGCGGCCTTAAGCCCAAGGGTAGTGAAGGCCGCTGCTGGCCCCAACCGGCGACCCTGCCAAATTTCGGCCAGTGGATCTTTATCGCGGCACAGTAATAACGCCTCGCACTGTGCTTGCTGATCTTTGCTTAAAATCAGCAACGCATCGGGTTCATTAAAGCCCGTGTAATACCAAAAATCGCTGTTTTGCCGAAACGGATACTCGGTATCCCGACTGCGAGTTTGCTCTGTTGCGGCGGGGATTAATACCACCGAGTTTGCGGGTAACTGAGCTAATAGTTGCTGGCGACGCTGCAAATAACAATCTGATTGCATGCTAATTCTCTTAAATTAAAATCGCGTGAAGAAGAAACGCCCCCCATCGTCGCACGCTGGCTACAACAGGGTTTAGGCAGCCAGAACTAGTGCAGCGTTTTACTGAGCGGACCTTTGTCTATTGGCTTTACGCCCACCTCGTTAAAGCAACTAAATACCATCAAGCGAATATGCTCTAGCACCATAAAGTAGGCTTCTTCATTTTCCTCTGCACTGCTGTCGTCCTGCGTCGCAATATCCAGCTTGGTCACTTCAGTTAATTGCTCTACGGCTTCTCGTATATCGCTAGACAGTATAGAAAGATCAGTTTGCTGTACCGCAAAGCCCACTAAAAACGCTTGCGTCCACTCCACCATGGCTTCCAAGCGTTCGACTAAAGCATCATCATCATTGGGTAGCAACAGCGCAAAATCGTAATCGCCACTTTGCAGGCTTTGCGCCGTATTGCTGATCAATTGCTGTACATCGGTTTTTAGTGCTTGGGGTAAGGCCTGACCATCATTTAAAAAATCATAGAGTACGGCTAAAAAATCCGAGCTTTGCGCCGCTAAGCCGCCGCTTAATAAACCACTGATTAAACCATGTAATTCTGCGGCCGAGGCCATAACAAAGGCGCCGTCGAGCGCTGCACTCCAGCGATCATAGCTTTGAATCAACGAACTGGAAGTTAAAGTATTGGCCATGGCCGCCTCGCTATTTCGCTAAAAAGAATCTCTTCACCTGATGACATATGCTACCACCACCCTCGCCCTTCGCCAACCTTAAGCACCTAGGCTAACATTAAGCTTTTTCGTCAAGCTTAGACACCTTGGTCAACCTTAAATAGCTAAGCCCGCCTTAAGCAATAGCCCAGTTAAGCGACAAGACGCATAAACAAGCAGCAGTTAGACCAATTTCCTATCGATTAACTTAGACAGCAATTTTTAGAGTGGTATACTTAAGGTGTTCTCTGGGTTGCTTGTAATGTGTTGATGTCCCTGAGCCGATAATTGTTTTACTAAGGGATGTTTCTGTGTCACTTTTGTGCAGGCCCAGCTTGTACTGGGAAGCCTACGGTGGCCATTGCCGTTCCGCCTTGAACCTATGGTTCAAGGGCTTAAACATGTTACGGCAATTCCGGAGAACACTTAGCCTTTTTATGCTATCTTGCAGCCATGCTATGTTTTGCCTCCTTATCTACTATGCAAAACCGTCAACAACTCAGATCTGAAATTCGTCGCCGCCGCCAAGCCTTAACGGCTGCCGAACAACAACACGCCGCCACAGTGCTTGCAGAGCAAGTATTACAGCACCCCTCTTTAATGGCGCTACAGCACTTTGCGCTGTACCTAACCAACGAAGGCGAAATTAACACTGCACCGCTTATTCACGCATTCCTCGCCGCCGGAAAAAACCTGTATTTACCGGTGCTTCACCCTTTTGCTGCCGGCTATTTGCTATTTCAACATTATCGACCGCAAACACCATTACAGCCAAACCGCTTTGGTATTGCCGAGCCGGTATTAAATTGTGCTGAAATTAAGCCCCTAGCAGAGCTAGACGTTATCTTTACGCCCTTAGTTGCCTTTGATAGTCAGGGGCAGCGCTTGGGCATGGGCGGGGGCTTTTATGATCGCACCTTAGCGCAGTTGCCTTTCGATGCGACGACAACAGTGATAGGTTTGGCACATGACTGCCAGCAGGTTACGGCAGTGCCGGTTGAAGCTTGGGATAAGCCACTGGATGCCGTTATTACCCCCAGCCAGTATTTTCAATTCAAGCTGTAATAAGGCTCGCCAACGAGTAAAAAGCAACGCTGTATTTTTTTACTGCAAAAGATATACTATCCGTCTGTATGGCTAAATGCACAAAGTGATTCTAATGACGCAAGATGAAATGAAACGTAATGCTGCCCGAGCAGCGCTAGCATTTATTCCGGCCAAGAGTATAGTCGGTGTGGGTACGGGGTCGACCGTAAATCATTTTATCGATGCACTCGCTGAGATTAAAGAGCAGATTGCTGGCGCAGTCTCTAGCTCTGAGCAGTCGACGACTCGCTTAAAAGCGCTCGGCATTCCCGTGCTTGACCTCAATAGCGTGGAGCATTTTAGCGTCTACATTGATGGTGCAGACGAAATTAACCCACAGCGTCACATGATTAAAGGCGGCGGTGCTGCCCTTACCCGTGAAAAAATTGTGGCCGCCGTAGCCGATACCTTTATTTGTATCGTTGATAATAGCAAGCAGGTTGAAGTATTGGGTAAGTTCCCTTTACCGGTGGAAGTTATCCCAATGGCCAGCGCCTATGTTAGCCGCGAGTTGGCGAAATTAGGTGGCACCCCGGTGCTACGGGAAAAGGTTATTACCGATAATGGCAATGTGATTATTGATGTGCATGGTTTGCAGATCATCGATCCTCTTGTCACCGAGCAACAAATAAACAATATTGTGGGCGTGGTCACTAACGGCATTTTTGCCCATCGTGCAGCAGATATCGTCTTAGTGGGCACTGCTGACGGTACGCAAACCTTAAAATAATAATAACCGTGATCAACACGGCTTTAAGCCAAGGCAGCATTTTTATTTAATCAAGCACAAGAGAAGTAACATGGAAAAATTTTCGCTGGCAAAAGACAAAATTAAGATCCTGCTGCTGGAAGGCTTACACCAAAGTGCGGTTCAAACCTTTAAAGATCAGGGCTATACCAATATCGAGTATCTGAAAACCTCGCTACCCGAAGATGAGCTAATTGAACGTATCAAAGATGCGCATTTTATTGGTATTCGCTCGCGTACCCAGCTTACCGAAAACGTGCTGGAAGCAGCAAGTAAGCTGGTGGCCATTGGCTGTTTTTGTATCGGTACTAATCAGGTTGATTTAACAGCTGCTTTAAAACGCGCCATTCCGGTGTTTAATGCACCTTTCTCCAACACTCGTTCGGTTGCCGAGTTGGTGCTGGGGCAAATTATTATGTTATTGCGCGGTATTCCGCAGCGTAATGCCGCGGCCCATCGTGGCGAGTGGTTAAAAACGGCCGATCAATCTTTTGAAGCTCGGGGTAAGACTTTAGGTATTATTGGTTATGGTCATATCGGTACCCAGCTTAGCATTATGGCTGAGCAACTTGGGATGCGGGTGCAGTTTTACGATATTGAGAGCAAGTTAGTCTTAGGTAACGCTACTCAGGTCGATTTAGCCACAGTACTAAAAACCTCGGATGTGATTAGCTTACATGTACCGGAAACTGCGCAAACCCAAAATATGATTGGCGAAGCCGAATTAGCGCTAATGAAGCACGGTGCCATCTTAATTAACGCTTCGCGCGGCACTGTAGTGGATATTGATGCGTTAACCGCAGCGCTTGAGAGTAAAAAACTGGCTGGTGCCGCCATTGACGTTTTCCCAGTCGAACCAAAAGGCAATAACGAAGAGTTTGTGTCGCCACTGCGCCAGTTTGATAATGTGATCCTAACTCCACATATCGGTGGTTCAACTCAAGAAGCACAGGAAAACATTGGTTTTGAAGTCGCCGGAAAATTGGTGAAATACAGCGATAATGGCTCTACCCTTTCTGCGGTGAATTTCCCAGAAGTGTCCCTACCAGAGCATAAAGATCGGGCGCGCTTGCTGCATATCCATAAAAACCAGCCAGGCATGCTAACCAAGATCAACGAAGCCTTTGCGAAGCATAATGTGAATATCGCGGGTCAATATCTGCAAACTAATCAGGAAATTGGTTATGTGGTAATCGATATTGAATCGGCTGATCGTGAGTTGGCCTTAAATGAGTTGAAGGCGATTCCAGGCACCTTAAGAGCCCGTGTTTTACACTAAAACTGGGCTGGTTACAAAAAGATAGGGGCCGCAAGGGCCCCTATTTGTTAGCTAGTTAGCCAAATTAGGTACCAATAATACCACCATCGTCTTTAGTGATAATCACCGTGGCTGAACGCGGACGACTAGTGCCACCTGCTGGCCAGTTGCTGGTGAAATTCGTCGCAGTCGAGCGATCGCCAGGGTGCTGGATATTCACAAACATCGTACGATGATCGGGTGTCATAATCACCCCTGTCACTTCGCAATCTGTAGGGCCAACTAAAAAGCGTTTAATCTGCCGGCTGGTTGGATCAGCAACAAGCATTTGGTTATTGCCATAAGGCCCTGTACTTTGTTGCGAACCGCTCATATCGGTTTGGATCCAAAGTAAGCCATTATCATCAAACCATAAACCGTCTGGGCTGGCTAAGTGATTATCAGCAGTCAGTACCAAATTAGATCCAGGGGTAGCCGTACCGACATCGCCAGCAAGCAAGAAAATATCCCAATCAAACTGCACAGCAGCAATATTACTGCGCTCTTTCCAGCGAATAATATGGCCTGTAGTATTGTTTGCGCGAGGGTTGGCAGCATCCACTGTAGCTTCTGTTCTGCGCGTGTTATTAGTTAAAGTAAAATAAACTTCTGATGTTTCTGGATGGACAGCGCCCCACTCAGGACGATCCATTTTCGTTGCTCCAACCACATCGGCGGCTAAACGGGTATTTAAAAGTACATCCGCTTGATCGCTAAATACCACACCGGCCACCGCAGCTTTAGCAATAAATTCTGGGTTAGTGATATCTAGTGGTAACCAATCACCTGAACCATCTGCATTAAAGCGCGCCACGTACAATGTGCCTTCATTCAGCAAATGACCACCAGCGGTATTTTTAAAGTACGGTGCTTTAGAGACAAACTTGTAGATATACTCGTTGCGTGCATCATCACCAGAATAGGCAACAATAGGCTCACCTTCGGTAACATTAGCAAATACAATGCCTTCATGCGCGAAACGCCCCAAGGCTGTACGCTTTTGTGGCACGCTATCTGGGTTAAAAGGATCAATCTCGACGATCCAACCAAAGGTATTAGGTTCATTACGATAATCTTCAGCGGCCGAAGCGGCTAAAGTTGACGCATTAAAACGACTAAAACGATCCGCGCTTGGTGTCGCAGTTTCCCAGAAATAACGGCCATTACTGCGGCCTACCCCATAGCGACTGTGCTCACGAACTTGGGTTGCGTCGCTATTCATAAAATAACCGGCCCAGTTTTCCTCAGCCGTCAAATAAGTTCCCCAAGGCGTATAGCCATGGGCACAGTTATTGATTGTGCCACGGGTCATGGTGCCATCTTGGCTATACTTGGTGACCAGTTTGCTGTGACCACGCACCGGACCAGACATTGCCATTGGCGTTTCCGCAGTAATACGGCGGTTAAAAGGACTATTTGCGACCACTTGCCATTCATTTTGCGCATTTTTCTGAATATGCACCACGCTAACGCCATGTGCTGCAATTTCCTTCGCGGCTTGCTCTGCTGGTCTCGGTAATACTGGGCCTTGTGGATGCAGTACATTAGGCTCAACATATTCGTGGTTCATAACCAATAAGCCTTCAGCAGAGTTATTACCACCGTTACGCACATCAATTGGGAAAAAGTGCATACCATCGTGATTCATGCCCATTTGCATGGCCTGCTCTTGTGCAGTATTGGTGGCATCTTCTAAAAAGTTCGGGTAAGTCCCGGTGATTGGCGTACCCCAAGCAAGAAAAGGTTTAGCCGTGTAACCTGCAGGTACGGTGACAGCATCAGCACGATTAGTCGCTAACGCTGCAAAACCTAAAAAGGTAGGCGCTGGCGCAACATTAACCGGGGGCGTAGGTTCAGCAGTGTCACTGCTATTACAGCCGGTTAAACCAACGCCAAGAATACCTGATACTGCGGCGGCTAAGCTACCTTTTAAAAAGCTACGGCGCGCAATCCGTGTTTCTACGATATCTTGAAAAGAAGGATTAGCAGAGTGGTTGCTAATAGGATCGATACCAGAGTTATCAATACTGGCCATCGGCTTTAGGGTCGTCATACAAAAGCTCCTGCGATTTATATAATAATAATTTCGCGAAGATTGAAACAATTAATTGTTAAAATTGAATGACGGAATAATGTTACTTTTAATACACTTAAATTACGAATTTAAAAAGCATAAACCAAAGAGGCGGAGGTTTCAGTATCAAGTGTTTCCAATTTGTCTTCAGGCCTTGAGTTAAAATGCGCGGTAAAACTTAAACGCATGGCTAAGCGTCCATTAATTTGCGAGGTTAAACTAGAGCGGCTACTGTACATGGTATTTTCGCCATCTAAAGATACATTCCCCTCAAAAGTTTGCCGAAAACGACTCCCTTTATACAACTCCTGTTCATAATTAACGGCTAGAAACCAAATAAGTCCCTTGGTGCTATTTCCTGCAGCACTTTCGCGAAAAGCAAAACCAGGCCCTGTCTCTAAATCAAGATAATTAGCTTGGCGTTCATAGACCCGGTTTGCGTAACCTGTTGCCAGCGAACCTTGTTGCTTGAAAGCACCAAACATATCATAAGCATAAGCACCACGACCAAAAAAGGATTGAGTACCAGAAAGAAACTTATAGTTGCTTTGGCCAGAGAAAGCATAGCGTTTTACCGTCGTTTGCCTGCCTGTTTCACCCGTCACCTCATCGATATACTGGTTTTTTTGCAGGCGTCCTTGGATGTTATAGCGGTTTCGGAACAGCTCGGTGTCATGCACCATTTCAGAGGATATCCGCCAGCCTCGCGCATCGGTATTGCCTTCTAAAAATAAGAAGCCGACCTCAATATCACCCGTAATAGTGCCTAAAAAACCTAAATCGATTAGACCAGGGACATTAATTTCATCCCCTTCAGGCTCTTCGTCAGCCATGGCATTAAAAGAAAATAAACTGAATAAAAATAGTAAAATGGGCATTGTTCACAATAATTTTTAGGCATACTGCATCTGCAAAAAATAACGCCCGGCTAGCCAGGCGTTACTGAAACCTGCTTATGCGTTTTCTGCACGTTGTCGAATATATTCTAAGGCCAGCTCAATGCGAGCTAACACACGCTCTTTACCAATTAGCTGCAAAGTGATATCCAAAGCCGGAGAATTACCACCGCCCGTCACCGCAACCCTTAACGGCATGCCGACTTTCCCCATACCTAAACCTAAAGCTTCTGCTGCAGCATTAATTTCAGTATGAATAGCCTCAACAGACCAAACATCAATATCAGCCAGTTTGGCTTTCACCAAGGCTAAAGGTTCCGCAGCAACCGCTCTTAAATGCTTTTTCGCAGCATTTTCTTCAAACTCAGCAAAGTCTTCATAAAAATAACGGCTTACTTCAACCAGCTCTTTTAAGGTTTTTACCCGCTCGGCTTGTACCTTAATTACCTCAGTAATGGCTGGCCCCTGCGTAACATCTAACTTTTGCTCGTTGAGGTGCCAAGTAAGCTGTTGAGCAACCTGCTCTGCTGGCAGCGTTTTCATATAATGCTGATTTAACCAAATTAGCTTGTCGGTATTAAAGGCCGATGGGGCGCGATTACAAGCAGATAGGTCGAATAGTTGCACCAGTTCATCTAAACTAAAAATCTCCTGATCACCGTGTGACCAACCCAGCCGAACTAAATAGTTAAGCAAGGCTTCCGGTAAAAAGCCGTTATCACGGTATTGCATCACCCCAACAGCACCATGCCGTTTTGACAAACGTTTGCCATCGTCACCCAAAATCATAGGAACATGGGCATACTTCGGCAGTTCAGCGCCCAGCGCCGCTAAAATATTCATTTGCCGTGGCGTGTTGTTAACATGATCATCACCACGAATTACATGCGTAATACCCATTTGCCAATCGTCCACCACTACCGTTAAGTTGTAGGTGGGTGTACCGTCACTTCGGGCGATAATGAGGTCATCCAATTCCGCATTGGCAATCTCAATCCGACCTTTGATTAAATCATCAATGACCACCACGCCATCTAGCGGATTTTTAAAGCGGATCACGTAAGGTTTATCGGTTGGATGATCGGTGCGATCGCGCCACATACCATTGTATTTCGGTTTTTCACCTGCAGCCATTTGCGCTTCGCGCATCGCATCCACTTCTTCAATCGTACAAAAGCATTTATAAGCTTTGCCTTCAGCTAACAGCTTGGCAACGACCTCTTTATACAAATCAAAGCGTTTGGTCTGATAGTATGGGCCTTCGTCATAATCCAAACCCAACCACTGCATGCCTTCAAGGATCGCATCTACCGAGGCTTGGGTTGAACGCTCTAAATCGGTATCTTCAATCCGTAGAATAAATTTGCCGCCAAGTTTACGGGCATATAACCAACTAAATAAAGCAGTACGGGCGCCACCTACGTGTAAATAGCCGGTTGGGCTTGGCGCAAAACGGGTCACTAATGACATAAAATTTCCATTGCTGACAGAACAAGACTAAGAAGGCTATTGTAGCAATGCAAGGCTGTAGATGCACCCAAGCATAACGGTTAGTCATCGACTTTTTTCAAACTTGTCTTGCAAAGTGAGTCTAAATGGCCTTTACTGCTTAATTTTGCGGCAAGCAAACCCAATTTTAGAAAATAAAGTTGACACTGTTTTCTCGCTCCCTATAATGAGCGCCATCACAGCGTGGATTGTTAGCTCAGCTGGGAGAGCACCGCCCTTACAAGGCGGGGGTCACTGGTTCGAACCCAGTACAATCCACCAACTTTTTAATAAGTTTTCGCTGTATACTCCCATGGATTGTTAGCTCAGCTGGGAGAGCACCGCCCTTACAAGGCGGGGGTCACTGGTTCGAACCCAGTACAATCCACCAAATTTCTAGTAAGTTTCGCTTTATACTCCCATGGATTGTTAGCTCAGCTGGGAGAGCACCGCCCTTACAAGGCGGGGGTCACTGGTTCGAACCCAGTACAATCCACCAAATTTCTAGTAAATTTTCGCTTTACAACCCCAAAATTTGCTAGCTCTGCTGCAAGATCACCGCCCTATTCTTTACCAAGACACGGTTGCCACTAGCTCGAACCCAGTACAATCCACCAAATTTCTAGTAATTTTCGCTTTATACTCCCATGGATTGTTAGCTCAGTTGGGAGAGCACCGCCCTATTCTTTACTACAAGATATATCGAACACAATTCAGCTAAACCGCAAGTAACAGCAGATTCAAGATCGGTGCAACGCCCTTAGCTGGGTAGTAATTTTCTCCACCGGCTTCGAGGATCACATCCCTGTGCCCACTCAGCCTACGCAGCATCCTTGCTGCTGTTACAAAAATTCTACCGCAGCCAAGGGCTTAAATAAGCTAAGTGGGCCATTGGGCTACAACAAGAACAAAACGAGGTGGTAAACGCATAGTACACTTTGACCGAGGGCGTGTTTTTCATGGATGAAAAACACAAATTCGTCAGGAACGAATTTGAACAGCGCTTGCGCTGGCCCGCAGGGTAAACTTCAGGATGAAGTTTATAACAGCCCCCATGGATGGGTTCACGGCGTCCCTCGGCAAAGTTGTACGGCGCGTTTAGCCACCGGATGCACTAATCTAGAATCTGCGTAACGTTAAGAAACTGCAGATTCAAGCTCGGAGCAACGCCCTTAGCTGGGTAGTAATTTTCTCCACCGGCTTTGAAGTTTCTTTTCTAGGATCGCTTCAACCAAACCGTCAGGCTGCTTGCAGCCGATATTGCACACAAAGACGCCGTGAATACCTCCCTGTAGGGGTTACAAACTTCATCCATGAAGTTTGCCCTGCGGGCCAGCTAAAGCTGTTCAAATTTGCTCCAGCAAATTTGTCTGTCCGGCATCCATGCCGTACACGCTTTGTTTAGCAATATCGGCTCGCTGCCTGACTGTATTGGTGTTTTTTAACAGATGGCAAACTGGCTTCCTAACAGCCAAGGGCTTAAAAAAATTGATGTACCGTCACGAAACTTAGAAATCAAACGAGGTGGTAAACGCATAGTATCCTTTTTAGGGGACATATCGGGCCAAACAGAAATCAAACGAGGTGGTAAACGCATAGTACACTTTGACCGAGGGCGTGTTTTTCATGGATGAAAAACAGGAGCCCCCATGGATGGGTTAACGGCGTCCCTCGGCAAAGTTGTACGGCGCGTTTAGCCACCGGATGCACTAATCTAGAATCTGCGTAACGTTAAGAAACTGCAGATTCAAACCCGCTATAATATTAATTACAGATTAACAGTTAACCCGCGCATAAAAATTGCTATAGTATAAACATCTTACTGACGCAGGATACTTGCTGTAGATGGATAGTTCGCTAAAGCGCAATGAACGAATTCTCATTATTGATGAACAAGCATTATCGCAGAGCTATTTACGTTTCGCCTTAGAGCAACTTAAATATCAAGATATCACCATAGCCGATAAGCCGCAGCTCGCCTTACAACTGTGCCGCGACATTCACTACGATCTCATTATCTGCTCTTATAACCAAGGCGATGGTAAAGACGGCTATCAACTTTACGAAGAGCTAAAATTTAGCGGCTTGCACAAACACGCCACCGGCGTAATTTTTATCAGCGCTGAAACAGATCCGACGTTAGTGCATAGCGTTATCGAATTACAACCTGATGAATTTCTTGCAAAACCTTTTGTAATAAGAGATTTGCAGCTGCGCATTGAACGCGTCCTAAAACGTAAAACTGAACTCAGAACCCTATACCAATTCTTAGATTCCGGCAATCAGCACGGTGCGCTGCAATATATTGACGAGCAGCTCACTGATGCAAAACAGCGCAAATGGTTTCCATTGCTGTTAAAACTGAAAGGCGACATTTTAGTTAGCCAGCAGCAGTTCGCAGATGCCGAGCACTATTTCAAAGCGATGCTCGCCATTCAACCATTTAGCTGGGCAAAAATGGGGCTTGTGCGTTGCTATGTCGCCTTGGGTAAAGAAACAGAAACCTTTAGTGAACTGGAGGCGATGTTACTGCGCACAGATAGCCGATTATTTGCGCTGGATCTGTTAGCAGAATTAGAATTTAAGCAAAAACGCTATCAAAATGCACAACAACATTTGATCCATGCTGCCGATTTAGCACCCAGAAATTTATTGCGCCAGCAAAAACTGCTGCAATTATCTCGCTTAAACCACGATTATGAGATGCAATATCGGGCGGCCAAGGATATGGTGAAATTTGCCCGTTATTCTATTTTTGAACAACCTGATCTGTATTTAAATCTCGCGCGCGCCAGTATTGATTTTGCCTTAGCAACTGAAGATGAAGAGCAAAATAGCCGGTTAAATAGACAAGCAAATCAAAGCTTGCAGAGTTTACAAAAACAATTTTCAAAACAAGATTTAAGCGAGCAACAACAGATCTTAAAAGCTCGGCTGCTGTATCTGCAAGATCATAAAGACAAAGCCAAAGCATTATTACATGATTTAAAAATAGACAGCCCGATACAGTCACTGGAAGATGCGTTAGACAAAGCCAAAGCACTGCATGAAGTGGGATTAACTGAAGCATCGCAGCAGCTGTTTGCCCAGATTAGCCAACATTGTTTGCGCCAACAGGCAGATCCCATGTTCAAAGCGTACTTAACGCAGGAGCAAGCCGAGCGTAAGCAAATGCAACAAGGCCCACGCGAGCTGAATAATAATGCGGTACAGCTATATCAACGAGGTCATTGGGAGCAAGCATTTAACGCCTTTTCACTGGCACATCAAGTTATGCCAAAAAACGTGGGGATTGCCTTAAATCTGTGGCAAACCTTATTGCTTTCACCCCGTCCTCTTTGCTCTGCTATTGAGAAAACACGTTTATTAAAACAATGCCAGCAAGTGCTTAGTCATGGCAATTTAAAACCTGATCAACAAACTCGTTATGAGCAAATTAAGCAGCGCCTACCTAGCGCTTCATTATAAGTGGCCATGGGGTAGAAAGTGCTTCACTTGAGTATTAAGGCTTGGTAACTGGCTCGGGCCATTCGCGAAATACTAGCGGTAGGGTTTTCGAACTAAGCAGCCAGAATAACCCAAGCCCCAACAACACAACTGACACTATGCGCCAAGGGGCATCTAAAATCGCATCCGCGGGTAAGGTGAATAGCGTATAAGCGAAGTCCGCAGTACAGCATACGAGCAGCAAGGGCTTACTGAAACGCCAGACGGGTCGCCAAGCGGCACTGCGTTTATCGCTTCGCTGTGACAAGGCGGCCACCAGCAATAAAACCGGTAACGCGATCACACAAGCGATCAAAAAGTCTTGTTGATAGGGATAAAACAGTTTTATCAGATCTTTTTGTTGGGCTGGCACGGTCAACACCAATAGCCAGCATAAATAAGGTCTGAGTAGTAATAATAACAGCCAATAAAAACGCTGGGGTATTGGCGTCAATCCATATTTATCTAGTAATGGCCACTCTTTCATAACGAATTATTTATGCCTATGCCCTGATGTTTAACGCTATGCCGACCTAGCCATCTGCCTGCTACAAACATTAATTTGCTACACCGTATTGTTGGAATAAGGCTAGCATCTGCTGCTCATCCCACACCGGCACCTGTAACTCGGCCGCTTTGACCAATTTTGATCCCGCACTTTCACCGGCAATCACCGCATGGGTTTTCGCCGAAACAGAACCCGAGACTTTAGCACCTAGCCGTTGTAATAACGCCTTGGCTTCGTCACGTCCCATACTGGTGAGCGTACCGGTAAGCACGATAGTTTGTCCAGCAAGGGGTTGCTCACTGGCTTGCACTTTAGCAATAGTTGGCCACTGCACGCCTTGCGCTAACAATGCCGCAACCACCTGCTGATTATGTGGTTCATGAAAGAAATTATAAAGATGTTCCGCCACTACAGTGCCAACATCTTGAACCGCCAATAACTGCTCTAAGCTCGCATTAGCCAACGCTTCCAGCGTAGTAAAGTGATTTGCTAAGTTAAGTGCTGTCGCTTCACCCACTTCGCGAATACCCAGCGCATAGATAAAACGTGGCAAGGTCGTCTGTTTGGCCTGTTTAATCGCATTTAATAACTTAAGTGCCGACTTCTCGGCCATTCGCTCTAAACCAACCAGTGCTGGCATATCTAAAGCAAAAATCGCATCAGGTGTTTTAACTAAGCCCTGCTCAACTAATTGTTCAACTAACTTATCGCCCAGACCCTCAATATCAAGGGCTTTGCGGGAGACAAAGTGTTTTAAGGCTTCTTTTAATTGGGCTGCACAATATAACCCACCCGTGCAGCGCGCCACGGCTTCACCGCTGACTCTCTCAATCTGCGAGGCACAGACTGGGCACACCTCAGGAAAATGCACTGGGCGAGCCGAAGCTGGACGCTGTTCTAACACAACAGCCACGATCTGCGGGATCACATCGCCAGCACGCCGGACTATAACAGTATCGCCAATTTGCACGCCCAAGCGATTTATTTCATCCTGATTGTGTAAGGTGGCATTACTGACCGTCACACCGCCAACATTGACCGGCACTAATCGCGCTACGGGTGTAATGGCGCCGGTTCGTCCAACCTGAAAATCAACATCCAGTAAGGTCGTTAGCATTTCTTGTGCAGGAAATTTAAACGCAATAGCCCACCGTGGCGCTCTGGCCACAAACCCCAGCGCTTGCTGTTGGCTTAACTGACTGACTTTAATCACCACACCATCGATTTCATAAGCCAGCTCGGCTCGGCGCTTTAGAATGGCGTGGTAGTAACTCAGCGCATCAGCTTCTCCGCTAACCAGCCGAATTTCTGGGCACACTGGCAGCCCCCACTCCTTTAACTGCTGTAACCGCTGATAATGGCAGTCATTATTCAGATAACTTGCAGGATCCTCGACCAAGCCCACCGCATAGGCATAAAACATCAGCGGCCGTTTCGCGGTAATCGCCGGATCAAGTTGCCGCAAACTGCCTGCTGCGGCATTGCGTGGGTTGGCAAAAACTTTTTCACCTTGTTGCTTTGCTTGCTCATTTAACTTGGCAAACCCTGCCAATGGCATAAAGACTTCACCACGCACTTCAAGCACCGGCGGCACGTTATTACCCTTTAACTTTAGGGGAATAGCGCGAATCGTGCGGATGTTTGCAGTGATATCCTCGCCCGTGTTGCCATCGCCCCGGGTTGCCGCTTGCACAAAAATGCCCTGTTCATAACGGATGCTAACGGCTAAACCATCTAACTTAGGCTCGCAACAAAAGCGAAACTCCCCAGTAAAATCAAGCCTATCGCGCATACGCTTTACAAAGGCAGTAAAGTCCGTTTCAGCAAAGGCATTATCTAAAGACAGCATAGGAAGGCTATGTTGTACTTGCGAAAATTTCGCTAAAGGCGCGCCGCCCACCCGTTGCGTCGGCGAGTCACTGGTGACTAACTCTGGATAAGCTTGCTCCAGCTGCTGTAACTCTCGATAAAGCCTATCGTATTCAGCATCGGGTACAGTGGGCGCATCTAAAACATAATACTGATAGTTATAGTCGGCCAGCTGCACACGCAGTGTCGCGACTTGCTCTGTGGGGCTTTGCTTGATCATCGTCGTAAACTCTTTAATAAAAACGGCAGGTAAAACCTGCCGTGTTAATCTTCTTTTGTGGCTAGCGGCAAATTAGCGTCGAATCAAACACTGGCGCTGAAATTCACGAATGCGCTCAACATAGTGGCGTACCGTTTGAACCGTTAACACGCTACGCTGACCATCTAACACTTGGCCACCAAATTCTTCAGCCAATTTTTTAGCGGCATTATGCATCACGTTAAAATTTTGCAGAGGCTCGCCGGGCCCCGGCAAGGTCATAAATAAGCTCAAACCACGGGTGCTGAGTTTATCCATATTTTCGATATCAAAGGTGCCAGGGTTAAACATATTGGCCAAGCTAAATAATACCTCGCCGTTGCCAGCACTGTCTTGGTGACGATGGAAGATATCCATTTCACCATATTTAAAACCTAACATGGTTAACGCCGCTAGCAGTTCTTGTCCTTTTAATTCTTGTTGCTCAGGCAACAACACATACAAAATCAAAACTTCAGAAGGTGCAGCCGAATCAGTATCGTCAGCATCGCTGGCCATTGACTGATCTGGATAATCTTGCTCTTCAGCTGCGAAATCAGATGTCGATAGCAAGGGCTCTTCTGCTAATGCCGAAAAACTTAACACGGGTTCTTGCGGCTCTTGAAATAACTCATCTTGCTGCATAGGTTCATGTCGACGTTTTACATCGACTGGCCGACTCTGCGGCTTGGCATCAGGATTAGGCGTTGTGGTAAAGCGGCCCTTAGACTCAACAGTTTTTTTTCCTGCGCCCTTAACCACCCTAACCTGACCTATGCCATATTCATCAAAGCCCTCTGCAGGAGCTTGCTCTTTGTCGTTATCCTCAGGATGGTAACGATGTTGCGCTTTGTTACTATTTTTACGCACCGTCCATAAGCCATGTAAGAATAAGCCACCCAATAACAGGGCTCCCAAAATTATTAACACTAAACGCAACTCGCTAGCCATTTTCTTATACCTTTAACTTTTAGGCTACTGCCAGTTTGACAGCATCATCCACATCTACCGCCACAACGCGGGATACACCAGGTTCCTGCATCGTTACGCCCATTAATTGCGACGCCATTTCCATAGCAATTTTATTGTGGCTAATATAAATAAATTGAACCGTTTCAGACATCTCTCGCACTAGATTACAAAAACGCCCCACATTCGCATCATCTAAAGGGGCATCTACTTCATCCAACATACAAAAAGGTGCAGGATTTAATCTGAAAATTGAAAACACCAATGATAAAGCGGTTAACGCTTTTTCACCACCGGATAATAAATGAATTGTACTGTTTTTTTTACCTGGCGGGCGCGCCATAATGCTAACCCCCGTTTCTAATAAATCCTCACCCGTTAAATCAAGATAAGCACTACCGCCACCAAACACTTTTGGGAACAGTTGTTGTAGCCCAGCATTGATGTCATCAAAGGTGCTTTTAAAGCGCTGTTTTGTCTCTCGATCGATTTTACGCATGGCGGTTTCTAAGGTGTCTAGCGCAGAGACTAAATCTTGATGCTGATCATCTAAGTACTGCTTACGCACCGCTTGTTGTTCATATTCATCAATAGCAGCCAGATTGATAGCCCCTAAGCGACTGACGGCATCAAGGGTTTTATCTAACTGCTGCTGCCAGCTTTGCTCATCGGCATTAGCAGGCAGCTGGGCTAGCACCTCTTTCATGCTGACTTGTTGCTCGCGTAACAGTTCTAACATATTGTTCGCTCTAATGCGAAACCCTTCGGCATCTAAACGCAGCGCTTCCAGTTTTTTCTGCTGCTCGGACAGGCGTTGTACAATACCCGACTGCCCTTGTTCCAACGCTCGGATTTGCAGCTCGAGCGAACTTAGCACATTTGTCGCCTCAGCTAACGTGGCTTCAGCGTCTTCACGCAGTAACAGCGATTCTTGCAATTGTTCTTGTAGCACTAAAGCGGGATCATCCTCTGCAAACAGCTGGTGTTGTAATTCAGCAATTTGTTCTTCTAGTAACTGCTGCTGTGACGCGGTGCGCGCTAAGTTTTGCTGTAAGCTTTGTTGCTGACGCTGACAGAGCTGACTTTGCATTTGCAGCTGCACTAAACGCTGTTGTTGCTCGGCACTTTGCACGCGCAGTTGTTCTTCTTGTTGGCGGGCCTCGGTGAGCAGCTGCTGTAACTGCTGTTGTTCACTCAGTTGAGTTTGATAAGCCTGCTCAGCATTGTCTTGCAAAAGCTGCTGCTCATCATAACGCGCGACCAGCAGTTGCTGCTGCATACTAAGCTCAGCGATACTTTGCTGTAATTGCAGGCGCTGCTGTTGCACCTGCGTAAGGGCTAATTGCTTTAACTGAATCGCGGTATGCAGCTGTTGCAGCTGCTGTTTATAGTCGTCTTGTTGCTGGCTAAGCTGTGCGGCTAGCTGTTGCTGTTGTTGATAATGCTGCATTGCTGCCACTTCGACAACTGCGGCTTGGCGCAGGCTAACGTCTAGCTGTGCTAACTGTTGATTTAGCGTGGTCAAGCGTTCCTGCCGCAACAATGCACTGTCTGCAGCATCCGCATCTGGCAGCAATCCCCAGTTACTACCAAGCCATATACCTTCTGGGCAAATGACCGATTGTCCTGCGCGAAGCGACGGCTGCATTATTGTTGCCTTGGTTAAATTGTCAGCCAATAAAATATGCCGAAAGCTCTCTGGATAAGGACCTTGCTGAACTACACTGGCTAAAGTGCGCTGACCATCAGGCATATTCACCGTCTGTTGGGCGCCATTCTCAGACCAATGCGTTGCCAAATAACTCTGGCCAGTTTGCGCATCCAGGTCAAACGGCAGCTGCGGTACTACTTTGGCATGTTTTAAATTGCCCAGCGCCAGTGCCACCGCCAGTGCCCAACCCGGCGTTATGTCAAGTTGTTGCAATAAAAGCTGTTCCGTTGCGGGCAAAGCCGCTTGCAGTTGTACTAGCCGCGCTTGCTCTAATACGCATACTTGCTGCTGATTTTGTAGTTGCTGTAATGCTTGCAGGGCTTTTGCGTGTGCAAGGCCAGCCTGCTGCAATGTGTCTTGTTGTTGTTGCCATTTAACTTGCACCTGCTGTAGTTCGTTTGCCAAGCTGGCTTGCTCAGACGTTAGCTCAGAGATCGTTGCGGCGAGGCTTGTTTCGTCTAACTGCGCCAGTTGCTGCGCTTGTCGCTGTTGTTGCTCGGCCAACTGCTGCTGCTGTTGCTGCAGATGCTGTAACTGCAGCGTGACCTGCTGCACTTGCTCGCGCTGACGGTAACTCGCCTGCTGCCAGTGCTCAAATTGCTGCTGTTGCTGCCGCACTGCTTGACTTGCCTCTTGGAGTAACAAGGTGAGTTCTGCTACCTGTTCGGCCTGTAGCGCCATATCAGGTTCTAACTCGGCTAACTGCGCGTTTAATTCCGCTAGTTGCTGCAAATCGGCTTGTTGATGTCGTGTAAATTCCTGCAGACTATGTTGTTTTTGTTGTAATTGGCTGTGCAGCATTTGTTGCTGTTGCCGCTGGCTAACAATCTGTTGCTCCAATCGACTGATACTGGCACCCAGCTGATAGAAATATTGCTGTCGCTTTTCTTGATCGCTACGAGCATCTGCCGCTTGCGCTTTTAATTCAAGCAAAACGCGCTGATCGCCAGACTGGGCGGCATGATATTTTTCCAGCTCAGCTTCCTGTTCGCGCAATTGTTGCTCTAGTTGGGTTAATTGTTGATTAAACCCCAACCATTTAATCGTGGTGACTTCAGATCGTAATTTGCGCTCTTGCGCTTTTAACTCTTTATAACGCTGTGCTGTCGCCGCCTGACGTTTTAACTTCTCAATATTTTTACCCAGCTCTTCCCGTACATCCGCTAAACGATCCAAATTATCGCGGGTATGTTTAATGCGATTTTCGGTTTCTCGACGCCGCTCTTTATATTTAGAAATCCCCGCGGCTTCTTCAATAAAAACGCGAAGTTCCTGCGGTTTAGATTCAATCAGCCTAGAGATCATGCCTTGCTCTATAATGGCATAGCTGCGTGGCCCCAGTCCGGTGCCTAAAAAGATATCGGTAATATCGCGGCGGCGGCATTTACTGCCATTTAGAAAATAGCTGGATTGTGCATCACGGGTGACTAAACGCTTAATCGCAATTTCACTGCGATCGGCTAGCTGACCGGCTAAACGGCCCTGAGTATTTTCAAAAACCAATTCCACCGACGCCTGCGCGACCGGCTTACGCTGTGCTGAGCCATTAAAAATCACATCGGTCATGGCATCGCCACGCAAGTTTTTGGCCGAGCTTTCGCCCAGCACCCAACGTACTGCATCGATAACATTGGATTTACCGCAGCCATTGGGCCCTACTACCGCCGTCATCGCTGCGGGAAACGGTACAGTAGTCAGGTCGACAAAAGACTTAAATCCGGCTAGTTTAATCTGCTTTAAGCGCATTGCTGGGTAACTTACTTTTAGGCAAGCCACTATTAAAATTGTTATTAATCAGTTTGTTCAATCTACCGAATTTGTATAGTGCTGTCACTTGCTAATTCTTTTATTCGCCTGACTTTGCAGGTTTTTCTGCCGCCAGCGTTCCGCCTTAGCTAACACATCGATATTCTTACGTAGACGCGGTTTTTCGACCACAGAGCTGACAATAATCACAGGTCTGGAAATAATTAGGTTATTCGGATAAATAATCCGCTCCTGATTAGAAGTCGTTAGTACAGTATTAAATAGATGAATTTCTGCAATATCACCTTCTAAGGCGTTATTGCCATCGATAATCCGGACTTTACTGCCTTCGGCAAAATCACGTTGGCCAAGCAAAATAAAAAATGCTGTTACATTACTAATCAACGACCATGATGCAAATAAGGCCACACCGGCCACGGCCACTATCGATGATGCAAATACCAGCAAACCACGGATATCCACGCCCCAAACTAGGCTAAGAATTACCACCAGCATCAACAATAACAGTATATGGCATACCACCAGCGCTCTTTTATTCATCTCTGGTCGAATGCGATTACCTGCCAACAAATTATAGATAACAGGGACTAATCGGCGGCTAATAATGATATAAGCGATAAAAGCCAGTAAGGAGAGCCCTATTTGAATCAGCATCGGGCTTAAATAGGTACTCAGCTTGGTTAAGATATCACTACCGGTAATAATCGATTTTTCCACACTCATCATCTAGTCCAAATCGTTCAAAGGCCAGCTGACAATATAATCTTCAAATTTTTCCATATCGACGTGATCTTCAGATATTGTTTTATTACGTACTGACATTTGTTTTTTATGCATAAGACTTTTTTTGCCGCCATTCAACAATGGATGCCATGACGCTAAACCACGTCCTTCATGTAAACGTCGGTAAGCACAGCTATTGGGCATAAAAAAAATATCTTTCAAATTATCTTTGGTCAGTTTTATGCAATCAGGTACCAATACCGTCCGAAGCTCATATTGCGTGCATTCACACTTATGGCTGTTTAAATAGCGGCAAGCAATGTTGCTGTAATGCACTTGTTCGTCCTGATGCAGAATAGCGGTTGGCCCCTCTTCTTCGTCATCATCGATAAACTTATTTAGGCAGCATTTGGCACAGCCATCACACAGCGCTTCCCACTCTTCGGTATTCATTTCAGCCAGCGTTTTGTGCTGCCAAAAGTTTGCTTCTAAAGCCATTTAATTACTGACCTTGGTCGTTATTGAAAAGAAATCGGCTAACTGCAGCTCCAGCGTGTCACCGAGTTGTAAAGGCCCCACTCCAGCTGGAGTCCCCGTAAGCACTACATCGCCGGGTAACAAGGTAAAATGCTGGCTCATCTCACTAATTAACTGGCTAATACCTCGGATCATATTGGCACTGTTGCCCTGTTGGCGTACTTCACCATTTACGGTAAGACTAAAATCTAACTGCTGTGGGTGCTGCACCGCTTGTTTGGGCACAAAGCCACTTAATGGACAAGCACCGTCAAAGCCTTTAGCAATTTCCCAAGGACGGCCCAGTTGCTTTAACTTAGCCTGAACCTCACGTAAGGTTAAATCCAGCGCTAGGCCGTAACCCCAAATTGCCTCATGCACCTCTGAGAAACTTGCTTTTTTTAAAGGCTTAGCAATTAATACGGCCACTTCCAGTTCATTATGAACAGCACCTTGCTCAAGTGGAATAGTGAAACTGGGACTCAGCGGGACCAAGGCGGTAGCAGGTTTGATAAAAAACAACGCCTCAGGAGCCGTTTTACTTTGCATCTCAGCAATATGGTCTTGGTAATTCTGACCAATACATACAACCTTACCCAGCGGCAGCGGGATACTTTGCTGTGCTATCGTTTGATGCTGATACATTTAATTTTGCTCCGCCACAATGAGATCTGCCAGATAACCAACACTGGTTACAAAGTAATAAGAGCGATTCCAATGCATTAAACTCTTATAGTTATTATAAGCTAAGAAAGCCCGGCCGTTAGGGCCATCAGGTAAAATCAGCGCCGCAGCCAAATCACGTTGCGGTAATTGTTCACCATTTAGTCGGCGCACCCCCAGTTTATGCCAGTCAGCTAAACTACGCTCTGATGCATTCCAACGTTTTAACCACTCGGCACGTGCCAGACTGCCACGTTGTATGGCATGAGCTGCATCGAAACCTGCTGGCAATTGCACTTCACGGCCCCAAGTACCCTTATTATCCCAGCCCTGCTGCTTTAAGTAGAAGGCTATAGAGGCAAATACATCCAGCTCATTAGTCCAGATATCTTTTTTACCATCGCCGTCACCGTCTTGGGCATAGGCTAAAAAGGAGCTTGGCATAAACTGGCTTTGCCCCATAGCCCCCGCCCAAGACCCTTTCATATCTTCCAATTGGATATGACCTTGAGCCAAAATATCCAGCGCATGAAAAAACTCTTCTCTAAAAAATGCTTCTCTACGCCCCTCGTAAGCCATAGTGGCAAGTGCAGAAGGAATAGAGAAATTCCCCATAAAACGACCAAAACTACTTTCTAAACCCCAGAGCGCAATAATAAAGCGGGGTTGTACACCATATTGTTTGCCAATTTGCTCTAATTGCGGCAAATATTGTTGATAACGCTCACGCGCCATGCGGATCCGCGTTTCGCTAACGCGCTTAGGTAAGTAAGTATTTAAGGTTTCTACAATCTCGGGTTGACTTTTATCCGCGCTGATTGCTCTTTCATAAAAGGTCAGTGAACTAAAAACAGCCTCTAGCAAGCTTGCATCGTAGCCTTTGGTTTGCGCTTCTGCTTTCAAGGCTGCCGTGTATGCCGCATAGTCAGGTTTAGGATTTTCGGTGGTAGCTTGTGCAAAAGAAAACTGACTGGTAACTAACATGAAACCCGCTACAACACAGCGATTTAATGAGAAACCCATAATAAAATACACTCCCTTTTCCGCTTAACGGTTTGCGTTGTTCGCCGCCTTATGCGCAGCCAACAAGTTTTCTGGTGGTGGTGGTAATTGCAAATAGAAGCCTTGCTCAGTTAATGCGGCTTTGAGCTTATTGATATCAATTTGTGCCAGATGTTCCCGTTTTGCTAAATTTATTAGGGTAACCAGCTCAGGTTTACCAAAGCTTTCTAACAACAAAGCCGGCACTTTACTAAAGTCGTCCCGCTTTTCAATATACAAATAAGTTCCCTCTTTCCGAGGGCTACGATAAACAGTGCATAACATAGAATAAAACTTCTTCACTAACTTGCCTAACAGATAGCAAGACTATAACATGAAGCGCATGTAGAACGCTGCCATAGCAGTGATAATAATAGTAAAAGCGCTGAATTTTTATGTCTGATCACTCCTTAGAGCTAAAGGGCAGTTTATTCCCTTTGTCCGTGTTACATTGTACTGATTTCAGTGTGAAAACGCTTGAACCGCTGTTAGCGGCAAAACTTGCACAAGCGCCCGGTTTTTTTTATCAGGCGCCGATAATGCTAAATTTGCAAGATTGCCAAGCTGAACCCGATTTTGCAGCATTGAAACAGTTATTTGCAGAACTAAAGCTAGTATTGGTTGGTGTGACGGGTGCCGATGCCGCGATTAAACTCGCTGCGCAACACGCGGGACTGGCCGTGCTGCAAGCGGGTAAAGCGGCAGCAGCAAAATCGGCAAACAATGATGTCAATACTAGAAATGCGTCAGCTTCGACACCCGCAGCACCCTCGCCGGTCGTTGTAACACCACCGGCAATGCTGGACACAAAGGTTGTGGAGCAAACGGTCAGATCTGGTCAGCAAATTTATGCTAAAGGAACTGATCTTATTGTTAAAGGAGCCGTTGGCGCAGGTGCAGAAGTGATTGCCGATGGCAATATCCACATATATGGCTCATTGCGCGGCAAAGCCATTGCAGGGGCAAACGGCGATACAAGCAAACGTATTTATTGTTATAACATGCAGGCTGAACTGGTATCCATTGCGGGCAACTATTGGTTAAGTGACAGCCTTCAAGGTGAGTTTTGGGGAAAATCGGCTTGCATTAGATGGCAAGACGAATCCTTGATTATTTCAGAATTAGTGTAAGGAACCTCACTATGGCTAAGATTATTGTGGTGACATCAGGCAAAGGCGGTGTCGGTAAAACCACCTCCAGTGCAGCTATTGGCACAGGGCTGGCGTTAGCCGGTCATAAAACAGTTATCGTTGATTTCGATATCGGTTTGCGTAATTTAGATTTAATCATGGGCTGCGAACGTCGTGTAGTCTATGACTTTGTTAATGTAATCAATGGTGAAGCAAATTTAAAACAGACATTGATTAAAGATAAGCGGGTAGACAATTTATTTATCCTGCCAGCATCACAAACCCGGGATAAAGATGCCTTGACCAAAGAAGGCGTTGAACGGGTGTTAAACGAACTGGCTGAAGACTTCGATTTTATCCTTTGTGACTCGCCAGCGGGGATTGAATCAGGTGCCATGATGGCTTTGTATTTTGCCGATGAGGCCGTTGTGGTGACTAACCCAGAGGTTTCCTCTGTGCGTGACTCTGATCGGATCCTCGGCATGTTATCAAGCAAATCGCGTCGCGCAGAGCAAGGGTTAGAAGGGATCAAAGAGCACTTATTGCTTACCCGTTACAATCCAGAACGCGTACAAAAAGGTGAGATGCTCAGTGTTGAGGATGTGAAAGAAATTCTCGCTATTGAACTGATTGGTGTTATCCCTGAATCACAAGCGGTTTTAAACGCGTCTAACTCGGGACAACCGGTGATTATGGACAAAGATAGCGATGCAGGTCAGGCTTACCTAGATACCGTAAAACGCCTCCTTGGCGAAACAGTGCCTTTTCGTTTTCTGACCGTTGAGAAAAAAGGCTTTATCAAAAGGATCTTTGGAGGATAACTGATGTCGTTACTGGATTATTTTCGTTCAAAAAAGACCAATACCGCCAGCACGGCGAAAGAGCGTCTACAAATTATTGTGGCGCATGAACGTAAACGCCGATCTGGTCCGGATTATCTCCCTCAGCTAGAACGTGATATTTTGGAAGTTATCCGTAAATATGTTGATATACCTGCAGATCAAATTGCGGTATCGTTAGAACAACGTAGTGATGAATTGTCAGTACTTGAACTGAACGTCACTTTCCCTGATGAAAAGCGTTAATTAGTGCTTTTCTAACACATCTGTCAAAGGAGCAGACAATGCGCAAGACTCTTATTGCCGCTGCGATAATCGCAGCGGGTGTTGCTGGCTATTATGCTATAAACAAATCCTCTACACCCAGCTCAATTAGCTTAAGTGAACTAGATTATGTTCCGGCTGATACCGCTTTATTTTCAGGGCAGTTTACGCCGCTTGATTTGGTGGCGTATTTAAAAAGTCTTGGCATGTCCGCTGAACAGCTAAATAATGCTGAAATGCAGCAAGCCATGACAGAGCTCGCGGCGGAAGCGTCACCCGCAGTGCGCTTCGGATTAGCCCTGTTTCAAGACTACATCACGACCTTAAGCAACCCCGACGATTTTGTAAAAAATACCGGTATAGCATCAAAAACGCGCTCTTTATCTTACTTAGTGGGTGCCGCCCCCGTCCTTCGTTTTGAAGTAACGGATGCCGCCGCCTTCCAAGCTTTTTTCGAACGCGCAGCGACCCAAAGTGGGGTTGAGACTCAGACAAAACAGTTAGCCGGCCATACGTATCAAGCTTACTCGTTAAACGAGTTGTTGGATGGCCTAGAGCTATTAGTCAGTGTTGATCGTGGCTGGGGGACTGTTGCTTTACATAGTAATAAGTTACCTGAAACACATCGCGCTCACGCATTAGCACAGCAAAAACCAGCCAAAAACCTAGGTAACACCAGTAAACTTGCTGATATGAGCCAAAAATACCAACTTAAACAAGATGGTTTAGGCTTTTTAAGCACCGAACAACTCGGTTTAGCTTTCACCACGACCGATGGCAACCAACTGGCACAAGATTTACAGTTAACCTTTACCGCAGGCTTACCCGAAGCATTGCAAGTGTGGCACACGCCAGCATGTCAAACAGATGTTGCCATGTTGACTAAAACTTGGCCAGGTTTAGTCATGGATGCAGAAATAAAGCAACAGAATGCAGCAGGCATCGTGCTCAGCAGTAAAATGATCATACCTACCGAGAGCAAAGTGGCACTTGACGGCTTACAAAAACTACAAGGTTTTATTCCGAAAAGTTTGAACGGTGCTCTGCACCCGTCTATGTTCTATCTTGGTTTGGGAACTGAAATCAGCCAAATCACTCCTGCTATAAGCATACTCTGGGCTGGTATGACAGAGCTATCATTGACTTGCGAACCATTAGTTGCTTTACAGCAACAAATGAAAGAACAAAACCCCATGATGATGTTAGCCATGGCGGGTATGGCGGCCAATGGTTTACAAGGCATGTCCGTAACGATTAATGGTTTTAGTATGGATATGGCAACCGGACAACCCACTGCAGCAGATGCGCTAGTGACCTTGTCTGCTGATAATCCTCAAGCATTATTCACCAATGCACAAGCTATGCTGCCGCCTCTTGCAGGCATTACCCTACCCGCTGCAGGTGATGAGATGTCGGTATCTGAAATTTTCCCGCCCATTGCGGCATTGGGATTAGACGTTCGCCTACAAGCCAGTGACAATCACCTTTTATTGTACGTAGGTGACAAAGCGAAAGCACAAGCAGCTACTATTGCGACTGAGAAACTGAACAAGAACGGTATCTTATCTTTTGGTATGGACTACAAACAGTTTTTTGGCGCCATGTCAGCTATGATTTCTGCTTCTGGCCAGCCAATGCCACCTGAGCTGGAATCCATGATGAATACCGATATGCAGTTAGGTATGTCGTTTGGCGTTGACTCACATGGCGTCGTCCTTACGACAGAAATGAAAGTCAGTGAATAAATAGGCCGCGTATTAAAATTTAAGCCAGAGCTTAGCTCTGGCTTTTTTATTTAAAGCACACTGGTGCGTCTTGCTTTAGCGGCTAGCCACGCATCAATGCTATAACAGCAAAGCGCCAACCAAATAAACCCAAAAGTTATAAATCGCTCAGAAGCTAAAGGTTCTTGATATAACCAGACACCAAACACAAACATCAAGGTGGGGCCGATATATTGGAAAAACCCCATAGTAGAGAGTTGTAAACGCCTTGCTCCAGCGATAAAACAGAGTAATGGCACTGTAGTAACTAAACCCGCAGCAACCAAGTAAACATTCAGACTCAGGCTATTTTGCGCTAAATTAGCAGCGGAACTGTCTGCAAATGCCCACCAATACCATAAAGCGACGGGCAACAATAACAACGACTCAAAAAATAACCCTTTTATCGCATCCACTGCCAACTTTTTTCTAAGTAAACCATAAAGCGCAAAAGAACTGGCGAGCACTAAGGCGATCCAAGGTAGTGCTCCATAAGTCAAAATCTGCCAGATCACGCCAGTTGCCGCTAAAAACACGGCAAACCATTGCAGACGACGTAATCGCTCACCTAAAAATACCATACCTAACAGCACATTAAGCAGCGGGTTGATGTAGTAACCTAAGCTGGCATCTAACATATGATTGTTATTTACCGCCCAGATAAATAACCACCAATTCCCCCCTAACAATAATGCCGACAGTAAGAGCCAAAGCAGTAAGCTTGGCTTGGCGAGAATCGCCAGCGTTGCTCGTCCTTGTTTAAGTAACGCTATAACCAATAGTAATAGTAAAAAAGCCCAAACAATACGATGAATCAAGATCTCGGCTGCGGGGATAAAATCAATTTGTTTGAAATATAAAGGGGCTATCCCCCAAAGACTGTAAGCCGTGGCAGCAAAAATGCCACCGAGCTTTTGTTCGCGGGTTAAAGACATACACACTCCAACAGGTTGAGGCCAATTATAGGCTTTTTCGCATTAAGCTCCTACCCTATTCTGGCTTTCACTTTGTTGTTGTTTGATTCAACTTCGGCTTACCCTCTCCCAATAAAACTAATCCGGCAGTGCCGGATTAGTTTAAGTACAATCTAATTTGAGGCGGCTAAATTAAATTGCTGTATTAAAATCATCCAGCAAAATTAAGCCAACATCAGCAGTAAGATCTGCACCATCGCGTGCGACAGCGGTATAGATACGATTTGCTGCAAGATCTAATGACAAGGGACCAATGGCTGCAGTTTTCGTTCCAGCAGCTGTTACAGTAACGAAATAAGTACCGGCATTTAATGAAACATAACTTGTCTCTTGTTTAAATTCTACGGCGGCAAAAGCGGGTGTGGCGCTGCTGATATCGTTGGTTGCTGTAACATAGATATCGACTGGTCCAGCTAAGGTTGAGCCATGCACAATACGAACCTGCGCTTCAGTGGCAATCCGACGTGGCGTGTCCGCTAACACTAAAGGCGAAATGGTATTGTTACCTAGTGAACCTACAGCAATCACACTATAGAATGCCCCTTTTTCCAAGGTTAGATTTTCATTGATCACCACAACGCTATTGTCTGCTGCTGCAGCCACTTTTACATTATAGGTATCAGGAGCAACACCAACATAGTTCGTAAAATTAGGGAAAGCTAAGCTTTCAACCAACTTTGTACTGTCATTTACGATCACATCAACGGCAGGAGCATCAGAGACATTATGTATCACACGAACCGATGCTGTGGTATTCACATCAGCAATATCCGAAAACTTACCGTCTGGAGCAACAGCTAATAACGATACAGGCGATTCACCAGACAAGCGATTATTGATGGCAGCTACGACTAAGTCAGTACCACCAGCAAGTTCAAGGGTACCTGAATCAAAAACAACGGTTTGCTGCCCTGGTAAAGTAATCCTGACTCGATAATTACCTGGAGCAACATCAACGGCGGCAGTAGATTGCTTAAAATCTAAGGTTGCCAGAGGCGCAGTTAAAGCTTGCTCAGGCGCTGTTACATGAATATCTACTGTCGGAGCATTAGATGCTGCATGCACAACCTGCAAACGTACGCTATCTGCAGCTAATGCTTTTACTGGAGAAGTGACAACAAGGGGTTCCAGTGTTGTTGCTGCCACTGAGCCTACTGCAAAGACTTTATAGTTAGTTGCCTCAGCTAAAGTAAGATCTAATGGACCTATAACCGTTGCAGTAGCACTCGCCGGAAGCCTTGCTTGCACAGCAACATTGTAGGTTGCTGGTGCCAAACTAAAGTTAGCAGAGCTCTGTGCATATGCTAGATTCTCAACAACCGCATTATTAGCGAGAAGAATATTTACATTTGGCGCATCAGAAGCAGCATGAATAACACGTAGCGTTGCATCTACTACAACTGGAGGTGGCGGCGGTGGTGGTACTATAACATCGTCATCATCATTACAAGCACTGAGGCTAGCCAAGGCAACTGCGGCTATTGAAACAGATAAGATTTTATTCATTGTTGATTCCCTTTAGTTTTATTAAGCGAAAAAGTTTACGCCGTAAAATTTGCGGGAGATCAACAAAAATCATTGCTAAATTTAGGTTATAACATCACATATTTTCGATAAATCCAACATGCAGTTTTGTACGTAGTGCGGCAGCAAATACTACAAAATAATATGTTCAGGGATCGGCAAGTACGGCATTAAAATCGCTTTACGCCAACCACACAAATATTCTGGAATGGGCAACTCGGCTCTGTCGGCATCAGCGACACGCCAGCACCAATTAAAAAACTCGTGTAATTGACGGCGCGTTGATAAAAACGAAGCAGGGATCTGCGCGGCAGCAGCGGCCAACTTAACCGCTTGACCTAATTCCGCTAACACTACTTTTTCACCAGCAAAGTGGTCTAGATGGTAAAATCGCTGCGGGCATTGCTCTGCCGGGATATTTTTGGCCGTGTTTATTAACTCTACTAATAATTTGGCATGACGCCGCATATCACGACTCGCCATGCCAGGTATGTTGAGTAAGCTTTCCGCTGAAGCTGGGCGGCGCTTAGCAAGCTCTAACAATTGAGCATCTTTAGCCACTAATCCAAGAGCTAAATCTCGCTGGCTTGCATATTGAAAACGCCAACTCACCAGTTCACGCAGCACCGCTAATTCTCGGCTAGTGAGCTGTGTACTGTTTTTTACCTCAAGATATTTAAAAGCGTCAGGTAGTTGCTGCTGTTTCCGTTGTAAAAGTTGTTGCCCTTCCGCGAGTAATAGGTCTAATTTATTAGGCTGCGTAAACTCCGCTAACAGCTTGCTATAAACCGGCAAGAGGAATTTTACATCATTGGCGGCATAGGCGAGTTGCCTTTCAGCCAAAGGCCTCGCTAACCAATCAGTTCTGGCTTCACTTTTATCTAGAAGAGTTCCTGTCAGCTGCTCAACCAAACGTCCATAACCAATACTGCCGCCCCAATCTAAAATTTCAGCAGCAAGTTGTGTATCAAATAAAGGGCTGATTTCTAAAATACCAATACTGGCAAACGCCTCCAAATCCTCTGTACAAGAATGCAAAATTTTAGTGATGTGTGGCGCTAGCAGCAGTTCTTTTAAAGGTTGCCAATCAGTAATCGCTAACGGATCCACCAAGGCTAATTGCACACCATCAAATAATTGAATAAGGCCAAGTTTTGGTACCAATGTACTTTGCCGAATAAACTCTGTATCTACCGCCAGCAAAGGCTGCGACAGAGCACGCTGACAGAATTGGGCTAGACTTTGGTTATTGCTTAGCAATGACATGGAGAATTCTCTGTAATAACGTTGCTCAGTTAATTTGGCTATTACGCCAACGACAACAAGCCAAATTAAATTGACAAAAAAGCCGGCGCGGGGCCGGCTTTTCTTATTAACCGCGTAATTCGCGGCGTAAGATTTTGCCTACATTGGTTTTGGGTAGCTCACTGCGGAATTCTACCAGTTTTGGCACCTTGTAGCCCGTTAAATGTTGCTTACAGTGGGTAATGACCTCTTCTTCCGTCAGGGACGCGTCTTTTTTAACCACAAAAACTTTAACGACTTCACCTGTAACTTCGTTGGGTACACCCACAGCGGCCACTTCTAACACTTTTTCGTTCATCGCAACAACTTCTTCAATTTCATTAGGGTATACATTAAACCCAGAAACTAAAATCATATCTTTCTTACGATCAACGATATAAAAGAACCCTTGTTCATCCATGCGTGCGATATCACCAGTGTAAAGCCAGCCATTTTTAATGGTTTTTGCCGTTTCTTCCGGACGATTTAAATAACCTAACATAACCTGCGGGCCCTGCACGATCATCTCACCTGACTCACCGAGCGGCACATCATTATCGTTTTCATCAACCAGTCGAATATCCGTTGATGGCGCGGGTAAACCGATACTGCCATTAAAGTCAGGCAGATTGAATGGACTTAAGGTGACTAAAGGGCAGCACTCTGTTAAACCATACCCCTCTAACAAACGGGTTTTAGTGACTTTTTTCCAACGCTCAGCGACTGGACGCTGCACGGCCATACCGCCACCTAGCGATAATTTCAGTTTGCTAAAATCTAACTCGGCAAAACCAGGGGTGTTGAGCAAACCATTAAACAACGTATTTACGCCGGTAATCGCGGTGAACGGGAATTTAGCCAGCTCTTTAACAAAGTTGGGCATATCGCGTGGATTAGTGATCAATAAATTTGTACCACCGTGTTTGAAAAACACAAAGAAGTTAGCGGTAAGCGCAAATATATGGTACAGCGGTAAAGCCGTAACGACATTCTCAGTACCATCATCTAAAAACTGATCTAAAAAGCCGCTTGCTTGCTCAAGGTTAGCAACCATATTGCGATGCGTTAGCATCGCACCTTTTGAAACCCCCGTTGTGCCGCCGGTATATTGCAAAAATGCAATGTCATCGCCCTTCACCACAGGCTTTTGCCAAGTTAGACTTGCACCACGTGCAAGAACTTGATTAAAAGGGGTAAATTTACGTAACTGGTAGGCTGGAATCAGCTTTTTAACGTGTTTAACCACTAAATTCACGATAGTGCCTTTCACCGTCCCCAGCATATCGCCCATTTTGGTTAAAATAACATGTTCAACCTGCATTTGCTTTTCAACAGCCATCAGGGTGTGCGCAAAATTCTCAACAATAACAATAGCTTTAGCTTTTGAATCTGTTAATTGATGTTGTAATTCTCGTGGTGTGTAAAGCGGGTTAACATTGACTACGCTACAGCCGGCTCTGAGAACACCCATTAATGCTATTGGATATTGCAACAAATTTGGCATCATAATGGCTACCGCATCACCAGGCTTTAAACCCAGTTCATGCTGTAGATAAGCGGCAAAAGCCTTGCTTTGACGATCTAACTCACGATAGGTAATACTCTTACCCATATTGATAAAAGCAACTTTATCAGCATATTTTTCAATACTCTGACTGAAAATATCTAATAAAGAAGAATAATGATCAGGATCGATCTGCGCCGGAACGCCCTCGGGATATGAATTGAACCAGACTCTGTCCACCGTCTACTCCTTAATAAAGTTGTTATACTAAGCGCAAGCATTGGTTGAGCTTTTGAAAGGCTTAGCTTTTTATTGTTATTTTAGCTGCTTTTGTGCAATTCGCGGAGTTATTGCTTGGCTGCAGCGATCTGTCTGAGCTTTTACTCTAATAACATCATCCCATAAAAGGACTAAACAGACAATCTGTCAACATACACTGATGGTCGTCTTTCGCCCTATTCACACTGATCAATTACCCTATTCGCAACTAAAGCATACTCTAGTTCGGCAATTCAACAGCAATGGGTTTTACAAATTTTAAAGTCATCCGGTCACTTTCGCCAATATTCAGATAATAATCGCGATCTTCTAACCCCAGTGCCAATGTTGGCGGCAAGGTGTACACACCTCGAGTATAGTTTTTAGTATCTTTAGGGTTAGCATTGATTTCGCTGGTTTCGACTAATTGAAAACCAACCTGTTCTGCAACACTAATTAAATAGGCCTCATCGGTATAGCCTTCTACCGCATAACTGGTCACATCAGAGACTCTTGCGGCACGGTGTTCTACCATCCCCAACACACCACCAGGTTTCAAAACGGAAAAAAGATTTTGCATGGTTGCCAACAAATGGCCATGTTTATCCCAAATATGTGCATTTCGAAAACTTAACACCATATCAAACTGCTCAGGAGCTAAAGCAGGAACAAACTGTGGTGGATCTAAAGCAACACTTGCAACTGTACCAAATTTTTCAACTTGTTCTGTCAGTCTTTGTTGTAAACGCGCACTTAATCTTGCCCAAAATAAACTGCGTTCGTCATTAATATTTCCTCCGTCTTGGCGAAAATGCGCAACCGTAAGTTGACCTTGATCTTTTAAAAAAGGCGCCAAGATCTCAGTATACCAACCACGCACAGGCCAAAGCTCCAACACTGACATTTGCGGTTCAATACCAAAAAATAGTAATGTTTCTACTGGGTTACGGTATTGATTTCGATGTAAATGTGCCGCACCTCTTGCCGGATTTTCGGCATGAGCCGCTATCTGCTCTCGCCAGAGCTCTGTGGATTTGGCCAAAGCATCCCCACTTAGCAGTTGCAATAAACTGATAATGACCATCGTTGTTATTATTTTTGTCATAGTTAAGACCCTGGATTAACAGAACATCTTGCTTAACATCCTATCGATTACCCAAACGGAATTAAGCACCGAATTCAGGCGGTTAGCTTTAAGATAACGCTCAATTTGACTAAAAGTCCAGCAAAAGTAGGTTATCTTTTTATATCATATTTTCGTAACCATATCGCAAGTTGCTTGGTATAACGATAAGGCTACTTTACACTCTCGTCTTTAAGATTCTATTTAAAAGGTTATGACATGCGCGCCTTGTTATTGTTCCCGCTATTAGCATTAAGTAGCACCTCTTTGTTTGCAGCACCCAAAAATGTCATTTATATGATTGGCGATGGTATGGGCCCTGCATACCTTACCGCTTATCGCTATTACCAACATCAGCTTACCTTTGGTGCAGAAGCCGCAAACAAGCCTGTTGCAAACACCATTTTTGATGATTTATTAACGGGAATGGCGAGTACCTACCCCGACGATGATACCTTAGTGACTGATTCTGCCGCTGGGGCAACCGCTTTAGCAACCGGAGTTAAAAGCTTTAACGGTGCTATCTCGGTCAATCGTCAACATATCCCTATTGGCACCATGATGCAGCTTGCTAAGCAATTAGGGAAAGCCAACGGCATCGTTGCCAGTTCGCAAGTTAATCACGCGACGCCTGCGGCTTTTGTGTCGCATAATGTTAGCCGTCGCAACCTAAACGCGATTGCTGATATGTATTTTGATTATAAAATTAACGGCCAACCGGTTGCCGATGTTATTTTCGGTGGCGGCACTGATTTTTTTATTCGTGAAGATAGAAACGTTATTGCCGACTTTAAAGCAGCGGGTTATCAATATGCAGACAGCTGGCAACAATTAACGACATTATCGCAGAAACCCGCTATTGCTCTACTGGATAAAGTAGCCTTACCGCCGGTACTAAATTCCAGCCAACCAGCTCAACTTGCAACCTTGACTAGTAAAGCATTACAACTGCTCCAGCCGTCAGAGAAAGGCTTTGTCCTTATGGTAGAAGGCAGTCAAATTGATTGGTGTGGGCATGATAATGATATCGCTTGCGCTATGGCCGAAATGCATGACTTTGCGCAAGCCGTGCTCGTCGCCAAAGCCTATGTTGATGCGAATCCAGATACGTTACTGGTGATAACAGCTGATCATGAAACCGGTGGTATGTCGTTGGGCGCCAATGGCAAATACCTGTGGTTACCAGAGATCATCAGCAAGGTTTCAGCAACGGGTCGAAAAATTGCCGACGAGTTAAATGCCGCAGCGAGTGACGAAGCCGCGTTAAAGCGCTGGTCCGAATTAACACACATCACTCTTACCGCCGAAGAACAACAGCGACTGTTGGCACAGCGTGGCGGTGAGCAAAAAGCCTTACGTGAAGTCGCGGTACAATTAATCTCGCAATACTCTTACACCGGTTGGACGACTGGAGGTCACACTGCGGCAGATGTGCCCATTATGGCTTACGGTAAAAACCGTGAGGATTTTCAGGGTTTTATGGACAACACTGCGATTGCCAAACAATTGATTCGGTATATCAGCACTCAGCAGCCCAAATAAGGCTAAAAATACTTTAATGACAGACAAGCCCAGTAATTGCTGGGCTTGTTCGTATTCACTAACCTGTTACTCGCTCGTTTGACCGGTTAATTGCTCTCTTAACTTTGGCGCGCTGGTCGCATTGTCTAACCAAATATTAAAAAAAGCCGGCCCAAAAGCGTTGTCTGCTAACACTCCAGTTTTGCTGCCGTTAAAATAAAACTCCACCGTATTATCTGGTAGCAACACCGCGGCAAGTCGATCACCTTTTTTCACATCCTGCCATAATGTTGTCAGCTGCTCAGCCCACTGTTGCTGCTGCTCAGGGCTGCTTTGTTGCAGTTTTTTCCATTCATCAACCGTGGCTTTAATAAACTGATCTCGGCTGATATTGCGCTTATAGGTCAGCTCTAATAACAAAGGGGCGCTCTGTTGGTAATCGACAAAACGGCCATCACTACTGGCTAACCTGGCATCATACAATTGCCAAAACATATAGCGATAACTGCCTTGACCTACCGTTTGCAGATCGGGAACCGCAAAGGCGGGTGAGGTAACGCTGAACGCTATCAATAAAGCTATGATTTTACGCATACCATCTCCTGCTATAACCAAAAATAATACCCAGAAAGCCCCAAACCAGCGTGAGTACAACATAAGACCAAATCCCCGCAGGGAAGCTCATTACACCATCGCTCAGTGCAGCGCCACCGATGTAAGATAAGGGTCCACCCACACCGCCAAGCAACGCGGCTAGCCAAGGCTTTGTTAAAAAGCGACTCATCACTTCAACAAGGGCTAACGCAAAAATACCCCAGAGCAGCACAAACCACAGAGGTAGCCAAGCAAGTTGCGCGAAACTTAAAATACCGGAGAACACTAACAGGCTATCCACGACAATGCCGAAAATAGCCGTTAATGCGACCGCCAATTGCGCATTACGCGAAGGTAACTGCCATAAACCATAGAGCAAATATAATAATACAGGCCAAAAAGCCAACTGCTGAAAATACACTAATAAAAACCAGCACACTTCAAAACCCAGCAATGCCCGCCATGGTATATTCACTTTTAACGCTGTCATTGTTGCTTCATCCTTGCGGCTAGTTTAGTGCGTAACCCATAAGGTAATACACTTAATAGCTTTAGCAGGTAGCCTAAGCGTCTGGGAAAGCGTAAGCGCAATTTTCCGGCATTGATCCCGTCGAAAATCCGCTTGGCCGCTTCAGCTACCGGCATCAAAAAAGGCATCGAAAAATCATTTTTTTGGGTAAGCGGCGTATCAATAAAACCCGGTTCAATTAAACAGACGTTAATGCCGGTATCTGCCAAATCAACACGCAAGCTTTCCGCAAAATAACTTACTGCAGCTTTGCTCGCACCATAAGCCTCAGAGCGGGTAAAGGGAAAAAAGTGCGCCATCGAGCTAACAATTGCCAAGGTATTGCCCACTTTAAGTGTTGGTAAAAATAGTTTAGTGCTGGCCACCACTGCCTGAAAGTTGATGGCAAAGGTTCTCTCAAAAGCAGCCAGGTCTAAATCCAGCGCAGACACATATTCGCAATTGCCGGCGTTTAGTAAAACCACATCAAAGTGATGTGAAGCAGGCAAGCTTTCACGCCAGGCTTGCATAGCAACTAGATCGGTTAGATCCAGACTAACCGGAATAATCTGTTTGGGTTGCTCCGCTGCAAGCTCAGCGAGTTTGTCAGCCGAACGCGCAAGGGCATATACTGTCCAGCCTTGCTTTGCATAGTAAAGTGCAGTTTCACGGCCAATACCCGAACTTGCACCTGTGATTAAGATTGTTGCCGACATGGTTACTCCTTATCAATCTACTGTCTTGTACGTAAAGTTTTTAGAACAGTTCAGCGGTAACCGAGGATATTCTTCTTAGTTTCTATCGAAGAAACCAGACTTAAGAGGAAAAAGCACATATACCATGACGTATTTTAGCGTTCGTCCTGAGATATACTTAAAAAATGGGAATTGACCAGAGAAATTAGCAAGGCTAAGCGTACAGGTCGACGCCTAACATGGCTTGCACTTCATTACGACGTTGTTCATTTTGTAAACTTTGATAAGCAGCAATAGCGCGTTCGTTGCGCGGTTCAGCATTATCACGAAAGGATTGGCGGTTACTTTGCGCCTCACGTTCATTATCTAAACGGGAAATAGCCTCACTGTCGACGCGAATGCCAGCCGCTTGATTAACCGTATTATCCCGCTCCAGCTGCACGGCGCGCGTAGGCTGTGGCCGATTTGTTGCCGGATTTAGCAGACTACTGGGATTGATATTATTGCTGGCGTTAATGCTCATGAACAATGATCAGTAAAATAAATTGTTTTTAGTATAATCAAAGCCGCAGCAGATGCAAACTACCATTTTGCATAATGATCTTCTGTCAGTCCCCATACGCCATCTAAGACTAACAACTCATCGCCTAGCCGGATCTCCCCATAAAAGCGCCCCATATGCTGCTTAAAGTTAGACGCCAAGAAACCTAAATTCACTTTTTCACTGCGATAATTCGCTGGCACAAAGCGTAAATTAACTTGGCTATCTTCAGTCGTGATAAGCCAAGAAGCTGTAGCGTCTTGTCGAGTAAACTGAAAGTGGCTGCTGCCTAGCTTTACCAGTTTATCTTCCAGCCACAGGGCATTTTCGGTAAAGCCCGTTTCATTAACGCCAGCCGCTAGATTGAGCCCGAAACGCCGACCATCCGCTAAAAAGCAAGATAAACTCGCCCAATTCCAGCTGGTTTCGCGGCGCATAAAGCCTGCCGTCCAGTCAACCGAGGCTAAGGTCGCCAAGGCCTGTAAATCATAGTGTTGCTGCTGCCAAATGAGGCTACCAGAACAAAGCCGCGCCGCCGTTTTCTGCGTATAAACCCAGCCTTGATAGCCCGCGCGGGTGCAAAGTGCCAAAGGCTGATAGGGCTGTTGCTCTGCGATTAAGGCGGATAATGTTAGCACTGGCAAATGCACTTCTACCACTCGCTGCCCTGGTTCTGAGCTTGCGGTGATCTTTATGCTGTTTTTACCTGAGACAAACAACGCTTCGCCAGCATTAGGCTGAAGATCAATTTTCGTCTTAACACTGAACAACTGCTTAAAACTAAACTCGCTGAGTTCATGGCTAGTTAAATCATAACAGTACACAAAAGCATGCCCTACCCATTTTAAATCCACAATGGCAATGCCGAGTAAAAATCGTGAATTGGTTAAACCAATAAACTGAAACTGGTTAAATTTTAAATATTTGGCTAAGGCGCCAAGACGCCGGTCCATTGGCGTGCGTAAATCAAAATCTTGATAATTAATCTGTAGCACTGGCTGAGCGAACACACCAAACTCAGCTTGTCCTTGTTGATTGATTAACTGCTGTAGCGGTTTATTCATGGCTAACCTTTACTGGTTGAAATAACGACTGAATTACATAACGCCGTGCTTTGGCTGGGGAGGTGCCAGTGCAGCGTCGATAGGCACGGTTAAATGCACTTTGCTCTGAAAATCCGAGCAGTAACGCAATATCACTGTTACTTAAGGTTGGATCTTGAAAATAGTGCCCAGCCAATTCAACTCGACTCTGATCTAACCATTGTTGCCAGCTTAACCCATGCTGTTGTAAACGGCGCTGCAAAGTTCGGCTTGACAGGTGCAGCGCACGTGCAACTTGCACTAGACTCGGCTCACCTTGCACCAGTAATCTGAGTAAGACTTGCTGTAACTGCTGCTCGAGTGCGCTGGACTTGGGCAAGCGCTTTAACATCGACGAAACTTGCTGATCCATACGCTGCTGTAACACAGGATCACGCCATGGCATGGGTACGGCCAAGACTGACAGCGGATAGGTGACCGAAACAGCCGTTTGCTGACTAAGCACTGGGCATTGGAAAAATTCGCGATAATCGTGCAGTTGTGCCGCATTCAGTTGGCCAACAAAACTGACCTGTAATGGGCTAACAGTTGAGCCTAATTGCTGTCGGATAAAACTGACTAAGGCGGCTATCGCTACGGCATCCGCTAATGGGTAGCTTGTGGTCATCACAGGCCAACTTAATACGATACGGTCGTCACTTTGTGCTGTGCTAAGCCATTGCTCACCATAAAACACCGGTTCATAGCGTTGATAAGCTTGCAAAGCTTCCTGCATCGTTGCACTGGCCTGCACGAGGTAGCCTAGTTTACCCAAATGATCTGCACTAATCCTTGCTCCTATGGCTAACTCAGGGGACCGTTGCGGCTGTATCGCAACACAGCGTTGCAAGGCTTGCTGCCACAAACTTAGCGGAATTTGCCGTTGACGCTGCCAGCGCAATAATAATTGCAACAAGTCATCGTCAGTAAGGTGTTGTTGCTGCAGCCAGAGTAGCGCCAGCGAAGTCCAGATCCCAGGAACATGCATAAGGTTAATTTTTGCTTGCTGATAACTTATCATCATGAAGATGGCGTGAATTGTCAATTTTTATCGGAATGACCACGGCAAAATGCTAAAAGGTAGGGGGAAACGAGGAAGCACACTATGCTGACGTCTTTGCAAGAGTTATGGCTACAAAGTGGCTTGGCGCCAATCTGGCAGTGGTTAAGTCATTGGTTGGCGTTGGACGCTCGTCAGGCGATTTTTGTGGTTGCTACGCCGTTTTTTATTGGCGTGGCGACTTGGGAATATTTAAAGATCCGCCACGACCCTAAATTGATGGATCTGCCCGAAGCGATTAAAAATTTTATGCTCGGTGCCGGTTATCAACTGACCGAGTTACTCTTTGCTGGCTTAATCGCCTTTCCCGTGTTTGCTTTGGCGTATTATCATCGCCTTTGGACACTGGAACTGACCTTTTATACTGCGTTCCTGACCTTTATCGCGGTAGATTTCTGCTTTTATTGGATGCACCGTTGCAGTCATCGGGTTCGCTGGTTTTGGGCCGCGCATGTGGTGCATCACTCTTCTACCCGCTTTAATTTTTCTACCGCGATGCGGCAAAATGCCACCAATATTTTTAACGGTAATTGGCTGTTTTATGTGCCGCTGGCTTGGCTGGGGTTTAATCCATTATGGATTGGCATCGCCTTTGCGCTGTCGTTGGTCTACCAATTTTTTATTCATACAACGCTGATTGGTAAACTACCCCGCGTTATTGAACTTATCTTTAATACCCCTAGCCACCATCGCGTGCATCATGGTCGAAACAGCGGATATATCGATCGTAATTACGGTGGTGTGCTGATTATTTGGGATCGCTGGTTTGGCACTTTTGCAGCTGAAGATCGTTTAGATCCACCCACTTACGGTATTACTACACCGCTAAGAGGGCAGGATTTAGTGAGCTTATGGACCCATGAATATGTCGATCTATTTAAAGATATCAAGCAAGCAAAGTCATGGTCGCAAGGGGTTAAGCATCTGATCAAGCCACCAGAATGGCGCAGTCTTCACCACGATAACGAGTTATAATAACTATGCTATATCAGGCAAAGGTTAGCGCCCCGGTAATTTTTGCCAAGTGACTTCATCACGCACATAAACTGGCTCGGCTTGCTCAGCCGCCACAAAGTGGCCTTCTTGCCAAGCACTGTTGGCAAACGGCAGCATAAACTGTGCACTGGGGTATAAAATATCTGCGGCAATAGTGGCAGGCAATACTGCCTGTAGCTCAGTTGCATAGGTTTGCCAGCCAGTACCGACACCGAGCAGATCGCGGTCAAAGGTTAAATCCGTCACCACCGCTGGCAAAGCAGCAGGTTTTGCCGCAATTTCAGGGCTTATCGGTTGCATAAAGCCTTGGGCATCTAGCGCAAAGGCCGCCAAATACACCTCTGCCATCCGCGCATCAATTGCCGCTATCACTTGCTTTGCTGCTGTTAGCTTGGCCGCAGCTTGCGCCATGGCCGCTAAGGTTGACACACCATAAACCGGTACATCAACGCCAAAGGCCACCCCTTGCGCCACAGAGACGCCAATACGCACACCGGTAAAACTGCCTGGCCCACGGCCAAACACGATGCCATTGAGTTGATTTAAGCTCACACCCGCCTCGGCCAGCACCTGCTGCACCATAGGTAAAATACGCTTGCTATGCTGCTGCGGACAGACTTCATCCAGCGCCAGCAGTTGGCCATGGTAACTTAAGGCAACTGAGCAGGCCTCGGTGGAGGTATCTAAGGCTAAAAAAATCATGTGTTTCCTTGTTGTAGCTGTTTTAAAAACTCGCTAGCCTCTGCCAGATCGCGAGTACGGCGCATCGGCGGCAAGCTCTTTAAAAAGGTGGCACCATAGGGCCGAGTTACCAGCCTATTATCACAGATCACCAGCACGCCGCGATCGGTGACATCGCGAATGAGCCGCCCTACCCCTTGTTTTAAGGTAATGATCGCCTGAGGTAATTGTACTTCGGCAAAAGGATCCTTGCCACGCATGGCGCAATCCTCACTCCGTGCTTGCAATAAGGGATCATCTGGCGAGGCAAAAGGCAGCTTATCGATAATGACGCAGCTTAGGGTATCACCACGTACATCAACCCCTTCCCAGAAACTGCCGGTACCCAGTAATACGGCATTTTCTAATTGTACAAATTGTTCCAATAACAAGCGCTTCCCCGTAGAACCTTGCACCAATACCGGTTGGCGAATTTGCTCGGGTAAAGCTGCCGCCATCCATTGCAACATGCGGTGGCTGGTGAATAAAAAGAAGCAGCGGCCGTTATTCGCGGTGATCAATTCAATGGCCATGGTGAGTAGCGCATGTGCCATCGCCGGTTCGTGTGGCTCTGGCATAAAGCGCGGCACGCAAAGTAGCGCTTGTTTGGCGTAATCAAAAGGACTTTCTAGTAATAAGGTATCCGCCCCCGTTAAGCCCATTTGCTGCTGATAATGGCTAAAGCCGGCATCCACCGATAAGGTGGCCGAGGTAAAGATCCAACTGCGCTGCTCAGCAAAAACCAGTTTATTAAATTTATCGGCAATACTCAGTGGTGTTAAATGTAACCCCACATGCAGCTTAGTGGTTTCAAACCACAGGCTCACGCCAGTTTGCTCTACTTGCAGCAGTTTTTGTAATTGCGTTTTTAACTGCGCTAAGCGCTCATAGCAATTATCCAGCGTTTGACTGCGCCCTAAGCTGCTTTTAACAATTTGGTAGAGCATATCTAGCGCATCATTGATACGGGTGATGGCGGTTTGCATGGCTGGCTGTTGATAGGCTTGTCGCCAATTGCCACGGGTTGGATCGGCAGCAAATTGCAGCCGCCAGTCGCGCGTTAAACTGGCGACCTTGTCTGCAGCCTTGCTTAGCTGCATAACATCTCTTAGCTCGCTTTTACCCACTAATTCAATGTCTTTACAGAGATCTTGCAAAATGCGACTGGAGAAGTGCTCACCAAAATACTCGCTGGCAATATCAGGGATCTGATGTGCTTCATCAAAAATGACCACTTCCATCTCAGGAAGTAGTTCGCCAAAGCCAGTGTCTTTTAAGGCCAAATCGGCAAAAAACAAGTGATGATTCACTACCACCAAGTCAGCGGCTTGTGCTTCTTTACGGGCTTTTAGTAAATGACAATCTTCATACACTGGGCAATCTTTGCCTAAGCAGTTGTCAGTTGTGCTGGTGACGTATGGCAGCGCTTTCGAGTCTTCGGCAATATAGGTTAGCTCACCAATATCACCACTTTGCGTTTCGGCAGACCACTTTTTAATTAAACTCAAATCGGATATCAGCTGCGGATCGGCTACCGGAATATGCTGATAATGTTGCTCTAGCCGGAATAAACACAGGTAGTTAGCACGGCCTTTCAGTAAAGCGGTTTTAATGGGCAGCGCCAAGGCTTGCAACACCGTAGGCAGATCGCGGAAATAAAGCTGCTCTTGCAGATTTTTGGTTCCGGTGGATAACACCACCTTTTTTCCTGACAGCAACGCAGGCACTAAGTAGGCATAGGTTTTACCGGTACCCGTACCGGCTTCAACAACTAAAGCACCGTCTTGCTGGATGGCTTTTTCCACTGCGGTAGCCATAGCGACTTGCGCAGCACGTGGTTTAAAGCCAGGGATCTGCTTGGCTAAGGTGCCTTGTTCGGCAAAAGCGCCTGCGGCTTTATTGCTCATCACTCAACCTGCTAAATACTAAGAACCCGCAATACCTCACTGTCACCCCATCTAGCAGCATAATGCTGCTTTGCTGTGATCAACTGCAGTAGGCAACACGCAATATAAATTAGTCGAGTATTATGCCTTGTTTATCCCTAAATTCAGACACTATTTTTGCATTTGACCGTAAGAGAAATGCTGGATTAGACAAAAATATCCAAATGGCCATCTTTATCAACATGTTGATCTTCTTCAGGCGTGGTATAGGGGGCGGGTGGATAATTATCATCACCTTTCTTACGTTTGCTTACCCGCTGCAAAATAAGGTATTTCTGCTCATACTTATTCAAAGGCGTCAGACGTGCATCCCTAAATACCGGCAGCACCAAGCGCGGATCTTGCTCGATCGGCGTGCCTGGTTTGCGCTGTAAAAAGGGCATTAGTACGTCCATCTGAGTAACCTAAATATGAAGTCTTAGTTCATGATAAATTAAGTTAAGCCAGCAGCCAAATAGGCAACTAACTTAACTCACTTGCAATTTTATCGACAACATCAAGAAAAAGTTTAACTTTAGTAAACCATCATCGCTGTTTAAGGACTCTTTTAATCCAGCAAATCGCTCAAGAATGGTGCGGTAATACTTACGGCGGGGTGAGTAAACCAACGAGGCCCTTGCTCTGTCATATAAAAATGATCTTCTAGCCTTATCCCAAACTCTCCTGGTATCACTAACATAGGCTCATTACTGAAACACATTCCCGCCTCCAGTGGTAGCATATTGCCTTCTACCAGATACGGCCATTCGTGAATATCCAATCCAATGCCGTGTCCCGTGCGGTGAGGCAATCCAGGTAGCTGGTAATCAGGGCCAAAACCCTGCTGCTGCAGGTATTGTCTGGCAGCACGATCCACTTCCTGACATGGCTTACCCGGTACTGCCGCTGCAAAAGCGGCAGCTTGCGCTGCTTTCTCATGCAGCCAATACGCTTGCTGTTCTGCCGTAGGCGTGCCAAAAACATAACTACGGGTAATATCAGATAAGTAACCGTGCAATTTGCAGCCTGTATCAATCAATACCATATCGCCTTCTGCCAGGGCTTTGGGATGCGCAACACCATGCGGAAATGCCGTATCCGTGCCAAATAGCACGATACAAAAATAGCTGCCTTCTGCAGCACCTACTTTTCGATGAGCATAATCGATAAATGCTTTAACCTCGGCGACCGTAATTCCCGGGTAGAGTATACTGGCTGCTGCCTTATGCACGGCTAAAGTCATATCCATAGCACATTGCATCAAAGCCAACTCGGCAGCAGACTTCACCCGGCGACAGGTGGCCGTTATGGCAGCAGCATTAGACAGTTCAAGTTGCGGTTCGCACCGTTTAAGGCCATCGGCAATAAAAAATGCCGCACTCTCATCCAATGCTAATGACGTAGCATTGCCTAACAAACTAAGGCATAACTGATAGGGGTTTTCGTGCTCCTGCCATCCCATTACAGGAGCCGGAACGACGAGTTGCGGCACAATAGTACCTCGTTCAAACTCAGGGATGATATAGGTCAAAGATCCATCAGCGAGGAGCAGAGCCGCCACGAGACGCTCGCTGGCATACCAACGTAAACCAGTAAAATAATATAAACTGGTGCCTGCAGTTAACAGCATAGCTGTAACACCTTGTGATTGCATTATGGCCGCAGCCTTATGCAATCGCTGGAGAAATTCTTCAGCGTCTATCGGCTGAGCATTTGCTGTCATATCGTTTAGCGAGGCTAAAGCCTCATCAAACGATTTCCCACCAATTTGCTTATTCATATTCACTCCGGAAAATTCTGATAGCATACAGGCCGTAAAAAACGGTCTATTGATCGGCTACCAACAGCCGTAAAACGACTATCTGTGGACGCAGGGAAAGGCCCACCATGTTGCATTGCCGGGCAAACCTCAACCCCTGTGGGCATTTGTGCAAAAATCATCCTACCACACAACAGTTCGAGGTTTTGCAATAACGCCTGTTGTGCTGCGAACTCTTGTTCGGTTGCAAAAAGAGTGGCAGTTAATTGCCCTGGCAACTGCAGCGCTAATTCCTGCAATTGTGTTGTAGTTTCATATTCAATTAATACTGTTGCAGGGCCGAAAATTTCATTTTGCAACTCTGCTTTAGTTAAAAAACATGCCAAGGAGCTAATAAATAACCGAGGTAAGGTATGACATCCCTCTTCATTACCCTGGCCTTGCGCCAGTAACCTGGCGGCATGGCTTTGTAATAACTCCTGACAACCGTGCCGGTAATGTGCCGCAATTTTCGGCGTAAGCATTGCACCGGCTGGCGCTGCAGAGAAATATTGCTGCAACAAATTGATTAAAGTTGTGCTGCCTGCAGGGATAAATACTAAGGCAGGACGGGTACAAAACTGACCACAACCATTTAATACTGACTGAGCTAACTGCTGCGCAAAACTCTCTCCCTGCTGAGCTAGATATCCTGGCAACACGAAAAGCGGATTTTGCGAGCCAAGCTCCCCAAAAAATGGGATAGGCTGCGGCCTTTGCCAAATTAAACGTTGAAAATGCATACCCAGCTGTTCCGAACCTGTAAAGGCAACCGCTTTAATTGCCGGGTGCTGAATTAAAGCTTCTGAAAAAGCATGTTGTCTGGCATGCACCAACGCAAAAACACCTTTTGGCATGGCTGTGTTCGCTGCCGCTGCCGCTATGGCCTGCGCAGCTAACTCTGATGTCGCTGGGTGCGCATTATGTGCTTTGACGATAACCGGACAGCCGGCGGCTAAAGCAGCAGTCGTATCGCCCCCAGCAACAGAAAATGCTAAAGGAAAATTACTTGCAGCAAACACCACCACAGGCCCCAGCGGCAGTTTGCGCAAACGTAAAGCGGGACGAGGTAAAGGTTGCCGCTCTGGCATGGCCGGCACAACGCAGTCAGCTTCAGGATGGCGCAGCTCGCTAGCAAATAACCTTAACTGATTACAAGTTCTGCCAAGCTCCATCTGCGCTCGTGCTTCAGCAAGCGCAGATTCCTGCACAAAGGTATGTACGATACTATCTCGCCTATGTTCCAGTTCCTGTGCTATCTGCTCAAGAAAATCGGCCCTTTGGTTTGCAGGCAAGTGTCGGTAACTCAGAAAGGCTGCTTGCGCCTCTTTAGTCACTAAGGCTAATTCATCCATGCCGGCTTCAGCAAAATGCCACGGCAAGGTGGTATTTTGCATAGGATTAAACGCCGCATTTTCTGGCAAAGGCTCACCGACCCATTGGCCGGCAATAAAATGTTGTCCTGAAATCATCGTTATCTCACTAAAAATCCAGCAGCATAAGGATCGCTATCATCAATTCTGATTTGATTAAATCCATAAACATGCGCCCATCCCTCAATTGAAGGAATGATCGCCGGGCGGCCTGCAACTTCAGTAATCGCCTCTATTCTGCCGATAAACTGACTGCCAATAATGCTTTCATGCACAAATTCCTGCCCCTGCTTTAATAAGCCGCGCGCAAAGCGTTGTGCCATACGGGCACTGGTACCTGTGCCACAAGGCGAGCGGTCAATGGCGCCGTCGCCATAAAACACAGCGTTTGCAGCCGTGGAGCCTGCAGTTTTTGGCTGGCCGGTCCAAAGTACATGGCTAATCCCCCTGATACTACTGTCCAATGGATGAATGCAGCTGTAGGCGGCATTTATTGCCTCTCGCAACAATAGGCTAAAGTGTAAAACTTTATCAGCCCCCCAATGCTCTAAGCCCGGGAATGCTTGCTGCGGCTCGACAATCGCATAGAAATTACCACCATAAGCAACATCTACTTTTAGCTGCCCCAGCCCTGGCACATCGACCATAGCATCTGAAATCGCCAAAAAGGATGGCACATTGGTGATTTTAACCGATTTAACTTTATCGCCTTGCTGCTGATAACGAATCGCAACCTGCCCTGCCGGCACATCTAGAATCAGTTGCCCTGGCGTCTTTGGCATAATTAAACCGCTCTCCAGTGCAGCAGTAACAGTTCCGATAGTGCCATGACCACACATTGGTAAACAGCCACTGGTTTCAATAAATAACACAGCCGCATCAGCGTTATCAGAACAGGGAGGGTATAAAAACGCCCCTGACATCATGGCATGGCCCCGCGGCTCGAACATCAACCCCTGCCGGATCCAATCATATTTCTCAATGAAGTCCTGTCTTTTTTCACTCATGGTGGCGCCAGACAGCACAGGATGGCCGCTGGTAACAAGGCGCACCGGGTTACCACAGGTATGAGCATCAATACAAAAATAGGTACCTTTTAACATGATATAACCTATGCGTTAGTGGTAGTTGCCGCAAACTTTGTTAAATCCGGACGTGTTTCTAACGCAAGGGCCACGACCTGTTCAACATAAGCCCGCTCCTTGCCAGACAGCGCTAAACGCGGTAAACGCACATTTTCACTACCCCTGCCAACTAATTGCTCAGCGAGTTTGATGCATTGCACCAAGGTAGGGATGGTATCTAAACGCAATAACGGCATAAACCAGCGGTAAATTTCGCGTGCTTCAGCAATACGACCTTCTCGCGCCAGTTTAAATAAAGTGACAGATTCCCGTGGAAACACATTCGTTAACCCCGAGATCCAGCCGGTGGCACCAAGCAATACAGACTCCAGAGCAATATCATCAACTCCACAAAAAATCTGGAAGCGCTGACCAAAACGGCTTTGCAACTCGGTAATGCGACGTGTATCTGTGGTTGACTCTTTGATAGCGACAATATTAGGTTCTTCAGCTAGGATAGCTGTCATGTCAAGATTGATATCAATACCATAACTCACTGGATTGTTATAAATCATGATAGGTAGCCGTGTAGCACGGGCTACTGTTTGATAGTGCGTCAGAACTTCCCGATCTGTACCCCGATACACAACTGCTGGGAGTAACATTATGCCATCTACACCAATCTGCTCTGCAGCCTTAACATAGTCGATAGCAACTGGGGCACTATTTTCAGTGCAGCCAGCAATAACCGGGATCCTACCTGCTACAGTTTTTACGGTTTGCTGCAAAAACTCTCTTTTTTCTGATGCGCTAAGCGAGGCATTTTCCCCGACAGTTCCTAACGCAATAATGCCATCAATTCCATCTGCAATAAGCTGATTTAGCATACGGGCATTTGCCGCATAATTAATCGAACCATCCTGATTGAACTGTGTTGAGATTGCTGGAAAAACACCTTGCCAATTAACTTGCATATCTAAATCCTCTTTAACAAATAAGAAATAAAGGATATTGTATACAATATATATTGGCAAGCACTTTCTGGAATAGGCTATGGAACAAGTTTGTATTATAGGTTGTGGCGTTGTTGGATTAACAAGTGCGCTATTTTTGCAGCAAGCAGGGGTTGATGTACTTCTGGTAGATTCAAAGGGGGTAGCAAATAAATGTTCGGCTGGCAACGCCGGACATTTTGCCACAGAGCAAGTATTTCCCTTAGCTCATCCGAGCCTTTTGTTAAAGCTACCTCAGATGTTGCTTAACCCTCTTGGCCCCTTACATATCCGAACAACGTATCTGCTTCAGGCGCTGCCGTGGTTCAGACGTTTTTTACAGAATATGTCAAAAAACAAGCGCATTTCTAATCATCTGGCGATAAGTTCACTTAATCACTCCAGTATTGCTAGCTGGCAAAAACTCTTACACAGCATGCAATTAACTGAATACATCAGTTATCAGGGGGCCCTTTTGGTTACGGAGCAACAAAAAATGACAGCCTTGCAAGAGCAATATTCTTGCTATCGTAATGCTGGTATCGATGTTAGCTGGATTGATAGCTCAAAATTGTCAGCGATGGAGCCCGATTTAGCTGAACATTTAACGGCCGCTTTAGATTTCACGGAAGTCGCGCACACTCCTAACCCATTTGCCTTATGTCAGCAACTTTTTCAGAAGTATATTTCGCAAGGGGGACGCTTTAAACAGCTTCAAGTCAAAACCATAATTTATGATAAAAGGTCGATAAAACTGCTTTCTGAGCAGGATGACATTGTTACTAACAAAGTCATCATTGCCGCTGGCGCTTACTCAGCTGAATTAACACAACAATTAGGTTGGAAAGTACCCCTTGAGTCTGAGCGCGGCTATCATCTGATGCTAAAAGGCGTCGGCTTGCAGCGTCCCGTCAGCTCTCTTGAAAGAAAATGCATCATGACACCGATGCAATTTGGTTTAAGGGTTGCAGGAACAGTAGAATTTTCAGGTTTGAAGAGTGCGCCATCTTATAAAAGAGCGCAAATATTACAGCAGCATGCAGATAAACTTTTACGTACCCCAACATCACCTGCCAGTTATGGTGAACCGGTTCCAGGCAGCTTGCAGCACGCATGGGCAGGAGATCGCCCTTCCTTGCCAGACTCATTACCGGTGATAGGTGCATGTCCCAATATGGGCGGCGTATATTTCAATTTTGGTCACCAGCATCTTGGATTAACTCAAGCGGCTTTTAGCGCAGAGTTGATAACAGATTGCATCCTAGGACGAACACCAGCGATAAATTTGCATCCATTTAGAATAAACCGCTTTTAGCATATTGTATACAATATATCTTTGATGTATAAATAAACGGCAATTCGCACTAATAATAAGACAATAAAGGAACGCTACTATGCGACACGCCAAACTACCCATCCTGATATCTATGCTTTGTGCCAGCACCAGCACTGTTTTATTTGCCCAAGAACAAGAGGAAAGCGCGCAGGTTGAACGCATTTCCATAACAGGTTCAAGGTTGAAGCAAGTCGATATGGAGGGTGCTAGCCCCGTTACGATAATAAATGCAGCTGATGTCATTGCAGCAGGTTTTAATAATGTTGGAGATGCGTTACGCGCCTCTAATTTTAACTCCTTTGGTTCTTGGGGAGGCGGTGCTAATAATAGTTGGGCTTCACAATCAACAGTTTCAATGAAAGGCTCAGGCTCCGAAAGAACACTGGTACTACTTGACGGGCAGAGAATGGCAAAATCGCCAGTAATGGACGGTGGTTCGGCAAATTTAAATACCTTACCTATGGCCGCTGTTGAAAGAATCGAAGTACTTAGTGATGGCGCGTCGGCCATTTACGGAACTGATGCCATGGCCGGCGTTATTAATATTATTCTGAAAAAAGATTACAAAGGAACCCAGGCTAGTCTCAGAAGAGAAATCACCAGTCGCAGTGGTGGCGGGGACAGTTACGATTTTTCTATAACCACAGGTTTTAGCGACAGCACTAGCAATTTTATTATGACATGGGAGCACAAGCAAAGAGACCCAATCAATATGCGTTCTCGTGCTTATGAATCTCCTTATGTTGTCGCTGGTGGTAATCCGAGCTTAATGGACGACTGGCGTAAAATTTGGGAATGGGGCCGCACTATTGTTAAATCATCGGACGGCTCTTGGGCCTATCAAACTCCGTTGATGAATGATGACTGTAATGCTTACAACAAAAACGGTAAAAATGCTTTTATTGGTCCCGTTTCTTCAAAAGATTACCCGGATGACAGAGCTTGCCTATATGATCACTCTGTTGCTGCTAACATGACTTCTAGCAGTAACCAGGATAATATTTTAGTTATTTATAATAGAGAGTTAACACCAGATATTAAACTTAGCGCTAGAACCTATTGGGCAAATAACCGTAGTAAGGATATTTCAGCCCCCGTACCAGGAACCATTATTTTTCCACATGCGCTACCTTCTTACACCACCGCTGCAGGCCATACGTTAAGAGCGGTTGATGCAGGTGATCGAATCTATTATCGCTTTGATTCTGCTGGCGATCGCGTGGCCCGACACAATGACAATATTCTGGATTTTCTGTTAAGTCTGGAAGGTAACACCAGTTGGGGTTTTTGGGAATCCGCATTAAGCGTTAACCGCTATAACAATTTTACCTGGGGTACAGGCTATTTATTTACTGATGCTGTTACAGATTTAATCGGCCAATATGACGAAAGTTCAGCCACGTTTAATGGCTGGGATCCGCGAGATCCACTTTCTGATGTACCTGGAGGTGCCGCAGCCAACATTGATAAATTTTCAAAAGCCAGAGCTGTAGATTTCAGTATAGGTGCTGGTATGGATTTATTTGAACTACCTGAGGGGGCTGTAAGCGCCTATTTGGGTGCATCTATCCGCAAAGAGCACTTTTTTTCTGACATCGATGCTTTAACCAAGGCCGGCAAGATTTTTGGTGGCAGTGGTGGCGCTGGTGGACAAGGTGAACGAACGGCTAAGGCTATTTATACCGAGCTTTCAATTCCTGTATTGGCTGAACTAGAGTTAAGCTTGGCGGGACGCTATGATCATTATAGTGATTTTGGAAACACTTTTAACCCTCAGCTAGGGCTTCGTTATACACCTTTAGCAAACCTACTAATTCGGGCGTCCTATGGTGAAGGCTTCAGAGCGCCGACCTTAGCCGATCTCTACCGTGGCCCCACTCAAGGTTGGTATACCATCACAAACTACCCACTATGTCATGCAACAGTGGGAGAAGAAATAACTGGTTGTACCCGTCGCGATAGCATTTACGTTGATATTGGCGGAAACGACAAACTCAAACCTGAAACCTCTAAAACAACAAATATCGGGGTTGTTTGGGATATTAACGACAATGTTAGTTTTACCGCAGATTTCTGGGAATTAAAAATTGACAATATTATCAGCCAGTTAAGCCCTAATCTTATTGCATATAGCCAGGCTAAGCTCTGGGAAGCCGCAGATGCAGCAGGGCAACCACGACCTTCCATTGCCGAGCTTTTTCCTAATACTGCAATCAGTTTTCTTCCGAATGGTCGCCTGGAGAGTATGAAAATTACTACGACGAATCGTGGATTCGAAGAAAAACGCGGTATTGACTTGAAAATGAGTGGTCGGTTAGCAACTGAAATTGGTGACTTCAAAGCCGATCTAGGCTTATCACATATTACCCGCTTCAGACGTTCTCAATCTGTTTCTTCAAATATGGGAGAACTTGAATTAGGAATGAATGAAATTGGCCGTATTGGTTACCCGTCTGATCGTATCAACCTGACACTTAGCTATAATTTGGGTGATCACAGTCTGACCTACTATAGCAATTTTATCAGCGCTCAGAAAAACAAAGAACTGAATACTGAGCAAAATTGGGTAGTTGATAACAAGGTCGGCTCAATGTTAACGCATAATATCTCTTACCAACTTGAGCTGCCATGGCAGGGTAAAGTCAGTCTTGGGGTTAACAACTTAACTGATGAAGATCCTCGATTTGATAAGTGGGGAGCCTATTCTGCTGGCCTGTACAGCATTTACGGCAGAACCCTTTACATGGGCTACACCCAAAGCTTTTAAACACTGTCCTGGGTAAAGATGATTGTAACACTGCATCTTCTGCCTTTTTGCTCCTGACATGTCTGTCAGGAGCTTTTTTCACACTAAATCAATAAATTAATTATGAATTCTCTAAGATTCTTTATCTGTCTATCGTTGCTAATTAGCGTACTTACGAACAAGGTTGCGGCGTTAACAAACCCACCAACCAATATCCAATCCACACAAGAACAATGGCTAAGTGACATTATTTCTCTGAGCGAAACAATATCCCGTAAATTGGAATTACCCCCTGTGCGCCAAGCAGATATTGAAAGCGAACTTAGCTTATTAAGGTATTTCTCGTATTCCTATCCTCCTACGCAGTTAGATAGTTCTGCCACAATAAAACTTGCTGATATGCTGCTTCAACTTTCTGAGCATCCAGAGTTCTATGCCGATAATGAAAAAAGCTGGCGCTGGCAAGAGCAATTTAGCGTACTTTCCTATCGATATCCGGTATTTAAACATCAGGGTTCAGCCCTACTGAATGTATTAAGCCTGATAAGTAAACAACTGCCATCTGAGCAATTAGCGGCACAGTATGCTTGGTGGGAGTCTATAAGGGCTAAAGCGTTTTTACAGGTAGAGGCCCGACGAAACAAAGAAATACAAGATACCTTGCTAGGATCAGAATGGCCGCTACAATTATTAGCACTTATTCCCCAGGCTGCTGACTGGCAAATTGAACATTTGTTGTGGGTGTTAGCCTATCATCACTATTTACTTGCTACAGACAGTAAAGCGCAATTTGATCAACAAGTACAAGCTGCATTACTGGCTCACCCCACCTTAATCATGCGCACAAAACAAGAGCTTTTCAGCTGGCGTTATTTAAATAACTCTTTCCGGGTTAAAGATCATTGTCTACGTGAGTTTCAGGAATGGTGCGTACTACCTGAAATCGATCAAGCCTTACCAAATCAGTTTACATGTCATCCCGGCTTGGTTATTCGCTTTCGGAGCATCACACCACCGCAACTTAAACAGTTATGCACAAAGATGATTGCACAGGAAGATCATTTTCATACCCTGCTAAAGACCAATAAAGAACCTGTTGCTAATGACCTGAACCGACGGCTTGAGGTCATTATTTTTGATGATTACAGCGATTATAATTTGTACGGTGCTCTGCATTTTAATATTCATACCAATAATGGCGGTATGTACATCGAAGGCACACCCAGCGATCCGGAAAATCAGGCTCGCTTTTTTGCCTTTCAGCAATTTTGGCAAACGGAACCCTTTGCGGTATGGAACCTTGAGCACGAATATATTCATTACCTGGATGGCCGCTATGCCAGCTACGGTCCTTTTGGGCATTTCCCAAGCCATAAAGTTTGGTGGTCAGAAGGGCTGGCTGAACTTATATCAACAGCAGTTGACAATCCACAAGCGCTGCGTTTACTCATGGCAACAGCAGAGGCTGACATTCCGACTTTACAACACATTTTTGCCGCAAGTTATGATGATGGCCTTGATCTCACCTATCGTTGGTCTTACTTAGCATGGCGCTTTTTACAAAGCGAGTTACCAGCAAGCATTCCGGCACTAGCTCAAACACTGCGTACCGATTTTTTTTCGGGGTATTTGAGGCTGTTAGATCAACTTGCCAGTATGCATAACAAAGACTTTATCCAGTTTTTAAAAACACTGCGAAATAATCATACGCTAGCGACAACAGAAGAAAGCTCTCCAATCCTTGGCCGCTATCTGTATCGTAGCTATCTGCAACCCGCTCATTTACCCATAAATAAGCAACACTATCACCGCTTAACCCATAATCCAAACGATAAGGAACAAGCTCAATGAATCAAAATAGTTTTGCCAAAACAGATCTTTGGGGGCATCCCAAAGGGCTTTTTTTACTGTTTGGTACCGAAATGTGGGAACGCTTCTCCTACTATGCCATGCGAGCGCTGCTGGTGCTTTATCTGGTCGACCGGGTACAAACTCAGGGCGGCGGTATGGGTTGGGATCATGCCAGTGCCTTAGAACTGTATGGCACTTTTACCATGTTAGTGTATGTTACGCCCTTGCTTGGCGGCTGGCTGGCTGATCATGTTACAGGGCAACGATTGGCAATAATCATTGGCAGCATATTAATGGCGATCGGCCAGTTTAGTTTGGCACTACCTCATCATTGGTTAGCGGGTTACGAATTATCTGCATTTTACATTGGCTTAGGTTTCTTGGTTGCCGGGAATGGATTATTCAAACCCAATATCTCGACTATGGTGGGAGATTTGTACCAGCCAGGGGATAATAGACGTGATGGTGCTTTTACCGTTTTTTATCTTGGGGTAAATCTGGGTATGTTTTTGGCCGGTATTTCCGTGGGGCTATTAATTGACCAGCTTGGTTACACACTGGAGCTTGATGGCGAGATTATCCATGTCCGAAACTATCAGGCCGGCTTTTTAGTAGCGGGCATAGGTATGCTGATTGCTCTGACTCTTCAACTAGCATTAGCAAGACGTTTTTTAGGTGATATCGGCATTGAGCCTGCAGCCAAACGAGAAAAACGCCTGCAGCAAAGCGAAAGAACAGCCCCCTTAACTAAGCAAGAAGTAGATCGTTTAAAAGTTATTTTAATCATGGGTTTTTTTACGATCATTTTTTGGGCTGGCTTTGAGCAAGCTGGAGGATTGATGAATATTTATGCAGACCGCTTCGTCGACAGAACTATCGGGAATTTAGAGTTAAACCCAGCTTATTTTCAGTCACTCAATCCTTTATTTATTATGATTTTTGCCCCAATTTTTGCCATGTTATGGCACAAGTTAGGCAAGCATGATCCAAACTCTCCAACTAAATTTGCGCTGGGATTATTTTTACTCAGTATAGGCTTTTTAATGATGGTAGGTGCCACCTTACAGTACAGCAATAGCGAACAGTCTAGTATGTGGTGGCTAGTACTGGCCTATTTATTTTTCACACTAGGTGAATTGTGTCTCTCTCCTATTGGGCTTGCCTTAGTAACACGCTTATCGCCCTTGAGAATGGCATCATTGATGATGGGAGCTTGGTATTTTTTCATGGCCGGAGCAAATAAATTAGCCGGTTTAATTGGTGCGATGATTGGTTCTGGCGATGCACAAACTGAAGAGCAGATGGTGGCGAATGCTTTTAGTATTTTTAGCGGCTTTGCTATTGCTGCATTTGCTACAGCGATAATCTTATATCTACTTGCTGATAAGCTTGTGTTTTGGATGCACAAAAAAGAATAATTCCCTAATTTAGTTAGATTATAAATCTACTTTATATTGTATTTATATGTAAAAAAAATCTGAAAGATCAAATTGTATACAAAATAATATATACATAAACTAATACTGTCATACCCGACATTAAAAAACTAAAAGAGACACACCATGACAACACCAAAAACACCTACAATACTGAAACTCAACGCTATCGCTCTGAGCATGCTGATGGCTAGTGCTGCCGCATACGCAAGTGATAGACCAGCACCTATGGCACAAAATAGCCAAACGCAAGCAACACAGTCGGTTATTAAAGCTCCGGTAGAACCAGTACCTGATGCACTGAGAAATCCAGTTCAAAGTTTTTATGAAGCTCATTCTGCGAGACAACTACAAAATAGCACCATTGCCAGCGTTGAAGCAGGCCCAATGAATGCCATAAGCTGTAGCAGCGTTTATGCTGGGTATGGAAATAGAACAGGCCAAGAATTGGTTGATCATATCCTTAATAATCCCGCGAATTGTATTGACGCACTGTTTAATGGTGATAGCACAGCTATTGCAGCATTCCAAGCAAATAACATGCTGACTGTTGCTAATGCAGCTGCAAATATGGCGCGCTCATACAATCCCAATAACACGAATAGTGAAACTATTGGTAAGCTATACTATTTTTTAAGAGCTGGTTATTACGTTCAATATTATAACTCCAGTGCCATTCCTAATTATCCAACTTGGGTGCAAACTGCTGTGCGATCAGCTTTGGATAACTTATTCGCTAACAATTTTTTCTATACAAATTCAGAAGTTCATGCCAGAAACATCCAAGACGCTATTACCCTTATTGATAGTGCAGGTGAAAATACCCGTTATCTTTATGTGGTAAAAGAGTGGCTGCAAAGGTGGGACAGAAATATGGCAAACGGCTGGAATATGCGTTCAGCTGTTAATGGTATTTTTACAGTGTTATTCCGAGGCCATTACGACACCAGTTTTGTACAGGCCGCAACCAATGATAATGTTTTAATGCAGCGTTTAGGTAACTTTGCAACAGCCGACTGGATGCTGGACACCGGTGCATCTTTTATGCAAGAGAACGCAGCAGCAGAACTTGCTCGTTTTTTGCAGTACCGAAATAGCCCAACTGATTCAACTGTAGTCAGTGATGTGAATAGAATTCTTAGTCAATATAGTATGAACGGCAGAGGCGCTGGCGTATGGCTTAAAGCGGCATCTACCGTCGATTTTTATGGGCGTTGTGTAGAGTTCTCTATCTGTGGTTTTAAAGAACAGCTAGAGCAACAGGTATTAAGTATCAGGCATTCTTGTAATTCTAGCTTAAAGTTTCGCGTTCAGGATATGAATACAACTGAATTAAGTGATTCTTGTCAGTCTCTCGTCTCACAAGAGAATTACTTTCACTCATTTTTACGCACTAATAGACAACCGGTTGCAGACGATCTGAACTCTACTTTAGAAATGGTCGTTTTTGACAGCAGTAACGACTATGGTCAATATGCAGGCTTATTTTTTGGTATTGATACCAATAATGGTGGCATGTATCTAGAAGGAGAACCTTCAAGGCCCGGCAACCAAGCTCGGTTTATAGCGTACGAAGCCGAATGGTTAAGACCAGACTTCGTCATTTGGAACCTTACCCACGAAATGGTACATTACTTAGATGGCCGCTTTAATCTTAAAGGTAACTTTGCAGATGCGCGTGTTGGCACGCATAAAACAGTTTGGTGGATTGAAGGACTGGCTGAGTATGTTTCAAAAAAGAACCGTAACGATCACGCTATAAATCTAGGGAGATCGCGCAGCGTTAGTTTAAGTCAAATTTTTTCAAACACTTATATGAGTGGTACTGAACGTATTTATCATTGGGGTTATCTCGCTGTGCGTTTTATGTTTGAAAGAAAGCCTGAAAAAGTTAACGAGCTTTTAGCACATTTTAGAACAGGTAATTACGATGACTATCTTGCTGCAATTAATGCCATTGGCACAAGCTATGACAGCGAATTTAGCTCTTGGCTTAACACAGTGCAAAGTAATGATAGTGAGCCTGTGGTGACATTACCCAGCCCGGGTAATCCGGTAGATCCTGTTGAGCCTCCAACAAGTGATAAGTTGGTTAATGGCCAAGCAAAAACCAACTTAAATGCAGCAAGAAGTGAATGGTTACATTACTATATTGACGTACCGGCAGGGCAAAATAAATTAACCGTTACTCAATCAGGTGGAACCGGCGATGGCGACTTGTATGTCAGATTTGGTCAAGAGCCTACAAACAGCCAATATGATTGCAGACCTTACCGCAGTGGCAATAACGAAAGCTGCGAATTTGATTCGCCAGCTGCTGGTCGCTGGTATGTTTCAACCAATGCTTATAGAGCATTTCAAAATTTAACCATCACCGCCACTTATACCGGCAATACCACTACACCGGTAGATCCTTCAGATCCAATAAGCTGCGAAAACCCAGTAAGCTATGTGCAGCTTGCTGAAGGGAATGAGTATTGTGTAGCAGCAGCTAGCAATAATGATTACACCTATTTTTACCTTTACAACTCTGTTGCAAATACGCAATACACATTCAATCTACAAGGGCAAGATTCAGGTAATGCTGACCTCTATTTTAGTAACTCAACTTGGCCGACAGCTACTAATTACCAGCAAAAATCGACTAATGCACAAAGTGCAGAGTCGATAACTACGGCACCATTACCTGTAGGTTGGGCTTACATCAGTGTTCATGCTAATCCAGAGCGGCCAACTACAAAATTAACGGTTTCTGCAACCAGCGCTGGAGTTACACCACCTAACGCTTGCGCGACTCAGGGGCCAGTAAGTTATGTGCAATTACAGGCCAATAACCAATATTGCATTGCCTCGTCAGCTACGGATGATTACACCTATTTCTATCTGTACAATGATCAAGCTAATGCAAGTTATACGTTCAACCTTTATGGCACAGGTTCTGGCAATGCTGATCTATATTTAAGTACCAGTGTATGGCCAACAGCTCAACATCACCAACTACGCTCTCGTCAAGAGGGTAGTAATGAGTCAATTACCACACCAGCTTTACCATTAGGTTGGGTATATATTGCTGTGCATGCAAACGGCAGTAGACCTGAAACGACACTTGCTGTAACACGCAATTAATCATTGAAATGGTGTAAGGAGCTTATGCTGCTTACACCATTAATTATGATAACTAATTTGCGACACCGAAATCATAGCAATATGGGGAGAAGAAGAATTTTGATTGTTGAAATTGCTTTACAAACAGAATTTGAGTCAAGTGTCTCTGAGTTGGATACTTTGTTATACAAAGCAAAAGAGAACGGCAGAAACTGTGCATATGGCAGAGTACTAAACAATAACAAAATTATTAAGGTTACGACTTACAGCCAAGCCAATAACACTTCAGTTACAACACTATAAGAGCATCAAATAGTACCATTTTTAATCAAAACCTCAATAATCTCATGGGCAGCGCTTAGAATGTGTTGTTCAAGAAGAGCACAGGCTGAATTGATCTCGCGGTTACGGCAATAATCTAATAAAGCTAAATGTTCTGGATCAGCCTTAGATACTCCACCGGCAAGCAAAAGATGAAAACGCACAAAACGATCGGAGTTAATCATCAAATTACTGATTAGTTCCATTGTTTTGTTTCTACCCGCTGGTCGATACAACGCTAAGTGAAACTCCTTATTTAAGTCACTCCATGAACCCATGTGTTGCTTTGAAGAAAAAGCAACATTTAATTGAAGCCTGAGCGAGTCTGCAGTTTCAAGATCTTTATCGGTTAAAAGTGGAATGGAACGACGCAATAAATCAGTTTCGAGTAAGGCTCTTAACTCAAACAATTCCTGAATTTGTTCTACCGATAATTGCGTAGCAGTAGCACCTTTATGAGCTTCAAACTCTACTAAGCCCTCTGCCTCCAGCTGCAATAAAGCCTCTCGCACAGGAATGCGACTCACATTTAGCTCTTCAGCCAGTGCCGCCTGTCTCAATGGCTCTCCCGCTTTAATTTGCCCAGTAAGAATCTTTTTTCTTATTTCCTCAACAACAACTTGAGTACGAGTTTTGTATTCAACTGCCATATCTTCTCCATTTGCTTCAAGCAAAAACTCTGGCGAGTATATCAAATTGAGAATTTGTTGCAGATGTATTTATAAGCAAACCGCGCCTCAGTTTTATGGTATATTGTATACTATTTTCACAAAAAGGAGGGGCAATGAGATTACTTAAACTTCAGCAATATTTAACTATGCATCATGCATTACTTATTTCTGAACCAGCGAACATCCGCTACCTATGTGGCTTCACCGGCTCAGCAGGGAGCTTGCTTCTAACAAAGGAAGCTATATTTCTTATTACAGATTACCGTTATACTGCCACTGCTACAGAAGAATGCACAGGTCAGCCTTTACACATCATTTGTCGGGATCGCGCTAATGAATCTCTTGCCGAGTGTATTGGCCGCCTAACTATAACGAGTAAGACACTCTTTATAGAGCCAAACCACCTTACTATTGCACTTTTTCAAGAGCTAACCGATACCTTAACTCAGTTTAATATTTTAAACATACCCAACTGGCTGGCCGAAATGCGCGCTTGCAAGGATGAAACCGAACTGGCTGCCACCCGACAGGCGGTGCAGATTGCCGAGCAGGCCCTTGCCTGGTGGCTGCCCCAGGTGCAGCCTGGCATGACAGAAGCCAGTCTGGCTACATTACTGGAAGAGAAGCTGTTTGCCCTTGGTGCCGAGGCTCTGTCGTTTCCCACCATCTTACTGTCTGGACCACGCTCTGCGCTGCCGCATGGCAAACCCTCCAAACGACAACTACAGCGCGGAGATTTTCTGCTGCTAGATTTTGGCGCTGTAGTAGCCGGCTACCGCTCTGACATTACCCGAACATACTTTATTGGCGAGGCCTCAGAGCGTCAGCGCGCTTTTTATCAGGCGGTGCTGCAGGCGCAACAGGCCGCTCTGGCAGTGGCAGGCCCCGGTGTCAGCGGCCATGCCGTCAATGCAGCAGCACAGCAGGTGTTGCAGGCTTCTGGTTTTGGTGAATATGCCGGCGAAGGCATTGGCCATGGCACTGGTCTGGTGCTGCACGAATACCCGCTGATGCGTGAAGGCTGCGAGGTAGCTTTGCAGCCAGGCATGGTGGTTACCATAGAGCCCGGCTTGTACCAGGATGACTTTGGTGGTGTGCGTATCGAAGACGACATTCTGATTACCAGCAGCGGCATCGAAATCCTGACCAAAAGCCCAAAGGAGTTAACCATTCTATGCGCATAATTTCAGCCGAAACCATTCATCAGACTATGACCTTTCCGTCCCTAATCGCCGCCATCCGTCAAAGCTTCGCCGGCCAGTTTGGCATGCCACCACGCCAGGTACTGCCGTTGCAGCCAGGCAAACCCGAAGCCTTTGCCCTCTTACCTGCTTGGGATGAAAACGTAATTGGCTGTAAGCTGTTTACCTATTTTCCGGATAATCCAAGCCAGAGCAAAGATCGGCTGTACGCCAATATCCTGCTGTTTAGCCGCCAAAGTGGCGAGCCTTTGGCCCTGCTTGATGGCATCAGCATTACCTTGTGGCGCACCGCGGCGATTTCGGCACTGGCCGCGTCTTACCTTGCCAATCCCGCCGCCCGTACTCTGGTGCTGTTTGGCACTGGCCGGCTGGCACCTTATCTGGTGAGGGCCTATGCCAGTATCCGGCCGCTTGAAAGGGTGTATCTTATCGGACGGGATAGCGTCAAAGCAGAGCAACTGGCGGTTTCCTTGCAACAGGAGCTGCAGGCAGAGTATCCAGATTTACGCATCGAGTCAGCAAAGTGCTCGGCCACTGTGCTGCAAAGCGCCGATATCATCTGCTGCGCCACAGCGGCTACCGAGCCGCTGTTCCCGGCCCATTGGGTGCAACCAGGCACCTTGGTGGATGCGCTTGGTAACCACCATGCCGATTGCAGTGAAATTGATACCCAGCTGGTGGTTGATGGCACTTTGTATTTGGATAGCCGCATCAATTGCCTGAATGAAGCCGGTGAAGTGCTGCTGCCGCTGCAGGCAGGGCGTATCGGCGGGCAGCATATTCAAGGCGAACTAGCGGATTTATGCCGTGCCGATCAGCTGTGCTGGCAGGCCGATCGAGTTCATGTCTTTAAAGCCGTTGGCACCGCGCTGGCTGATTTGGCGGCAGCGCGGATGATCCAAAGCTTTAACTGCTAGTCGTTTCATTCAAAGGGCACGCCTTAGCGTGCCTGGTTCCAATCCGGCGTAGCAGCACCTTGCAGGTGCCGTATAAAGAAATCAAACTGCCGGCGCTGCACATAACGGATAGGTCCACCTGAGCGCCCAACATTGTGCTCGCCACCCGGTACGATGAGCAAATCAAAGTCTTTCTCGGCTCGGATCAGCGCATCCACCAGTTGCATGGTAGAGGCAGGGTCTACATTACTGTCCTGCTCACCGTTGATAATCAACAGTTGCCCTTGAAGCAAGTGTGCCTGCTCTACCACCGATGAAGCGGCATACTGCGGTCCCACCGGATAGCCTAACCACTGCTCATTCCAGCTGATTTTATCCATCCGGTTATCGTAACAACCGGCATAAGCCACACCGACCCGGTAAAAATCCGGGTGAAACAGCAAAGCAGCGACCGTGCTCTGACCGCCAGCCGACGCGCCGTAAATGCCAACTCCTCCTTTAAGGCTATACCAAGGAAAGCGGTTTGCCGCCGCTTGATGCCAACGCTTTCGATCAGTAAAACCTGAATCAACTAAATCTTGCCAGGCCACATCGTGAAAAGCCTTGGAGCGGTTGGAAGTGCCCATACCATCGATTTGCACCACAATAAACCCCAGATCCGCCAGCGCCTGCATACCAATGACTTTATCGCCACTGGAATGAAACCCAAAAGGCCAAAAGCTCTTGGGCACAAAGCTGTCGTGAGGGCCGGCGTAGATATTTTCAATCACCGGGTAGCTTTTTTCCGGATCAAAATTTTGCGGTTTGACGATCAAGCCCCAGACATCAGTGACTCCATCCCGTCCTTTGGCGACAAAAGGTTGTGGCGGCCGAAAGCCAGCAGCTGTAAGCCGGCTAATGTCTGCCTGAGCCAGAGTACGGATTAAAGCCCCATCACTGCTTTGGCGCAGCTCTGCTACATAGGGTAAATCCACCCGAGAATAGCGCACAATATAGTGTTTGTGATCCGGAGAAAGTACGACGTCATGATGGGCATTGCGTTCTGTCAGTGCTGTCAGATTACTACCATCCAGCTCCACCCGAAACAGGTGCTCGTAGTAGGGATCCTGCTCTGGATAATAGCCGCTGGCGGTAAACCAGATCTGGCGAGCGTTTTCATCAACCGCCAGCACCTGACGCACCCGCCAGTTGCCACTGGTCAGTTGCTGTAGCTGCTTGCCACTCCTGTCCGTACGGTACAAATGCGCCCAGCCATCGCGCTCCGATAGCCAGACCACGCCCTGCTCCCCCTGCTGCAATGGCTGATGAAAGGCCGCCCATAAATTAACAAAGGTGGTGCTGTTTTCCGTGACCAAAGCAGTTACTTTCGCGGTTGCAGCGTCGACATGGATTATTCGCATTCGCTGATGACCACGCTCGGTGTAGCGAAAGGTAAAAGCACTACTATCCTGCTGCCAGGCCAGCTGATCAATCCGGTAGGGATTGGCGAAGAGCGTATTTTCAATTGGCGTTATGGTTTTTGCTTGCAGCTTTACCAGCACCGGCTGATCAATATCCACTGCATCACCTGGCTTAGGGTACAGCTGCTGAATGACCTTTGGCTCCAGTTGATCCTCGGGTGCAGTCAATACCCGGGTGACATAGCGGGCTGTACCAGGCTGCACCCTTACCAACAGCAACGCTGAGCTATCCGGTGCCCAGCGGATGGAATCAACATCGTAAAAATGATCAGCATACCCATCGTCAGTACTTAGCAGCAGTTGACCAGCACTATCCAGCACCTGCAGGTTGTGGTCGTGGATGATAGCTTGAAAGCGGCCATCCGGGGAGCGCACCGGCATGGTGCTGGTGACTACTTGCCGATCCCTTACTACCCCAAAGGCTTTACTTGGCATAGCTAAACTTAATTCCGTGCACAAAGAACGTTTTAGTTCACAGCGCCAGAGTTTATTATGTGCCTGAAATTGAATTGCGGTCTCAAAATCAAGATACTGAAAATAAGCAAAAGGTAAATCAAGTGGCGTTATCGGTTCAGCCAATGCCAAAGACAATCCCTCTGCAATGACTTGATGGTTAAAAGCTAACTCTGTTTTACCAGATGAAAGTTGTTGGCGATAAAATTGAAAACCACCTTCTACACTCAATTTATAATGAAAGCTCTTGGCGTCTTCACTCCAACTTGGTGCTTGCAATAGATCTCGGGTAAGAGGTAACCACATTGCCCTTAGATCTAAGGATTTCTCAATTCTAACTCTATTATCTGCAGTATTTGCTATTGAACTCGTTACTAAAAGGCTAATTACTAATGTTATTTTCCACAACATGCTAACTCCACTTGTTGTTGTAAAACGTAGCTTGATGAGGCAATTATTACAGTATACTGTATGCAATTTCAACAATAAATGAATATACAACATGCTCAAATAACAACCAGTAAAAGAGTGCAAATGAACGTAAACAAGAGATTATTTGAAACCATCTTTAACAGGAAAAACGCTAAATCACTGTTTTAATTAAAATTAAAAATTAATGTAAATAAGGTATGTTCTTGCAAAAGAACTGTGATGAGAGTAACTTGTACAATATAAATTAAGAGATATAAGACATGAATTACCAAACTGTAACACAGCACCACCATCATATCACCTAGCCTTCCGGCTTAGGCGGAGGGCTATTGTCTTGGCCTCCGGTGGACTTTGTTACAACTAACCCCGCAGGCCAAGGCCACGGGGTTTTTGTTTTTTAAATGATTAGTTTTTCGGGAGTTACCAATGAGTCCGGCCATTGAAAGTAAAAGATTACGTATCGGCATGCAAAAATCAGGGCGTTTATCTACAGAGTCACAAGCCTTACTAACCAGTTGCGGCCTGAAAATTAACCTGCGCGAGCAGCGGCTGATTGCGCATGTCGAAAATATGCCAATTGATATCCTGCGGGTACGTGATGACGATATTCCTGGTTTAGTCATGGATGGTGTCTGCGATCTGGGCATTATTGGCGAGAATGTGCTAGAAGAAGTATCACTACAGCGGCAGATTGACAATGAATCGGCCGAATATGAAATATTAGCAAGACTCGATTTTGGCGGCTGCCGGTTATCTATTGCAGTACCACAGGAAGAGGAATACCTGGGTGCCAGCAGCTTGGAAGGCAAAACTATCGCCACCACCTACCCACGCTTATTAACCCGTTATTTAAAGCAGCAAGGCGTTAATGCCCGCGTAGTCATGTTAACAGGCTCGGTGGAGGTTGCCCCGCGCGCGGGTCTGGCCGATGCCATTTGCGATCTGGTATCAACCGGTGCCACCTTAGAAGCCAATGGTTTAAAAGAAGCCGAAGTGATTTACCGCAGCAAAGCCGTGCTTATTCAGCGCAAAGGTTTAAGCGATGTACAGCACTTAAAGCTGATTAATAAGCTGATGCCGCGCATTCAAGGCGTAATGCAAGCGAATGAAAGCAAATACATTATGCTGCACGCACCACGCGCTAAACTCGACGAGGTAATTGCGCTGCTGCCTGGTGCGGAAAACCCCACCTTACTGCCATTAGTCGGCAATGATGCCATGGTCGCTATTCATGTCGTTAGCAGTGAAACGCTGTTTTGGGAAACCATGGAACAATTAAAACAACTGGGCGCCAGTTCAATCTTAGTATTACCTATCGAAAAGATGATGGAGTAAAGCATGCAACGCTTTAACTGGAGTCAACTTGATCGCGCTGGCCAGCAAGCGGCGCTGGCCAGACCGGCGCTAGCCGATTCAGCTGATTTAGCGGCTAACGTCAAAGCGATTATCGCCAAAGTCAGAGCAGAAGGCGATGCCGCACTACAGCAGTTTAGCCAGCAATTTGATGGATTGACCGACAATCCGCTGCGCTTAAGTGAGGCTGAACAACAGCGCTTACTGGGTTTGCTGCAACCAGAGCGCAAAGCCGCTATCGAATTGGCTTATGACAATATTCGTAAGTTTCACGCAGCGCAGTTACCGCGTGATATTGAAGTTGAAACCAGCCTAGGGGTGATTTGCCAGCTAAAAAGCCGCCCGATCGGTAGCGTAGGCTTATATATTCCTGGCGGCAGTGCCCCCTTACCTTCTACGGTATTAATGTTAGGCGTACCCGCCCAGTTAGCCGGTTGTCCGCGCGCGGTGTTAGTCACGCCACCAGGTAAACCAGCAGCAATTGATATTGCGCCTGAAATTATCTATGCCGCTAACCTCTGTGGTATTAGCGAGATTTATACCATTGGTGGCGCTCAGGCGATTGCAGCATTGGCGTACGGCACAGCAAGTATTGCCAAAGTCGATAAAATTTTTGGTCCAGGCAATCGCTATGTGACGGAAGCCAAACAGCAAGTTAGCCAAGATGCCAAAGGTGCGCAAATTGATATGCCGGCAGGCCCCTCTGAAGTGCTGGTGTTAGCCGATGCTGAAGCCAATCCAGCCTTTGTTGCTGCTGATTTATTATCGCAAGCGGAGCACGGCCCAGATTCACAGGTGATCTTAGTCAGCGATAGCAGTAGCTTGTTGGATAATGTCGAAATTCAACTCGCTGCACAATTAGCGGCCTTACCGCGTAAAGCTATTGCTGTGCAGGCTTTAGCGCATAGCCGAGCAATTTTAACCGCAGATCTTGCTACAGCGGTGGCAGTAACCAATGCCTATGCGCCCGAGCATTTAATCGTACAAACGCGCGATGCCAGTGCGCTTACCGAGCAATTTGATAGCGCCGCCAGTATTTTTGTGGGTGCTTGGACGCCAGAATCGGCCGGCGATTATGCCAGTGGCACGAACCATGTGTTGCCGACTTACGGCTATAGCCGCACCGTGTCCAGTTTATCACTAACGGATTTTTACCGTCGCTTTACCGTGCAGCAGTTATCAGCACAAGGTATGCGCAATATTGGCCCAGCCATTGTTACACTTGCTGAAGCGGAAAGCTTAGAAGCCCATGCCAATGCGGTGCGACTGCGTTTAGCTGCGCTAGAGAAAACTGGTCAGAACGCAGCAAATGACTAAGGCAAGCGACTAAGGTTATTAGTCGGGCCAATATTAAGAAAACGAATAAACAAGGTTGAGGTTTGTAATGACAACTGCCAATAACGCCAACAGCACCAACAACAGCGTAAATACGCTGGCTAGGCAACTGGTGCAAGACATAGTGCCTTATGCCTCTGCCCGCAGCAGTATGAGTGGCGGCGCAGTCTGGCTTAATGCTAACGAAAATGCGCTAGCCCCTGCTTATCAGTTAGAGGATTGCTTTAACCGCTATCCGTCATGTCAGCCAAAAGCGGTGATTGACGCTTATGCCGCTTATGCCGGTTTGACAGCAGAACAGGTGTTGGTTAGCCGCGGTGCCGATGAAGGTATCGAGCTGCTGATCCGTAGCTTTTGCGAGCCCAAACAAGATAGTATTACGATTTGCCCGCCGACTTATGGCATGTATGCCATTAGTGCCGAAAGCAATCAAACTGCGGTAACGAAAGTGCTGTTAAAAGACAGCGAACGCTTGGATTTACCGGGTATTTTCGCTACCCACCCTAAACTGGTGTTTATTTGTAGCCCGAATAACCCTACAGGCGATTTGATCCCGCGCGAAGATATTATTGCCGTACTGGAGCACTTTAAAGACAAGGCACTGGTAGTGGTAGATGAAGCCTATATTGAATTCGCGCCCTCAGCCTCCGTAGTGCCGCTGCTTAGCCGTTACCCACATTTGGTCGTGTTACGTACGTTATCCAAAGCCTTTGGCTTGGCAGGGTTACGCTGTGGTTTTACGCTGGCCTCGGCCGATATTATCAATGCCCTGAAAAAGATGATTGCGCCCTATCCCATCGCCGAACCGGTGGCACAAATTGCTGCTCAGGCACTTTCGGCAAAGGGCATCGCGCAAATGCAGCAAAGCGTGGCGATCATTAATCAATTGCGTAACGACTTTAGCACCTTTGCCTCACAGCTCTCGGGCATTATAAAAATTTGGCCCAGTAATGCCAACTATGTGCTGTTACAAGTGAGTAATGCCGCCGACTGTGTGCAGGCATTAATCAGCGAAGGGATCTTAATACGCAATCAATCCAGCCAGTTAGGCTTAACCGAAGTGGTGCGAGTGTCCATTGGTAATCCGGATGAGATGCAGCGTTTACAGCAAGCCATGTTAACCTATTTTTCCACGACGAAGAGAGCAAGCGCATGAGTGGCCAACCTATTTTATTTATCGACCGCGACGGCACCATGGTGGAAGAGCCACCAATCGACAAACAGCTGGATAGCTTGGAAAAGCTGGCCTATGAACCGGGCTTGGTCCCTGCGCTGTTAAAGCTGCAGGCCGCCGGTTATCGCTTGGTGATGGTAACCAATCAGGACGGCTTGGGCACCAGCAGCTTTCCACGTGACACCTTTGATGCGCCACATAACAAGATGATGCAACTGCTCACCTCGCAAGGCATCGTTTTTGATGATGTACTGATTTGTCCGCACTTTGACAGTGATAACTGCAGCTGCCGCAAGCCCAAACTAGGCTTAGTCAAAGACTACCTGCAACAAGGCAAAATTGATTTTACCAATTCCTATGTGATTGGCGACCGCTTAACCGATGTGCAATTAGCTGAAAATATGGGCTTGCCGTCGTTTCAGTACAATCGCGATACCTTAGGCTGGGCCGAAATCACCAAGCGTTTGTTAAGCCGCGGGCGTAAAGCAACGGTGCGCCGCACCACCCGCGAAACCGATATTGAAATCAGCGTTGATTTGGATAACAGCGGTAATAATTTCTTTGGTACTGGCGTCGGCTTTTTTGATCATATGCTGGAGCAAATTGCCACCCACGGCGGCTTTTCGCTGCAAGTAAAAGTCACAGGTGATTACCATATTGACGATCACCACAGTGTCGAAGATACCGCCTTAGCACTAGGTCAGGCGCTAAAACAAGCTTTAGGTAATAAGCGCGGTATTAACCGTTTTGGCTTTGTGCTGCCGATGGATGAGTGTCGCGCTGAGTGTGTACTGGATTTATCGGGCCGCCCGCTGTTTGTGTTTAATGGCGAGCTGGGCGATGGCGCAGTCGGTGGTTTAACACTGGAAATGGTTCCGCACTTTTTCCGCTCGTTAAGCGATGCCATGTTAATGTCGCTGCATCTAAGTATTACCGAAGGCAATAAACACCATAAAGTAGAAGGCCTGTTCAAAGCCTTTGGCCGAGCCTTACGCCAAGCGATTACGGTAAGTGGTGAAGCCTTACCCAGCTCCAAAGGAGTGCTGTAATGGCGGAACTGGTTATTGTCGATACGGGTTGCGCCAATATCAGCTCGGTGTATTTTGCGGTAAAGCGCCTCGGTACTGAGCCGGTGATTAGCCGCGACGCCAACGTGATCAAAGCGGCTAACCGGGTGATAGTACCTGGCGTTGGGAGTGCCAAAGCCGCTATGGCGAACTTGGCCGAGCGCGAGTTGATTTTCACCTTACAAGGCTTAACCCAGCCGGTGTTAGGCATTTGTTTGGGCATGCAAATGCTCACTGCCCATAGCATGGAAGGCGATGTTGCCTGTTTAGGCTTAATCCCAGGCGAAGTCGCGCCACTGAATGCAGCAGGTTTACGCTTACCGCATATGGGCTGGAATACGCTACATAGCATCAGCAGCCACCCTATTATGCAAGGCTTTACCGAACAAGATTACCTGTATTTTGTGCATAGCTTTGCGGTAGTGCCGAGCCAATATAGCTTAGCGCAGTGCCATTATGGTTCAGATTTCGCCGCAGTGATTGGCAAAGATAACGTTGCCGGTGCCCAGTTTCACCCAGAGCGTTCAGGCAAGGTCGGTGCGCGGTTATTACAAAACTTTTTGGAGTGGCAGCTGTGATTATCCCAGCGATAGATTTAATTGATGGCAAGGTCGTGCGTCTATATCAGGGCGCTTATGATAAAACCACCGAATACGAGTTCAGTCCGCTAAGCCTGCGCGATCGTTATGCCGCAGCCGGTTCACCGATTTTGCATGTGGTCGACTTATCTGGCGCGAAAGATGCCAGTAAGCGGCAACTTAGCTTACTCACCGAGCTAATGACTAACTCCCCTTTACAGATCCAGGTCGGTGGTGGCGTGCGCAGCGAGCAAGATGTGAAAGACTTACTGGCCGCCGGTGCCAGTCGGGTGGTGATTGGCAGTTTAGCCATTCGTGAACCGGAGCTGGTGCAGAGCTGGATCAAGCAGTATGGTGGCGATCGTATTGTGCTGGCATTGGACGTGGCCATTAATGCGCAAGGCGAAAAAACCTTACCGAGCCATGGCTGGATTGAAGACTCGGGTGTGACACTGGAGCAAGTGCTCGATGGCTATATCGCAGCCGGTGCTAAACATGTATTGTGCACCGATATTAGCAAAGATGGCACCCTAAGCGGCTCCAATGTGGCGCTATACCGCGAACTGTGCAGTAATTACCCGCAACTAGCCTGGCAAGCCTCGGGCGGTATTGGTGCGCTTAGTGATATTCAGGCTCTAATTGGCTCTGGCGTATCAGGTGTGATTTTAGGTCGCTCGCTATTGGAAGGTAAATTTTCGCTTGAGGAGGCCATAGCATGCTGGCAAAACGGTTAATTCCCTGTTTAGATGTCCGCGATGGCAAGGTGGTGAAAGGCGTACAGTTTCGTAACCACGAAATTATTGGCGATATAGTGCCACTGGCGCGACGCTATGCCGAAGCCGGTGCCGATGAGTTAGTGTTTTATGATATTACCGCTTCCAGCGATGGCCGTGTGGTGGATAAAAGCTGGGTTCGGCGTATTGCCGAAGTCATCGATATTCCCTTTTGTGTCGCTGGCGGTATTAAATCGGTCGCCGATGCCGGCAAGATTTTAGAAATGGGCGCCGATAAGGTATCGATCAATAGCCCGGCGTTGAGTAATCCGCAACTTATTGCCGATTTAAATGCTACCTTTGGCCAGCAATGCGTGGTGATTGGCATCGACAGCTTTTTTGATGTCGCTTCTGGCCAGTATCAGGTATACCAATTTACCGGTGATGAAACGCGCACCCAAAAAACCCAGTGGCTAACGCGGGATTGGGTAAGCGAGGTACAACGTTTGGGCGCAGGTGAAATTGTGCTGAACTGTATGAATCAGGATGGTGTGCGTCAGGGCTATGATATTGCCCAGCTGAAAACCATTCGGGATCTGTGCAAGGTACCCCTTATTGCCAGTGGTGGTGCCGGCACCATGCAACACTTTACTGAGGTGTTTCAGCAAGCCGATATGGATGGTGCCTTAGCCGCCAGTGTGTTTCATAAGGGTATTATTCAGATTAGCGAGCTAAAAGCGAAGTTAATTGCGGATGGGATTAGTATTCGGCCCTAACATCGTCGTTATAAGCTTCGAACACGCAAGCGCTACGAACATTTTTTCTGAGGTACGCCGTGAATCCGTCCCTGGAGGCTCGATTGTAAATGTCATCCATGACATTTACCCCATGGAGGGGCCAGCGAAGCTGTCCAAATTCGTTCCAGACGAATTTGTCAGGCCATCCATGGCCTCCAACGGTCACAGAAAGAAGTATCGAAGCGCTTGCTCAGTGCAGCAGCTAAATTAGACGTCCTGGGCGCAACACCAACACAACTTAGCAAAGCGTATACGGCACAGATGCTGGACAAACATATTCGTCAGAAACGAATTTAAACATTGCTCGCGCTGGCCCGAAGGGTAAACTTCAGGATGAAGTTTATAACCCTACAGGGATGTATTCACGGCGTCTTTGCGTGTAGTGTCGGTGTTGCGCACACTCACTTTTGAGAGTTCAATATGAATCTACAACAAATCAACCAGCTAAGCTGGCCCGACACCCAACTGCTACCGGCGATAGTGCAGCATGCCATCTCCGGTAAAGTATTAATGCAAGGTTATATGAACCCGGCAGCACTGCAGCATACGCTGGATAGCGGCAATGTCACTTTTTTTAGTCGCAGTAAACAACGCTTATGGACTAAAGGCGAAAGCTCTGGCCATACCTTAAAGTTAGTCAGCATTGACAGTGATTGCGATGCCGACAGCTTGCTGGTACTGGCCATGCCGCAAGGCCCTACTTGCCATGTCGGTACCGAAACCTGCTGGCACGATAATAGCGCTAACAGCCCGCAATTGGCGTTCTTATATGATTTAGAGCAGGTCATTCAAAGCCGCGAAGGGGCTGATCCGAAAAGTAGCTATACCGCTAGCCTATTCGCCAAAGGCGTAAAACGGATTGCCCAAAAAGTCGGTGAAGAAGGCGTTGAATCGGCACTTGCTGCAATGGCGGGTGATCGAGAAGAACTCGCCAATGAAGCGGCTGATTTGATGTTCCATTTATTGGTGTTATTACGCAGCCAACAACTAGAGCTGAATGATGTAATTAAGGTACTCCAACAACGGCACCAATAATTATTAGACTTGCAACTAGGGTGCTGGTTAACGCAACCTCAATGCTACCGTCAATAAAAAACCGCCAAACGGCGGTTTTTTTAACAGGTAACAATAAAGACTAGGTTTCGAACTTACTACTAATTTTTTGTAGTGAGCCCGCTAAGCCTTGGAGTTCAGTAGCAATACCGCCCACATCTTGCTGTACCGCTTTTGAACTACTAAATGATGAGATCATCTTATCCGTATTATGAACAATTTGTTCCGCAACCATCGTTTGCTCTTCTGTTGCAGCCGCGATCTGAGCATTAAGTAAACTGATCTGTTGTACTTCACTACTAATCTGTTCAATGGAGGTACCCGCATCTGCAGCCAACGAAGCGGAGTGCGCTGAATTATCAACGGCTTGCTGCATAATACTGACAGCCTTGCTAACATTTTGCGTTAACTCGCCGACAACTCGCTGAACTTCCACTACAGACTGTGCCGTTTTAGTAGAAAGATTACGCACTTCATCAGCAACTACCGAAAAACCGCGCCCATGCTCACCCGCTCGAGCCGCTTCAATGGCAGCATTAAGTGCTAATAAGTTAGTTTGATCAGCTATCGCATTTATACTGCTAAGAATTTGTGTAACATTTTTAGTTTTTTCAGCAAGTTCAGTAATAACAGACTGCGCTTGAGAAATTTCAGCAGATAATCCCTTGGAAAAACTCACTGCATTACTGGTTTTATCAAAACCTTGTTTAGCTAAATGACTGGCTTTTTCCGCAGACTGAGCAGCATCACTAGCAGACTGACTAATATCTTTTACCGATAATTGCATTTCTGCCATGCTTTGACTAACCGTCTCAGAATCATGACTTTGTTCGGCAGTCATCTCTTCTAAGTTTTTCATACCTGAAGATAAATAGTTAGCGCTTTTAGTTAGCGGATCTATTGCTCTCGCTAGCTCATTAAAGGATCCCTGCAGCATTTGAATAAACGTATTAAATTCAAGAGCAACCTTGCCCAATTCATCATCACTATTTACTGGTAAGCGACTGGCCAAATTGCCTTTGCCACTGGCTAATTCAGCTAAAGAAGACCCCAAAGTTTTTGCAGAAGCACTGATTTTGTATGCGATTAAATGCCCCAAACCGGCAGTGAGAAGTAACAAAACTCCTCCCAATAACAAAATTACGGTTAAGGCCGTCTCAGAATTGTCTGATACATCGGAAATCGTTCTAGCAAAACGTTCGTCAGCTTGCTTTTCAAACTTAAGAAAATCTGCAGATAAGGCTTCATATAACGCAGTCTTATTAGCAACCTGCTGTTGAATAACGTCAAAATCTACATTGCCGTCAATAAAGCGCTGCGCTATGTCAGAGGAAAGCTCTGCATAACGATTGGTGTCAGTCGATAATTGCCGTAAAGTAGCAGACCATTCTGGATTCAAGGTGGTTAGCCTAGCCAAAGTATCTGCAATCCGTACCTGATTTTGCTTAGCTGTTGCTAAGATATCGGGATCAGAAAGTGTCACCGCCTGAGTAAAAAACTCGTCTAGAGAAACAAACCCGGTCCGGACTTGTGAAGATAACTTAGCTGTTTCATACATAAAATCTTGCATTTTTTCAGTTGCTGCGTTGTTTTTCAGTGTGAAGAAAATACTCACTCCGACCACAGCAGAAAATGCGACAACAGCTAAAGCAATAACTAACCAAATTTTTACAATAATGGACAAACTTTTCATAAGATACCTCTAGCCCGGCAACCACGTTGCCGGGTATTGGTTTAGTTAATCGTATGCACTACTTTTACAGCGTCCGTTACTTTGTCAGCGCTGACATAGCCAATGGCCTGTGGATTCTTTGCCACAAACTCCAGCACTGCATCCTCGGTGGGCAACTCAGCAGGTGGAGTGCCTTTACCTGTGAACACCAGCTTTGACCAGTGCGCTTTAAGTTGTGCAGACGTTCTACCAACGCCTTTTTCATCAAACTGTGCCCTTAGTGGAACTGACTCAGCCAGATTAACGGCATTAAACGCATTGGAACGACCAGTGTAAATACGCACTATTTCATCTGCATTAACACTATTGCTATTAGCCGGATTAACAATAACCACAATATTTGCTAATGCTGAAAATGAGCATAGCATAACGGCACCTAAAATCATGTTCTTTAACATAACGACTCCTTAAAACACTAAATCGATACCAACAGCGATTAAACCTGAGCGCACTCCACTGGTGTTATTGTCTTCAGAAGAGTACTGCACTTTAAAAGCCGCTGCAGGATGAAAATCATAACGAGCACCGATATTCCAAGTTTTAGCATCACGTTCTTGCGTTCGCACTAAACCTTGCACAGGAAGCAATAACTGTGGAGGAAGTACCGTTTGAAAAGGTTGAAAAATGTCGTCACGACTATCGTTATCTTCAACTTCATAAGAAACATAAGGTGTGAAGCTACCAAAGCGCTTCCCTAGAGAGACATAATAATTGTTTTGATCGGCAATAAAACTATCATCAACTTCAACTTTGGTAATTTCTGCTACTGCAATCCAATCGCCATTGTCATAGGTCACGCCAAAACCAAGAAAAGCGCCCTTTTCTTCTTGAATATCAATATCACCAACTAAATTGCTTAAGCCAAGTCCATTTAGGTTAGTAAACAAATTGGCAACAGTAAAACCAGGCGCAATTGACGCAGACTCTGCCGCAATGGTTACTTTACCAATTAAATATGCAAAACGAGCGCTAAGATTACCTTGCGCTACTTCCCATGATAAGCCAAGAATATTATTTATTTCAGAATCAACCTCTAAACCACTGACTGTAGCTTTACCATCATAAGCACCTGCAACCACTTGCAAAGTTGATTCAATTGCACCGTACTGGGCCGTACGATAAAAAGACAGACCTTCTATATTATCAAATCCTAAACCATATACCCCTTGAGGTACACGTAACCAGTCATAGGCATACCCCACATCTTTGAAATCTGAAAACTTATAAAATGGCGTTCTTAAGCGACCAGCATTGATGTGCATATTATCGGCAAGTTGGTAAGTTAAAAATGCCCATTCAAACCCTACATCAAAATCTTTGCTGCCTCTACCGACTAACTGTCCAGTTATAGAGAGTTTTTCACCTAAATCTGATTTGACCTGTAATGCAAACAAACTTTCATTTTTAAAATCGAGATTATCATCGTAACCATAAAGAGGCTTGTCTTTACTGGTGGCCATACCACCTTTAATTGACGCAAAACCATTGATCGATACGTCAGCTGAAACCGAACCAGCAGCAAAACAACTTAGCAACGCAAGTACTAACACCTTTTTTTTCATATCTACCTCGTTCTACATAAATCATTATTAATATTTTTAAGGCTCTAGACCAAATATACGCCAAATTTTGAACAAATCTAAATCACGTTGTCTAAGTTTAGCATAATAAAAATTTTATTCACTCATCTTTAAGACATTTGAGACATCTTTTCATTAGGAAATACTTAATTCTTTTATTTGAGCTTTTTTGTAACGAAAAATGACTCGCTATTGACATTTAGATGCCCTGCCAACGACTATAGGTACAGGCGACATTGCCAAACAACTACCTCTAAATAAGATAAAGCCAATTATGAAAAAATCTCTTATTATGCTGGCATTTACCAGCACCCTTGCCATTGCCGATGAAGGCATGTGGATGCCTCAACAGCTTCCTGAAATCGCCCAGCAACTTAAAGCCGCTGGACTAGAACTTGACCCCGCTAACCTTACCAAACTTACCGAATTCCCTATGGCAGCAATTGTTAGCCTAGGTGGCTGCTCGGCTTCCTTTGTCTCGCCACAAGGTTTAGTAGCGACCAATCATCACTGTGTTTATAACAGCATAGCTCACAACTCAACAGCAGCTAATGATTTATTAAAAAATGGTTTTTTAGCCTCGAGCTTTGCTGAAGAAGTTCCCGCAGCACCTGGAAGTCGCATTTTTGTGACTAAGGCAGTGGATAATGTTACCGCACAAGTGATTGATGCTAAAACAGCCAAACTGTCGGGCAAACAACGTGTTGATGCTATTGAAGCGAATCAAAAAGCCATTGTTGCCGCATGTGAGCAAGATATTGGTTATCGCTGTACGGTCGCCGCGTATTACGGCAGTTTAGAGTACTATTTAATTAAACAACTCGAAATTAAAGATGTACGCTTAGTGCACGCGCCAGCAGAAGGTGTGGGTAAATTTGGTGGCGATACCGATAACTGGATGTGGCCGCGACATACCGGTGATTATAGTTTCTTACGAGCTTATGTTAGCCCTGAAGGTAAATCAGCCGATTACCACGTCGATAATGTTCCTTACACACCTGACTTTCACTTAACGCTGGCAAAAGAAGGCTTAAAAGAAGGAGATTTTGTGATGGCGCTGGGCTACCCAGGCCGCACAAATCGCCATCGCTTACCCTCAGAAGTGGCCCATACTTTTAATTGGAGTTATCCAGAAACGGTAACCTATTTAGCTGAAATATTAGAAATTATTGGCAGAGAAACAGCAAATGACCGAGATGCTGCACTGAAATATGCCAGCCGCGTCGCGGGTTTAAATAATGTTCTGAAAAATCGTAATGGGATGCTAGAGAGTTACGCTAATAGCGACTTTTTAGCGCGCAAACAGGCCGAACATAAAGCGCTTACCGACTGGGTAAACAGTAATAGCGCCAGTAAAAAAGCCTATGCTAAAGATTTAGCTAATATCGAAAAGCTCTTACAAGAACAGCAACAACTCGGTCGTGATAACTACCTACTCGGCAATGCTACCCCGCGTTTACTTGGCACCGCCAGAACGCTTTATCGCTTAGCGCAAGAGCAAACTAAAGTCGATACTGCACGTAAAGCCGGATTTCAAGAGCGCGATTTACCGCGTTTTCGCGCTTTTGTTGCTGGGATGGATCGCTCATTCGACGTGAACGTAGAAAAAGCGTTGGATCTGCATAATCTTGCAAAGTATGCAGCTTTACCAAGAAAACAACGAAATGCGGCTTTTGATAAAGCCTTAGGCATTAAAGATGGTATGGATCAAGCAGCGCTAAGTGCGTTAATTGAGAGTTGGTATCAAGCAACGCAACTAACCGACATAGCAAAACGTACCGCCTTATTAGAAAGTACACCCGCGCAATTTAAGGCAAGCAATGATCCTTTTATCAAAGCCGCTATAGCCTTATTCGAGAGCGATATGCAGCGTGAGGCCGAACAAGAAGAATTAGCAGGAAAAATTCAGCAAGCCTATGCCAGTTATATGCGTGCCAAGATGGCCTTTATGAAATCGCAAGGCAAGGCCGTTTATCCTGATGCCAACAGTACCTTGCGCGTAACTTATGGAAATGTCAAAGGCCGCGCGCATGGCAATGAAGATGGCAATGCCTGGAGCGCTTTTACAACCTTAAGGGGTATTACAGCCAAGGCGACGGGTGAAGGTGAATTTAACGCACCACAAAACCAACTTGATGCGATCAAGGCTAAAAATTATGGCCCTTACGCCGTTGAAAGTATGAACTCTGTGCCGGTAAATTATTTAGCCACGCTAGATATCACAGGCGGCAACTCTGGCTCGGCTATTCTGAATAGCAAAGGTGAGTTTGTTGGCTTAGCCTTTGATGGCACCTTAGATTCTATTATCTCTGATTGGGATTATAACCCTGACAATACCCGATCAATTCAGGTCGATTTACGCTTTATGCTATGGCAAATGCAAATGGTTGACAAAGCAGATAATTTACTAAAAGAGTTAGGTGTACTCTAAGGTTAATACCAAGCTTTTAACCTTATTACACTAAGCTTACTTGCAGCCACTTAGCCGATAAGACTAAGTGGCTTTTTTATACTAGCGCTATAGATTCACTTATCTGGCAAGCAGCTCTGCCGACAACCGCACAAAGTCGGATGACGTTAAAATACCAATCAATTTGTTTTCTGCAGTAAGCACAGGCAAACAACCATGCCTATTTTTCACAAAAAACGCTGCGACTTCCGCCAGCGATTGCTCAGCCGTTACCGTAGCAAAATCAGTTAACATTAAATCCGCGACTAGCTGTTGCTTTTCTTTCCGCTCTAACGCCGTTGCACCATATTTTGCCAATAACCCTATAACAGCGGCCATCATGACTTTTTGCGTTAGCATACCTACTAACATGCCTTGCTCGTCAATAACCGGTATATGACGAATATTTTTTTCACGCATTAAATCATGCGCATCTTTTAAGGTGGCGGCACGGTGCAGCGAGAGTGGATCGGCGGTCATTAAATCTTCAACCGTGTTCATCGTCATAGCTTATCCTTAGTCATGGTTATTTTAAATTTTGCACTATTGCCTGAATATAATTTAAGCAGGACTACTGTTAAGACTAGTTATAACCAAAAAGCGCAAAGATTGCGCGAAGCTGGATCAATTTTTTAATTAAAAACAAAATTGAACCTTGCTCATTTTTTGAATCGGATTCATAATGTGTTTTTTAGAAAATGCATCCCTGATCTTATGACAGTCACTGAACGTAAAGAGCGCCAACGTGTTTTAAGAGAACAGCTTTTTTTGGATAAAGCTGCCGAATTAATCGCTAAGGAAGGTATTTTGCAATTACAAATGGCACCTTTAGCTAAAGCTTGCGATTACGCAACCGGCACCTTGTACCAACACTTTAGTTCCAAAGAAGACTTATTGGTGGCGCTGGCTGGCCGTAATAGCTGTCATCAGTTACGTTTTTTTCAAGGCATTGTGGCGCTTGAAATTACTAGTAGGGAAAAAATGCTCGCACTGAGCGTTGCCGCAAAAATGAACCAACAACATTACCCCAGTCACGCAAGGTTAGAGCAATATGCCTTTACCGAAGCCGTTTGGCAAAATGCCTCCGCGGCTCGTCGACAAGCCATCTTAGCTAACTGCAAACCCCTTGCCGATTTAGTCAGTGGGATTGTGCAGCAAGCCATAAATGATAACGAGTTACCCAAACAAAACTGTGATGCCTTTAGCTTATCTGTTGCGCCTTGGGCATTGTGTATTGGTAGTCAAGCGCTTGAACAAACAGAAGGCTTTTTAGAAGCCTTTGGCGGCAATAAAGACCCCTTATTACGTTACCGTCATCTGCATATGTTATTGAATGGTATGCAATGGCAACCGTTGATGGATTTAAATAATGAAGCGTTAATCGCTTCACAGATAAAACAATTAGAAAGTTTGCTGGAGCCTTGGTTTCAGCATTGTCATGCAGAGTAAGACATCAAATCATTTAGTTATCAATCATATTTTGGGTTAGCCCCTCTCAAGGAGAAATCATGTTTAAGCGTATGCTGATTATGCTTATCGTCGTTGTGTTGTTGTTTGGCGGCATCTTTGGTTACAAAGCCGTTGGCAATTACTTTATGAATCAATTTTTCGATACTATGCCAATGCCCCCTGCCGCCATCACTGCTTCAAAAGTAAGCCAAGATGATTGGCAACCTTACCTTAATGCGGTAGGCAGTTTTGCGGCTGTCAATAGCACTGACCTTACTACTGAAGCCAGCGGCATCATCAGCAATATCCTATTTGAAAATGGCGCAGCCATTAAAAAAGGACAATTACTGGTACAACTGGATGACAGTGTTGATCAAGCGGAGCTTGCTAGATTACTGGCTGCTGAGCGGTTAGCTAAACTAGAACAAAATCGTTTAGAACGTTTATTTCGAGACAAAGGCGTGTCTGAACTAGAATTACGTCGTCGTGAAAGCGAAGCGGCTCAAGCCACTGCCGCCGTTGCCTCACAACAAGCCCGTATTGCACAAAAATCACTGTTTGCTCCCTTTGACGGTATTGCTGGAATTCGCCAAGTCAGTTTAGGGCAGCTACTGACTGGAGGCACCACAGTAGTCAGCTTGCAATCGCTAGACCCGATTTATTTAAATTTCAGCCTGCCTGAACAACAACTCACGCTGATCGAATTGGGCAAACCACTTACTATTCAAGTGGATGCCTTTGGTGAGCAGCGCTTTACTGGCGCAATCACAGCGATTGCCCCTGCGATCAGGGAGAGCAGCCGCAGCATTGAGATACAAGCGACTTTTGCCAATCCACAACTGCAATTACGTCCAGGCATGTTTGCCCGAGTACAGCTAAATAGTGGAAATAGCACGCCAGTCACCCTAATTCCGCAAACTGCGGTGCAGTTTAATCCTTATGGTAATTCGGTTTTTGTCATTATCGAACAAGAAGGACAACTCAAAGCCCAACAACGTTTTATTACCACCGGCGAAGCACGTGGTGATCTGATTCAGGTGACGGCAGGTCTTACCGTCGGTGAGCAAGTAGCGACGTCAGGCTTATTAAAATTACGCAATGGCGCTACCGTAAATATCGTTGAAAATGGTACAGCGCAACCCAGTGCCGATTTAAACCCAACGCCAGCTAACCAGTAAGGATCAAGCCATGCGTTTTACAGATATTTTTATTCGCAAGCCGATCCTTGCCAGTGTGGTCAGCTTGCTCATTTTGCTGCTTGGCCTGCGCGCTATCAGCGAAATGAATGTCAGACAGTTTCCAGAAATTAAAAATGCAGTTGTTACCGTCACTACCGTTTATGTTGGTGCGGATGCTGACTTAATTCAGGGGTTTATCACCACGCCTTTAGAACGTGAAATTGCAGCGGCCGAAGGGATAGATTATTTAGTCTCCTCGTCTATGGCTGGGGTCAGTACCATTCAGGCTTACTTGCGTCTTGATTACGAGCCGAATGAGGCTCTGACGCAGATTGCCGCTCAAGTGAATAAAATTCGCTCGGATTTACCTGAGAATGCTCGGGATCCAGTTGTCTCATTACGGATGGGCCAAAATGTTGCCGCGATGTATTTGTCCTTTTACTCAGAAATTCTGGGGAATAACCAAATTACCGACTACCTGGTGCGGGTAGTAGAACCGCAACTGGCTACTATTCCTGGGGTACAACGCGCAGAGATTTTAGGCGCCCGTACTTTTGCGATGCGAATTTGGCTAGATCCCGCCAAAATGGCCGCTTACAACCTGACGGGCTCCGATGTCAGCACGGCTCTTCGAGGGAACAACGTCCTCGCGGCGTTAGGCAGTACCAAAGGCCAAATGGTTACGGTAGATTTAAATGCCGCAACCGATCTGAAAAGCGTAGAGGAATTTAAAGCCTTAGTGATCAGCGCCGATGGCCAAAGTATTGTTCGCCTTGGCGATATTGCCGAGGTTGAGCTGGGCGCTGAAAGCTATGATAATTCAGTGAGTTTTAATGGCTTAGCGGCAACCTTTATGGGCATCGAAATTTCGCCTGATGCCAATGCCTTAGATGTTATTGCTGAAGTCCGTAAAGTCTGGCAGCGCGATATTCTGCCACAACTTCCACAAGGGTTAGACGCCGACATTCCTTATGACTCTACCGAGTATATTGAAAGTGCCATTGACGAAGTGGTGATCTCTATCGTTCTGGCATTAGTGATCGTCGTTTTGGTGATTTATGCTTTTTTAGGCTCGGTGCGCAGTGTCATTATTCCTGCTGTCGCTATCCCAGTCTCGTTAGTCGGCACCTTCTTCCTGATGTGGATTTTGGGATTTTCGATAAACTTACTGACCTTACTGGCTATGGTATTGGCCATCGGTATCGTCGTAGATGATGCCATCATTATGCTGGAGAATGTGCATCGGTTTATTGAAGAAGGCTACTCGCGGCTGGACGCGGCTATTATGGGCGCACGGCAGCTGGCTTGGCCAATTATTACCATGTCAACCACACTGGTGGCGGTATTTTTACCTATCGGCTTTGTCGGGGGCTTAACTGGGGTGCTGTTTGTCGAGTTTGCCTTTACCTTGGCGGCCTCTGTTATTCTTTCTGGTATTGTAGCCTTAACCTTATCACCGGTAATGTGTGCTTATATCTTAAAGCCACATCAAGCTGATGGTAAGAAGGAAAACTCCTTAGAAGCTTGGCTAGATGCGCGTTTTGAAAGATTGCGTAGCGGCTACCAACGGCAGCTCCACAGCACCTTAAATACTATGCCGGTGGTGCTCACTTTCGCGGCGATTATTTTAGTCTCCTGCTATTTCCTGTTTGTCACCAGCCCATCAGAGCTCGAGCCTGCTGAAGATCAAGGTTTTGTGTTCTCGATTTTAGAGGCGGATAGCTTTGCGTCACTGGATTATCTGGAGCGGAATACTGCAGAACTTAACAAACTGCCGGCACAAGCGCCCGAAATCCGTAATGTGTTTATTATTAACGGTATGGGGAGCACCAACTCCGCCATTGCGGGCTTTGTTTTAGCACCTTGGGATCAGCGCGAACGCACCACAGCAGAAGTGCTGGAGCAAAATATTCAACCGCATCTCTCCGGTATTCCTGGGCTCAACAGCTTTGCTTTAGTGCCGCCTTCTTTACCGTCGCCGGGTGATGGCACACCGATCGAATTTATGATTGGCTCTACCCTGCCCTTTGCAGCGTTAAACGAAGTGGTACAAGAAGTGTTAGGACGTGCTATGGCTTCGGGTCGCTTTATTTTCGTTGATAGTGATTTGAAAATTAACAAACCACGGCAAACGGTGCAGATTGATCGGGAAAAAGCGGCATTAATGGGCGTTTCTATGCAGCAAATTGCCGCAGATTTGGGTAGCTTATTATCGGGTGCCGATGCTGGACGTTTTGCTTTAGATAATCGATCTTACCGTGTGATCCCGCAAGTGGAACGTGCTGAACGGTTAAATCCAGCGCAACTAAAAGATTACTACACCCGTAATCAACAAGGTGAACTTATCCCGCTTTCTACGCTCGTCACCTTAACCGAGTCAGTACAACCTCAGGCTTTACGCGGTTTCCAGCAGCTTAATGCCGTAAAAATTTCTGGCGTGCCACGTCCAGGCGTACCACTCGGCGAAGCCTTAGCGGTATTAGACCAGATTGCGGCGGAGGTGTTACCTGCGGGCTTTAGCGTCGATTATGCCGGGCAATCGCGCCAATATAAACAAGAAGGCCAGCAGTTGGTAGTTACCTTCTTCTTTGCGCTGATCGTGATTTTCCTCGTACTGGCTGCACAGTTTGAGTCGTATAAAAACGCTATTATCATTATGGTAACGGTACCGATGAGTGTCTGTGGCGCCCTAATTTTTACCAGTTTAGGCGTGACCACCATCAATATTTATACACAAGTAGGTTTATTAACCTTAGTTGGCTTAATTGCGAAACACGGTATTTTAATTGTGGAGTTTGCGAATCAGTTACAACAAGAAGGTAAAACGAAGCGTGATGCGATAGAAGAAGCCACCGCTTTACGCTTAAGACCTATCCTGATGACAACTGCAGCAACCGTATTAGCGGTGATCCCGCTGCTGATTGCCAGCGGCGCCGGTGCCGCCTCGCGCTTTGCCATGGGCGTGGTAATTGCCAGTGGTATGACGATTGGAACCTTCTTTACACTCTATGTGGTGCCTGCCATGTATTTATTACTGGCTAGGGATTATCAGCAAGATCCTGAAGCGGCAACTGCAGCTTCCAGTATCGACTAAACCGTTTAAGCTCAAAGCAAGGCAGTGCCAGCAGGTTGGCACTGCCTTTTTCTTTTTTATTAGCTGGCAGCAGCGGGTTTTTTCTGGGTGGATAAGGTGCTGCCAAGCGACGCGGCCATTACCAATAAGATGGCGAGCCACTGAGTAAACGTTAACAGCTCACTTAATAATATAAACCCTGCTAAGGCAGCGATAGCCGGCTCTAAACTCATTAATACACTAAAACTTTGCGCCGATAAATTTTTTAACGCCACCATCTCTAGGCTGTAGGGTAAAGCACTAGACAACGCCGCTACCGCAATGGCCAAGGGAATCACCTCAAAACTAAGCAAGGCACTACCCGCATTAAAGACACCAATCGGCACTAAAAAGCAGGCGGCGACCGTCATACCCAAGGCAACCGTAGTGCCACCCGAAGCCAGATTGCCGGCACGTTGACCGAATAAAATATACCCTGCCCAACAGGCGCCAGCCGCTAGCGCGAACAGCACACCGATAGGATCGAGCGCATCCACGCTTCGCATATCGGGTAGTAACAATAAAATACCGCCCAGCGCCAAAGCGACCCAGAGTAAATCTAAGCGCCGGCGCGAGGAGAAAAGCGCTACGGCTAGAGGCCCAGTAAACTCCAGCGCAACACCAATTCCCAAAGGAATACGGGCAATAGCGAGATAAAATAATAAATTCATGCCGCCCAAACACAGACCATAGACGATAACGGCTCGCCAGTTACGGCCTTTGGGTAAATGCCGCCAAGGCCGAAAGACTAACCATAACATCAAAGCCGAGAACCCTACGCGCAAGGCTGTCGTCCCCTCAGGCCCAATCACCGGAAATAATTGTTTGGCGATGGAGGCTCCCGATTGAATGGTCACCATCGCTAATAACACGCTGGCAATCGCCAACAAGAGTACTTTGTGTTGTTGCAAGAAACGTCTCCATTGCTAGGCTGCAGCTTCCTCTCCAGCAGCTAACCAGTCTTAGGCCTATTGTAAGGCAAAGCGCTCTTGCCATGATGTTTTTGTTTAGCCATTTGCCAAAATAGTGCAGTTGAACCCTAAAACCCAACAATACGCACCTTAAGGTAGCAAATCACTGCAATATGGACATACATAACTGGAGCATACTACTGCTCTGTGGGCAGCGCTCTCATAAAAAATTCATAGCCTTTTTAGCTATTTGTCATAATTTAAACGCATTGTTAATAACAGCCGTGTAGCTGGCATAATTTCTGCAGATTTTTTGCAGATAATGACGTTTTACATATCCCTATTTGTAGCAAGGATCGTCAATTGAACACGTTGCTCAGGGCGTTGGGCAGGCAAGATCGAGGTGATTTATGGAAACACTTTCCCGCCGCAACCATCCATTACGGGATGTGTTAGATAAAGAATTGCAGCAACGTACTTTTCCAGCAATCGCTGCGCCCTGCCGTCTATGTCACTTTATGTTGACCGTGGCCCCTGCTTCAAGAGCACTGGAGTTCCAATTAATGCAGCAGCTGGCGCTGCAACTGGGCAGTCAGCTTGCAGAAAATGCGCAGGATTTAACACTCCCTCTTTATGGGCAGTGGTTGCGCTGGGAGCGACACGGCGAATTTTCAAGTTACACCTTTATCAGGCCTGGGGTAGCGCAGCCGTGGTTTGATGATCCCTTGGATTTTTTACCCGCCCGCGATTGGTTTAATGAGCTACCCGGACAAATTTTTCGCATTGTGCAACTGACTGTCATTGCGGATCAACCCAGCTTGCTAGAACAAGACATTGCCGTACTTTTTAATGCCGAGCATTGTATCAGTAGTCAACTTGCTGCTGGCAAGGCTCGAATTTGGACCGATTTTCAAAAACATGCGGAAGGTGCTGGTCGCATGTTACTGGTTAATATGGGGCTGTCTGCCGGTTCACTTGGCCGATTAGCACAACAGTTGTTTGATCTTGGTAATTATCGCAAATTATCATTATTAGGCTGGCCTATTTCCAGACAAAGCTTATCGAAACTGAATCAGTTGGAGCAAGATCTCGCACACTTAACACATCGGATTGAGCAAGAATCGGCAAATGATGAGCAATTACTAAGTGAAATCATGCAGTTAGCTGCAGCTACCGAGCGCCTTATTGCAGAAAATAATTCGCGCTTACAAGCCACTGCTGCTTACTATCAACTCACCTTAGATCGGCTCAAAGCACTGGATGAAATCGCCATTGATGATATGTTGTCTTTACAAGACTTTACCGCAAGGCGACTCACTCCGGCTTTTCGTACCAGTGAATCCGTGCAACTGAGGCAAAACACCCTCTCTGGCAGACTGGGCCGCTCGACCGAGCTGTTACGCACCAGAATCAATCTGAAATTAGAGCAACAGAATCAGCAACTGTTGCTCTCGATGGAGCAGAAAGCTAAGCTACAATTGAAATTACAACAAATGGTCGAAGGTTTTTCCTTTGTGGCAATTAGTTATTATGCCGTCCAGCTTGGTGAAAAATTTCTAAAAGCCTTAAACTACTGGTATCCTGCGTTTAACCTAGATTTATGGCTAAGCTTAAGTGTGCCGGCAATAGTGCTAATTGTGGCGATACTGTTAAGTTGGCTAAGTAAACGATTAAAAGAGAAAGAGCATAGCTAAGGATGGCCAGTGTGACCCATCGCATTAAATTCATTCTGTTGCTGGCAGCTAGTGGTGGTTGCTATCAGCACGCAGTCTTCGCCGCCACCTCAACAGATCGTGAGAAAAGCACAGTACCCGTCACCCTCAGTGCTGGCGCAACAGCTAAGCCGCCGCAAGTGAAAGTCTATAAAAGTATCTCCGCAACGGGCGTGGTGCAATTTTCTGATCAACGGCCATTAGCCGCGCCATACGAGTTATTAAGCTACGATTGCTTCGCCTGTGCACCGGCCTCTAAAGTCAATTGGCAAACTACACCCCTCTTTACTGAGCAGTTTACCCAGATCATTAACACGGTTGCACATGAGCAGCAACTTGATAAGGCGCTTATTAGAGCGGTGATTCACGCTGAGTCAGCTTTTAACCCGCAAGCCATTTCCGCCAAAGGTGCTGCAGGCTTAATGCAATTAATGCCTACCACCATGCAGTTATTTGCTGTAGAAAATGCGCATGAGCCAGAGCAAAATATTCGTGCCGGCAGCCAGTACTTGGCGAAGCTCTTAACCGACTTTAATGGTAACTTAACCCTAGCACTGGCCGCCTATAATGCGGGTCCTACTGCTGTCCGCCGCTATAATGGCATCCCGCCTTTCCCTGAAACGCAAGCCTATGTTGAGCGAGTGCACATTCTAAAAGCCCGCTATGCTCAAACTCAAACCCCCTGAGGTTTGGCGGCAGTTTTCGCAAATAAGGCGGCTTTAATAATATCCTTCCACGACACTAAACCCAGTAACCGATTGTGGTTATCCGTGACAATCAGACAGCTGATATTATGCTCCAATAACATGGCGGCTGCCGCTCGCAACGTCAAGGATGATTGCACAGTGATTACTGGAAAGACCATGACCTGTTGTACTTTACGCGTTTTTAAAAACAGACTGATAGCTTGATCACTGGCCGCATCCATCACTGGACTTAACTGTTTAAAGTAATCTTTCACTGAAACAATGCCTACGACTTTATCGGTACTGTCGACGACAGGGATATGCTGAAATCGTGCTTGGCTAAACACTTGCCGTAACGAGGCCAGATTCGCATCCGGCTGTGTCGTTGTTAACTTTGCCCTAGGGGTCATAATTGCCACAAGTGACATACTAGCTCCGCTTAGAATTCTTTATCCATGCCATCTAACGTCACGCCCGATAAGAAACCAGAGCCTTTGACTTCGTTATTCCGAAGCTTAATTTGTAAACGCAGATCATTAGGTGAATCGGCATGATGCAGTGCATCGGCATAACTGATGACATTGCGCTGGTAAAGATCATATAAGGCTTGATCAAAGGTCTGCATGCCCAACTCTCTAGATTTGGTCATAACGCTTTTGATTTCACCAATCTCACCTTTACTGATGAGATCAGCCACTAATGGCGAATTTAATAGCACTTCAATAGCCGCCACCCGACTATTACCGTCTGCCGTTGGAATAAGCTGCTGTGCCACGATCCCGCGTAAATTTAAGGACAAATCAAACAATAACTTGGCGTGCATTTCCTTCGGCACCAAATGCATTATCCGATCTATCGCTTGGTTGGCATTATTGGCGTGTAAGGTGGCTATGCAAAGATGGCCAGTTTCAGCAAAAGACAGAGCATACTCCATGGTATCTTGCGAACGAATTTCACCAATTAAAATAACATCTGGCGCCTGGCGTAAAGAGCTTTTTAAGGCGGCAGCAAAGGATTCCGTATCAATGCCTACTTCTCGTTGCGTAATTAAACTCTTTTCGTGTTCATGCACAAACTCAACCGGATCTTCAATAGTTAAAATATGGCCTTTGGCATTGCGATTACGGTAGCCAATAAGGGCTGCCAAAGAAGTTGACTTACCCGTCCCGGTACCGCCAACAAATAAGACCAAGCCGCGCTTGGACATAATGATTTCTTTAAGAATCGGCGGTAAACCCAGATCATCGACATTTGGAATGGTTGTCACAATACGACGGATCACCATACCCGCCTGATCACGCTGCCAAAACGCAGATACCCGAAAACGACCAGCATCATTACTAATGGCAAAGTTACATTCTTTAGTCGTGTTAAACTCCTGCTGCTGCTTTTCGTTCATGGCAGACAGCACCAAAGCAAGCGAATCGGCATCACTTAAGGCATGGTCATCAATCGGTAGCAGTTCGCCATTAATTTTTGCTGCGACAGGCATACCTGCCGTTACAAATAAATCCGACGCTTTTAACTCAACCATCTTTTTTTGATAATCAATTAATTGCATAACCACCTCTACATCCGACCCATGCCACCGAAAGTATTTTTATCTTGTGCTTTCGCTGCCGCATCCTTTTGGGTAACTCGGCCCCGATTCACCAAATTCAGTAAACACTGATCCATGGTTTGCATACCATGGGCAGCGCCGGTTTGAATCACAGAATACATTTGGGCAATTTTATCTTCGCGGATCAAGTTACGAATTGCCGGAATTCCGACCATAATTTCATGCGCAGCGATACGGCCGCCACCAATTTTCTTTAACAAGGTTTGGGAAATAACTGCTCTGAGCGACTCTGACAACATTGAACGGACCATGGCTTTTTCTTCACCAGGAAACACGTCAATAATCCGGTCAATCGTTTTGGGGGCAGAAGTCGTATGCAGAGTACCGAACACCAGGTGTCCCGTTTCTGCGGCGGTCATGGCTAAACGAATGGTTTCCAAATCACGTAATTCGCCCACCAAAATAACATCAGGATCTTCCCGTAACGCCGAACGCAGTGCATTACTAAAACTATGTGTATCGCGGTGCACTTCACGTTGGTTAATTAGACTAAGCTTGTTGCTATGCACAAATTCAATCGGATCTTCAATCGTCAGAATATGATCAAAGCGGCTACTATTAATATAATCAATCATCGCCGCCAAGGTGGTACTTTTGCCCGAACCGGTTGGTCCGGTAACCAGTACTAAACCCCGGGGATTTTCCGCAATGGTTTTAAATATATCAGGTGCGCCAAGGTCATCTAGCGTAAGGACATCGCTGGGAATGGTCCGAAACACCGCTGCCGCACCGCGGTTTTGGACAAAAGCGTTCACCCTGAATCGGGCTAAATTAGGCACTTCAAAAGAAAAATCTGACTCTAAGCGTTCTTCGTATTCTTTACGTTGCTTGTCGGTCATAATTTCGTATACCAGGGCATGGACTTCTTTGTGCGTTAACGGAGGGATATTTAACTTTCGCACATCGCCGTCGACACGAATCAGCGGGGGTACGCCAGCAGAAAGATGTAAGTCAGAAGCTTTATGTTCCACACTAAAGGCTAATAATTCGGTAATATCCATACTATAGGGTCTCCACGATTACGTATTTATGATGAATAACATAGCAGAACAACTTGCCCTCGCCTATCAGAAGCTGGCGAAAAACTCTGAACAACAAGCTGAGCGCGCAAATCTAGTGCAATTAATCGCGGTAAGCAAAACGAAATCTGACAGCGCTATTGAAGCTGCGTATCATGCGGGTCAGCGCGCTTTTGGTGAAAACTACCCCCAAGAGCTGGCCAGTAAAGCCGCTGCGTTGTCACATTTACCCAACATTGCTTGGCATTTTATTGGACCCATTCAATCGAATAAAACTCGCCTGATCGCTGAACATGCTAACTGGGTGCATAGTATTGACCGCTTAAAAATCGCAGAGCGCTTAAGCGAACAACGGCCAACAACCTTACCTGATTTGCCGATTTTGCTGCAAATCAATATCAGTAATGAAGCGGCAAAATCAGGGATCCATCCTTCTGAAATGTTAACGCTCGCCAAAGCGGTGAGTCAGCTGCCACGCTTACAACTAAAAGGCTTAATGGCCATCCCGGCACCTGGTGATTGGCAGAGGCTGGAGGCAGATTTTGCCGCGATGCAACAGCTCTCAACCGAGCTACAAACACATTATCCGGCAGCCACTGAATTATCGATGGGTATGTCAGAAGATTGGCAACTGGCTCTGCGATATGGTGCAACTATGATAAGATTAGGTACCGCAATTTTTGGCGCAAGGAATTATGACAAAGATGAATGACAACAGGGTAGCCTTTATTGGCGCGGGTAACATGGCACGTTGCGTAATAGCCGCAATGCTTAAAGCCGGTTATCCAAAAGAAAACATCATGGCGGCAAACCGCAGCCAGCCGAAATTAACCGACTTAGCCACTGATTTTGGTATCAAAACCAGTTTAAGTAATACGGAGGCCGCAGATTGGGCAGATGTTATCGTTCTAGCCGTCAAACCGCAAATGATGCAAGAGGTCTGTGCGACGTTACTAGAAACGGCTCCCGAGTGTACTGATAAACTTTTCGTTACCTTAGCTGCGGGGATCTCGGTGCACCGTTATGAGGAATGGTTGGGGCAAATTCGGTTGGTGCGAGCCATGCCTAATACGCCAGCCTTAGTGGGTTTGGGCGTAACAGGACTTTATCCTAGCCGTTGTTCAAACTATGAAAGAGCTTTTGTTGATCATATGTTTAGTGGCACAGGCATGACAGTCTGGTTAACTGAAGAAGGGCAGATTAATCATATCATTGCCGTGACAGGGAGCGCTCCCGCCTACTTTTTTTATTTTATGCAAGCAATGCAACAAAAAGCCGAGCAACTGGGATTTTCCAGTGCAGAAGCCAGTGCCATGGTTGCACAAACAGCGCTTGGTGCCGCTACGATGGCAGTCCAAAGCCCGCAAAGCTTTACCGAATTACGTGCGCAAGTTACCTCAAAAGGTGGCACAACCCATGAAGCCATTTGTAGTTTCGAAGCAGCGGGTTTAGAACCGATGGTAGCTGCTGCAATGCAAGCCGCGATTAATCGCGCCGAAGAAATGGCTAAGAGTATTTAATATTACGCGGAGATTGCTTAATGGAAGCGCTAAACTTTTTAATCCACACTGTTTTTACGCTCTATCTGATGGTGATGTTGTTACGTTTTTGGCTACAACTAGTTAGAGCCGATTTTTATAATCCTTTTAGTCAATTTATTGTTAAAGTTACTAATCCTGTGGTTTTACCCTTGCGTCGGGTATTACCAAGTCTAGGCAAGTTGGATACTGCCACGTTGTTGCTTGCTTACTTAATTGCTACAGCCAAACTTATTGTATTGCAATTCGTCTTTATGCCCTCAGTGCATATTGGCCATAGCTTTATTCTCGGTGGCTTGTTGCTGATGAAAGAGACCCTTAGTCTTATTTTCTGGGTTTTACTTATCAGAGCAATCATGAGCTGGTTTAGCCAAGGCCGCAACCCGATGGAATATGTGTTTCAACAGCTGACGGAACCCTTTCTCGCCCCCATCCGGCGCATCCTACCACCAATGGGTGGCTTAGATTTGTCGGTATTGGTAGCCTTAATTGCCCTGAAATTTATCGAGATTTTATTAGGCGGTTTTTTCCGCGGCTTATAAAAACAATTTATGTATTGAGTGGAGTAACGAGCTATGCGCACACCTATTCAGCAAATGCTATTGACCTTTATTAGCCTAAGTCTATGGTCGCTTGCGAGTTTATTGCTCGCTAGCCATGCCTATGCCGAGCAAAAACAACAACTAGGCGACTGGGATGTGCATTATATTGCCTTTAATTCAACCTTTTTAACGCCACAAGTAGCGAAAGCGACGAACCTAAGCCGCAATAAAAATAATGCCATCATTAATATCTCCGTGTTAGAGAGTCAAACCCAGCAAGCACAAGCGGTGCAAATTGGCGGTATAGCCCGCAACTTACTGGGCCAACAACGCGACTTAGTCTTTCGGGAAGTGAAAGACGGCGATGCGATTTATTACATTGCGGTCATGCCATTTCGTAATGAAGAGCAGTTTCGTTTTAGCTTAGATATTCGCCAAGGCAATAAGCGCCAGCAACTGAACTTTGAACAAAAACTCTACACCGAGTAAGGTCTACCCCATGCAAAAAATTGTACTGGCCACGGGTAATAAAGGGAAAGTGGCTGAGCTTTCGGCCATGTTAAGCCCCTTTGCGCTCTCCATCATCCCGCAGACTGAGCTCGGGGTAAGCGATGCCGCCGAAACCGGTCTCACCTTTGTTGAAAATGCCATTATTAAAGCCAGACATGCGGCCCAGCTTACTGGCTTACCCGCCATTGCGGATGATTCAGGTCTAGCGGTTAGCGCCTTAGGCGGCGCCCCAGGGATTTATTCAGCACGTTATGCTGGTGAGCCAAGTGATGACGCCGCCAATATTAGCAAGCTACTCGATGCGCTAGCCGAGACGCCAGCTGAGCAGCGCCAAGCAGCATTTCACTGTGTCTTGGTTTATTTGAGACATGCTGCCGATCCCACGCCACTAATCTGTCACGGCAGTTGGCACGGAGCAATAGCCTTAACTCGCAGCGGTGAAGGCGGCTTTGGTTATGATCCGGTGTTTTATTTACCCGCACTGGGCAAAACAGCTGCCGCACTTAGCGCTGCTGAAAAGCAGCAACTTAGCCACAGAGGTAAAGCCTTGAGACAATTGCTAGAGCAACTTCGCCTACAGCAGCAAGAGGAAACGCGCGCTTGAGCCTGCAATTACCGCCGTTATCACTGTATATTCATATCCCTTGGTGTATTCAAAAATGCCCCTACTGTGATTTTAATTCTCATGCCGTAAAACAAGGCATTCCAGAGCAAGAATATATCGCGCATTTACTGGCCGATTTACGCCAAGATTTACCCTTAGTATTGGGCAGACAGCTTGAAACAATTTTTATTGGTGGTGGTACCCCGAGTGTCTTCAGTGCTGCTGGGATCAAACAGATTTTAGACGGTGTAAAAAACGAGCTGGCTGTCAGCGCAGATTTAGAAGTCACGATGGAAGCCAATCCTGGTACTTTTGAAGCCGAACGCTTTACTGGCTATGTAGCCGCTGGGGTTACCCGTTTCTCACTCGGGGTGCAAACCTTTCAAGCTGCGCAATTAAGTGCTTTGGGGCGGATCCATAATGCTGCTGAAGCAAAAACTGCAGCACAGTTAGCCGCGACGTTACCGCTTCACAGCTTTAATTTAGATTTGATGCATGGCCTACCTGGACAAACGGTTGATGATGCCCTCGCTGATTTAGCCACTGCCATAGCCTTAAATCCGCCGCATTTGTCTTGGTATCAACTCACCATTGAGCCCAATACCGCTTTTGCTTCCCGCCCACCCGTGTTACCAGAAGACGATATGTTATGGGATATACAGCAAGCAGGACTGGCCGTTCTAGCCGCGGCAGGCTATCAACAGTATGAAACCTCTGCCTACAGTAAAGCGGGTCACCAATGTCGGCATAACCTTAATTATTGGCGCTACGGTGATTATTTAGGTATAGGCTGTGGTGCCCATGGCAAAATTACTCTACCGTCACGCAATAGCATTTTACGTACGGTGAAGATTAAACATCCTAAAGGCTATATGGATCTGAGTCGCGGTTATCTGGATGAAAAGCAACAAGTTGCCGCAGAGGATCGTCCTTTCGAGTTTTTTATGAACCGCTTTCGCTTGCTTGAACCTTGTCCTATTAACGATTTTGGCGCTTTTACTGGCTTACCCCTTAGCAGCATTACTGAGCCTATTGAAGAGGCGTTAGCCAAAGCATTATTGACACAACAAGCGACTAGTTGGCAAGTTACCCCGAAAGGGGCTCGTTATTTAAATGATTTATTAACGCTGTTTATTTAATTACTTAGCCGCGACTTAAAGGATAGAATAATAAAGCAGAGTATTTTGTTTAAGGATAGGCAAAGTTTGCCCATCGTGAATAACATCAGATTGCAATACAAACTATGCTCTGCTTCGGGATGTTTAAAAGAATAAAAATACTGCGACAAATGACTTTAAACTTTTTTATAGCAATAGCTTTTTTTGCTGTTATTTAAAGATATGTTAGGGTGAAATATATTGCGATTACTCACAAGGATGCCCTATGGTTGATAACCAACATCTTGATTTAGAAGAAATCGTCCGAGACAGCTTTGACGAAGATGAATTTAATCAATTGTTAACACGCTTGACGGAACTCGAGCCGGCGGAATTAGCGCTGGCACTTGAGTCTATGCCGCTAGAACAACGACTTAACTGTTGGCTTGGTTTAGCCCCAGAAGATCAAATCGAAGCACTTACCCATATGCGGGTCGATGCTAGGGAAAATATCTTCAAACAATTAGACGATTTGCAGTTAAAAACCTTGGTTGAAGAAATGGATGTCGATGCCCTTCTTGAACTTTTAGAGGAGTTGCCGCAGCGTTTATATGATTATGCTTGCTCGCGGCTTGACGCCAGCCAGCGTCGCTGGCTAGAAATGGCGTTAACCTATGATGAAGACCAGTGTGGTCGTTACGCTGATCATGATCTGTTGATCCTGAATAAAAATGCTAAAGTACGAGATGCTATTCGGTTGTTTCAAAATGTGCCCGCCGATGCAGAATATCAAGACACCTTATTCGTGATTGATCGAACCGGCCGTTATGCCGGCCAAATTCAGGCCAGCAGCCTACTGGGACGGGCGAGTCATTTGCCCATAGAAGGTTTTATTGATGAAGAATCTCCCGTAGTTGAGGGCCAACTTGACTTAGACCAAGGCTCTGAAATCGTGGCACGCTCAGGCTACACTGCGTTGGCGGTGGTGGATGCCGACGGTAAATTATTAGGTCGACTGTCTATCGGCGAGGCATTGGAAAATGTCCGTCGCAGTCTTGAAAGCCAGTTTATGCACACCGCAGGCTTAGATGAAGAAGAAGACTTATTTGCGCCTATTTTTATTAGTGCAAAGCGCCGAGCCATCTGGTTAGGCATTAATTTATTAACTGCTTTCTTAGCGGCTTGGACTATTGGGTTATTTGAAGCAACCTTACAACAAGTTGTTGCCCTTGCCGTCTTAATGCCTATTGTGGCCAGTATGGGGGGCATTGCAGGTAGCCAAACCCTCACCTTGATGATCCGAGGTTTAGCACTCGAGCAGATCACTGAGCAAACTTATATGACCTTGTTACGCAAGGAAATCGGGGTTGGCGCCATTAATGGTGTGCTATGGTCCATAGTGATTGCGGTGATCACCTATTTCTGGTTTGGCGACTGGCTGATTGGTGGCATTATCGGTCTAGCGATTGTGATCAATATCATTGTTGCCGCGATCTCTGGCGTGTATATACCGCGATGGTTAGATAAGATGAACATAGATCCCGCGCTCTCTGGCTCCGTGATCTTAACAACAGTAACCGATGTGGTAGGTTTTTTTACGTTTTTAGGGCTCGGCTCACTATTTTTACTGGCATAATACCAATATTACCGGTGGAGTGAACGTGATTAAGCTCCACCATTTCCCGTGTGTTGTCTATAGTAAACGCGCTATAGGCAGGAGTCTTTATGAAAATAGCGATATTGTCACGCAACGCTGAACTCTATTCTACTAAACGCCTTGTTGAAGCGGCGGTATTAGCCGGTCACGAAGTAAGCGTTATCGATCCCCTGATGTGTTATATGAACATCAATCGCATCAATTCATCGATTCATTACAAAGGTGAAGTACTAGAAGGGTTTGACGCGGTGATCCCTCGTATTGGTGCATCTATTACTTTCTACGGCACGGCAGTACTGCGCCAGTTTGAAATGATGGGCGTGTACTCGCTAAATGAGTCAGTGGCGATTGGCCGCGCGCGCGATAAACTTCGTTCCTTACAATTGTTAGCGCGTCAAGGCATAGGCTTACCCGTCACCGGTTTTGCTGACAAGCCTGGCGATATTCCTGATTTAATTGAGATGGTTGGCGGTGCTCCGCTGGTGATAAAACTGTTGGAAGGCACCCAAGGCATTGGCGTGGTCTTAGCCGAAACCCGTACTGCAGCCGAAAGCGTGATTGATGCTTTTATGGGGCTAAATGCCCATATTCTGGTGCAAGAATATATTCGGGAAGCCAATGGGGCTGATATCCGTTGTTTTGTGGTAGGAGGGAAAGTTATCGCCGCCATGAAGCGCCAAGCCAAAGCAGGCGAGTTTCGATCAAATCTGCATCGTGGTGGTACTGCTAGCAAAATTAGCTTAACGCCGGACGAGAGAAGTACAGCTATTGCTGCGGCAAAAACCATGGGGCTTGCGGTTGCTGGAGTCGATCTATTGCGTTCAAATCATGGTCCTGTCGTAATGGAAGTGAACAGTACGCCTGGATTAGAAGGTATTGAAGGCGCTACCGGCAAAAATGTCGCAGGTCAGATCATTGCACACCTTGAAAAACAAGTCGCAAGTTTTAAAAGTAAACGTCAGATCAAAACAAAAGGAACCGGCTAATGACTCGGCTTATCACGCAGCAGCGCGCACCTTTTCAACTTGGCGCGAGTCAAATTCTTGCAGGCAGCCGCGCTGTAGTGGATATTCCTTTTGGCAAACTCTATACCCACACGGAATTAAATATCGGTGCTCATGTGGTGCATGGGCGCCAGAATGGCCCGGTGTTACTGATCACCGCAGCGTTACATGGTGATGAAATCAACGGCGTGGAAATTTGTCGTCGTTTATTAAAAGTGCCTCGACTAAATCGCTTGCGTGGTACTTTAATTGTAGTTCCTATTGTTAATACCTATGGTTTTGTGCAGCAATCCCGATACTTACCCGATCGCCGCGATCTAAACCGTAGCTTCCCAGGGAGTGAAAAAGGCTCGCTGGGTAGCCGTATGGCTTATCAATTTACCAATAGCATTCTGACCAAGTGTACACATGCCATAGATTTGCACACTGGCGCTATTCATCGCGCTAATTTGCCGCAAGTACGGGCGAGCGCGAAAGATAAAGTCGCTTTGCGTATGGCAGAAATATTTAATGCACCTATTATCATTAAAGCCGCCAGCCGCGAAGGAACAATGCGTGGTACGGCCAACAACTTAGGTATCCCCATTTTACTGTACGAAGCCGGTGAAGCGCTGCGTTTTGATGAGCAAGCAATAAAAATTGGCGTGCGCGGCATAGTCAATGTGATGCAAGATCTAGGCATGTTGACACATGCGAAGAAAGGCGTAAAAACCCAATCGTTATTCTCTAAGAAAAGTAGCTGGGTTCGGGCAGAGCATGACGGTATTGCGCGCTACTATGTAAGCCTCGGACAAACTGTACAGCAAGGCGATCTGTTAGCACACATTTACTCTCCCTACTCCGATTTTGAAGTTGCCATTACCGCGACCTTAGCCGGGGTTGTGATTGGTCGTAACAACCTGCCTTTAGTCAATGAAGGAGAAGCATTATTTCATATTGCTGAAGTGAGTTCGTTAGAAGAAGCGGAGAAAACCTTGGATGCAATTAGTGATGAAGTTGATAACGCTATGCCATTATCTCTAACAGACGAATATGGTGTAGTTTGAATCTCTGATTGGAAACATCACTAACAAGACTGGCGTTTATTCCGGTTTATCTACCACAACATCAATTTCAGCTAAACGCGCAATTCGTTGTTGTAGCTTAGTTTCTATGTGATCTAGCTCACGCATGCGCTGGCAAAATAAGGCCGATTTTGCTTCTAACTCAACAATTTTTTCATCCATACCCAAGGTGATTTTTTCCATCAACTGATTAACCGATTGCCAATCTTGGGTTTCTGGACGCTCAAAATTACTATCCGATTGTCGCAAAGCATCACGTAAAGCGCCCCATACCGCGCCAACAGTATGCCGAGCCAAGGTATTGACTTGTGGCTTAAGCTCACGATTAAGAAAGTTATCTAATTCATCCAGACTTTGCGGCGCTAAATAAAAATGATCACCTGTTCGCACAAAGCGTGACAAAAATTGAAAGGTAGTTTCGCGGATCAAGGCTCGCCATTCAGCTTGTTGCGACTTATTGCCGACACCAACTAACATAGCTTCAATACTCGATAAGCCAACCTCTACACCATCAACGGCTAAACTAACGATTTCGGGGACAAATTTACGTAAGCCTTCGGCATAAAGTTGCAATAAACGCTGATCTTCGTCGTCCAACTCATGCCAATCGCCCATAATAAAAAGTTGCTGATCATGATTAATTTGCACATAAGTGCGATTGTTTTGCATAACTCGGATATGCTCAGGTGAAATGAGCACGCCATAACGGAACGCCATATTACAATCAGCCTGAGCAGGCAAACTAACTAAAAATAATAGCAAAGCAACATACAAAGGCACAGCAGCCATCCGACAAGAAAACCCAGTTAATAGCATAGAAAAAAACATCAATAAAGGCACGTCCTGTTACCGCAGCTTGCCTCCTGCTGGTCGCATCAACGCACTTAGCGCATTAAAGAGGCGAAATAGCAGGATGCCCTTCCAGCACTTTAATTGAAGAAGGACCATATTCACGACGACTGCGCACAGACTCGTTGGCAAAATGTACCTCAACTGCGGAGAAGAGTTGTTGTGTGACTTTGACTTCTAAGGTTTGTAAAATTTGTTGCCGTTGTGCCTCTAGCTCACGCAGCTCTTCCAATAACTTCATACCTAGCTGCCGCTGCGCAATAAACTCTTGCTCAAACATCACTAATTGCGGATCGGCTTGACCAGCAAGTAACTTTTTCTGACTATCAATCTGTTCCTTTAACTCGTCCATCAAAGCTTTTGCTTCTGTGACTTGAGCTCGTAACAATAATTGTTGTTCGATAATGGGGTTAAGTTGTCGATTTAATTTAACCACGACAACACCATTAGAAGGAGAACCTAATTGCCCACAACTCAAATTTTGTGCCAGTTGAAAATACCCACCGACAACCTTACCGTTAATCTTATCTTCAGTTCCAACCAAAACACTATGGGCATCAACAGCGCAATGCATTAAATACTTAGTTGCATAAATATTTCCTTTGCACTCAAGCTCCGTATACTGGGCCATATTGCAAAAAATATCTCCCTGCGCTTTGATTCTGGTACTGTATTCCTGCTCTTCCCCTGCGGCAAGTTGATGACCAATAATGGAGCCACCAATAGTAATATCCCCACCGGCTTCAATTAAGGAGCCTTCTACAACCCCTTTAATAAACACATTGCCGCCAGCGATGACTTTCATTCCGGCAATAACATTACCCGTGACCACCACTGAACCTTTAAACACAATATGACCAGAGGTAAGATCCACTTGGCTCACTGTAAATACTTCGTCAACGGTAGCGCCATTTTCGATGGCGCGCGGCAAACCATCCTGAATAGCAATTAATAAGTTCTCGTCATTAACCGCAAAACCGACCCCCGAACCGAGTTGCCATTCAATGCTCGCCCCCGGCGAAGGTTCTGTTCTTTCACCCGTCACCGTAAAGCCGGGCTCGCCTAGCGTTGGCGCTAAGCGCCGCATTAATACATCCCCTGCTGATACGGCAGGAATAGCACCAAAATCTCTTAAATCAGCTTTTGCCTCAGAATCCACTAAAGGCTGTTTACGACGCGCAACCATTTCAGGTAGTAAAGGTTCAAAATGAGAGGACTTACCATGCTGAACCTCTCGGCCAAAAGCGATATCTGCTTTCAAACGTGTACCGGGTTCTGCACGACTTGCTTCCTGCACCAGACGCACAATATTGTCTTTACTAAAACCAAAAACAATTCCTATATCCTGTGCGGCTTTTACTAAAGCATTGGCTGATATAGGGTTACCTCCCCAAGCGGCTGTAATAAAAGCGACCGCTTTCATTTTATCTTCAGCGATTTCAAAACTAAGCAGTGCAGCGCGTTTTTGAGCGATGGGGTAAGATAAATCTTTACTGTTAGCAGCTAACGTCATAGCAGTGACTTTTTGTTGCAGCTGCTGATATTCTGCTAAGAGATTATCAAGTTGTGCTTGTAAAATAAGATAGCGGCCGAAGCCAGCATCACGTAGCGCTAATTGAATTTGCTCTGCGGTTATCGCGTCTGCCGACACCGACACTGTTATGGTTATTGTTTCGTCGATTTCAGTAAATTGCATATAGAGTTATACCCACTACATCACGTAAAAAAGGGCTAAATAGATGACTACTGAACCAAAAAAACCAAACAAAGGCAAGCCCTGAATAGTTTCAGGGCAAAAAAAGTAAAATTATAGTAAGTAAGTCGCAGATTAGATGTAATTGTCTTGGTGCACGCGAATAAACATATCTGTATCTTGCTTAGTGTAATCTACTTTATATTCTTTATTATTTAACGCTTGAATAAACAGCAATGTTTTGGTTTCACCAAATACATCCACGCTTGATACGTCAACAAGCTCCATGTACCGCTCTTTCGCTTCAGCACGGCTAGCAGGTATGCTCTCTTCAAAACGCTTAACGCCATGCCGAGTTACGATAATCGCTGGATCATCATCATCATTAACTATAACTAAATCTAACTTTTTGTTTTTATGAATTAATGTATTCCGGCCACTGACCAGAAAGGCTTTTTCATAACTATTCATTACAGCCCTGCCATATTAGTAATTTAAGCATATTATGATACACAGCGTTAAAACTGTCTAGGCATCTGAGTGTCGTTGCGCCAAACGCAACTTATTGATCTGTTGACACCAGTGATGAGTGTCGGCATTGTCTGAATTAATAGGTACCAGCAATTCCATGCCACATAACTCTGCTAACTTTTGCATACGCTGCGCAAAAATCGCTTTAACACCATTATATTCATGATTTGCTGTTACAAACCGATCTTTTTCACTTAATAATTCAGTAGCACACCTACCATCATTACAACCTCGTTTTATTGCTTCAAAATAGAGAGGTCGCTGCTCTGTCATAATACGCACAGCTAACCTTAGGGGTATTTGCTGCAGGATCACATCAAAATTGGTAATTTTAAACCCAATAAAAGCTAAATCCTGCCCTGCAACACTCGGTACAGCGCTGTAACTAAAAGCATCCCATGGGAGCAACCAGCTGCCTGCGCGATGATGGTAATGGATACCTTTTTCATCACAAACTAGACTATAACGAGGTTCAGCGAGCTTTGCCCAACCAATAAATGCAGCCAAAAAACAAGCTAGATAAGCGATAGCTAATAACCAGCTAAAATGACTTGCGAGAAAAATAGTGTAAAGAAGTAAAATAGCAATCCCGCCAAGACTTGCAATAAGCAAGCGGGCACCGCCACGACTGGCTGAACCAGAAAAGGATAATGTATTCATAGTACACTCTAAGATTTTTCTTATAATGTTTGGTTTTGTAATAAACGGTTACTACAAACATTAAGATCTTAACTTTAGCATAATTCTACAGGTGTAACGGTGATTATTGCGGCCTGTTATACGACCAATCCCCGCCTGACTGCGACAATAGGAAATCTGAAAGCAAGTTAATTCCATACAATACAGCAGTGCTTTTTTGTTTACTATTTTGGAGTTCCCTTGGCTCAATTACATTCGCGATTAATCTGGTTTATTTTAATAGGATTACTGGGTTTTGTTGGTTATTTATATTGGCAGTCTCAGCAATCCACTGTTACGGCTCGAGGTCCAGGTGGAGCTGTCGCCGTTAAAACAGCCGTGGTAGAAAGCCATGCTATGAGTCGGGAAGTAAATGCCATAGGAACTGGCATTGCCAATAACTCCATCCAGCTGATTGCACCCAACAGTGAGTTTTTAATTGAGCTTAATGTTAGTGAAGGTAAAAAAGTTGCACAAGGCGAAGTGATTGCTAGATTGAATAATGTCCAACAGCAAGCAAGGGTCGCAGAGCTCGAAGCGGTGATGCTTGAGCAAAGCCGGCAATTAGACCGTTTGAAAAATTTGGCAACTACGCAAGCGACAGCGCAATCATTATTAGATGAACAGCAAAGCAAAGTGAATAGTAGTAAAGCGCAACTTGCTATCGCGAGACAACAGCTTAATGATATGACTATTCGGGCGCCTTTTGCAGGTTATTTAGGTCTGCGCAGAGTGAGCCAAGGCGCTTATGTGAGTAGCGGTACAGTTTTGACCACTTTAGACGATATTCAACAGCTTAGAGTAGAGTTTAGTATTCCTGAACGTTACTTGGCAGAGGTAGCGGTTGGTATGCCCATTACCGTCACAAATGTCGCTTATGGTAATATACCCTTCTATGGTCAGGTATCGGCCATAGATACCCGACTTGACCCTGTCACTCGCTCTGTCACGATTCACGGTTTGATCCCCAATGACAACTTACAACTCCGCCCTGGCATGCTGTTAAATGTTCGTTTGCAATTAGAAAATCGCAAGGTGCTGCGCATCTCAGAAAAAGCCTTGTTGCCGCAACAAAACCGTCAATATGTGTTTTTAGTCGACGCCGAAAACCGCGTGCAACAGAAAGAAGTGGTTATAGGACAACGCATTCCTGGCTGGGTAGAAGTCTTGTCAGGTATTCGTGAAGGCGATGAGGTCATCGTCGAAGGCGTACAAAAAGTACGGACTGGCGCCATTATTTCAAAAATCGGGAGTTAATTATGTGGTTGTCCGATACCTCAGTTAAACGACCGGTTTTTGCGACAGTTGTTAACCTATTATTGGTTATCTTTGGCATTGTTTGTTTTAGTATGCTGCCGCTAAGAGAATTTCCCGATATTGACTCGCCCGTTGTCACGATCAATACCAACTACCCTGGCGCATCCGCTGAAATTGTGGAGAGTAAAATCACCCAGTTGCTCGAAGATCGGATCAGCGGTGTAGAGGGCATTAAAAACATCAGTTCGAGTAGCCGTAATGGGCGCTCCAGCATTACCATCGAATTTAATGTTGAGCGCGATATTGATGCCGCGGCAAATGATGTTCGGGAAAGAGTATCAAGAGCATTAAACAACTTACCCGATCAGGCTAATCCACCTGAAGTTTTTAAAGCCAATGCAGATGAAGATACCATTGCATGGTTTGTGCTAAACAGTGACAACATGAGCACACTAGAGCTTACCGATTATGCTAATAGATTTATTGCGGAGCGTTTCTCGGTCGTAGACGGTGTAGCACGTTTGCAATTTGGTGGCGCCAGAGATTATGCCATGCGGATCTGGTTAGATCGGGACGCCATGGCAGCCAGAGGGGTAACAGTTCAAGATGTTGAATCGATACTTCGAGCTGAGAACGTTGAATTACCCGCCGGAAATATAAAATCGTTTGAGCGTGATTTTACCGTTCGTGTGGTTCGCTCCTTTCGAAGCCAGCAAGATTTTGAACGTTTAGTAGTAAAACGAGGTGATAATAACTATCTTGTACGCCTCTCAGAAATCGCTGACGTAATGCTCACTGCAGAAGATGAGGAAGGTGAGTTCCGTAGCGATGGTAAAAATATCCTAGGTATCGGTATTATTAAGCAATCCAAAGCTAATACGCTTGAAGTTGTCCGTAATGCTCGTGCAGAAATGGAACGTATTAAAGCTAATCTGCCGCCAGGCATGACAATAGAGCCAGGCTACGACTCATCGTTATTTATTTCTGAATCCATCAAGGAAGTCTATAACACCCTTGGCATTGCTATGTGTATGGTGGTATTGGTTATCTTCCTGTTTCTTGGCAATATCCGTGCAACTTTTATCCCTGCAATCACGGTACCGGTTGCGTTGGTTGCTGCTGTCACGGTGTTATATGCTTTAGATTTTTCAATCAATCTGCTTACCCTACTGGCAATGGTTCTGGCTATCGGTTTAGTGGTTGATGACTCCATTGTAGTGTTAGAAAATATTTATCGCCGGATAGAGCAAGGCGAGCAACCATTGCTAGCTGCCTATCGAGGTGCTAGAGAGGTAGGTTTTGCGGTTGTCGCCACAACCTTGGTATTAATTTCTGTTTTTGTACCCTTAGTATTTATGCAAGGGCAACTGGGTAAACTCTTTACCGAATTCGCCTTAGCTGTGGCGGCTGCCGTTGCCTTCTCTAGCGTGGTAGCACTCACGCTGTCTCCCATGCTATGTAGTAAATTGCTGACTCATAGAAAACGTGAAAGCCAATTTGGCAGTTGGCTACACAAGGCTTTTGGCAAACTAGAGCAAGCTTATAGCAATCAACTTAATGTCGTGTGCAGTAAACGTTGGCCGGTTATTCTTGTTGTAGTGCTATGTTTTCTCGCTAGCTTTCAGCTATTTAAGCTGTTACCTGCGGAACTGGCACCTCAAGAAGATCGGGGTACTTTCTTCGTGATGATGAGTCCTGCTGAGGGTGCTAGCTATCAAAGCAATAGCCGTAATATGCGTTTAATCGAAGATATCTTAACGCCTTATTATCAGGATGGTCAGCTGACACGGATGCTAATTCGCGTGCCAGGTTGGGGTAATAGCGGTGGCGTTGCTATTGTAGGTACTGAAAACTGGTCGAATGGTAAACGAAGCACCCAAGACTTAGTCAGTGAAATTGGTAGGAAAATTAATGAAATACCCGATGTAAGAGCCTTTACCTTTATGCGAGGCGGCTTAGGCGGCGGCGGTGGCGGTAACAGGCCGATCCAGTTTGTGATTCAAGGCAATACCTATGAAGAACTCGCACAATGGCGGGATATTATCCTAAACCGTGCCGCAGAAAACCCGAATTTGCTGATGCTTGACCATGACTACAAAGAAACGGTGCCGCAAGTGCTGGTTGAGATTAATACCGATCGCGCTGGCGATCTGGGTATTTCGGTTGGTGCTGTTGGGCGTGCTTTAGAAGCCATGCTTGGCGGTCGCAGAGTCACTACTTTTCTTGACCGCGGCAGAGAATACGACGTAATCATTGAAGGTCTGGATGATGACTTCCGCGCGCCAGGGACTATCAGTAATGTCTTTATTCGTTCAGACAGCAGTGGTGAACTGATCCCGCTTGATAACTTGGTGACGTTACGCGAAGAAGCCACCGCTTCAAGTTTAAATCGCTATAATCGAACTCGCGCTATTACCATCACCGGAAGTATGGCACCAGGTTACAGCTTAGGTGAAGCACTGGAATACCTGCAAAATATCGTGCGAACAGAAATTGATGCGCCCGTCGGTATTGATTTTAAAGGCGAATCGCTGCTGTTCCAAGAAAGCGGAAAGTCTACAGCACTGGTATTTATTCTCGCTTTACTAATCACTTATTTGGTTTTGGCGGCACAATTCGAAAGCTTTATTCATCCATTGGTGATTTTGATTACGGTCCCTTTGGGTTTAGTGGGAGCACTGTCAGGGCTATATTTCGCGGGCATGACGTTAAATATCTACAGCCAGATTGGACTGGTGATGCTGATTGGTTTAGTGGCAAAAAATGGTATTTTGATTGTTGAGTTTGCGAATCAGTTGCGAGACGCCGGTGTCGCGTTTGAAGAAGCAGTTAAACGTGCCTCGGTGCAACGCTTAAGACCTATTGTTATGACCGCATTCACTACCGTAATGAGTAGTTTGCCACTGGTACTGGCGACCGGACCGGGCTCTGAAAGTCGCATGGTGATAGGTATGGTCATTTTATCCGGTGTCGCCTTGGCCACCTTGCTGACCATTTATGTCATACCGGTCATCTATATCGCTTTAGCTCGCAAGACAGGCTCACCTTTAGCACTGAGCCGCGAACTGGAGTGTCTTGAAAAGGCCGCTCCAGATGAACATGCCGCAGATGAGGTGGTAACAGACCAAGCAATACCCGCTAGACCTAAACATTAATGGTTTAACACTAGAACCCGCAAGCTGCGGGTTCTTTTTTGAGTAAGACTTAGCCTTAAAAAGGCAGTAGAGATCCATCCCAGTTGACTAGGGCACCACTTTGCTCTGGGGTTAATGCGGATACCACTTGAATAATGTGCGCTGCACTCGCTTCTGCCGAACGCAGCTGACCTTGTGGCAGATTTTTCTGAAAAGGTGCCGACATATCTGTATCTGTCGTGCCAGGATGCAGCGTCACTAACGAAGCCTCTTTGTTATAACGGGCGAGCTCAATGCTAGCGCATTTGACTAACATATTTATCGCAGCCTTTGCCATCCGATAACTATACCAACCGCCTAACTGGTTATCCGTAATGCTGCCCACTTTAGCACTTAACACTGCAATATTGACTTTTTGCTGCTTTTGCAGAAAAGGTAGTAGCCGTTGTAAATACAACGCAGGTTGCAATAAATTCACTTCAAGACTTTGCTGCATCGCGCCACGACAAAGTTGTTTTATCGATTTCTCTGGTAAGAAGCCTGCGCCATGTAGCCAACCCTGACACAGCACAACCGCATCCACTTTATCCTGAAAAATAGCGGACAAAATAGTCTCTGCACTGTCCGCTTCAATATCGGCAAGGGTATAGCTGTTCAACTGCGCGCTTGCCGTCGCCGCTAAAACCGCAGTCAACGGCTGGCGACTAATCGCTGTTACTCGCTCCCCCTGCTGGAGCAAGGTTTGCACTAAAGCGGCGCCTATGCCGCCATTTGCGCCGATAATTAACCAATGCTTGGGCATACGCTTGCTCCTTGCTTAACGATTATCTGTTGGGCTATCTCAATGCCACTTAGCCACGCATTTTCGACTCTCCCACCACGAGTCCAATCACCCGCGACCCATAAGCCCGCAGCAATAACGCCCTCGTAGTGGAAATCTTGATGTTGCGTTTGGATCTGCGCATATAACCAACGATGCGAAATCATTTCAGCCACAGCGAGCGGCTGCCCGAGTAACGCGCTCAATGTCTGCTCTGCAGTCTGTTGCCAAAACGCTTGATCTTGCTGCAAGTGTAAGGCACTAAAAGCCGGCTTAAAGTGTAACAACCAGCTCTCGGTCTGCGCTCGACCAGGCTTACTATTATGACGACTTACCCAACTTAGCGGACTCTCCGCATCTTTAATAAAAATACCGCCTGCAGCGTGTGCTGTACCCTTAGCAAGGACGAGGGTAACAGCCCAGCAAGGCTGTAGGATGGTTTCAGGAAAACGCTGCGTTACAGTTTGTGGCAACAGACTGTTGACTTGCGCAGGTGGCAAGGTTAATACCACCTCATCAAAAGGACCAAACTGCTCACCAGACTCAGCAATAAGCTGCCAAGTATTCTCCTTGGCCTTTAATGCCGTGATCCGACAGCTTAATTGGCAATCCAGTTGCCTAGCCTGCCACTTCAATGGACTGTGCATCGCGGGGATGCCAACATAGCGTTGCTGCGCATCGGGTGAGGCCAATAACCTTGCTTGTTCATACTGATAAAGAGGAGCTAACCAACGACTCACTACCCCATGTTGCTGCCAGCTAGCGACTTGTTGCTGAAATAGTGGATGACGTGCAGTAAAATATTGAGCACCAAAATCCATATAACCTTGAGTACTCCGCTTACTCGTCATGCGCCCACCGACACTGCGCGCTTTATCAAATAACACGACCTGATAACCTGCTTGCTGTAATTTACTCGCACAGCTAATGCCAGCGATACCAGCCCCAATTACGGCTACCTTCATGCTTACTCCATTTTATCTAGCGGCTTAGCTGCCATTAGCCTACAAAAGCAGGTATTCATCCTCTTTTGCAGATTGTATTTATAATCTGTATTAGCATGAAGTACGTAAAGACAAAATTATACGATCAGCCTTTCCCTACTTTGACTGGATAGGTTATGCATTTTCGAGGACAATTTTATGGCAACGGCACAGCAAATAGAGATTGCCACCTTCGGCGCGGGGTGTTTTTGGTGTTTAGAAGCCGCGCTAAACGAGTTAACGGGCGTAAAAACGGCGATCAGTGGTTACATGGGTGGACATACCGCTAACCCAGATTATCGCAGCGTGTGCAGCGGCAACACCGGCCACGCAGAAGTGGTGCAGGTGCAATTTGCGCCTGAGCAAATCAGCTTTGCGACACTTTGCCGAGTATTTTTTAGTTTACATGATGCTACCCAGCTCAATCGGCAAGGTAATGATATTGGCACACAGTATCGTTCCGTCATTTTTAGCCATTCGCCAGCGCAACAAACGCAGGCGACGCAGATCATTGAGCAATTAACTAACGAAGCGCTATTTGATGCTCCTATTGTTACTGAGCTAAGTCCCGCAACCGTATTTCATCCCGCTGAGGACTATCATCAGGGATACTACAAACAGAACCCTTTACAAGGCTACTGTCAGTTTTTAATTAGCCCGAAAATGGCGAAGTTTCGTAAACAGTTTGCGCACTTATTGCAAGGTTAAGCAACGACGAAGCGTTGCTTAACCTTAACACTGAATTTAATATGCCCGATAACTCAAACTTAGGCTAAAATTTATGCCTGCGTTGTTAAAGCCAGCATTGGTCTGATAGTTTTTATCAAACAGGTTATCCACTTTTGCTCTAAGCGATAACGCAGGCGAAAGCGGATAACTCGCACCTACTCCCCATAGCGTAAAACCGCCCAAGTATTCACTGCTGGCAAAAGCACCTTGGTAAGTATCACTTTGATAATCAGCTGTCACAAAAGTAGCAAACTTATCCCAATGGTAGGCGGCTCGCCAATTCAGCTTATGCTCTGGACGACGCACTAAGCGCTGTCCTGTTAAGGTATTTTCCGTTTCAATCCAGCTATAGGCAAAATGTTGTTCAATGCCAGCAACCTCAGCGGTAATCACCAGTTCTAATCCGGATAACTTCGCTTGTTGGATATTTTGTGGTTTGCTAGTAGCAAAATCGAACTGAATCAAACTCTCTACATCGTTTTCAAACCAAGCCAAGGCAATACTGCCATTAGCCACTCGATACTGTATGGCAATTTCATCTGAAAGCGTTTTTTCAGGCGCTAACTCAGGGTTACTAAAGCCAGGAAAGTATAAATCATTAAAGGTTGGTGCTTTAAACGCCGCACCACGACTTGCTCTTAGTTGCCAACGCTCAGTAAACCAATACCCTGCGGCAAATTGCCACGTATTATTCGCGCCATATTGTTCAGTCAGATCTCGCCTTACCGAACCATCCAACTGCAGTTTATCTTGCCTAAAACTCAGGCCAGAGAATGCTGCGCGATTAATCCGGTTTTGCACCGCATAATTAACGTTAGAACCCGCAACACTTTCGTTATACCAGTTAAGACCAACCAACCAAGTTAGCTGTTGGCTTAGCGAGGTGGTAGCTTGATAACTGAACTCATCGCGTTCTGTCATAAAGGGACTGCGCGAAACAGGGCCATAGGGCGTATCCTCATCGAGCACTCTGCTTAATTGTGCTTGATGCTGCCAAGCACCTGCTTGCTGTTGCCAGCCCAATAAATAGCTGCGATTAACGCTATCCGCTTGATCTTCGGTGCCCCAAGCAGTATCAAACTGATAAAAACCCGAGTTGAGATCAACTTGTGCCTGCCACAGCCCAAACGCAGTCTGATACTCGGCAGCTAATTTCGCAAAGCGCTGCTGATAACCATCTTTATCGGGATCAAGGTTATCTCGTACGTTAAAGCCATCAGCTCGACTGTAGCCGGCGGTTGCATTTAGCGCCAAATCACCTTGCTGGTGACTAACGCTCAAATCAGCACCCACTTGACCATAACTGCCGACATTGGCATTAAATTCTGTTTGTTGAGCTTTACGGGTGGTGATAGCAATCACCCCTGACACCGCGTCGGCACCATACCATGCGGCACGAGGCCCACGAATCAGCTCAATACGCTCGATCAAATCTAACGGCACCATCGCCAAGGTTTTATAGCCTAAGGTAGCAGAACCCGTTCGCATGCCATCAATTAATACCAAGGTGTGGCCACTATTACCGCCCCGCACATAGACACTGGCATTTTGACCACGACCGCCATCCCGAGCGATACTGACACCCGGCAGTTGTGCTAATAATGCCGGCAAGTCTGTGGCTTGGCGTTCTACAATTGCCGCGCGATCTAACACGGTAACACTCGCCAGCACTTGCTCTATTTTTGTGGGGGTACGGTTGGCATAGATGCTGATATGCTCAATTGATTCATCAGCGTGCACAGTAAAGCAACAAGATGCCACCAATAAGGTAGCCCAAGAAGGTTTAAACATAAAAACTCCGACAATGTGCCCACCGCACATTTTTTGGTTACAGGGTTTTCAGGCCGGTCTCCGGGCTAACAACTTGCTTGCGCAGATACTTCGCCTTCCCATCTTGCGACAGTGGCCATTGAAATATCGAAGGTTGTTTACCGTTGCGGGGGCAGCTCTGGTTTCACACCAGATTCCCGTTTAACTTATTAATAGTAAAAACTTAATAAAGCACCTGAAAAGACAAGGTTTAGGTCAGTAATGTAGTTTGCTTACCCAAAACGCGGCAAGTTTACGCACTTCTGACAAAATGTCAATGGACGTTTAGATGTCTAAAATCCAATTTTATTCGCCTTTATAACAACCTGGCTGCTGGAAATACGCCACAAACAGGGTTCGTTCTACAGTAAGTTTGGTTATACTATTAAGTAGTATTTGCCACAAACTATGAGATAACTATGCCTTCGTTTGATATTGTTTCAGAAATTGATATGAACCAAGCTAAAAACGCGGTGGACAACGCCAAACGCGAACTGGAAACCCGTTTTGATTTTCGCGGTGTTGATGCCAAAATTGAACTGGTAAAAGAGCATATTGAACTGACTGCTGAAGCCGACCAGCAAGTGATGCAACTTTTTGATATATTTGCGACAAAAGCCAGCAAGCTACAGTTAGATGTCAGCAGTTTTAAAATCGAAAAAGAAGATCGCCACGGAAAATATATTACTCGTCATATCACCATTAAACAGGGTATTGATAAAGACGTTGCCAAAAAAATCATTAAATTGGTTAAAGATAGCAATATCAAGGTGCAAATTGCGATTCAAGGTGAAGAGCTGAGGGTCACAGGTAAAAAACGGGATGATCTGCAAGCCGTAATGCAATTAGTCAGAACCAGTGATCTTGGACAGCCTTTCCAATTTAAGAACTTTAGAGATTGATCTTACTAAGTGCACTCCCGAAGCATTTTTCCTACCTTTGCGCTAAGTCACTTTAGACTAGCGCATGGAGATGACAATCAAAGGCTGTTGAATCTACAAAATCTCAACAGCAAACCTTACCGCACCCTAGTGATTCGCCCCTAAAAACTGCTACAATCCGCGCCTGTTCTGCCGGAGAAATAACGTGCCCCAATCATTTTATCGCTTTTTATGTTTAATCTTTTTAATCGCTTCCACCATCGGTTTTTTGGCTGAACTGAGCGGGCATCGTATTGGCGCAGGCATAGCCAATCTGGATAAAGTGGTGCACTTTGGCATTTTTTTTCTGCTCAGTGGCTTGTTTTGGAAAGCATTCAGAATAGACATTTGGAAAATAGTGTTGTTTTTAGCTGTCTACGGCGCCGCGGTTGAATTTGTTCAAGAAAACTTTACGCGACGCCATGGCGATCTACTCGATTGGCTTGCCAATATGTCAGGCGTTTTGGCATTTTTTGTTTTACGTAAATTTTGGCATCTATGTCGTCCACGCAACAAGAATTAACTTGGGTAGTCGTAGGACAAGGGGCTATTGGTTTACTGGCTGCTTGCCGTTTACAACAAGCCCAGTACCCCGTTACGCTTTGGTTGCGCCAACCCCAAAATCTCAGGGTCACACTACAGAGTAAGGCAGGTGCAACGCACTGCCAATTTCAATCTGCAACAAAACCGCTGCAGCAGATTTTTATTGCAGTCAAAGCTTACGCAGTTAAAGATTGCCTGATTCAGCTAAAGCCCGTGCTAAGTCAAGATGCGCAATTAGTTATTAGCCATAATGGCATGCCTGATCTTGGCTATCTTCAATCCGTCATGCACTGCCAACAAGGCGTTTGGTTTTTAAGTACCAGCCATGCGGCGCTGCGCACCCCAGAGTTAGTGGTTCATACCGGCGAAGGGCAAAGTATGCTAAGTCCATTAAACGAGGCGGCTTGCCGAGCTACACCGCAGATAGTTGATGCAATGACGCAGGCGTTAGGCCCAATTAATCTCACCACCGATATCAAACCCGCATTATGGCGCAAACTGGCGGTTAATGCTGCCATTAATCCGCTTACAGCTATCCATAACTGCCGTAATGGCGAATTGGCTGCAGTGCGCTTCAAAACACAAATTGCCCAAGTGATTGCCGAGGTATGTCAACTGGCCACACTCGAGCAGATCCCACTTGAGCCAGCTGAAACGCTCAACTATGTTTATACGGTGATCTCCGCGACCGCAGAAAATTACTCGTCTATGCAACAAGACCTTTTCTACCAACGCCCATCAGAAATAGAGGCGATAACAGGCTTTATTCTACAAACGGCAGCCAGACATCGGCTTGCCGTTCCAGCGAATCAAGCGCTATGGCAGGCGATTATGCAACGCCAAGCATCCTTTCGCTAACAATAAGTGATCCTAGCCAGTTAAGGACGATACACCGCGACATTCTGATAGCCCATTTCTTGCAACAACAACGCCTGCAGACGACTCATCACACCACGCTCGCAATAACAGTAATATTGCTTTGTTTGATCAAGTTCAGCAAATTTGCTGGCCAAGCGGAAAAATGGCAGTTCAATGATTTGATGGCTTTGCAGTTGTAACGGTTTCGCCTCAGTTTCGTCTGTAGCGCGAATATCGAGAACAATCGCATCAGCGGGCAATACGGCTTCAGTAGCTACAGTACGCGCTTGCTGCTCCGCCTGATACTCAACAGTACGGATATCCAATACTTTACTCATAGCAATGACCTGCGCAAGCACGTCAGGATCACACTTTGCCTCTGCCGCCTCAACCTCGGTCAAAACGGCATTCACGGTCGGGCTCTTTGAAATCACACCACAATACTCAGGCATGGTTCGAGCGAGCTCCTCAACCCCTATTTTTCTGGCCAGATCAATAATTTCTTGTTTATCTTGATAGATCAGCGGTCTTAAAATAAGGGTTTCGGTTACCCGATCAATCACCGCTAAATTTGTAATAGTTTGGCTGGCGACTTGGCCTATGCTTTCCCCAGTAACAATGGCTTTAATATCTAAACTGGCGGCAACTTGGCTGGCCGCACGCATCATCATGCGTTTTAATACGACCCCCATTAAACCCGAGTCGACTTTTTCTAAAATTTCCGCGACTACTGGCGCAAAATCTACACTGACGAATTTAACCCGATGCGATAAGCTGTATTTTTGCCATAAATAAAAAGCGATTTCTCTGACCCCAGCTTCGTGCGCGCTGCCGCCTAAATTAAAAAATAAATAATGCGTGCGTAAGCCTTTACGAATCATTAAATAGCTTGCTACGGCAGAGTCATATCCTCCCGAAATAAGCGATAACACATCCGATTGCGAAGGTAGTGGAAAGCCTCCCATGCCAGCAAATGTCTGAGCAACAAGTAAAAACTTATCCTGCTTAATTTCTAACTTAATGGTAATGTCTGGCTGTTTTAGTTGTACTCTGGCACTGCTTACGCGCTGATTTAAGCCACCACCAATATATCGTTCTGCTTCCAACGAACTAAAACTATGCTTCCCTTGACGCCGCACACGGACGCAAAACGTTTTACCAGCCAGTTGCGATTCATAAACAGCAGCGACCTGCAAAAAGATATCGTGCAAGTCAGTAAAGTCGCAACTACGCATCTGTGAGAAGGATACAATGCCAGGGATGCAAGCAAGATGCTCGACCATCCGCTCACGCAGCATGTTGTCTTCGCGCTCACTTGTCACTGTCAGATGATCAAAATGATTGGTTACCAATACAGCTTCATCCAGCTGCTTGAGGATAGTTTTGATATTACGTTCGAGTAATAAGGTTTGGCGTTTACGCACCGATTTACTTTTTATCGCGATCTCAGGGTGTAACTTAACAATAAATTCTAACATGATGGCAGCAGCTGACTAAAAATTGGCGCGTATTATAGCGAATTGCGGGCAAAACGCCTAATCTACTGATTAGGCGTTTTATCATGACGCATTACGGAACAGCTGCAGGTTCAAAGCTAATAGGATCAGATACTTTCGGCTTGCCTTGCATAATAGCGATTTCAACCCGACGATTTCGACGACGATTAAGCTCGCTATTATTAGGGACTAAAGGCCGCGTTTCAGCATGGCCCACCACCACCACACGGTTACGATCAAAGCCTGGCGCCCGAATTAACTCGGTTGCTACCGAGACAGCTCGCTTAGCCGATAAATCCCAGTTATTGCTATGCAGCTCATCTGCTACCTGAAAATCGTCAGTATGTCCACTTACTGTGATCTCACCGGGAATATCGTTCAACAACAAGCCAATTTGAAACACTATTGGCTGAAAACGTGGTTGCAAAAAGGATGATCCTGAAGGAAATGAGCCATTTTCTCGGATCCTGATGATAATTTGCTGGCCCAGTGATTCCAATTCAATAGCGCCATCCACAATCTGTTGCTCTAATTCTTCAGCTAGTTTTTTAACGGTTTCATTGACTTTCTCTTGATCAGCCGCTGCAGCAGCCGCAGCTGCGGCCTCAGCGGCTTCAACCTCTTCAGCATTGAGGGCGGTTTGTCCGCCAGTTTGATCATCGCGCTGCTCTTGCCTCCCGCCAGAAGAGTCCTCCTCCCCTGCCTGAAATTCAATAACTTGCTGCGTCATCTCCATCGTTTGCTGCTGTAAGGTTTCAATTGGCGTGGGATCGGGACGTCCTGGACGAAACTCCATCGCAATAACGCTAGTACCTTTCGGAATATCATCGACTTCAATTTTATTTTGCACACCAAAAGCAAATTTCATCGAGCCCGCAATTTGCTTGAATTTCAGCACATCCATTTCGGAAAATGCCAGCAACAATACAAAGAAACACATTAACAATGCCATCAGATCGGCGAAGGTTCCCATATAAGCAGGTAACCCCGGGGGTGGACATTTACATTCCTCCTCCATATCACTCATGCCCCTTCTCCTGCCACTTCACGCTTACCTTGCGCTAAGTAATTTCGCAAGATACCTTCTATCACTTTAGGGTTTTGCCCATCCTGAATCCCTAACACAGCATCAAGAATAAGTAAGTTATTCAGTTTTTCCTGCTGATTGCGAATGGCTAATTTATCGGCTAACGGTATGGCAATAACGTTCGCAATAAAGGCACCATACAGCGTTGTTAATAGCGCTACCGCCATCGCTGGACCGATCGCTTTTGGATCATCCATGTTTGACAGCATAGCAACTAGACCAATCAAGGTACCGATCATTCCCATCGCTGGTGCTACATCACCTAAACTTTTAAATAGCGCAATAGCAGAATCATGGCGTTTTTCTGTTAATGCAATGTCTTTTTGCAAGGTCGCCCGCACCACATCAGCATCATGGCCATCCACTAACATATTAATACCCTTTTGCATAAAGCCATTAGGTATCTCAGCCTCTTCCAATGCTAAAAACCCACCTTTGCGGGCAGAATCGCCTAATTGTACCGCTTTTTCAATCAGCTCTTCCGGTGCTTCAATTTTAAACATAAAGGCTTTTACCGCAGCCTTACCTGCACCAAGAAATTGCTGTAAGGTGAATTTTGATAGCACCACAAAGATGGAGCCACCAAACACAATAAGTACCGAGACCAGATCACCAAACATACCAACATCACCACCACTGCCGATAACCATCGCCATAATGATGAAACCAATTGCACCTACCATTCCAATTAGCGTCGCTAAATCCACATTCTGCTCCTTTACTGACAGCCTGTTAGCTGGGCATTTTAACTTGAATATTTATAATTTTAACTTAGCCACAGCCTAGTTATCGACCTTTGCTGATAATCATTAAGCAATAATTAGGCAAAGATTACCAATTTAGTCGTTCCAAAGCGCTTTAGCATTGACCATAATAGCCTGCTACGATAAGGTTGCGCACAGTTTTTTTGGGGAATAACATGAGTAAAAAAAGCACTGCGTCAGGCCAATTTGAGCAATCTCTGCAAGAGCTGGAACAAATAGTACAGCAACTTGAACAAGGAGAGCTAACGTTAGAGCAAGCGCTTGCCCAATTTGAACGAGGCATTGGTTTAGTTAAGCACAGCCAACAGCAGCTGCAAGCGGCTGAGCAGAAAGTGCAGATTTTATTGCAACAACAAGATAACGCCCAGTTACAACCTTTTGCGCCTCAGGCAGGAGACTAGTTTGAGCGAACTGAATTTACCTTTGTACCAACAACGGGTTGAGCGGCAATTACAACAGTCATTGCTAGCAAAGGTACCTGAAGCAAATCCATTACATCAAGCTATGGCTTACAGTCTGCTGCTTGGCGGTAAAAGAATCCGACCTTACTTAATTTATGCCACTGGGCAGCTATTGGGGGCCACATTAACGGATTTAGATGCACCGGCCATCGCCATAGAAGCCATTCATAGCTACTCACTGATTCATGATGACCTGCCGGCAATGGATAACGATGAGCTGCGTCGCGGTAAACCAACATGCCATATTGCTTTTGACGAGGCGACCGCGATATTGGCTGGCGATGCCTTACAAGCAATGGCCTTTGAAGCCCTCTGTAGTCATTCCTATCAGCAGGTTAGCCTGCAAAGACAGCTAAGTATGGTGCAAGCGCTTGCGCATGCGGCTGGCGCGGCTGGCATGTGTGCTGGGCAGGCGTTAGATTTAGCCCAAACCAATCAGCAAATCACCTTAGAGCAGCTGGAGCAGATGCATCGGCTAAAAACCGGCGCTTTAATTGAATGCAGCGTCAAGCTGGCTTATTATGCCAGCCCTATTGATAACGTCGCCGTACTGGATGATTTACTTAGCTTTGCGAGTGCGTTGGGACTGGCATTTCAGGTGCAGGATGATATTCTGGACATTGAAAGTGACACTCAAACGCTAGGCAAACCACAAGGTTCTGATCTTAAAGCTAACAAATCAACGTATCCAGCATTACTCGGCTTAGTAGGTGCGAAAGAAAAAGCCAGTCAGCTCTATCATGATGCGCTGTCTGCTCTTGCTCGCTTACCCTACGATACAGCAGAGCTGCAACGCTTTGCTCATTACGTTATTGCCCGAAAGTTTTAACATAGGCATTTGTTATGCAAATTGATATGACGGATTACCCGCTGCTGACTAAGGCAAATTTACCTGAACAGCTGCGCCAGCTACCGCAGGAGCTTTTGCCTCAACTAAGCCAAGAGCTGCGCAACTTTTTACTGAAAACGGTGAGTCAAAGTAGTGGTCACTTTGCCTCCGGACTCGGCGCTGTCGAACTAACAGTGGCCTTGCATTATGTTTATAACACGCCAGAAGACCGTGTTATATGGGATGTTGGTCATCAGGCTTACCCGCACAAAATTCTGACCGGACGCCGCCATAAAATGCATACTATTCGTCAAAAAGACGGTTTGCATCCCTTTCCGTATCGGGAAGAAAGTGAATACGATGTGTTGACGGTAGGTCACTCCAGTACCTCGATCAGTGCAGCCTTGGGCATGGCGGTGGCTGCACAACAAGCTAAAAATCAACGTAAAGTCGTAGCTGTCATTGGCGATGGCGCCATTACCGCAGGTATGGCTTTTGAAGCCTTGAATCATGCAGGCGAAGTTAAGCCTGATATGCTGGTGATTTTAAATGACAATGAAATGTCTATTTCAGAAAATGTCGGGGCCTTGAATCAGTACTTTGCTCGCATTCTGTCGGGTAGTTTTTATACCAGCCTGCGAGAGGGTGGCAAAAAAATTCTACGCGGTGTGCCGCCCTTACATGAATTAGCCAGTAAAGCAGAAGAACATTTTAAAGGCATGGTCACCCCAGGTACGTTTTTCGAAGAGCTTGGATTTAATTATATCGGCCCAATTGATGGACATGATGTGCTGGCGCTGGTTGATACGATTCGTAATATGCGGCAATTAAAAGGCCCGCAGCTTCTGCACATTGTAACCAAAAAAGGTAAAGGCTATGCTCCAGCAGAGGCTGATCCCATTGGCTATCATGCAGTCGCTAAATTCGACCCAAGCAGCAACAGTCAACCGGTGAAAAAACCCGGACTACCGACTTTTTCCAACGTCTTTGGGCAATGGATCTGTGATATGGCTGCACAAGATGAGCGATTACAGGCCATTACTCCAGCCATGCGAGAAGGCTCAGATTTGGTGGCATTTTCAAAACAGTTTCCCAAACGCTATTTTGATGTCGCTATCGCCGAGCAGCATGCCGTTACCTTAGCTGCGGGTATGGCGATTGAAGGGTTAAAACCCGTTGTTGCCATTTATTCGAGCTTCCTGCAGCGCGGTTATGATCAACTTATTCATGACGTTGCCTTACAAAAACTGGATGTGTTGTTCGCTATTGATCGCGCTGGTGTAGTAGGCGCTGACGGTCCAACCCATCAAGGTGCCTTTGATATCAGCTTTATGCGCTGTATCCCCAATCTCATGTTGATGGTGCCCTCAGATGAAAATGAGTGTCGTCAAATGCTCTATACCGGTTATCAGCATCAAGGCGTCGCAGCGGTGCGTTACCCACGAGGTTCAGGTACGGGTATTCGCGCAGTCGAACAAATGGAGCTGCTACCGATCGGTAAAGCCAAGCTGGTTCGTCAAGGTCAAAAACTCGCAATATTGGCTTTTGGCCCACTGCTAAGCGCTTGCGAGCACGCCGCGGCAGCACTGGATGCAACGCTGGTGGACATGCGTTTTGTAAAACCACTCGACCAGGCTTTATTAACCAGCTTAGCAGCATCACATAGCCATATTTTAACAGTAGAAGATAATGCCATTATGGGTGGCGCAGGCTCTGCCGTGAATGAGTTTCTCGTATCGATACAGTTTACTGGCAAGTTGCTGAATTTAGGTTTACCAGACGAATTTATCAAGCATGGTACGCAACAAGAGATTTACCAAGAGTTAGGGTTAGATCAGGCAGGGATCAGTCTTAAGGCACAACAATTTCTGCACGGTTAAAATACTTGGCAACACACCTGTTAACTCAGGTGTGTTGCACACTCAAGCTCAACTGTAATGAAGGGTAATTAATCCTTCGTTTAATAGACGACTAATCTGTAACTCTATATCTTTACTTTCCTCGAACTCAAACGCATCTAACTGCTCCTCAAAGGTAAAAGTCGCTAATTTATTGCTTAGTTTTAGAGTTTTCAGTTGATGCAGGGCTTGTTCTGCTAATTGCATGGAGACTTCCCAATTTAATAACTGCCCTCCGAGTAAAGGCAATGGATAGAGCGCATAGGCCGCTAAAGACACTAGCGTAATAGACTGCCCTTCAGCTAAGAGTAACTCGCTTGCCGCCAATTGATTAAGTAAACGACTGCTATATTGCTTCACCTGCGTGCTGGAAATATCTCTAAAAACCACAGCAAAACAGTCATCCGCATACCGAACCACATAATCGGAACCGCCGGTTTCACGAATCAACAAAGCACTTGCTTGCTGAAGCAGCGTATCAGCAGTGTGACGCCCAAAACGCTCCAGTACTTGCTGATAATGCTCCATTTCTATCAATAACAGCGCAATAGTTTTTCCTTGCTGCGTAAGAGAATGACGATTGCGCTGGAAGTGTTCGATATCTTTCGGCAGCTGCTCCTGCATAAAACGTAAATTACGCAAGCCAGTAATGGCATCTCTGTGGGTTAGCTGACTTAATTGCTCATTAAGTTGATTGAGTTTTTGATTAGTATTTTCTAGTTCTTGCGTGCGCTGTTTAACCAGGTTAGCGAGTTGCTCTTGTTTCATTAAGTTATTTTGCCGGTATAACCAGAACACACCATATAACGAACACAACAAGAGGAGTAACCATAGCAACCGATATAGCAGGGTTTCATCAAAACGTCTGGGGATCTGTAATGACAGCTGAGCTTGTGCGGCATCCTGCCAACTCTGGTGTGCGTATCGAGCTTGCACGGTAAATTCAAAATTACCAGGCGGTAAGTTGGTATAAACAGCTTCACGTCGGTCAGCAACATCATGCCAGCCTTGATCAAAACCGACTAACCGATAACGGAAAAACACACTATCAGGCCTTTTATACTCTAACGCGGAAAAACTGATACTTAAATTACGTTCATGTTGCTCTAACACCTGTCTTTGCTGTAAACCTGAAACCTGGTAATTGTGTTGTGATGTCACTCTTTTAATCAGTACTTGTAAACCACTGGGCGCCGAGCCAACAAATTGCTCAGGCACAGCAACTAAACCACGTAAGGTTGGATACCAAAACTGCTCCTGCCAATACGCGACCTTGGCTTGTCCTGCACCATTACAACAACGGCTAGTCAGTGAACCCATTTGCCGATCATAAGGAGACAAGATCTCTTCTAAGCGAAATCCTTCTTCTGCAGGTTGCGGCAGGCTATTATGCCATAATCTAAAAATGCCTTTATGCGTACTGATCCATAACCAGCCACTTTGTTGGTGAAAATGAAAACTCAATGCTGGGCCATGAGGTAAACCATTAGCGCTATGCAACTGTAGCCAAGGCTTTCCTGGCGATTGCATAAAAATACCATCATCCAAGGTGCTAATAAGTATAGTATTGTCGGGCAACACAATGGACGCCATAATAAAAGCATTGTAGAGCGCACTGCCAACACCAAGCCGATTTAGACGCTGCTCATACCATCTATAAGCCCCACGACTCGTCCCAAAAACAACAACACTTTTATTTTGACTTAGCGTGGTAATTTGCCGCGACTCTAGCTCTGAATTAAATGACATAGCTTGTAAATCGCCATGTTGAGCAAGAAAAAGCCCTTGCTGTGCGCCAACCCAAACACCGCCGCTGTAAGCGGCTTGCACCACTCTCACTGCTTGACCTTGTAATACAGGAAACAGGGGCCTTAAACGAGCCTCGTCGATAACATATTCGAACAAACCTCGCTCTAACCCAAGCCACAAGGTATCAGACTCTGACCAGTGTAAATCATGCACCGTTTGGCCAAGTAGCTCACTGTCAGTAATCAGTCTTTGATAATCGCCTGTCGTTGACAGAATACCGACATCACTTTGACTGGCAAAGACTAATTGTCCATCCGAAGTAAGCGATACACTGCGAATGATCGGATCAGCTCCGGGTATAATACGGCGGATTTGGCTGCGACTTGTTAAGAAGACGCCATCACTAAAACTACTTAACCAAATATTCTGATCTTTATCTTGGTAAATACTGCTAAACCAAGGTGAGCTACCCAGTTCTGTGGTAGTAACGGTTTGCCAAGGTTGCTGTTGGTATTGGAAAAATAATTTGCGGTAGGCTGACATCCAGGTTGCCCCAGAAGCGTCTTCTAACACCTGATACACTGGGGCAGAGCTTTGATCCGGTAGTAGTTGAAGGCGAATCTTGCCATCGTCATTTAAACGATATAAGCCCATTTCACTGCCAATTTTTAAGCCGTCTTGGCTCCAGATGAGATCGTAGACTGGATTTTGAGCTAACTCGGGCGGTAACTCAATCAGCTGCCAGTTATTAGCCTGATCTCTAAGGTATAAACCTTCTCGGCTAGCCACCCAAATCTGACCATCGGCTTGCGTTATCTGACTGACAACCGCTTTGATGGGCTCAACCCTTTGCACTTTACCTGCGCTAATGCTAAATAACTGATCTGCCGCTACCCAGATCTCACCAGGTTGAACCTCCAGCAAGGAGGTGACTTCACTAAAAATAGGCAAACGCTCAATGACTAGCGTATTAGCATCGAGTACAGATAAGCCCGCTTTGGTACCAATCCAAATATTACCAGCACTATCCGTTAATAATTGCGTAATGGCATTACTTGCTAGCTTGGGATACAGCTCGGTGTTAAATACCTCAAATTGACTACCATCAAAGCGATTCAGTCCAAACAAGGTACCAAACCACATATACCCCTGTTTATCTTGCGTTATTGCGCGCACCGAATTACTGGATAAACCATCTGCGCTGGTCCAATGCTTAATATCATAATCATAAATCGACGGACTAGTGGCTAAGGCAAGGGGCAAAAGTAAGGGGAGATGACAGCAAAAGGTGACAAACCATAGCCAACATCTTTGCATAATCCCTCCCTGCTAAGGTTAATTGAAAATTTAAACCAGCCAGCCTAAGTAAACCATACTATGTAATAGCATGCACGCTGGTAAAGCAGCAAGTAAATCATCTAGCATAATACCAAAACCACCGTGTACTCGCTGATCAAACCAACGAATTGGCCAAGGTTTAACAATATCGAAAAAACGAAATAAAACAAAGCCAACAAGCAAGCTAGTGACAGAAATAGGCACCAGCAACATGGTCAGCATAAAACCAATAATCTCATCCCAGACTATGGCGCCATGATCATGCTCTCCGACATCTGCAGCGGTTTTTCCACACACATAACAACCTAACACAGTCCCGACTATGAGAAAGCACACAAACCATAAGCTGCCCGCTAAGCTAAGCAGCCACACTAAAGGCAGCGCCACTAAGGTACCAAAGGTACCAGGGGCTTTTGGTGCCAAGCCACTGCCAAAGCCCAGTGCAATAAAATGCTGCCATTTTGCTAATTGAAAATTTGCCTTCATCAGAAATGCTGAAACCCTTGATGTTGATAGGAAAAAGGCTGATCGCCAACTTTAAGCTCTAACTTCCCTGGGACACCGGTGATCCGACCAATACAGGTCACTGGCACACCATAAGGGGAAAGAAGAACATCTAAAGCACCACGACGATGCTCTGGTACAGTGAACAGCAACTCGTAATCTTCTCCGCCGGAAAGGGCTAATTGCAATGCTAACGCTGGCTCACAGCTATCGCGTAACGCCTGAGATAAAGGTAAGCGATTAACGTCAATATAAGCTCCCACCCCCGAACGTCTTAAAATATGCGGTAAATCGCCCGCAAGACCATCTGAAATATCCATTGCACTACTCGCAGTATTGCGCAGTGCTTGGCCTAGCGCCACTCTGGCTGCGGGATAATGAAAGCGCTGCAGTAAATGCCCCTGATGCTTTTTACTAATGTCGTGTTGGCCTTGAACTAACTTCAAGCCTAAAGCCGCATCACCCAGCGTGCCGGTGACATAAATATAGTCACCAACTTGCGCGCCAGCTCGGGTGATCGCTTTACCACGTGGCACTAAGCCTTTAGCTATCATCGTCAAACTCAAAGGCCCACGCGTCGTATCACCACCAATTAACTGACAATTATAGTAATCGGCCGTTTCATGCAAACCCGCTGCAAACTCAGCTAACCAAACCTCATCCACTGCTGGCATTGTTATAGCTAAAGATAACCAAGTAGGTTCAGCTCCCATAGCCGCAAGATCGCTAACATTAACCGCCACAAGCTTGTGCCCTAAAGAACGAGGATCAACATCAGGAAAAAAATGGGTTCCTACCACCATGGTATCGGTGGTAACAACCAAATCGTAACCATCGCGTACTTGCAAGACGGCCCCGTCATCACCCACACTGACCGAGGTATCGCTACGTTTAATCCCAGAATTAGCAAAATACTTTGCGATTAAATCAAATTCACCCATAAACATTAAAAAGCCGACTTGCGTCGGCTTCTCCATTAATTTGGACGCAGTACTCTGACCGCTTTATCGAGGATGCCGTTGACAAACTTATGGCTATCATCTGCGGCAAAAGATTTGGCCAGCTCAATAGCCTCGTTAATGACTACTTTATAAGGCACATCTAACCGATACTTCAATTCGTAAGCAGAAACACGTAGTACCGCTTTTTCTACCAGATCGATTTCATCGAAGGGTCTTTCCAGATAAGGTTTAATGGCCTCGTCCAACTTGCTGTGATGTAGTACGACACCACGTAAAATATCCTGAAAATAGGCCACATCAATATGTTTAACATTATTTTCAAGCAATAATTGCTGCTCAATATCAGCAATCGGATTGTGGCTGACTTGCCAGCTATAAATACCTTGCACGGCTAAAGAACGTGACTGACGGCGAACATTCGGTTTCATCTGAGTTTCCTGTTACAGCTGCTCTAGCACGTTAATCATTTCCAGTGCTGACATTGCCGCCTCGCCACCTTTGTTACCGGCTTTGGTGCCTGCGCGCTCTATGGCTTGCTCAATGCTATCGACAGTCAGTACACCAAAAGCAACCGGTAAATCATATTGCATTGATACTTGAGCAATACCTTTAACACATTCACCAGAAACATATTCGAAATGCGGCGTACCGCCACGAATCACGGCACCTAACGCCACAATAGCATCATATTTCTTCGAAGCAGCCACGCGTTGCACCGCCAATGGCAGTTCAAAAGCGCCAGGAATTCGCACTACGGTAATATCTTGCTCTGCGATATTGCCAACACGCTGCAGAGTATCTATAGCGCCGCTAAGTAAACTCTCAACGATAAAACTGTTAAAGCGCGCGACCACGATCGCAATTTTTTTGCCTTGAGCTGAATAGCCTGCTTCAATTACCTGCATTGCCAGTCCTTACTAGTTAACTGCCATCAAAAATTAGCCGCATATACTAACATAATTTCTCATTATGCGGGTAGGCTTATTCCGAAACGTAATCTACTACTTCTAAACCAAAACCCGATAATGCATGGTACTTTTTCGGTTGGCTTAACAAGCGCATCTTTCTAACGCCTAAACTCGCTAAAATTTGTGAGCCTAAGCCAACATTGCGTGAAGTCCCTTTCCAAACTGCAGAGCGTGGTTTTTCGCCTTTATCTTCAGCTTCGAAATTTTGAACCATTTGTACTAGTTCATCTGTTGATTCATGCTTGCCTAATAGCACCAGCACTCCGCCTTCAGCCGCGATACGTTGCATTGCAGTATGCAGCGGGAAACTGAGGTTATTACTGCGGGTACTCAATAACAAATCGTTAAAAGTATTATGCAAATGTACCCGCACTAATGTCGGCTCCTCAGCCATAATTTGCCCTTTCACTAGAGCAAAATGTAACTGGTTATCGATAGTGTCTTTAAAGGTGACTAGCTCAAAGTCACCCATTGCTGTTGGTAACTGGCAGGTGGCAACTTTCTCTATGGTAGTTTCATTTAAATTACGATATTCAATGAGATCGGCAATAGTGCCAATTTTCAACTGATGCTCTTTGGCAAAGACTTCCAAATCAGGGCGTCTGGCCATAGTGCCATCATCATTTAAGATTTCGACAATCACTGCAGCCGGCTCAAGCCCAGCTAAACGCGCGAGATCACACCCTGCCTCGGTATGCCCAGCTCTAACTAACACGCCACCATCTTGCGCCATTAACGGAAAAATATGCCCAGGCTGCACAATATCAAGTGGGCTCGCATCTCTTGCAACAGCGGCCTTGACCGTTCTTGCTCGATCGGCTGCAGAAATTCCTGTTGTCACACCTTCAGCGGCTTCTATCGAGACAGTAAAATTGGTCGAAAACGGCGATTTATTCGCATCCACCATTAACGGTAAGGCTAATTGTTTACAACGTTTTTTGGTGAGCGTTAAGCAGATCAGTCCTCGGCCATATTTCGCCATAAAGTTAATCGCGTCCGGCGTTACATACTCTGCCGCCATCACTAGATCGCCTTCATTTTCCCGATCTTCATCATCCATTAGGATAACCATTTTACCCTGACGGATATCTTCAATAATTTCAGCCGGTGTATTCAGTTGCATAACGAACCTTCTTTATAAAAACCCGCGCTGCGCCAGCAACGCCAGATCAACGCCACCTGCTGCTGCAGGGGCCTTAGTATGTAATAACCGTTCAAGATAACGCGCTATCAGATCAACTTCTATATGGACTAACGCACCCTTTTGCAACTGCAGTAACGTGGTTTCGGTAGCAGTGTGCGGCACTATAGTTAAACGGAAACGGTCGTGAGCCAGTTCATTGACCGTTAAACTGACACCGTCAATAGTCACTGAACCTTTATGAGCCAAATATGGTGCCAGTGGCAGAGGTAAACTAAACCACAATTGCCAAGCTCGCGCCGATTTTTCCACATGCAGTAATGCAGCTACGCCATCAACGTGACCGCTAACCAAATGGCCACCGAGTCGTCCGGTCGCCAATAGGGCTTTTTCTAAATTTACCAGCTGTCCAACCTGATAGTGTGCAAAGCGCGTTAAGGCTAACGTTTCTGCGGACACATCTGCAGAAAAACAGTGTTCGCCTAACGCCGTAACCGTAAGGCAGACGCCATTGGTGGCAATACTATCACCCAGCTTAACATCGCTAAAATCCAAAGTAGCACTGTGGACCTTTACCGATAAATCGCCACCTTTACGACTTAATTGACGAATAACACCGGTTGCTTCAATAATTCCAGTAAACATATTAGTGCTCTTTTGCTAAACCGACTGAAGTGGCGGCGATCGTTGCTCGGATTCTCAGATCAGGACCGACAGTCACCACATCCTGAATCTGTAATCGCGGAACATCCGCCAAACGCTGATAATCACCAAGCTTAGTCAGAGGTTGGGCAGCTTCCCCTAACAATAGGGGGGCTTGGTATAGGAATAATTCATCTACCAGCTGTTGCCGGATTAATTCACCAGCTAAGGTACTACCCGCTTCCGTCCAAATACTATTAACCTGACGTAAGGTTAATTCCGCGATCAGAGTAGGCAAATCCAGTTTATCATGTTCATTTACGGCCAACGCCAGTTGTTCTACTGGAACCGCTGTTTTTGAAAAAGGCCTTGCGCTTTGGCCCTTTGCGTAACAAATTAAAATGGCCCCACCTTGACTAAACAAGGGTTCTGCCCCCGTTAAGCGTTGCTGCCGATCTAAAATAACGCGCAGTGGTTGGCGTAATTCCCCATTTTGTAACGGCGTGATCGTATTATGGTCAACTTGGCGTACCGTTAATCTTGCCGCATCTGCCAGCACCGTCGCGGCAGTTGAGAGGATCACGCTACTTTGCGCCCGAAAAAGTTGCACATCAGAACGCGCTTCGCTACTGGTTAACCATTGACTCTGGCCATTCGCTAAGGCTGTTCTACCATCTAAGCTCGCAGCCATTTTTAACCTAATAAAGGGCCGCTGGCGCTCCATTCTACTCAAAAAGCCCGGATTTAACGCCCTTGCAGCTGTTTCTAGCAGACCCGTTTGCACTTCGATACCCGCGGCTTCTAAAATCGTAACACCTTTACCGGCTACTAAAGGATTGGGATCCAACATCGCAATGACAACCCGAGCGACGCCGGCTTTTACTAAAGCAGCAGCACAAGGCGGCGTTCGACCATAATGCGCGCAAGGTTCAAGCGTCACATAGCAAGTTGCTCCCTGAGCCAACATTCCCGCTTCAGCTAACGCATGGACTTCAGCATGGCCTTGACCAGCTTGCTGATGATAGCCCCGACCAATAATTTGCTGATCTTTAACAATGACGGCACCAACATTCGGATTAGGATCGGTGGTGAAACAGCCTTTTGCCGCAAGCGATATGGCTTCAGCCATAAAAGCGTGATCTGCGTCAGAAAATAGCATGGTTATTGCTCTCCCAAGCGAGCAATTTCTTCACCAAATTCACGAATATCTTTAAATGACCGATACACGGAGGCAAAACGCACATAAGCAACTTTGTCGACTTTGACCAGTTCATCCATAATTAAACTCCCCAGTAACTGACTGGCGACTTCACGCTCTCCGGTTGCCCGCAGCTGCGATTTAATTTTATGAATAAGTTGCTCTATGTCTTCGGTGGATACGGGGCGCTTTTCTAGTGAGCGTAACAAACCATTGCGCAATTTATCTTCATTAAATGGCTCGCGAGAACCATCACGTTTGATGATCCGCGGCATGACCAATTCAGCAGCTTCAAAGGTAGTAAAGCGCTCATGGCAAGCTAGGCACTCACGTCGGCGGCGCACCTGATGACCATCAGCAACTAAACGCGAATCGATGACTTTAGTATCATCAGCATTACAAAAAGGACAAAACATGTTGTACTCTCTAACCTTATCAGCTTGCTAACTAAACCACTTTAGTACTGTTTTCTTAATCATGATAACTACAAAGACGCAATTCCGCGCCTTTAACCAAAAGCACAGGAAAAACAGTAAAAAAATGGCCGCATCTGCGGCCATCATAGCATGTAATTAACAGTTACGCATAAACTGGGAAGCGACCACAGACTTCAGCAACCTGAGCCTTGACCTGCTCAATAACCTCAGCATTGCCGCGACTATCTAACACATCACAAATCAGCTTAGCGACCAAACGGGCTTCAACTTCTTTAAAACCACGACGGGTAATGGCTGGCGTACCAATCCGTAAACCACTGGTCACAAAGGGTGAACGTGGATCATTAGGTACTGAGTTTTTATTAACAGTGATATGCGCCAGACCTAACCAAGCGTCTGCTTCTTTACCAGTAATATCTTTATCAATTAAATCCATTAGGAATAAATGGTTTTCAGTACCACCAGACACCACTTTATAGCCACGGCTCATCATCTCAGCACACATCGCTTTCGCATTCAGTAATACTTGTTGCTGGTATACTTTAAATTCAGGTTGTAAGGCTTCTTTAAACGCGACTGCTTTAGCGGCAATAACATGCATTAGCGGGCCGCCCTGACCACCTGGGAATACTGCTGAATTAAGTTTTTTCTCAATGGCTTCGTTGCTACGAGCTAAAATCAAGCCACCACGTGGGCCAGCCAGTGTTTTATGGGTTGTGGTCGTAACAACATCTGCGATAGGGACTGGGTTTGGATATAAACCCGCAGCAACTAAACCGGCAACGTGAGCCATATCAACCAGTAAGTAAGCACCAACTTTATCGGCAATATCACGGAAACGTTGCCAATCAACAATACCTGAATAAGCAGAAAAACCCGCAATAATCAGCTTTGGCTTATGCTCAAGGGCTAACGCTTCGGCTTGATCATAATCAATCACACCGGTTTCTGGGTGCAAGCCATATTGCACAGCATGATATAATTTGCCAGAAGCACTTACTGTAGCACCATGCGTTAAGTGACCACCGTGCGCTAAGCTCATCCCTAAAATAGTGTCACCTGCGTTCAGTAACGCAAGGAAAACCGCTGAGTTAGCTTGTGAGCCTGAATGCGGCTGTACGTTAGCATAATCGGCACCAAATAATTCTTTAGCGCGAGCAATCGCTAAATCTTCTGCAATATCAACAAATTCGCAACCACCGTAGTAACGCTTATGTGGATAGCCTTCGGCATATTTGTTCGTTAATTGTGAACCTTGTGCCTGTAACACCCGTGGGCTGGCATAGTTTTCTGAGGCGATTAGCTCAATATGCGCTTCCTGCCGCTCAGTTTCTTGTACCATTGATTGCCATAATTCCGGATCAAAATCGGCAATATTCATATCACGCTTTAACATGCTTTCTCCTGGGCGCGGCTATCACGCTGAAAGGTTAACTACAGTCTAAAAAAACTGGTCGATATTCTACCTTGAAAATAAAATTCTTGCACTGAAAAAGAAGACGTCTAAACGTCCACTACTGAAAATTGTCGCTTTCTGCAAGCTAGCCTTGCCTGAAAATGGCATCTTAGCTTTACAAAGTAGTTGGACATAGCTAAATTACTGGTTATTAATACAGTGCTGTTACTGGAGTGCTTTAAGATGATCGCGCCTCGCAAAATTATCCATCTGGATATGGACTGTTTTTTCGCAGCAGTCGAGATGCGTGACAATCCCAGTTTACAGCATATCCCCCTTGCCATTGGCGGCAACCGACATGAACGGGGAGTTATTGCTACCTGTAATTATCCAGCCCGTGCTTTTGGGGTGCGTTCAGCCATGTCTACGCATGAAGCGTTAAAGCGCTGCCCACAGCTAACCTTAGTCCGCGGTAATATGGAAAAGTACAAAACCGTTAGCCGGCAAATTCAGGCAATTTTTTTACGTTACACCGAGCTGGTCGAACCGCTATCACTGGATGAAGCCTACTTGGATGTAAGTGATTGCTCACTTTTTAAAGGCAGTGCCACCCTGATTGCTGAAGATATTCGCCGTACGGTGTTTCGTGAAACGGGTTTAACCGTCTCAGCGGGAGTTGCCCCAAATAAATTTTTGGCGAAAATTGCCAGTGATGAACATAAACCGAATGGACTTTTTGTACTATCACCAGACAAGGTCGCCGATTTTATCGCTACCCTGCCCCTGCGGCGTATTCCCGGTGTAGGTCAAAAAACCGCTGAAAAGCTGGCTAAACTTGGCCTTACCCATTGCCATGATATTGTTGCTTATGGTCAGGAGCCCTCAACACAGATGTTGGCTTTACTGTTAAAGCACTTCGGCAGTCTGGCCAATACCTTGATCAAACGTAGTCAGGGGATTGATGAGCGTCCAGTACAACAAAGCCGCGAGCGCAAATCGATTGGCGTAGAGCAAACCTTACCTAAAGATCTCGAGCAACTGGAGCAGGTTAAAACCGAGTTGCTCAAACTGCTGCCAACACTAGAACAGCGTTTATTGCAGAGTGGTAAGGCCGGTTTGTTACAAAAGATTGGGGTGAAACTGAAATTCAGTGATTTTCGACAAACCACAGTAGAAACACAAAGTAAGCAGCTTAATCTAGCGCTATTTCAACAATTACTGGAACAAGCTTGGCAGCGTCGGCAAGATAAAGGCGTGCGTTTGATTGGTATGCAACTGGGCTTTAAATCGGCCTGTGAAGAACAGCTTTGTTTACCTTTTTAAACTATGCAGAGTAAGCAAAGTACAGATAACAACAGCGCGCTTTTACATCATGCATAAAAAAGCCGGCACTAAGCCGGCTCTTAATAAACTTTTATCAATTAACCGATTACAGTTACGTTTTCAGCCTGAGGACCTTTTTGGCCTTCAGTAACGATAAAGGTAACTTTTTGGCCTTCAACTAAGGTTTTGCGGCCAGTGCCATTGATAGCGCGGAAATGTACGAATACATCTTTGCCGCCTTCACGCTCGATAAAACCAAAGCCTTTATCTTCGTTGAACCACTTAACTGTACCAGAAATTAACTGTGACATAACACTCTCTTACTTTAACAAATTTTGCCGGACTTCCGGCGACTTAAATATTACCGGCCACGTCATCGAGCTGATACATATTCCACCGCATTATCAGGGATGCTGATTAAGTGGTCAACATAAATACCCAAGCGAACAGAAAATAGTTTCTATACTGGCCGTTCCAGCACAAGCATTTATACTCATGCGTTTTCAGTGTAGCAGTAAATGTTGAAAAAATAATCAAACCGCATCAATTTTTTTACGCCTAACCGGCGCTGTGCCATCATCACCGCCTTCAAAGAACGTTTTTTTGGCTGTTTTAACCGCTTTTGGCTTAGCATTCGGCGCTTTTTTAACAGTTTTACCCGCTGCAGCTGAAGTCACTTTGGCATTGCGCTTTGTGGTCGGAGTACTAATACCATTAAAGCGCGCCTCTAATCCTGCTATAACAGTAAATTCAACAGCCTGCCGTAAGAAAGCTTCAATTTTTTGGAGTGCTGGCCAGTCCTTCGGGCCGACTAGGGATATCGCTTCTCCCTTTGCCCCTGCTCGGCCGGTGCGACCGATACGGTGCACATATTCTTCAGCATGTTTAGGTAAATCAAAATTGATCACATGAGACACTTGCAATAAATCTAAGCCACGCGATGCCAGATCCGTTGTCACCAGAACCTGATATTTTCCACCAGAAAATTGCTGCATCACGGTATTGCGCTGTCCTTGTGTTAAACGAGCGCTTAAGCCCATTGCACTGTAACCTTGTTGATTACAAAGCGCTGCTAGGCGCTCAGCGTCATCACGCGTTGCCGTGAAAATAATTAATTGTTTAATGGGTTCGTGTTGCAATATATGTTGCAACAGAGCCTCTTTATGCGTTAGATGATCAGCAAATATAAACTGCTGACGAATATCACTATGCTGCTCATGACCGCTGCCTAACGCCACTCTGAATGGATTTTTTAACAGTGATAAGGTTAGTTCATCCACTTCCGCATGGTCTAAGGTGGCAGAAAACATCAAAGTTTGTCTTAAACGATGACTCGCCGCTTTGTTAATCGCATTAAGCTGTGGCATAAAACCTAAATCCAACATGCGATCAGCCTCGTCTAAAATAAGCAGCTCTAATCCTTCGATAAAAACCGATTTATGTTCAAGATGATCTATAAAGCGGCCTGGCGTTGCCACGATGACATTCGGCTGGCGTTTTAACAGCTTTTCCTGATCATTAAAATTCTCACCACCGACAATTAACGCCGCCGTTACCGGGGTATTGGCAATAAATAAACGTAACTGCGCATATACCTGCTTCGCCAGCTCACGCGTAGGCGCCAGAATTAACGCTCGCGCATCTTGCTTTGATAAGGCACGACTTTTTAACAAGCGCTGCATCATAGGCAGCAGGTAGGCTAGGGTTTTACCCGATCCGGTTTTCGAAGACACAATTAAATCGCGCCCGACTAACACAGCCGGAATCGCTTCTTGTTGAATATCGGTAGGCTTAGCAAAGCCTAAATGTTGAACCGAACGCAATAATCGCGGATCGAGCCGCAAATCCTGAAATACCAAAATAAACCCCACTTGAAAAATAGCGCGCTATGATAACCGAACTAACAAATTTGAGTTAGTATCATTTCTCGGGCTAGTATAGTCGCTATTTTGTTTTCTTAATAAATTTCAACGAAGAGTTTTATCATGAGTAATGCCTTTAAAGAGCAGCTATTAAAAGCCGGTTTAGCCGATCCAAAAAAACTAAAAGCTGCGAAAAAACAGCAACATCAGCAACGAGTTCAAGCAGGGAAAAGCCAAAAGGTTGTTAATGAGGCAACAGTATTAGCCGAGCAACGCCGGCTAGAACAAGTCGCCAGAGATCAAGAATTAAACCGCCAGAAGCAAGAGCAGCTGCAAAAAAAAGCCATCGCCGCACAAGTAAAACAGCTTATTGACAATAACACCATCAAGACAACCGGCGAACTGGCATTTAATTTTACCGATGGCAATGTGGTAAAACGCATTTACGTTAACCAAAAGTTGCAAAATGAATTAACTCGTGGTTTACTCGCTGTGGTACGACAGGGGGAACAGTATTTATTAGTTCCTGCAACCATCGCGGCAAAAATTGCTCAGCGCGAGCCTGATTGTATTGTTGTTCTGCATGATCGAGAACACCAAATAGTGGATGAGGAAGATCCTTATGCCGCATACCAGATCCCTGATGATCTTATGTGGTAAATATCGCCTTATCTATTTTATTTATCATCGCTTTTACGGTTAATGAGCCATAAGGAGTTGACTATGAAAATACTCGTTAAGTTATGTTTAATACTCACCATCTTGAGTAGCCAAGTCGTTTTCGCGGCCTCCGTTTGGCAAGTCAGTAAAGACCAACATAGTTTTTATTTGGTAGGTACAGTCCACTTGTTAAGTGAGTCAGACTTTCCATTGCCCACGGCCTTTGATACTGCCTTCAACGCCAGTAGTCACCTTATTTTTGAAACCAATTTAGCCGAGCTTACCAGCCCACAAGGCATGCATATGCTCATGTCGCAAAACACCTATAAACCTGGCCAAAATTTGCAACAAGTCTTGTCGAAAGAGGTTTATCAGCAACTTAAAACGAAAGCAAACGACCGGCAATGGCCGCTTACCGCCATTGAGCAATTCAAGCCTGCTTTCGCAGCTATTATGCTGACAACGCTGGAGATGCAGCGTCTTGGCGCGGCGTCAACTGGGGTTGATATGCATTACCTGCAACTGGCACAACAGCAGCAAAAGAAGCATAGCGGTTTGGAAACGCTAGAACGGCATTTAGGCGTGATGACCGCATTAAACGCCTTGGATGCCGATGAGCTCATCAGTACCACTTTGAAAGACTTAGCGAACACAGAAACGATGCTGGCACAGATGAAAACAGCCTGGCGTAATGGCGATACCGCCGCTTTAGAAGCCCTGTTTTTGCAGGACCTGCAAGCATTCCCAGAAATGTATAACACTTTACTGGTTGAACGCAATCATGCTTGGATGCAGACGCTAGAGCAACTAGATGAAGCTGGGGTAATGGTACTGGTAGGCGCTTTACATATGGTTGGCGATGACGGCTTGCTTAAGCTATTGACAGATAAGGGATATAGCATTAAACAAGTTTTTAATTAATGTTTGGGAAAAGCCAGCGACGTGTCATATTTTGCTCGTCGCTTAACTCACCAATCAGCATTTTAGTTGCAACCAATATCGGGATTTTTGCGCTGCACGCCTTGTCTAGCGCTGATGCCTTGCGTGGCACCAAAACCACGTTGGACTTGCCATTTGGGTCTGATTGGCGTTAACGGCAACTCACGTTTTCGCGCAACCAACAAATAGCTGGCAGCAAAATAGTTTAAGTATTTCTCATTAAAACGCTGCCAACGTCCGGTTTTATGTTCAACCGCTAACATGCCACTGCAAAAAAAACGTTCTTCACTGAGCACTTCAAACCCAATCAAATGTAACCAATCTTTAATACGCGAAGCACTAAAGAAATGCCCCTGCTGAGGTAAGTCATGCTTTAGCCAAGGTAGATGACGACAAATACCCACCATACTGAAGGGATTAAAACCGGTCAGTAATAAATAGCCATCACTGATTAATACGCGATGCGCTTCCCGAATCACGTGATGAGGATCCACCTGAAACTCCAAGCAGTGGCTGAGTAAGATAGCATCAACGCTAGCAGCACCTATTGGCAGCGCATCAGCGTCAGCAATAACATGGGGGGAACACGTTGGATCACCCAGCGTAATCTGATGACGTAATCGCGCTTCGCGGGTATCTAACTGACAACTGAGATTACCCACTTTTAATAAGTAATAACCAAATATTTGCTGCCACCACGGGCTAAGTTGCTGACTTACTGCAGCCGCAAGTGCAGGTCCCTGACGAAATGTTTGCCAACCCGCTGGTGCAGTCAGATGATTGTCACGTAACGCTGGTTTCATGTTAAGGTTCTGCCTAGTGTTTTTTTCAGGATAACAAAATGACACAGATTATCCCACTGCTTGCATTTCAAGATAATTATATCTGGGTAATAAGCGCCCCTGATTCAGAATGGTGTTTAGTCGTCGATCCAGGTGATGCTAATGTTGTCAGTAACTATTTAGCACAAACTAATAAAAAACTATTAGCTGCCTTGATTACTCATCATCATGCCGATCATACCGGTGGACTAACCGCGTTAGCTTTACAATGGCCGGCATTACGTATTATTGGCCCCGCCGCAGAACACGCTCGAATACCGACTTTAACAGAGTTGGTCAAAGACGGCGATAGAGTCTCTCTACCAGAACTGAACTGCCAGTTTGAGGTGTTCGCGATCCCCGGCCATACGCAGGGACACATTGCTTTTTATTCAGCTCCCGTTTTGTTTTGTGGTGATACGCTCTTTAGTGGTGGTTGTGGTCGATTGCTGGAGGGAGAATTTACAACAAGCGCGGTAAGCATGTTTCAGTCTTTACAGCGTTTGTGTCTGTTGCCAGATACAACCCAAATCTATTGCACCCACGAATATACCTTAGCAAATTTGCGCTTTGCCCTGAGTGTTGAGCCGAATAATGCCGATTTAGTGCATTATCAACAGCAATGTCAGATTAAGCGTGATAATTTTCAACCAACATTACCTTCTAATCTGGCTATAGAGAAAAAAGTAAACCCTTTTTTACGATGTAATAACAATGACTTACAAACAAAACACAGCCAAAAATCAGCTCAATCACTCTTTACCTATCTAAGAATGTCAAAAGATCAATTTAAATCCTGACTTGCAATGAAATCTCAGACAGGTAATATATTTTTTTTATACTTGGAACGCTGTTATGACTTTAAGAATCTCTGCCGTATTTTTGCTGGCATTTTTAACCGGCTGTGTCAGTACGACAGAGTCTACCACAGAAAATACAAAGGACTCTGGCAACGACGTTCAACCTATAAAAGAAAATACTAAACTAGGAAAAACGGCTAACAGGTCTATCTTTGTTAATACGGCATCAGCAGAAACCATCGCGAATCAACTGTGGCAAGCAAATCTAAGCAATGAACCAGTGCTAGATGCCACTGAGGTAGAAGATCTTTGGTTACGCATCCAAGCTCAGTTGAGTTTCAAGGTTCCGCAAACTCGCGCTATTGTTGAACAACGAAATGTATATGCCGATAGTCAAAACTTCTTAGACAGAATAGCAACTCGCGCACAACCCTTTCTCTATTACATAGTGCAGGAATTAGAAAAGCGCCAAATGCCGCTAGATTTGGCACTATTACCTATTGTTGAAAGTGCTTTTGACCCGTCTGTCTATTCACATGCAAAAGCCGCTGGTATGTGGCAATTTATGCCTGCTACGGGAAAACGGTTTGGTCTAACACAAAATAGTTGGTACGACGGTCGCAAAGATGTCGTGCAATCGACTCAAGCAGCACTAGATTATTTGCAGTATCTGTATAATACGTTAGAACACGATTGGCTTAACGCCATCGCGGCATATAATGCCGGTGAAGGCCGCATTATGCGGGCAATACAAGCCAACAAAAAACGCCGCTTACCAACCGATTTCTGGTCTTTAGATCTACCGGCTGAAACAACGTCATATGTACCCAAACTTTTAGCACTAGTTGATATTCTGCAACGTCCTGAAGAATTTGACATTGTTTGGAAATTCATCGCCAACGAACCAAAAATATCCGTAGTTGAAATAGGGCATCAAGTAGATTTAAGCATAGCGGCAGAAATGGCTGAGATCAGCTTGGCAGATCTAAAAGCCCTTAACCCAGGGTTTAGTCGCTGGGCAACTGCACCTGAGGGGCCGCATCAATTGGTATTACCTATCGCTAAAGCAGAGCTATTCAGCGATAAACTTGCGCAAACTGCAGTAGACCAGCTTATGCAGTGGCAACCTTATACGGTGAAAAATGGTGATACTTTGGGTGTCATTGCTAAACGCCATCAAACCACAGTAGCTGCTTTAACCAGCTTAAATAAACTCCGCAATAATACCATTCGTGTCGGACAATCTTTATTGATCCCACGTTCTAATGATGCTAAGCAAATACCCACTGAAACTGTATCGCAAAGCCTCCCCACTACCCAATCTGAATTCGTAGAACACGTGATTACACGCGGTGATACTTTATGGGATTTGAGCCGAAAATATAACGTTACACTCGCCCAAATTCGCAGCTGGAATAAGCTAACTAATAACGCTATATTAAAAGAAGGCCAAAAGATAAAAGTTTTACAATCTAACCAGATACAAAACACTCAGCTAATAACCCGTACTGTCAATTATCGTGTCAGATCGGGTGACTCCTTGGTTAAGATTGCACAACGTTTTAGCGTTACTGTTGATGATATTGTAAAATGGAACAACATCAACACAGAGAGTTACCTGCAGCCCGGTCAGCAGCTAACCTTATTAGTCGACGCAACTTCGGTTTAACGTATAAAGAGGGTTGCTATGCGAGCGTTAGTGTTAGTGTTAGTGTTAGTGTTATTACTACTTAGCTTTAATAGCTATGCTACTTTTCACCATGAAGGTAAGGTTACTCTCCATTTTGTAACCGGTGAACAGCGCACTGATAAATTTGTGCTTGCCCTAACGCGTGAGGCCGGTAGCTATATTTTTCAGGTGGGTAACCAAAGTGCACGCCTCTCTTCTCCTCCGCAAAAGTATGCCTTATCTGTTGTTTTGCAACAAGATCGAGAGGTTTGGATAAGTGACTTTGCCAAGCAGCCTTTACAGGCTTTTACCTTAGAAATTGCCGAGCATAAAATTGAATTAAAGCGAGATCCGCAAGCTACATCGGCAAGAGGCGGCTTTGTACTGCAGTATGGCAATGAAGAATACTTCTTTGGACGTGGGCCAGCACAAATAAATTTTAATTTAAAACAAAGTGGTATTGCGGATATCGAAATCCGCGGTATGTTTAAGCCAAGACGTTAAAATCACGGCTCAACTACCTTAGCTATTCCTTTTGCGGCTGAAGCGCAGGAATCAAACCAGATGCTAAACACAACAGCGGGGCTATCAGTAAAAACCAAAAGTGACTAAAAGGTATTTGATACCAAAAAGCATGCACCGCTGCGGTGATTTGAAACACCAATCCAAAAAAACCAACATAACATAAAGCGCGGTTAAGCCAACGTTTTGGTAGCTGCACTTTGAGTTAACTCCCGAAGTATTGCTTTAATTTTACCAACATCGTCGCAAAACTCCCCAATAACAGCCGTTCTTCTTCACTATAGTAATGATGTTGTTTAACGGAATCAAAACCTACAAAACCAAAGAGTTTATCGTCAGCTAAAATAGGTAAGGCAATAAGGCTTTTAATCCCTTGCGGCTGTAATAACTGCTTTAAAGCATCACCTTGTGGTAGCGAGGGAACATCAGGGATATACATTGCTAAACCCTGTTGGTGTGCATTAACCCATTGCGGGATCGCCGCTAAAGGCACATCTTGTAAATTATCAATCTCCGCGACAATACCGCTAGCACACCATTCAAAAGTATTTGAACAGGTCTGTTGAACAAAATCATAATCAAAAATATAAACACGGTCGGCAGCAACTGCAGAACCCAGTCGCGCTAAAGCACGCGGCAGTAATGTCGCCAATTGCTCACGCGCTATACCAATGAAACCTTGAGCGATATCCAACATCAAATGGGTCAGCGGATAATGTGCTGCGTTAGACTCCTTTGTTAAGGCCGGGATGGTTAGATCCGGAATTTGCTGTAAGGAGATCAACAAGAATTCGCTATCAGGTGCATAGCTTTGCACTTGGTAACGCTGTGCAGTATTAGTAGAATAATAAACAGCACGCCGATTAAAGTCCTCGGCCTGACATAAGTGCAGTTGCTCTGTCGTTAGCCCAGTAACGATATTAAACACTGCATTTGCCGCCACAAACTCACTTGGCTCATTTAGCAATTTCGGGCTACGAAATAAGGCGCAAGCAAAAGGCGCTTGTCGCCACCATTGAAACAAATCAATTTCTGCCATACTGTTTAATCCAACATGCCCATTATCCAAGCTAGAGTACTGCGTCAGTTTGCTGCTCGGGCGCGGCCAGCGCAAAAGCGGCTAATTGCTGACAATGCTGATAGATGCGCTGGATAGTTGGATAGTTTTGCAAATCAAGATTAAAACGTAAGGCATTATACACTTGCGGCACTAAACAGATATCTGCCAAGGAAAGCTGATCACCAAAACAATACTGACCAGCAGTTTGACTTAGTCGTTGCTCTAGCGCAGTAAACCCCGTTGTTAACCAATGCTGGATCCAACTGAGCTTTTGCTGCTCCGTTAGGGCTAAAGGACCTGTCAGGTACTGCAACACGCGTAAATTATTTAAAGGATGAATATCACAGGCAATATCTAAGGCCAACGCTCTTACTTGCGCTCTTTCGCTTGGTACAACAGGCAATAAAGCAGGCTCAGGATAGACTTCGTCCAGATATTCGATAATGGCCAAAGACTGGTTAAGGTTCAGTGATTCATCTTGTAAAACCGGAACCAGTTCAGCCGGATTTAGTTGTTGATAATCGGCATGATGTTGTTGTCCACCCTCTTTTAATAGATGAACAGGTATCGTTTCAAAACTAAGTTGCTTCAAATGCAAAGCAATGCGCACTCGATAAGCAGCAGAAGAGCGCCAATAGCTATAGAGTTTCATTTTATCATCCCTAAAAAGCAGCCCGCAGCGAAAAGTGCTGCGGGCTAGATAGTAAAACGTGTTAACAAAACATAGTAACGTTATTTCTTTTTATACTCTACTACCTGCTGCTGAATTGCACCAAAAATACTCTGGCCTTGTTCGTCCAACATTTCTAAGCGAATGCTGTCACCAAACTGCATAAAACCAGTGGTGGGTTTGCCGTCACGAATCGTTTCAATCATCCGAATTTCGGCGATACAACTGTAACCCACGCCCCCTTCGCTAATCGCCGTTCCATAAGCGGTACCCTGCTTATTGGATACGGTACCTGAGCCGATAATAGCGCCTGCCCCAAGATTACGCGTTTTTGCCGCATGCGCTACTAACTCGCCAAAATGGAAGGTCATATCCACTCCAGCATTCGGCTTACCAAAAGGTTCACCATTGTATGTCGACAATAAGGGCAGATGCAGCTTGCCATCATGCCAATGTGAACCTAACTCTTCGGGTGTTACCGCAACAGGGCTAAAGCTTGACGCTGGCTTAGATTGAAAAAAACCAAAACCTTTGGCTAACTCATTTGGAATAAGGCCTCGTAGGGATACATCATTCACTAACATAACCAAACGTATTTTACCTAACGCCTCTGTAGCTGAGCTCCCCATCGCCACATCATCAGTGATCACAGCCACTTCACCTTCAAAGTCAATGCCATGCTCAGTACTAATCGCCTCAATAGCATCACGTGGGCCGATAAAATCATCAGAGCCGCCCTGATACATTAATGGATCAGTCCAAAAGGTCTCCGGCATCTCAGCATTGCGCGCCTTGCGCACCAGTTCCACATGATTAACATAGGCACTGCCATCAGCCCATTGATAGGCGCGAGGTAAAGGCGATTCACATTCTGCTTGGTTAAAGCGTTGCTCACCGGTCACCGAGCCTGCATTCAATGCCTGATAGATTTCCGCCACTTTAGGTGCCAGAGTTGACCAATGGTCCAATAATTGCTGCATGGTTGCGGCAATCTGCGGGATCGCGATACAGCGGCTAAGATCGCGACTTACCACAACTAATTGCCCATCACGCGTTTGATTTTTTAAACTTGCTAACTTCATTGCAATTCCTTAAATGGCCAATTAGCCTTTAACTTGCCAGCTATTTACGTAGGCTGCATTTTCGGTTGCCAATGCAGCTTCGCCAACCTCTAGGGCATCACGAGTATCTAACATCACTGCCACTTCATCGGTGAACTTTTTGCGATACTCTTGCCCCGCTTGAAAGGCTTTAGGATGCGGACCGTGCGTGAAACCTGCTGGGTGAAAAGTCACCATGCCTTTTTCAATATTATCGCGACTAAAGAAATCACCCGCATGGTAAAACAGCACTTCATCATAATCATCATTGTTATGATAAAACGGCACTTTTAAAGCACCGGGATCGCTTTCGATGGGTCGAGGCACAAAGGTGCATACCACAAAACGCTGCGCCACAAAGGTCGTATGCGCAGAGGGCGGTAAATGGTAGCGATGACTCATCAAAGGTCGAATATCACGCCAATTGATGCGCATAACGGCTAAATCGCCATGCCAGCCAATTGCATCTAACGGATTGTAAGGATAGGTAATAACCGATACCTGATTATGCCGTTTCACCTCAACCTGCCAGGTTTGCTCGCTGTATTGCGCTTGAAAAGCGGCATCAATTTTAGGCGTATCCAACATAGCGGGATCGAAAATAGCATGATTACCCACTAAGCCTTTTTCGGGCAGTTGATAGCTATCATTCGTCGCTTCTATCAATACCACAAATAGCGGCTCTAGTGGTTCTAAGCGCCACATGGTCGAACGCGGAATAACGACATAATCGCCGTCTTTCAGCGTTAAATGCCCGTAATCGCAATACAGCTCAGCGCTGCCTTCATGAATAAACAGCAACTCATCGCCATCGGCATTTCGCGCCAGCCGAGTCATGTTTTCGGTTAAACGCCAAGTCCGGAATTTACAATGGGCATTGTGTAATAACGAAGGTACAGCCCAAGGCGATTGGGTGCTGACATCCGCTAAGGCGTTAAAATCAAATAAACGCGGTCTTAGTGGACCTTGCCAATCGCTCCACCCTGTTGGGGCATGGCGATGATGAAAGTGAGTAGCCGGCCCAAAAAAGCCGCTACGGCCAGCTTCCCGCTCATAAATACCTTGCTCAGGAAAATCAGCATGCGCCTGCCGTGATACGTCACCTTCCTTCAATGGAAAAGATGCCCATTTACGCATTGCTCAATACTCCGCGCTGAATTTGATCTTCTTCAATAGATTCGAACAAGGCTTTAAAGTTACCCTCGCCAAAACCTTCATTGCCTTTACGTTGAATAATTTCAAAAAATACTGGGCCGATCACCGTTTTAGTAAAGATTTGTAAAAGGATTCCATCTTTCATCGGAGCGCCGTCAATTAAGATCCGTAATTCACGTAGTTGATCTAAATCTTCAGTGTGCCCCTCAACTCTGGCATTCACTTTGTTGTAGTAAGTCTCTGGCGTTGGCATAAACTCCATACCACGCTCACGTAAAGTACGTACCGTTTGATAAATATCTTCTGTAGTCAAAGCAATATGTTGAATGCCCTCACCATTGTATTCACGGATAAACTCTTCGATTTGCGATTTGTCATCGGAAGATTCATTAATTGGAATACGGATTTTACCGCAAGGCGCCGTCATCGCGCGTGAAACTAGGCCAGTTAATTTGCCTTCAATGTCAAAATAACGAATTTCACGGAAATTACCGATTTTTTCATAGAAACCTGACCATAAATTCATATTACCGCGCATCACATTGTGCGTTAGGTGATCTAGTACCTCTAAGCCCACGCCGTGCTTGGCCATCTCGACCTGCCAGTTATCATAGTACTTAAAGTCGATATCATAGACCGAGCTGGCACCGTAGCGATCAACAAAATACAGTAAGCTACTGCCAATGCCATACACTGCTGGAATATTCAGCTCCATTGGACCTATTTGATTTTTGTATTCTTTTGCACCGTTCGCGAGGGCGTGTTGTAATGCGGCCGCTGCATCTTTCACTCGGAACGCCATAGCACAGACTGAAGGGCCATGCTTACGAGCAAACTCTTCTGCTTGCGAATTAGGCTCAGCATTGATGATAAAGTTAATATCGCCTTGTTTGTATAACCAAGCTTGCTTAGAACGGTGCTTGGCGACCTCAGTGAAGCCAAGTGAGAAAAATAACGCTTTTAACTTTTCAATGCCGTTCGCGTCTGCGGCCGTGTATTCTACAAACTCAAAACCATCGGTTCCCAATGGGTTTATATAATCAGTCATGGCTCTACTCCTGTCTTTTCTTCAAAGCAATTTGCTTACAATGGCCATATCATGCGCTAGCGCCATAAAAAAGGAAGAGTGCTGGCAATTACAACCTTAGATGGCCTATAGTGCTAAAATGTAAAATAAGCCATACAAAAACGCACTTTTTAGTAAGCCACAAATAGAAAGGCCGTCAAGCTTGGCTGACGGCCTTTCTGAAGTAAGGATTTAAGCACAAAATCGTACTTAAATTTTTACACTCTTGCGGTTAATGCCATAATCACGCAGTTTATTAGCAACCGCGGTATGACTTAAGCCAAGCTTTTTCGCTAGTTGGCGTGAGCTTGGGTAAGCTGGGAACAGTTTACGTAATAAGTTTGCTTCAAAATGTTTCACGGCTTCATCTAAAGTGCCATCAAAGTCTTGCTCTAAATAGCCAAAATCACTGGTATAACTGGGCAACTGCAGATGATGCTTATCCAACTCATTACCGTCTAGCAAGGTCACCGCTCGGTAAAGCGCATTTTCGAGCTGTCTAACATTGCCGGGCCAGGGGTACTGTTGTAGAAACTGTGCACAACTCTCGGTCAATTTTGGCGACTTACGCCCTAATCTTGCGGCATAACGGGCGACAAAAAACTCAGCGAGTGGCACCACATCTTGTTTACGCTCACGTAGTGCCGGTAAATGCAGAGTCAACACATTTAAGCGATAAAATAAATCTTCACGGAATCGATGCTCCTGTACCATGGTAGGCAGATCTTTTTGCGTGGTACACAACACTCGGACATCGACTCGAACTTCTTTTTCTTCTCCCACTCGGCGAAAACTGCCATCTTGTAAAAACCGCAATAACTTGGTTTGTAGCTGATGCGACATTTCCCCGACTTCATCTAAAAAGACTGTGCCGCCATGCGCTTGCTCAAAAATGCCTTTTTTCCCTTCACTGGTGCCTGGAAAAGCATTGGGTCCATAACCAAAGAGTTCTGACTCCGCCACATTGTCCGGCATAGAAGCACAGGGTACGGTTAAAAAAGGTTTGTTATGGCGGCTTCCAGCAGCATGACAAGCGCGAGCAAGTAACTCTTTGCCTGTACCGGTTTCGCCCATAATCAAAATAGGTGCATCTAACTGCGCCATACGCTTTGCCTCGCGCACCACTTTGCGCATCGCATTACTCGTGGCTTGAATATTATTAAAGCCTTCTTGATCACCTTTTTTAAAGGCAATCATGTGCTGACCTAAGCGGCTTTCGGATTTTAAATTAATGACCGCGCCAGCCAGAATTTCGTTGCCATTCTCGTCTGGCACCATCACCGGCAAAATATCCGCGACAAAGCGTTTATTATGAATTTCAAAACGACGTGTCTGCGCCAGCACATCTTCACCTTCCAGCCAACGCAAAAAATTAAAGCCTTTCACCATGCTTTGTAATGATTGCCCCGCAATCTCTTCTCTGGCGACAGAGAGCGCTTCAAGCGCCGCATCATTAATTACCGTAACATTAGCTTTGATATCGATGGCAATAAGACCGTCAGGCAGGGTTCTTAACAAAGTCAGTAGCTCGTTATGCTCGCGCTCTGAAGGCATAAAAGCGGTGGTTTTCACATCTTCTACCCCACTAATACGACGCATTTTTGCCATTAACTCCTGAAACTTTTCAAAGTTAACCGTAGGAAATGACACATAGATTTTATTTAATGAAGGATCAACTTCGATACCACGGAGATCTAACTGGTAACTGACCAGAATATTGAGCACTTCCTGAGCCAGACCCAGTCGATTTTGACAAAGAATTTCTAAACGCATAACCGCCCTACACCTTTGGCTGAACAGATGCAGCATAATACGGTATAGCGAGTATAACAGACCAGTATTTTTGTAAAGATATATGAACAAATATAGGGCAGACCGAACGGTCTGCCAGAAAGGAAAGCCTTATTCAGCTAACAACGCATCGGTTTTAGCTGCACAAATAAAATCGTTTTTATGTAGGCCTTTAATGGAGTGCGACCACCAGGTAACAGTTAGCTTGCCCCATTCAAGCAACAACGCAGGATGATGCCCTTCCGCTTCGGCCATTTCCGCAACCTTATGATGAAAAGCCCAAGCTTGTTTGAAATTTTTAAACTTATAAATTCGCTCTAACTGTAAGATTCCCTCACGAACAACAGGGGTCCAGTCTGGAATTTGTCGCATCAGCTCTGGCAATTCAGCATCTGACACTTTTGGCGCATCAGCACGACATGCCTCACATTGCATTTTAGTTAATTCGGTCATACTTCTATCCTAACTTGCTTTCAGTTCTTTGGGGGGGAATTTCGGCGCATGCAAACCTAAGGCTTTGGCTTGTTCAACTAAGGCCATAATATCTAAGCGAGAAACATCGAATAACTCATCAATCTGATTCAACATAAAATAGATTGGCTGCATAATGTCTATTCGATAAGGCGTACGTAAAATTTCAAGCGCATTGAATGGCTGCCGCTCAGCTAGCTCTGAACCTAACGCATACACTGTTTCCCCAGGCGAGGATAAAATTCCACCGCCATATATGCGCAAACCATCAGCCGTGTTAAGTAAACCAAACTCAATGGTGAACCAGTACAAACGAGCCAAGTAAACCCTATCTTGTTTGCTCGCAGCTAAACCTAATTTACCATATGCATGGGTAAACTCGGCAAAAGCTGGGTGCGTTAACATAGCGCAATGGCCAAAGATTTCATGAAAAATGTCAGGCTCTTGTAAATAGTCAAACTCTTCACGGCTGCGAATAAAAGTGGCGACAGGGAAGCGCTTATTTGCAAGTAATTCAAAAAACTTATCAAAACTGATCAAAGCTGGGACTTCTGCACATTCCCAACCTGTCGTCGCCTTCAATACTGCACTAACTTCCGCTAACTGCGGAATGCGCTCTAGTGGTAATTGCAGTTTTTGCAAGCCTTCCATAAACTCTGTGCAGGCTTTACCTTCAATCACCCCAAGCTGACGAGTTATAAGCTCATGCCATATTTGATTTTCTTCGTCGCTCCAGTGGATTACCCCATTGGCGTCCGACTGGCGCGACACATACTTACTGGACTTAGTCATACACTACCTGTTGTTCTGAACAAGGCGGAAGGTTCCGCAACACTACCGATGTTATTTTTATAAGGTTATCGGCTGCAATGTGTCGGATACTAGTTGATCGCAGACTGGGAGTTAATCCCAGCACGACGAAAACCCTGTGCGAAAACTGTAAAGTATAAATTACAAAGCTCATTAGGCTGGCAACGCTGCAGCCTTGGACACTGAGCTGCTTAGCGGCAGAATACTGAGCGCTTGTTGTAAATCAGCCATGATATCGTCAATATGCTCCAAGCCAACTGATAGCCTAATCAAACCATCACTGATCCCAGCTGCAGCACGCTCTTCCGGCGAATAAGGGCTATGCGTCATTGAAGCCGGATGCTGGACTAGGGATTCCGCATCCCCCAAGCTCACGGCTAAACTAAAGAGGCGAAAACGATTAATCACCTGACGGCTTTGTGCCAGATCAGCCTTTAATTCAAAGGCCAATACACCACCCGCCGCCTTCATTTGCTGACCAATAAAACGATAGCCAGGGTGCCCTGGTAAACCAGGATAGTGCACCACTGCCACGGCGGGATGCGCGGCTAAAAATTCTGCAACCTGTTGAGCGTTCTCACAATGACGCTGCAGACGCACGGGCAAGGTTTTTAAGCCACGAATAATTAGCCAGGCATCATGCGGGCTAATGGTTGCGCCCATATCTTTGAGCGTGGTCAGTTTGATGGTTTGAATTTTTTCTGCATCCGACACAATCACGCCAGCGACAACATCGCCATGGCCATTTAGATACTTGGTCGCACTGTGGATAACAATATCCGCGCCAAACTTTGCCGGTTGCTGCAGTAAAGGCGTCATAAAGGTATTGTCGATTACTGATATGATGCCATGTTGCTGACACAGTCCACAAAGAAATGCCAAATCTAGCACCACTAAACTAGGGTTAATCGGTGTTTCAGCAAACAGCATTTTGGTATTAGGTTTAATAGCCGCCCGCACTGCCGCATGATCCGTCATATCCACAAAGCTGACCTCGATACCATAACGACTAAACTGATGGTTAAATAACGCGAAACTACAACCATAAAGCGTATTTGCCGCAACCAAATGATCGCCCTGCTCTAAAAATGCCATGGTAGCAGCAGCTACTGCACCCATGCCTGTTGCCGTAGCAGCCGCATCCGCCATGCCTTCTAATGCGGCCACTTTCAACTCTAGCTCTCGGGTCGTAGGATTGCCAAGCCGAGTATAAATATACCCCGATTCATCGCCGGCAAAGCGCGCTGCGCCTTGCTCAGCACTATCAAATATAAAGGTAGAAGTTTGATATAGCGGTGTACTAAGCGCCCCATAAGGCTGCTTAGTTTTACCTGCATGGATACACAGTGTTTCAGAATGTTTGTTATTATTATTTGTCATAATGCCTACCGTAAAAGATTACTCGATAACTCTTTTACAGCAATAGCAGAAAAGTAAAATTTTGGAAGCAAGCCAGACGGCTTGCTGTCTGTAAAGATAAAAATGAGCTAGAAAAAACTGTCAGCTTTTATTGTCAGTATTTGCGGCAGTATTAAAACGCCCAACTAATGCTTTACTTAAATCGCTGACATTCAGTTTTTGCGCCTCGGCAAGTGGTAATGGTCGTAATTGCTGTTGCGCCAAATAACCCAAGCGCGCGACCAATAAGCCAGCAATAATACCTTGTCCAGCTCGAGCCGATAGCTTGGCGGTTAATTCACTACTAAGCACGTCACCTGCCATATCCAGTGCTAACTCTGAGCCCCCCGCCCACAACAGTGTCGCTAAGGCTCGCTTTAACATCGCAAGACTGCGCAATTGCCCCATGGGTGCGCCATATATTTCAGCAAGTTCTCTCAACATTCTGCTACTACGCCAAGTCACCAGAAACATATCTGCCAGCGCAAAAGGACTAATTGCCACCGCTAAACTACTATCGGTGCTGGCTCGCCAAATCAGTTGCTGCGCCTTTTTATCAACACTGGTTAACACTAAGCGATCGAATAATTGTAATTGCTCCTGATCACTATGTTCAGCGGTAATGGCTTGCCGCCATTGTTCAGCTGCAGCATTCAAGGCAGTATTAGCGGGCATCACCTGTAAAATACTCTCGCATAACGCTGGCGCCTCACCAAACTGCACACTTTGTGCAATACGGCTAGCTTGCTGCTGCCACTGTTGGTTTAATTTAAGTCGGCGCCATAAGCGCCACTCGCGCCAACTGAGTAGAACCAATAATATCAGCATCACTCCACTGAATAGGCTCGCCAGAGCTGCAAAGAATATACCTTGCTGCCAACTTTGCTGTAACCACTGGCCCCATTGCCAAAATCCAAGCAGTACAATAAGCAAAAGTGCCAGCATAGCTAGAGGCCCAAATAGGCTATGCCTAGCACGCGGTGTTACGCTCTCGGTTACAGTACCAGCAGCAAAGTCTGCGTTAGAAAACTGCTGGCGTTGTTGTAATTTTGCCGGCTCAGACTGTCTAAAAGCCTGTGCTTGCTCAGCCGAAGCAAACCGCTGTGCTGGTTTAAGATCGCTCATCGCAATTTATCTCCCAGTAAAAATTCTAAAGCATGATCCATCCGCACATGCGGTAAAGGCTGCTGCATACTCAAAGTTAACGGTGCCAATGCAGGAAATTGAAAGGGATGACGCTCAAACAAGGCTGCGTCAGGCAAACTTGCAGGCACATCACCTGGAAACAACGTAACAGACGTGGTCGCCCCTAACTCTCGCCCGCTAATACAGGGGTATTTTTGACCGTGTTGCTCAACAAAGCCAGTAGTGCTGGCCCGAATAGCGGCCAGCGCCATCGCCTCGCTGCTTGCCGCAGCATAATGGCTGTGCTTTATTGGCTGCTGTAACAATTGCTGTAATAACAAGGTTAGGGCTTTGTGCTGCTCTGGGGTGACATGATCCGCCTTACTGGCAGCAAACAGTACCTTACTGATCTGTGGTTGAAACAATCTGCCCAGTAAACTCGCTGGGCCGTAACGAAAACTCTGCATAATCAAGCCAAGCGCTTGCTGTAATTCCTGCATAGCTGCATATCCAGCATTGAGTGCCGATAGACAATCCACTAACACCACTTGTCGATCTAAACGGGAAAAATGTTGCTTGTAAAAAGGCTTAATCACATATTCACAATAACTACGATAATGGGCAGTTAACCGTTGTAACAACGGGCTGATATCATTTATTTGCTCAGGTAGCAGTGGAAATAACTGAAGCATGGGCGCTCCAGCTAATTCGCCCGGCACCAGTAAACGACCCGGTTGATGCAGGTAAGTCCCAGTACTTTGCCGAAACTGTTGCAATAACACACTGTAAGCTTCTGTCAGGTTCTGTAATTGCAGTTCACTAGTATCACTTAAATCTGTTTGCTGCAAAAGCGTAGCGAAAGACTCACTTATTGCCTGACGATGTGGCTGGCGGAATAGTTGCCAACAGAATGCCGACCATTGCTGGTAGTCTTGCTGCAGCATCGGCAAATCGAGTAACCACTCACCAGGGTAATCCACCAACTCCAATTGCAACTCACTATGGTTCTGTAAACGAGCCCGCAGGCCATGCGCTGGTTTATATCTTAGAGTCAAATTAAGCTGACTCCAACCGGTAGTGGACGGTGGCCAGGCTGGTGGTTGCTGCAATAGATACTGTAAATTATGCTCATAAGGAAAGCGCGGCAAGGCTAGTGGTTGACTACTTGCTAAGCGTCCACCTAAATAGCGCCCTTGTTGCACTACCGCAAAAAACGGTAAATGTTGCGGCTGATCGCCCAAGGTTAACTGATGCACCAAGGACGTAATAAAAGCGGTTTTGCCAGCCCCGCTCAGCCCAGTAACCCCAAGCCGTAAATGTCGATCCAGCGCGCGATTACCCAGCTGGCGGCTCTGATACTGAATGTCCTCTAACCAGCTCATTGCTTTCTATTCCTTAAAAAGTCAGTTAAAGTTTGTTAAATTCACGACTAAGTTGAAAACGACTGGATGTGACATGCCGTTCCATATCACGAAGTTTAAGCTCCATACTGTTAAACTGATGATTAAGATGTTGTAACGCTTGTTTAGGTGACTCACCACGTTGCCACACGCGCGTTTTTAACTCTACAGGTTTATCATTATAGGGATCTGAGCTCTTGGTTGTTCCAAAGGTATCAACTGCCTTCGACTTTTTTTCTAAGACCACCCAAGCCGCAATGTACAAGACAAAAACTAGGCCACCGGCACCTAAGAAAAAGGCTGATACGGTAATAATACGCACCAACCAAAGCTCCCAGCCAAAATAATCGGCTATCCCTGCGCAGACACCGGCAATCTTGCCATTTTCGTCATCTCGCAGCAGCTCGCGTTTTTTATTGATCATGCTGCGTCCTCCATCTAGGGCTTTCCGCATCGAGAATGGCTTCCAGCGTTTTAATTCTATCGGCCATTTTTTCCGCTTTTAGCGTTAACTCATTTAACTGATTCAGCTCGCTATCACTTAGGCCTTGCTTGATTTTATTTTTACTGCGGTAATGCATTACCACCCATAACGGTGCCACAAAGATCATAAACAAGATCAAGGGCACAAAAATAAGCTCATGAATATCCATGGTTTAATCCTTATTAGTAAAGACGCCCTTAGGCGTCTTTGTCCTCATTACTTTGCTTTTGCATTTTCGCTTTTAACGCAGCCAGTTCAGTATCAATCTTATCTTGTGCCGCTAGTTCAGCAAACTCATCTTTTAAGCTTTTCTTACCTAAATCGTAAGATTCAACTTGAGCCTCTAACGTATCAATTTTCTGCTCATAGCGTTCAAACTTATACATCGCATCATTGATTCTATTGCTATCTAGCGTTTTCTTTACTTCTAAGCGACTGGCCACTGTTTGCTGGCGCATCAACATACTCTTTTGCCGCGCTTTCGCATCAGCCAATTTTTCCTGCAATTGTCCAACTTCGTCTTGCAGCTTACTGATATGTTCATCTAGGTTAGCAATGTCGCGGTTAACCGCAGCAGCCTGATCTGCCGCTTTTTGCCGCTCAATTAATGCCGCTCGCGCTAAATCGTCGCGCTCTTTAGACAGCGCCAGCTCGGCTTTAGCTTGCCAATCAGCGGTTTCTTCTTCTAAACGGCTTACTAGACGTTGTAATTCCTTTTTCTCGGCGATGGTTTTGGCAGAGGATGAACGCACCTCTACTAAGGTATCCTCCATTTCCTGAATGATCAAACGGACCATTTTCTCCGGATCTTCAGCCTTATCCAGTAAGGCATTTAAATTAGAGTTCACGATATCGGAAAAGCGTGAAAAAATACCCATAATAGTTACCTCTTAGTTGATTAGTATGTCATAGACACCTAAGCTTATTCAGTTTTCTTGCCAACTTGACAAATAGAGCATATGTCATTGATTATTATCAACTTAATTTATTTTAATAATTTTACTGTCACCAAGCGGCATTATGAAATACACTACTTATTAGCAAATTCCACTAACTTGTAGTCGCTATGAACCGTAAGTATCAACAAGACAATCTTATTGGCCAAGCCAACAGTTTTTTAAATGTATTAGACCAAGTGTCGCAACTGGCGCCTTTGGATAAACCGGTATTAATTATTGGCGAGCGCGGTACAGGTAAAGAACTGATCGCTGCGCGTCTACATTTTTTATCAAAACGCTGGGATCAGCAGTATCAAACCCTAAACTGCGCCGCATTGAACGAGAATTTATTGGAAAGTGAGTTATTCGGTCACGAAGCAGGCGCGTTCACCGGCGCTTCTAAACGCCATGAGGGACGCTTTGAACGTGCCAGTGGCGGCACTCTATTTTTAGATGAATTAGCCAATACACCACCGATGGTGCAAGAAAAGTTATTAAGAGTCATCGAATACGGTGAATTTGAACGCGTTGGAGGCAGCAGACCCATTCGAGTGGATGTCCGCTTGATCTGCGCCACCAATGAAGATCTTCCCTCAATGGCAGAGCAAGGTGAATTTCGGGCAGATTTATTAGATCGTTTAGCTTTTGATGTTATTACCTTGCCACCTATGCGTGAACGCCGTGAAGACATTTTACAACTGGCTGAGCATTTTGCCATTAACATGGCACGCGAGTTAGGTTTAGAACTCTTTAGCGGTTTTAGCGATAAAGCCAAACGAACCTTATTGGACTACGATTGGCCCGGTAATGTGCGAGAACTAAAAAATGTGGTTGAACGTGCGGTTTACCGTAATAACAATGCCTACGTGCCGGTACATCATATTCAGCTTGATCCTTTCGAATCGGCGTTTCGTCCTCAAAAAAGAATACGCGCAGCGTTAAAGCAACCCAGTTCTACTAGCAGTGAAGCTTTGACAACTGCCATTACACCACCGACAACACCAGCCCCCGCGAACATAACTAATACACCGGATTTCAATCAGCCCGTCGACTTTAAAACACTTTCGCAAGATTTTGAGATCAATTTAATTAAGCAAGCATTGGCCGCTAACCAGTATAATCAGAAAAAAACCGCCGATATGTTGGGATTAACCTATCATCAGTTACGAGGCTATATGAAAAAATATCAATTACTGGACAGTCAGCAGTGAAACAAAACGTTTTTTTCCTGATCTTGGCGTTGTTAGGGGTGAGTGCTTGCCAGCAGGAATTACCTGAAAATATTCGTAGCGGTTTAGTTTATTGCGCCGAAGGGTCACCCGAAAGTTTTAACCCACAACGGGTCACCTCAGGCACTACTATTGATATTGTCAGTCAGCAACTTTACGACCGTTTATTGGATATCGATGCGCAAAGCGGTGAACTTCGGCCCGGGCTGGCGATATCCTGGCAACGCTCGACTGACGGTATAACTTATGATTTTATGTTACGGCAAAATGTTAGCTTTCACTCGACCAACTACTTTACGCCTAGCCGACATTTCAATGCCGATGATGTTACTTTTACCTTTAAACGTATTATGGATCCTAGTCATCCCTATCATTTTCTAGGGGGCGGCATCTATCCCTACTTTCAAAGTGTGGATTGGGCTAACCTGGTGGAGGATGTTACAGCCATATCCCCTTATCAAGTCCGCTTTACATTGTCGCGACCCGATAGTTCTTTTTTGTCTAATCTGGCTACCGACTTTGCGGCAATACTTTCTGCAGAATATGCTGCGACGATGTCGGCTGCTGGTACAACGACTCTGTTAGATAGTCGCCCGATAGGAACAGGCCCCTTTCGTTTTAAAGAATACCAAAAGGATGTGTTAGTCCGTCTTTATCGTCACCCTACTTACTGGCGTGGCCAAGCGGCTATGGAGCAATTGGTATTTGATATCGTGCCCAATAATGCAAGACGAATGGCAAAGCTGCTGACCCATGAATGTGATATCGTGGCTTTTCCACGTTTAGCAGAACTCTCTTTAATTACCGAACGTCCAGATGTGAAAGTGCAGGAAAGCACCAGCATGAATGTAGGGTTCTGGGCTTTTAATACCAAAAAGGCGCCTTTTGATCAGATTAAAGTACGTCAAGCTTTGGCCTTAGCCATTAACCATAGCGCTATTTTACAAGCGGTATATTTTGATCAAGCTACTGCAGCAAAAAGCATTCTGCCGCCCACCTCCTGGGCTTTCGCGAGCGAACTACCGGCTGCAGAATACAATCCAGAGCAAGCACGTCTGTTATTGGCTGAAGCCGGATTGAGCCAAGGATTTAGTATGGATATTTGGGCGATGCCCGTTCAGCGCTTATACAATCCTAACGCTTTAAAAATGGCCGAGCTTATGCAAGCCGATCTCGCACAGGTGGGCATCAAAGCAAATATCGTCAGTTACGAGTGGAATGCTTTTAGACGAAAATTATCTGCCGGTGAACACGACTCCGTATTAATTGGCTGGTCGGCGGATAACGCTGATCCTGATAATTTCTTTCGCCCTTTACTTAGCTGCGCCGCAGCGGATAGTGGCAGTAACCGCGCGCATTGGTGTGATCCCGTGTTCGATCAATTACTCCAGCAAGCGCTAAGTACGGTAGATCAACAGCAGCGTCGCACTTATTATGTAGCCGCTCAACATTATCTGCACAAAGCAAAACCCCTAGTTGCTATAGCACACTCGCAACGCTTTCAAGCAATCAATGCCAATGTGGAAGGTGTCGTCATTAATCCTTATGGCGGTATTAGCCTGTTTGAAGCTAGGCGGGTAGTACCATGATTGTTTTTTTATTGCGCCGCTTATTCTTGCTTGGCACGGTTTTATTTGGTTTGAGTCTATTTGCATTTAGCCTCGGCTACCTGTTCCCTGGCGATCCACTGCAAAATTTTAGTGGCTTACGTTACATCAATGCGGAAGTGCGCGCGCAACTTATCCTAGAGTATCGACTAGATGACAGTTACCGAGCGCAGTATTTTGCTTTTCTCGGTCGTATTTTCCAAGGTGACTGGGGATTATCTTTTGCCAGCCAGCAACCGCTTTTTAACGAAGTTTGGGCCGTATTACCCGCCACTTTGGAACTAACCGCCTACGCTCTTCTACTGTCTTTTATGCTGGGTGTGCCTTTGGGTATTTTGGCTGCCATTAAGCCAGAGGGTGTCATCGGTAAAAGTATTTCCACTATGGCCTTAGTTGGCTATTCCTTACCTATTTTTTGGTGGGCGTTGTTATTGATTATGTTTTTCTCCGTCACGCTTGGTTGGTTTCCTTCTGGCGGCCGCCTAGGCGTGTTATTTGAAATTCCTACCGTTACGGGTTTTATGCTTGTCGATATCTTGCTAGCGGATGTCAACTATCAACAAGCCGCTTTATGGGATGCGGCTCGTCATTTAGCCTTACCAACACTGGTGCTGGCGACCTATCCAACCACCGTCATGATTCGCTTTGTGCGTGACGCTATGCTAGACGTTTGGGAGCAAAACTATATAAAAACCGCCAAAGCGAAAGGACTAAACCGAGTACAAGTTCTTTATCGACATGGCTTGCGCAATGCCTTACTGCCCGTCATTCGACAGGTTGGTTTACAGTTTAGCGCTCTGATCACCTTGGCCATGCTAACCGAAGTGATTTTTTCTTGGCCAGGTATTGGTCGGTGGCTTATTGACAGCATTTATCAGCGCAATTTCCCGGCCATTCAAGCGGGGTTAATGGTCATTTCAACCTTAGTTATCACCATCAATATGCTTACCGAAATTTTACACACTGTGTTTAATCCATTGGCCAGGAAATATTAACATGGCGAAGTTCAGGCTGTACTTTGAAGAAAACAATCGCTCGCCAATAGCGCAGTTATGGCGCGAATTTGCTAGGCAACATAGTGCTTTATTTGGCTTGATATTATTTGCAAGTTTCTTACTGTTAAGTTTGGTTGCGCCTTTTATTTCTCCGCATGATCCTTATTTCCAAAATGATAGTCTATTGTTGTTACCGCCCTCTTGGGCGGAACAAGGCATAGTTTACTACCCTTTTGGTACCGATGATCTTGGCAGAGATTTATTATCGCGAATGCTAAAAGGCACAACCTACACTTTTGGTTTGGCCTTATTAACCGTGTTTGCCAGCTTGTTAGCCGGGTTAGCTCTCGGTGCGCTTGCTGGCATGAGCAGAGGGATGAAATCGAGTTTTTTTAATCACTTACTCGATCTTATCCTGACGATACCTTCGCTTTTGCTCGCCATCATTATTGTTGCCATCTTAGGACCGGGCTTAGAGAATACCGCTTGGGCGGTCATTTTGGCTTTATTACCGCAATTTGTACACGGCATTCGCAATGCCATTGCCGAGCAACTCAAACAAGACTACGTTATCGCTTATCGGTTAGATGGTGCGAGTAACTGGCAAGTGCTTACCCGCTTGGTTATCCCCAATATTTGGGAGAAAATCACGGTGATGAGTAGCATGGCTTTATCGACTGCCATCCTCGATATTGCAGCCTTAGGCTTTTTAGGGCTAGGCGCACAAGCGCCCATAGCAGAATGGGGAGCCATGATTAGCGATTCGCTAGATATTATTTACATCGCCCCGGTCAGTGTCGCGGTGCCGGGCTTACTTATTTTTTGTGCTGTATTATCGGTGAATTTAGTCGGCGACGGTTTAAAAGTGGCGATTCAAAAACGGCGGGAAAGCTAATGTTACTGCTGGATATTAAAAATCTGACTATTGAGCTAGAAACACCGGAAGGGTTAATCCGAGCGGTCGATCGGGTCAGTTTAAATTTACGTATTGGCGAAACCCGCGGCTTAGTTGGTGAGTCGGGCTCAGGCAAAAGCCTCATCGCCAAAGCCATTGTTGGCGTGCTTAATCGCCGCTGGAAAATCAGTGCTGACCGCTTTAGCTGGATGGGACAAGATATGCTGCAAGTAACCACTGAGCAGCGACGCAAAATCATCGGCCGAGATATCGCGATGATCTATCAAGAGCCAAGCCGAAGCTTGGACCCAACGGCAGAGATAGGAGAGCAATTAGAAGAGGCCATCCCCAATGATTTGCTAGAGGGGTCTTGGTGGCAAAAGCCATTTTTGCGTAAGAAAAAAGCCATTGCTCTACTGCATAAAGTGGGGATCCGCGATCATCAGAATATTATGCAGAGTTACCCCTACCAGTTATCAGAAGGGATTTGCCAAAAAGTTATGATCGCCATGGCAATTGCCAAAAACCCCAAATTACTGATCGCTGATGAACCTACCACCGCACTGGAAAGTACTACCCAAGCGCAATTGTTCCGGCTGTTAGCAAGCTTTAATCAACTAAAGGGCATGGCGGTACTGCTGATTAGCCACGAGCTGGAAAGTGTTGCGCGCTATACCCAAAACCTAAGCGTGTTGTACTGCGGGCAATTAGTGGAAAGTGGCGATACAGCCGCCATTCTAAAACACCCTTTTCATCCCTATACACATGCTTTAATCAAGAGTGTACCGGAATTTCAGCCGGAATTACTGCCTAAAACGCCGTTATACGCGCTACCAGGCAGTATTCCAACCTTACATCACTTGCCAATAGGCTGCCGTCTGGGGCCGCGCTGTCCAAATGCGCGCAAAGAGTGCGTTAAAACCCCCAGCTTAGATCGACTACAAAACCATTACTACAGTTGTCATTTCCCACTACTTAACCGAGATGATGCATGAACGCTTTATTAGAAGTTAATGATCTTGGAAAGATTTATTACAAGCAACGCGGATTAACTCGGAAAAAAATTGTTGCTCTACAACATATCAGCTTTTCCTTACACACAGGAAAAACCCTCGCCATTGTTGGAGAAACAGGCTCAGGCAAAAGCACGCTGGCTAAATTATTAGTCGGTATTGAAAAGCCGGATAGTGGCATCATTCGATTATCGGGGCAGCCAATAGAATTCAGCAACTTCAAAAAGTATAATCATGTCATCCGCTTTATCTTTCAAGACGCAGGCCGTTCACTTAATCCGTTACAAAAAGTCGGGCAAATGCTGGAAGATGTTTTACGCTTTAGTACCATTTTAGATGCTGAACAACGACGCACTAAAATTCGCAAAACGTTAAAACAATTAGGGTTACTTGATGAGCACGCAGAATTCTATCCACATATGTTTTCGGGTGGCCAACTACAAAGGGTGGCGCTAGCCAGAGCATTAATTTTAGACCCGAAATTACTGATTCTGGATGAGGCACTGACAGCGCTCGATCCCTCTTTGCGGGCACAAATTGTTAATTTGTTATTAGAACTCCAGCAAAATGAAGGCTTAGCGTATTTGCTAATCACCAATAACTTGCAGTTAGTCCGACATATTAGTGATGATATGCTGGTTCTTCATCAGGGCCAGATAGCTGACAGCGGGGTCACCGCTGAAGTCTTTGCACGTCCAGTGCACGATTATACCAAGAAGCTTATCAATAGCGCCTTTTAGCAAGATAGGTTCTTAGCTTAAGCGGCTTGTTCAAGCTACGAGCTGAGTTAAAGCGGTGTCATCCGTTAACTCAAAAAAAGGGAGCATAGCGCTCCCTTAAAAGAATGATTTAACTGGGTAGAAAGCTTAAAACAGCTTAAAAATCATCCGCCGTAAAAGTATTACGTAACTGGCGGCTTATTTTTGCTTCAGACTTCAAGTTCGCCAATAATGCCTGATAATGCTGCTCAGCCTGTTGACGGGCAATAGCCTCTAACTGACCCGCATCCGGTACGCTGCTAATTTCAGCATCAGTAACGGCAGTCACTGCCACTATTACCATATCACTATTTAACAATTGAACCAGATCTAGACTGGTTTGGCCTGCTGCAGGTTTGGGCATGGCAAAGGCTTTTGCTCTGATTTCCGTCGCTAAGCTACCACCAAAACGTGGCGTTGCAGCACTTTCAACCACCTCTGAATCGACTTCTGCCGCCATTGCAGCGATATCGGAATGCTTGGCGAGTAACGCTGTAGCAAAGTCTTTAGCTTGCGCTGCAAGCGCTTCCTGACGCACTGCCGCCGTCACTTGCTCCTTCACTTCGTCTAACAGCTGAGTGCGAGCAGGTAAATGTTCTTTTATCCGCACCACCACAACATGCTCTCGAGACAATTCAAGCACATCACTATTTAACTGCTCGGCAATGAAGTTGGCATCAAACAGCCGATTTAAAATTGCTGGGGTTGCTAGCACACCTGGTGCCGTTGCTCTGCTAAATAAAGGCGTTTGCTGAATCTCAGCAGCAATAACCTCAGCAGCTTCATCCAGATTATCCGGCTGTTCAAAAGCGACTTGTGCCAAACGTTGCTGTAAATCATAAAATAACGCTGTAGCTTGTTCTGCTTTCATCATGGCAGCAATCTCTGTTGCTACTTCAGCGAGTGGCTGCGTAACGGCAGGCTCAAATGTCGTCAGTTTAATAATATGATAACCAAACTCACTCTTTACTACCGCAGATAACTGCCCCTGCTCGCTAAGCGCAAAAGCGGCAGCTTCAAAAGTAGGGTCGAACTGGCCTGAGACCAATTGCCCTAGAGCACCGCCATTTTCAGCTGAAAAAGTATCGGCTGAATGTGTCTTGGCTAACTCAGCAAAATCAGCACCATTTTCTAATTCCGCTAACAGGGCAGCGGCTTTAGCTGCAACTTCGCTATCCTCCTCCGCACTTTCTAGCATAATATGCGACACTTCACGGCGCTCTGCGGTACCAAAACGGGCTTTATTCGTCTCGTAGTACTCCGCTATTTGCTGTTCAGTCACCTCAATATCTTCTGCTAATGCTGCAGCAGAAAGCTCTACGTACTCCACGGCAACTTGCTCTGGTGTCATAAAGCGTTCAATATTGTCTTGATAATAAGTCTGCAATTTAGCGTCGGTGATTTCTATCGCATCAGCAAAGCGCGCTGCAGGGATAGTAAAATACTTTAGATCACGTGTTTGTTGTTGTAGCACGAGCAAGGCATTAATTTCAGATGCCAAACCAAACTCGCTGCCTATCAATGCTTGCATCATTTGTGAGGTGGCAAGATCTGCACGCACTAACTCTCTAAATGCCGCAGGCTGATAACCGGCTTGTCGTAAAATCGCATTAAAGCGTTCCGTATTAAACACGCCATCAACCTGAAAATCAGGAATACTCGTCACAGCAGACCGAACCTGATCATCACCAACACGCAACCCTAATTTTTTAGCGAACTGCTGTTGTAAGGTATCATCTATCAGGCGTTCCAACACATCATTGCGAAAACTCGCCATATAGGCAGGGTCAGCGGCTAATGTATCGAACATATCGCCAAATTGTTCCTGCATACGCGCGCGTTCACGCTGTAAGGCTTGGTCATAGCTAGCCTGGCTAATTTCTTCCCCATTTACTACCGCCACTATCGGCTCGGTTGGCGTGCTTAGATAGCTGCCCACACCAGCCAGGGCGAATGTAAGAATTACCAAACCAAGAATAATTTTAGCGGTAATTCCCTGCGAGCCTTCTCTGATTCGTTCTAACATCTTTGCTCTTTCTCTGTTATCAGTGACACAAAAGTTGTGTTAAAAAAAAAGCGCATCTTAACAGATGCGCCTTTTTTATAGAAGCCTTGGCATTGTCTGCTGGCTTAAGGAACCTGCCCGGCGCGCCGGAAAAGATTCTATTAGTTTACAGCGTCTTTTAACGCCTTACCTGGCTTGAACGAAGGAATTTTCGCAGAAGCGATTTGAATAGTAGCGCCAGTTTGTGGGTTACGACCAGTACGAGCAGCACGCTCACGTACTGCGTAAGTGCCAAAACCAACTAAAGCTACTGAGTCGCCTTCCTTTAAAGCTTCGGTAACAGCGTCGATGAACGCGTCTAAAGCACGACCTGCTGCGGCCTTAGAAATATCTGCATTCGCAGCAATTTTGTCGATAAGTTGAGACTTGTTCACAATATCATCCCCTTCAATTGTTATTATTTTCTACAACGACAAGCTATTAGTTTAGTAGTTGCCCGCTTGTTATAACAAGCAACGACTTTGCTTGCAAGCAGCAGAAACGCGAAAACTAATAATTTTGGCTTTGACCACAGCCCTTGCTACACAAGGGCTTGGTCGAAACTGTCCATAACTTAGCACAGCTATCGGGAATGAAAAGCCCCTAAGCTGGATTTTTTTCGGTTTTTTTGCTTTTTGCTGCATTTTTTACCGTATTTAAGGGGGTTACCCTAGCAATTGGCTCTTGTAATGCAAACTCTAACACTTCATCAATCCATTTAACGGCTTTAATTTCCAGCGCATCTTTGACATTATCCGGAATTTCTTTTAAATCCCGAATGTTATCATGAGGTATCAAAACACGTTTAATGCCACCACGGTGAGCTGCCAGTAGCTTCTCTTTCAAGCCACCAATTGGTAATACTTCACCACGCAGTGTGATTTCACCGGTCATGGCAACATCACCGCGTACCGGATTCCCTGTGAGGCTAGACACTAGCGCCGTGACCATTCCAATACCAGCACTTGGCCCATCTTTCGGTGTGGCACCTTCTGGCACATGGACATGGATATCGCGTTTTTCATAGAAATCTTCATTAATGCGCAGCGCTTCTGCACGACTACGAACAACCGTCATAGCAGCCTGAATAGACTCTTTCATCACATCACCCAGCGAACCAGTAAAGGTTAATTTGCCTTTACCTACCACTGCAGCAGCTTCAATGGTCAGCAAATCACCGCCGACTTCGGTCCAGGCTAAGCCGGTTACCTGACCAATCCGATTGCTATCTTCTGCTTTACCATAATCAAAGCGATGCACGCCTAAGAACTCTTCTAAATTCTGCTCATTAATCACCACTTGTTTTAAGTCTTTGGTGAGCAAAATTTGTTTTACCGCTTTACGACATAATTTTGAGATTTCGCGTTCTAAGCTACGTACACCAGCTTCACGGGTGTAATAACGAATAATGCCAATTACCGCACTGTCTTCAATCACAACCTCAGAGGACTTTAACCCATTGCGGCTAACTTGCTTTTGAATAAGATGCTGTTTAGCAATGTTGAGCTTTTCATCTTCGGTGTAACCAGAGAGACGAATCACTTCCATCCGATCAAGTAAGGCGGCAGGAATATTTAGACTATTAGAGGTAGCGAAAAACATCACATCTGATAAGTCATAATCCACTTCTAAGTAATGATCACTGAAAGCACCATTTTGCTCAGGATCTAATACCTCCAGCAACGCTGCTGCTGGATCGCCACGGAAGTCTGAGGCCATCTTATCAATTTCATCTAGTAAGAACAGCGGATTACGCACCCCTACCTTAGCCATTTTCTGGATAATTTTACCCGGCATAGAACCGATATAGGTGCGACGATGCCCACGAATTTCGGCTTCATCACGCACGCCACCTAACGCCATACGCACATACTTGCGGCCAGTGGCTTTCGCAACAGACTGTCCCAATGAGGTTTTACCGACACCCGGTGGCCCAACTAAACAAAGGATTGGCCCTTTCAATTTATTTACGCGCTGCTGAACTGCCAAATACTCAATAATGCGTTCTTTTACCTTATCTAAGCCATAATGATCCGCATTGAGGATCTGCTCGGCAGCCGCCAAATTTTTCTTAACCTTTGAGCGCGTTTGCCAAGGCACCTGTGTTAACCAATCGATATAGCTGCGCACAACAGTGGCTTCTGCTGACATCGGCGACATCATTTTCAGCTTTTGCAATTCTGCTCGCGCTTTTTTCTCGGCATCAGCGGGCATCTTAGCTTCCGCAATCTTTTTAGAAAGCGTCTCAAATTCATCTGGTGCATCTTCCAGTTCGCCCAGTTCACGTTGAATGGCTTTCATTTGCTCATTCAAGTAATACTCGCGCTGGCTTTTTTCCATTTGCTTTTTCACCCGACTGCGGATGCGGCGCTCAACCTGCAGGATGTCAATCTCGCTTTCCATCATCGCCATCAGGTATTCCAACCGCTCAGTAACACTGGTCAGCTCTAATACTTTTTGTTTGTCTTCTACTTTTAGCGGCATGTGTGCAGCCATGGTGTCCGCTAAACGCGCGCCATCTTCAATACCACTGAGGGCGGTTAACACCTCTGGTGGAATTTTTTTGTTCAGTTTGATGTAGCCTTCAAACTGATTAATGGCTGAGCGTAAAAACACTTCTTGCTCACGGCTATCAATATCTTGTGTTGCAACTGGCTCGACGTAAGCAGCAAAACTCTGTGCGGTTTCGGTAAACTCAGCTAGCTGCGCTCTTTTGCCACCCTCTACCAAGACTTTAACGGTACCATCAGGTAATTTGAGCAATTGTAGGATGGTAGCAACAGTCCCGATCCGGTACAGATCATGCTCGGTAGGATCATCTAAAGTGGCATCTTTTTGGGCTACCAGAAAAATTTGCTTATCATTTTCCATAGCGGCGTCTAGGCATTTAATGGATTTAGCCCGACCAACAAAAAGTGGGATCACCATATGCGGATAAACAACAACGTCCCGCAATGCCAACACCGGCATATGCAAACGTTCAGAATGTTCTGTGGTCATTAATTTGCTCTCGAATTAAGTTACTGCAGGCGACAATATTCAGTATATGGGGACTGTTTTACAAACTTCAATTAATCAGTTAAAAAAGGAGCTTTGCAGCTCCTTTGTAATTCAAGTTAGTGTGATTCAGCAACCGCCGGCTCACTGCTCTCATAAATAAGTATGGGCTGGCTCTCGCCTCGGATCACTGTCTCATCAATTACGACTTTACTGACATCCTGCATGGACGGTAGCTCGTACATGGTATCTAACAAAACGCCTTCGACAATCGAACGCAAACCTCGTGCACCCGTTTTACGCTCCATGGCTTTTTGCGCTATGGCTTTAAGCGCATCTTCACGAAACTCCAGCTCAACATTTTCCATTTCGAACAAGGCTGCAAACTGTTTACTTAAGGCATTTTTCGGCTGACTTAAAATTTGTACCAGCGCCTCTAAATCTAACTCTGTTAACGTGGCAACTACAGGTAAACGGCCAATAAATTCAGGAATAAGGCCATATTTTACTAAGTCTTCCGGTTCAACATCACGGAACGATTCACTCAAACTACGACTGCTTTCTTTACTTTTAACTTCCGCACCAAAACCTATGCCTGAACCCTTAGCACTGCGCTGTTCAATCACTTTATCTAAACCCGCAAAAGCGCCACCACAGATAAAGAGAATTTTCGACGTATCAACCTGTAAAAACTCTTGCTGTGGATGCTTGCGACCACCTTGCGGCGGCACAGAAGCGATAGTACCTTCAATCAGCTTCAGCAGGGCTTGCTGCACCCCCTCGCCAGAAACATCGCGGGTAATCGATGGGTTGTCAGACTTACGCGAAATTTTGTCTATTTCGTCAATATACACAATACCGCGCTGGGCTTTTTCGACATCATAATCGCATTTTTGCAGCAGCTTCTGGATGATGTTTTCAACGTCTTCACCAACATAACCCGCTTCAGTTAACGTGGTGGCATCCGCCATGGTAAAAGGCACATCTAACAAACGCGCAAGCGTTTCAGCTAACAAGGTTTTGCCGCTACCGGTAGGACCAATCAACAGAATGTTACTTTTACCCAATTCAACATCTTGTTTATGTTGAGCACTGCGTAAACGTTTATAATGGTTATATACCGCTACAGCTAATACTTTTTTAGCATGCTCCTGACCAATAACATAATCATCAAGATGCTTACGAATATCGCGTGGTGTCGGTAGCTTTTCAGCATCACGCTTTGGTGAAATATCTTTGATTTCTTCACGAATGATATCGTTGCATAGGTCAACGCATTCATCACAAATATAGACTTGTGGCCCTGCGATCAACTTACGCACTTCATGCTGTGATTTGCCACAAAAAGAGCAATACAGTAATTTGCCGCTCTTATCGCCGTCAGTGCGGTGATCAGACATGTAACTACCTCTTTTCTAGCCTGGTGAGCATTCATTGCCCACCGGATTCAATTATTTAGCGTCTCTATTGGTTAATATGGCATCTACTAAGCCATATTCCAAGGCTTGTTGTGCACTTAAAAAGTTATCGCGCTCAGTATCTTTGCAGACTTGCTCATAACTCTTGCCACTATGCTCTGCCATCAAACGGTTAAGCTTTTCTTTAATATGTAAAATTTCCCGAGCGTGAATTTCAAAATCCGTCGCCTGACCTTGGAAGCCACCTAAGGGTTGATGAATCATCACGCGGGCATTTGGCAAGCAATAGCGTTTACCTTTAGTACCACCTGATAATAAAAAGGCCCCCATACTCGCCGCTTGGCCAACACAAACCGTAGCAATATCAGGTTTAATATAGCGCATAGTGTCGTAAATAGATAAACCTGCAGTAACAGAACCACCTGGCGAATTGATATAAATATAGATATCTTTTTCCGGATTTTCCGACTCAAGAAATAATAATTGCGCCACAATCAAATTGGCCATGTGGTCTTCGACTTGGCCGGTCAGGAAAATAACCCGTTCTTTCAATAAGCGGGAATAGATATCATAAGAACGTTCGCCTTTAGCGGTTTGCTCAATAACCATGGGCACTAAGGCACTAACGATGTCATTCATGTCGCGAGACATTGGCATAATCTGGGATCCCTCTGCGGTAGCGGTTTAAATACTGGTGAAAAGACGGTACCTGAAAAATAAAATGGCCCGAACAAGTGTCCGAGCCATTAAAACCGTCACGCGCTAAGAAGTCAATCTTAGTTAGCGGCCTTTGGGTTCATAATTTCGTCAAAGGCTGCGGTTTGCTCAGTAACCTTAGCCGCAGCAAGTACCACGTCTATGGCTTGCTCTTCTAATGCCACATTACGCATACTCTGCATTAATTCTTTATTGGACTTGTAGTATTGTACAACTTCAGCTGGATCTTCATAAGCAGACGCTACGTTATCAATCAGCTCTTGTACTTTAGCTTCATCCACTTTCAGCTCGCTGGTCTTGATGATTTCGCCCAATAGTAAACCTACTTTTACGCGATCTTTGGCTTGCTCTTCAAATAAAGCAGCTGGTAGTTCAGGTAATTGCTTAGGATCAACATTCTGACCAAAACGCTGTAATGCTTGCTGACGTAATACATCGACTTCGCTAGCAATTAACGCTTTTGGTACTTCAACTTCGTTAGTCGCTAATAAGCCTTTGATGACTTGCTCTTTCACTTTACCTTTGATGGTTTGTTTCAGCTCACGCTCCATGTTTTTACGCACTTCGGCTTTCAACGCATCCACAGTCGCTTCAGCTAAACCAAATAAGGCAGCAAACTCATCGTTTAACTCAGGTAATACTTGGGCTTCAACTTTGTTTACCGTAACGGCAAAACTTGCCGCTTTGCCTTTTAAGTTTTCAGCATGGTAATCTTCAGGGAAGGTTACTTCGACAGTGGCGGTCTCGCCAGCGGCTTTGCCAATAACGCCTTCTTCAAAACCTGGGATCATGCGACCTTGACCTAATTCCAGTACGAAGTTAGAGGCTTTGCCGCCTTCAAACTCTTCGCCATCGATTGAGCCAACAAAATCCATCGTTACACGATCACCTGTTGCCGCAGCAGCGTTTTTATCTTCCCACTTTGCGTGTTGTTTACGCAGAGTTTCTAACATGTTGTTCAGATCATCTTCTGAAATTTCAACTACTGGCTTGGTCACTTCCACTTTGTCTAGGGCAGCAACAGTTACTTCAGGGTAAATTTCAAAGGTCGCAGTAAAAGCTAAATCTTTACCGGCTTCTAATGCGCCTGGTGCAAAAGTTGGGGCGCCAGCAGGCGTAATTTTGTTAGCAATAATAGCTTCGTAAAAAGAACGTTGCATTTGCTCAGAAGCCACTTCTTGAAGTACGGCTAAACCAAAACGCTTTTGGATAATAGAAATTGGTGCTTTACCTGGACGGAAACCATCAATACGCTGACGTTTAGCCAATTCACGTAGACGGTTTTTTACTTCTGAATCAATATTTGCAGCTGGCACAGTAATATTTACACGGCGCTCTAAACCTTGGGTGGTTTCAACAGAAACTTGCATCGTTTTACCTCAAATTCAATGTCAGGCGCCTCTAATACGCCGTAGTGTGATGGCCGGGTGTCGACAAACTTAAGATGAACCTGACCTGTTATAAATTGGACGCGGCATTATAGCGAGCTATAACCCGCGAGTCGAGCCCCAGATTTAATGCTCAGCCGAATACTTTTAACCTGTTGTCAACAAACAAAAAAACAGGCTTCAACCTTAAGCTGAAACCTGAATTAAATATATAAAGCGAGCGGTTACTGACGGACTTGCCCTACCCCTGTTACCACATATTTCTCGGTGGTTAAGGCTTCTAAGCCCATAGGCCCATAAGCATGCAATTTACTGGTAGAAATACCAATTTCGGCCCCTAAACCCAACTCGCCACCATCCGAAAAACGCGATGAGGCATTATGCATCACGACTGCCGTGTCTACTGTCGCAATAAATCGATCGGCATTCGCTTGATCTTCGGTGCAAATGACTTCGGTATGCTGACTACCAAAGCGATCAATATGCGCTAAAGCCGCATCCAAGTCAGCTACGACGCGCACGGCAATCTCTGGTGCTAAATACTCTTGGCCAAATTCTGCTTCAGCAATCGGCGAGGCGCCAGCAAAGTAGCGAATACTATTCGCACACGCATGCACTTTAACCTGATGCTCAGCCAGCGCCCGAGCTGCCATTGGCAGAAAATCGGCCGCAATAGCTTGATGTACTAGTAAGCCCTCTAAGGCATTACAAACGCCTGGGCGCTGTACCTTACCATTTAGCAATAAATTAAGTGCCATCGCCAAGTCAGCACTTTGATCGACAAATAAGTGACAAACGCCTTTAAAGTGCTGAATAACCGGGATCCTGCTGTGCTCAGTGACAAAACGAATCAGTCCTTCACCACCGCGTGGGATCACCAGATCAATAAACTGATCTTGCTTTAATAAAGATAACAACAAATTACGGTCTGGATCAGGCACAATGCTTATGACTGCATCCGGCAATCTATGTTCGGCTAAGGCCTCACGCATCGCCGCAGCAATAGCCAAGCTGGTTTTAATAGCTTCACGGCCACAACGTAAAATTACCGCATTACCCGATTTAAAACACAATGCTCCCGCATCAGCGGTGACATTTGGACGCGCTTCATAAATCATACAAATAACCCCAAGCGGAATACGTCGCTTGACGATATTGATACCATTTGGGCGCTGTTCTATCTGCCGAGTTTGGCCAACAGGATCTGTGAGACGAATAATTTGCTCTATGGCGCTCGCCATGGCGTCAATACGGTCAGCTGTGAGCGTTAACCGATCTAACATAGCAGCACTGGTGCCATTAGCCTCGGCTTCAGCGACCTCAGCACGGTTTTCTGTCAAGATGATCGGGGTAGCCTGCCGAATTTTATCGGCAAATGCTTGTAACACCGTATTTTTTTGTTCTGTACTTAAGGTAGCCACCGCTTTGGCAGCATCGGCAGCTGCTGCGGCTAAGGTTGCCGCGATATCGGTACTCATACTTTCTCCAATAACATCATTTCACTTCGATGGATCACGGCATTGCTGCCATTAGGGCAATAACCAAGGCAACGTGCAATATGCTGACTTTTTTGCCCCTTTATTGAAAACAACTCACTGGCGCTAAAGCGGCTTACACCTTTGGCAATACTGCGTTTTCCAACCGAGCAGCGCACAATAACCGCGTCTCCGGATTCAAACTCACCGGTGATCTTTACTATACCACTGCTTAATAAAGAAGCGCCATGCTGACATAAGGCAGCTACGCAGCCATCATCAACCCAAATTTCCCCTTTAGCACGTAAAGTATGCCGAACCCAATGTTTTTTAGCCGGTAACGGATTTTGCTGGGCATAAAAAATAGTCCCCGGATTCTTGCCCGCTAAAAGACACTGAAATGTATCAGGCTGATGACCATCGGCAATTAAGGTATCAACGCCATGAGTAGTAGCTTTCTCTGCCGCTTCTATTTTGGTAAGCATGCCGCCAGTTCCGACCGCAGAGGCCGAACCACCTGCTAAAGCATAAATCTCCTGACTAATTTGCCTGACTTCAGGAATTAATTTGGCATGAGGATCTTTGTTTGGATCAGCAGTGTAAAGACCATTCACATCTGAACAAATTATCAAAGCATCAGCATGGCAAACTGTCGCAACCATCGCCGCCAGATTATCATTGTCTCCTACTTTGAGTTCTTCAGTAGCAATGGTGTCGTTTTCATTAACGATAGGTAACACGCCGTGATCAAGTAACCGACGCAAGGTATTTTGTACATTGACATGCCTTACCCGATCGCTTAAATCACTATGGGTTAGTAACACCTGAGCACACGGAAAATCAAAACAGCGGCTCCAGAAATTCATCATTTCGTTTTGGCCAACGGCAGCCATAGCTCGCTTGAGCGCTAACGGAACTCGATGATGTTGAAAATTAAAATGATGACGACCAGCGGCAACACTGCCCGAAGAAACCAGGATTACTTCCCGGCCAAGAAGACGACACTCGCGGATAAATTCGGCAATGGGACGCAAATATTTTTCACTGCATCCTTCATTGTCTGGCGCTATTAGGGCACTGCCGACTTTCAGTACGACCCTACGCCAAGCTGGGTTTAACATAACTCCTCCGTTGTGTGAACCGGGATCCATACTAGCAAAAAATGTAACTAAGCACCACCCGACTTACCATCTTAGAATTTATACAGCACTGAGCCACCATAAAAATAAGCATTACTATTCAATATATTAAAGATTTTACCCGAATTTAAACTGTGCTATACAAGCAAGAATAGGCATTAAAAACTGTAATAAAATTACAGTTTTAGACAGGATTCCGTTATGCTTTTCAGGCGTGAATGGAATTGGGTCAATAATCAGGTATCATTTTGATGAATAGTCGTTATAACAGAGCTTCCCTGCTGCTGTTACAAAAATGCTTACTTAATTAGTTCAGCGTAATAGAACCGCCAGGCTGCTTGCAGCCGATAATGCACACCTAGCCGCCGTGAACCCATCCTTGGGGGCTTATCCTTTCGCATCCCTGCGAAAGACGCCAGGTTTAGCATTATCGGCTCGCTGCCTGGCTATATTATTGGCTTCGAAAAGATCGGCAAAGCTCAGCAATATTCGAACGAGGTGGTAAACGCATAGTACACTTTGACCGAGGGCGTGTTTTTCATGGATGAAAAACAGGAGCCCCCATGGATGGGTTCACGGCGTCCCTCGGCAAAGTTGTACGGTGCGTTTAGCCACCGGATGCACAAAACTAAAATTTACTTAACTCAAATAAACATTAGCTTAGATGGAAGCATACACAGCGTGCCCCGACAAAGTTATACGGCGCGTTTAGCCGCCGGATGCATCAATATAGAATCGGCTTTCATAACTAGTTTAGCGTAATGGCACCGCCAGGCTGCTTGCAGCCGATATTGCACACAAAGACGCCGTAAATACATCCCTGTAGGCTCCTGTCCGGCATCCATGCCGTACACGCTTTGTTTAGCAATAACGGCTCGCTGCCTGACTACATTGGTGTTTTTTAACCCATCGCAAAATGATTTCCTAACAGTTTTCCTATCAGATTATTGCCCATTTTTTGATGTAATACGAAAGTCGAACGAGGTGGTAAACGCACAGTACACTTTGCTCGGGGAGATGTTTTTCAGGGATGAAAAACACAAATTCGTCGAGAACGAATTTGAACAGCGCTTGCGCTGGCCCGAAGGGCAAACTTCAGGATGAAGTTTGTAACCTTACAGGGAAGGGTTCACGGCGTGCCCCGACAAAGTTGTACGGCGCGTTTATCCACCGGATGCAGCAATCCAGAATCTGCGTAACGTTAAGAAACTGCAGATTCAAGCTCGGAGCAACGCCCTTAGCTGGGTAGTAATTTTCTCCACCGGCTTCGAGGATCACATCCCTGTGCCCACTCAGCCTGCGCAGCATCCCTGCTGCTGTTACAAAAATTCTACCGCAGCCAAGGGCTTAAATGAGATTAGTGAGCAATCAAGCCAAACAAAAATCAAACGAGGTGGTAAACGCACAGTACACTTTGACCGAGGGCGTGTTTTTCATGGATGAAAAACAGGAGCCCCCATGGATGGGTTCACGGCGTCCCTCGGCAAAGTTGTACGGCGCGTTTAGCCACCGGATGCACAAAACTAGAATTTACTTAAGTCAAATAAACAGTGTCAAATAAACAGTAACTTAGATGGAAGCATACACAGCGTGCCCCAACAAAGTTGTACGGCGCGTTTAGCCACCGGATGCACTAATCCAGAATCTGAAAATTTTTCAAAATACAGCAGAATAAGGTTTAAAACATTTGAATTGAAACGTTCAGGAGATAAATCAATAGTGCAGAATTTGTACCAGCGGCGAGTTGGAGTAAAAGTACCCAAACCAAGTGCGGTAAATGTATGAGTCTAAGTGAAGTCTAACTTTGGGAGAATGGTCGGTGATGCAGGATTTGAACCTGCGACCCCTTGGACCCAAACCAAGTGCGCTACCAAGCTGCGCCAATCACCGAACAAAGGGGGATGGGGTGGATGATGGGGCTCGAACCCACGACAACCGGAATCACAATCCGGGGCTCTACCAACTGAGCTACAACCACCACAATTTAAAACATTAACGCCTAAATGGCGCGCCCGATAGGATTCGAACCTATGACCCACGGCTTAGAAGGCCGTTGCTCTATCCAACTGAGCTACGGGCGCACATGTCAAACGCCTAACAGGGTTGGAGATAGTGGTCGGTGATGCAGGATTTGAACCTGCGACCCCTTGGACCCAAACCAAGTGCGCTACCAAGCTGCGCCAATCACCGACATCGTTGCACTGCTGCAACGGGGCGGAATATTAACGCTCGCCATGCATAGCGTCAAACCTTTTTTTTGTAATTCGTACTGATTGGCTATTATTTGAACCTAAACTAACTATTCCAGCTGTTCAACCAGTGAAGATGGCGTTATTTCGACAGCTGTGCGAAAATATTGGCCTTTTTACTTCGCGGGAAATCAGCAGGCATGACAGCACAAATAATTGATGGCAAAGCCGTTGCTCAGGCAACGAAAGACAAAGTTGCAGCACAGGTTAGGGCAAGAATTGCCGCCGGAAAACGCGCCCCGGGGTTGGCTGTTGTGCTGGTTGGGTTAGATGCGGCTTCACAAGTTTATGTTGGTAGTAAGCGTAAAGCTTGTGAAGAAGTCGGATTTCATTCTGTATCCTATGATCTCCCTGCTGATACGCGCCAAGCACAATTACTCGATCTTATCGATCAGCTTAATAGTGATAACACTATAGATGGTATTTTAGTCCAACTGCCACTGCCTGCGGGACTTGATGCTTCTGCAATTTTAGAGCGCATTCACCCCAACAAAGATGTGGATGGTTTTCACCCCTATAATATTGGCCGTTTAGCACAGCGGATGCCTGCGCTGCGCCCTTGTACACCTAAAGGCATTATGACCTTATTACAAAGTACGGGCGTCAGCGTAAAAGGAATGGATGCCGTGGTAGTCGGTGCTTCTAATATTGTAGGCCGTCCCATGGCCCTAGAATTACTGCTCGCCGGTTGCACGACCACCGTTTGCCATAAATTTACCAAAAACCTAGAACAGCAAGTTCGCCGTGCCGATTTATTAGTGGTTGCCGTAGGCCGTCCCGAGTTTATCCCTGGTGACTGGGTCAAACCAGGGGCGTTAGTGGTCGATGTCGGGATTAACCGTCTTGATAGCGGTAAACTGGTAGGTGATGTCGATTACGCCAATGCGGTAAAACATGCCCGCTATATTACGCCAGTACCTGGCGGTGTAGGCCCCATGACAGTGGCGAGCTTAATTGAAAACACGCTAGAAGCCTGCGAGCTGTATCACGACGCTAAATAGACTAAGGGCTTAGCAACCATATAAACGCTTTGCCTGGATCATTGTCAGCTAAATACTTAGCTTTGTTCTATTTAGAAAAAATAAAACCGCCTGTTGGCGGTTTTATTTTTTGGTACAACCTTATGCTTTACGCCAGCTGGTAACACCATTTTTATCTTCAACAATAATGCCTTTCGCCGTAAGCTCCGCTCTGGCTGCGTCCGCAGCTGGCCAGTCCTTGGCGGCACGCGCCGCATTACGTTTAGCAATCAAAGCTTCAATTTCTGCCACATCATCAACCGAGGCTCCGCTTTGTAAAAAGCTTTCAGCATCACCCTGCAATAAACCCAATACACCCGCTAACAGGTTTAATAAGCCTGCTAGCTCAGCCGCTTTCGTGGGTTCCGTTTCTTTAAAGCGATTAACTTCACGCGCCAGCTCAAACAGTATGGGTAAAGCTTCTGGCGTGTTAAAGTCATCATCCATCGCCGCTTTAAAACGGGCGATATAGGGGCTGTTTAAATCAATACTCTGGCTTGGCGTGATATTACGCAGTGCTGTATATAAGCGTCCCAGCGCGGCATGCGCTTGCTCTAAGTTTTCTTTAGAGTAATTGAGCTGACTACGATAATGGCTAGATAACAAGAAATAGCGCACAGCTTCTGCATTATACTCAGCCAGTACGTCTTTTACGGTAAAGAAATTACCTAACGACTTAGACATTTTCTCTTTATCTACCTGCACCATGCCAGTATGGATCCAAGTATTCACATACTTATGACCGTGGGCACAGGTCGACTGGGCAATTTCATTTTCATGATGTGGAAACTGTAAATCAGAACCGCCACCATGAATATCAAAATGCTCACCTAAATGTTTAGCACTCATCGCTGAACATTCGATATGCCAACCAGGGCGACCATTGCCCCAAGGCGATGCCCAATAAGGCTCGCCAGGCTTAGCCGTTTTCCACAGCACAAAATCTAACGGATCATCTTTATTATCCGCCACTTCAACTCGAGACCCCGATTGCAACATCTCTAAGTTTTGCTGACTTAGCTCGCCATAAGCTTCATATTTACTTACATCGAACAACACATCGCCATCGGCTGCTGCATAGGCATAGCCTTTACTGATCAATGTTTCAATCAGACTAATAATTTCAGCCATATGCGTCGTTACCCGCGGCTCAATATCAGCCGGCAATAAGCCTAGCGCATCAAAATCGGCATGCATGGCTTCGGTAAAACGCGCCGTTAACGCATCACAACTTTCCTTGTTTTCTGCAGCACGTTTAATGATTTTATCGTCAACATCGGTAATATTACGCACGTAAGTGACATCGTAACCACTAAAACGTAAGTAACGATTAATCACATCAAAGGCAACATAAGTGCGGGCATGCCCTACATGACAGTGATCGTAAATGGTGATGCCACAGACATACAAGCCGACTTTCCCCGGAACTATAGGTGTAAAAACTTCTTTTTGGCGGTTTAAGGTATTGTATATCTGTAACATTATGTCCTCTGACAAACTGTAGGTAGCTAACTTAGCACTAGGTTGATTAGTTTATCATTGGCAGCGCACTGCCGCTATCCTTGCTTTATGATTTACGCACAGTGCGCTAGAATAGTGGACTTGCAATCATAAGGATACAAACAATGGTCACTTTACATACCAACTATGGCGTTATTAAATTAAATTTATTTGCCGACAAGGCGCCTATTACTGTCGAAAATTTTCTGAGCTATGTGCAAGACGGCTTTTACGATAACACCATCTTTCATCGGGTAATTGATGGCTTTATGATTCAAGGCGGCGGCTTTACCCCTGATATGGATCAAAAAGAAACCAAAGCCACGATTAAAAATGAAGCCAATAACGGCGTAGCGAATAGCAAAGGCACCATTGCTATGGCACGTACCAGTGATCCGCATTCAGCTACTTGTCAGTTTTTTATTAACGTAGCGGATAACAGCTTCCTGAATTTCAGTGGAGAGAATTCTCAAGGTTGGGGTTACTGTGTATTTGGTGAAGTTACCGAGGGCATGGATGTGATCGACAAGATTAGAAAAGTTCGCACAGGTCGTTTCGCCGGTCATAGCGATGTACCAGTTGATCCTGTGTTAATTGAACGCGCAGAAGTCACAGCTTAACCTATGCCACACACCCTGTTTATTGCCGACTTACACCTATCGGCGCAAAGGCCTGATATTACGCAGGCCTTTTTAACTTTTTTACAGCAGCAGGCCCCTGCTGCTGACGCTCTCTATATCTTAGGGGATTTATTTGAGGTATGGATCGGTGATGATAATCCCGAGCCGTTACTGGACACTTTGGCGCAAGCAATCAAACAACTTAGCCTGCAGGTTCCCGTGTACTTTATTCACGGTAATCGTGATTTTTTACTCAAGCAGGCCTATGCGACTAAAGCAGGCATGACACTGCTCCCCCCTCACAACGTCATTGATTTATACGGCACGCCTACGCTGATTATGCATGGCGATAGCCTATGCACTTTAGATCTAAAGTATCAAAAATTTCGGCGCTGGTGGGATCAACCTTGGTGGCAGTCACTGATACTGTCCTTACCGCTTTGGTATCGCCAACGTCTGGCAGCAAAAGCCCGAGCCAAAAGCGCACAAGCAAAAACCAGCTATCAAACCAGTGGTAGTGCTAGTATTATGGATGTCACACCCACTGAAGTCCCGCTAGTAATGGCACACTATGGTGTGCAACATTTAATCCATGGCCATACCCACAGACCGGCGGTACATGATTTAATGGTCAAGGGTCAAGCAGCCCAACGTTATGTGTTAGGCGATTGGTACAGCCAAAGCAGTTACTTAAAAGTGTCGACAACTGACTGGCAGCTGTTTTTTACGCCCCTACCGCCGCACTAAAAGCCAGAGGCTGGCCACTGTGAAATTTAAAATCGGTATCCGCTGCATTAATTAGCTCCGCTTCAACTTTGCCGAAAAACGCCACACGCTCACTGATGGCATCTCCGGCAATTTGCTCAGCTAATTGCAGGTAATCCTGATAATGGCGAGCTTCGGAACGTAATAATGACAGATAAAAAGCCCCTATATCCGCGGGTAATAATGGGGCTAATTTAGCAAAACGTTCGCAAGAGCGGGCTTCAATGTAAGCACCACAAATTAACTTATCGACCAAGGCGTTAGGTTCAAAAGTGCTGACATGACGCAGTAACCCTTTAGCATAACGACTCGAGGAAATCTTATCGTAAGGTACTTTATACTGCTGCATCACTTCTAATACCTGATAAAAATGATGTAGCTCCTCTTTAATTAGCAGTACCATCTTATCGATTAACTCTTGCCCAAAGCCAGAATCGGCTTTAGGGATCATCGATTTTTTTAACTTGATATCAGCCAGCGCTCGCCAGTCACCCTGTTGACGATAAGTAAAATCTTCATACGGTTTTAGCCATTGTAATAGCGCTTCACCACTTTGCTCATCCACCGCGTAACGACGAATTAAGTACATCGCAGATTGAGCCGCTTTTAGCTCACAAATCAGATGATCGGTTAACAATATCGGTAACTGTGCCGGTTGTTGCGCGACATCCAGCCAAGTCACTGGCGTTTCGCATTGCAAAAATTGTTGAATAGGCGCGAGGAGTTGCTGGTAATCGATAGATAGCATAAGGTTAAGTACTCTTTAAAAGCTAGCTATATTGTACCTTAGCTATAATTTAAGCTCTAGCCTCTTCTGATTGCCACCTATACCTCTGAAAAGATAACAACACTGCCATAGATTGCCGTTTATTATCCGTTTAAATTTTCATCAGCCAACTTGACGAATCCACAAAAATAACCCATACCTTTAGTAAGGAGTAAATTAATAATTTACTCCAATTGGGGTGGGCGAGAAACACGTTGTTATGATCGTAGAAAGGTATTTGACTCTTAGATCAGAGTAAGTATCGATAAATAGTGCAGTTATAAGGATAATAATTATGATACTAAACCATTTATGGGGCTTATACGCCCATCCAAAAGAAGAGTGGCATACTATCGATGCCAGACATGAAAGCTTTCGCTATAGCATGATTCACATTTTATTAGTGGCTTTGATCCCCACAGTCTGTGCGTACTACTCAGCCGTTTATTTAGGTTGGAGTATTGGTGTGGGTGATAAGATTTATTTAACCGCCAACAGTGCACTGATGCTTTCAGTTGCTATGTATATCGCCTTAATCGCTGGAGTATTTGCCCTAAGCTTACTGGCGCATTGGATGGCGCATACTTTTGGCGCTGAGCCCACCTATACCCAAACGCTAGAACTTGCTGCGTATACCTCAACCCCCCTTTTTATGGTCGGCTTGGCGGCACTTTATCCAGAGTTATGGTTTGTGATGTTGGTTGGCTTAGCGGGTTTAGCCTACTCAGTCTACTTATTATATGTTGGCGTGCCGATATTGATGCATATTCCTGAAGAGCGCGGCTTTATTTATGCAAGCTCAGTGGTAACTTGTGGTTTGATCTTACTGGTCACTGTGCTGGCGGCCACAGCCATTTTATGGAGTTCGGGTTATGGCCCGGCATTTACCCATTAATTATGGTTATTTTTGAAATTTATTAATTATAAAAAGACAAGGTAGTAAAACGGCTGCAATTGCAGCCGTTTTTATTAGCAACAGTTAACCTTCATTATAGGTTTCTAGGTTGGCAGCCATCGCCATCACGGAAGCAACTTTTGCATCATCGCTGCGCATCTGATCTAGACGGTTTAGATAATCCTGATCGATATCATTTGTTACATAATGGCCATCGAATACCGAGGTTTCAAAGCGACTTATTGCTTGATTTTCACTGCGCACAGCGGCAATTAGATCGGGTAATGATTGGAAAATCAAACCATCGGCACCAATAATCTGGCTAATACTCTCAACGTCATGACCGTGTGCAATTAATTCTGTAGCCGATGGCATATCAATACCATACACATTCGGAAAACGAATTTCAGGCGCTGCAGAAGCAAAATACACTTTCTTTGCTCCAGCTTCTCTAGCCATTTCAATAATTTGACCTGAGGTCGTGCCACGTACTATTGAATCGTCCACCAATAGCACATTTTTACCTTTAAACTCTTGCCAAATGGCGTTGAGTTTACGTTTAACTGACTTTTTACGCTGTGTTTGACCAGGCATAATAAAAGTGCGGCCAATATAGCGATTTTTCACAAAACCCTGACGATAAGGCAATGCCAGTACATTGGCTATTTCCAGTGCCGCATCATTACTGGTTTCAGGAATTGGAATAACCACATCAATATCTAAATGCGACCACTCACGCTTAATTTTTTCACCTAAATAGGTTCCCATTGCTACCCGCGAGGCATAAACGGAAATATTATCAATGGTGGAATCGGGTCGTGCAAAATAGACATATTCAAAAATACATGGCGTATAGCTGGGGTTTTCAGCACACTGATAGCTGTGCAATTCTCCTTGCTCGGTGATATACACGGCTTCGCCTGGAGAGATATCTCGTAATACGGTAAAACCATCCGCATCTAAGGCAACGCTTTCTGAGGCCACCATGTACTCGGTACCTAACTGGGTTTCACGCTTCCCCATCACTAAAGGACGAATACCATTTGGATCGCGAAAAGCAATTAAACCATGCCCTATCACTAATGCAACAGCAGCATAACCGCCCCTGACCTTACGATGCACATTCGCAATGGCTTTAAAGATTTGCTCAGGCAGTAAGTGCATATTAGGTTGCAAAGCAAGCTCATGTGCTAACACATTTAATAAGACTTCAGAATCAGACGTAGTATTCACATGACGACGCGCCAAACGAAAAATTTCGTCTTTGAGTTCATGGGCATTGGTCAAATTACCATTATGCGCCAGAGCAATACCAAAAGGACTATTGACATAAAAAGGCTGAGCTTCGGCTGTGCTTGAAGAGCCCGCAGTAGGATAACGTACGTGACCAATGCCAATGTTACCTGCTAAGCGCTGCATATGCCGAGTTTCAAACACATCCTTAACTAGGCCATTCGCCTTACGCAAGCGCAAGGTATTATTATCAACCGTTACGATACCGGCAGCATCCTGCCCGCGGTGCTGTAACACTGTCAGACCGTCATACAGCGCCTGATTTACGGGATACTTACCTACGATACCAACAATACCACACATTGATTCATCCTCGCCGGTTATGGCTTTTGCATAAAACTAGAATGGTTTTTTAAATACTCAAAAAACCACTCAATGATAAAACCGAATTCTGGAATTAAGCGCGACTGAGACCACCAGTCAGCAGCTGCTGCCGGAGTAAAAGCATCAATAAAAAATAACACTGCACTTACCACTAATACACCGCGCAAGGCACCAAAGACTAGACCTAGTACCCTATCGGTGCCTGATAGGCCAGTGGAGTGGACCAGTTTACCAATTACATAATTAACTAAAGCCCCGACTAACAAGGCACAGATAAATAAGATGGCGATAGCCGAAGCATTTCGTAGGGTCGAATCGGAAATTTGCGTGAAAAAACTGGCGAGATAGGAATAGTAAGAGCTTGCGATAAAAAACGCCGCGATCCAAACGGTCAGCGAAATAGCCTCTTTAACGAAGCCTCTGACCAAGCTAATCACAGCTGAGAGCGCTATGATGGCCAAAATGACGATATCAACCCAACTCATTTGCTACCAAAGGATGCTTAATGACGGCGCGCATTCTATCAAATTGCCGAGGTAAATAGCTAATTATTTTCTGTCGGCTGATAATTAGTAATCGCTAATTGTTCAACTCCAGTTAACTGCTGTAGTTTTGGTAAACCTTGCACTAAACGCTCTCGCCTTAATTCGGGCCCAACAAAAACGCTAGTTAAAGACTGTCCAGCATTATTGGTAATATTGCGGCTAAAAGTCGTAAAACCAGCCTGTCGTAATTTTGCTTCAAGCGCTCGGGCATTTTGCTGATTACTAAAACTCCCGACTCGCACTATCCATGCTGCTTGATTGATGTCTGCCCTGCCAGTATTAGCAGGGGCCGCAACGGTATTGTTAGTCTGCGCAGCCTTTATCTCAGTGCGCGCTTGGTTCGGGCTCTCTACTGTCACCTGAGCATATTGCTGAGAGGGTAATGCTTCTACTGGCTGTAGTACCTGCGCCTGTTCTGGTTCAGCGATAATCGCAGGCTGACTAGCTTGCAGCTCCCGCGCTGAAAACTCGGCATCATCGAAGGCTATTATTTGTTCTACACCTTGAAACTCAGGTCGTTCAGGAATCACTTTAAAGTCATCTTTGACAATTTGTTTTTCACCATCTAATAAATCAGGTAAAAAGATGATCGCTGCCAGTAGTAAAATACTAGTCCCTAAAAGGCGATGTTTAAACGTGGCTGTCATCCTACCTCCTGCTGCAGAGCGAGAACCGCTGATACGGTGACAAAAGAACCAAAAACAACCAAAAGGTCATCCTGTTCAAGAGTATTCAGAACCTTGGGATACGCCTCTTCTATCGCAGTATGTTGCTGTGCAGAAGTGTGTTGAGTGATCTCTTGTAACGCTTGCATTAACAGACCACTGTCTGCACCACGAGTTCCCGGTAAAGTGACAAGATGCCATTCATCAACATAGGTCGTCAAGGGCAATAAAGAGTGGGCAATATCTTTATCTTTTAACATTCCTACCAAAGCGACAACTTTGCTATAGCGTGGCTTTAAACGCTGTAACTGGCTTGCAAGATACGTCGCTGATTGCGGATTATGTGCAACATCAACCATAACAGTAGGGCTTTGCCGCAAACGTTGCATACGCCCAGGTAAACTTAATTGCTGCAGCACCTGCTGCAACACATCAGCGTCTGGCAATTTGTTTAATTGTTCCAGTACAGCCAAACTCGTCGCCACATTTTGTATTGGGACTAAAGGTAATACTAAGTGATGGTATTGCTGCGTAACACCTTGCCACTGCCAAGACGCTGCTGTTGCCGCATAATGAAACTGCTGACCAAGTTGCAACAAGGTAGCGCCTTTTTCCGCGGCCACGCGCGCAATATTACTGGGTGGCTGTATTTCACCACTCACCGCTATTTTTGCGCTACGAAAAACCCCGGCTTTTTCTCTAGCAATACTGTCACGATCTGTTCCAAGCCAATCCTGATGGTCTAAATCTATCGTAGTGATGACACTGATATCAGGCTCAATGATATTGGTTGCATCCAACCGGCCGCCAAGCCCTACTTCAATTAAACAATACTCAGGTTGCTGCTGCCGTAAAATAGCAAAGGCAACCAAAGTCGTAAATTCAAAGTAAGTCAGTGGCACATCCTGCCGCAGCTGTTCAACTAAGGCAAAAGCTGCTAGCCAATCTGCATCGGCAACATCCTGATTATTGATGCGTAAGCGTTCGTTAAAGCGCAGCAAATGCGGCGAGCTATAAACGCCAACACTGTGTCCCTGTGCTAACAGTAATTGTTCTAGCGTTCGGGCAGTTGTGCCTTTGCCATTAGTGCCGGCAATCAAAACAACTTTACCGGGTAAGCTGCCTAGCTCACCGCGAGTAGCAACCGTAAGCACCCGTTCTAGGCCTAATGCTATTTTATCAATTGGGTGGCTTTGCTCTATATAGCAAAGCCAATCTGCCAGTGTCTGGCATGATTGGCTATTTAAATGTTGAACAGACATAGATCCTTAGGATGCGTTGCGCTCGTCTACAGGCGGCGGTAATTGCATAAATTTAGCGACAAGTCGTGCAATTGTATCGCGCATTTGCCGGCGGTCAACTATCATATCGATAGCGCCATGCTCTAATAAGAACTCACTGCGCTGGAAACCCTCAGGCAGCTTCTCCCGTACGGTTTGTTCAATAACACGTGGCCCCGCAAAACCGATAAGTGCTTTCGGCTCGCCAATGTTAACGTCACCCAACATGGCTAAGCTGGCTGAAACGCCGCCCATTGTTGGATCCGTTAGTACTGAAATATACGGCAGCCCCTGCTCACTCATCTTCGCTAAGGCAGCACTGGTTTTCGCCATTTGCATTAGTGAAAACAGTGCCTCTTGCATACGAGCACCACCACTGGCAGAAAAACAAACAAAAGGAATTTTTTGAGCTAAGGCATATTCAACACCAGCCACAAACTTGGCACCCACAACTGAAGCCATGGAGCCGCCCATAAATTCAAACTCAAATGACGCGGCAACGACCTGCATACCATGCAAAGTGCCGTGCATAACAACCATAGCATCTTTTTCATTGGTGTCTTTTTGTGCTGCCACTAAACGATCTTTATAGCGCTTGCTATCTTTAAATTTGAGTAAGTCTTGCGGCTCTAGCTCTGCGGCCAGTTCTTTGGTCGTCCCCGTATCAAAAAAGTTTTGCAACCGGCTTCGAGCTGAAACGCGCATGTGATGGTCGCATTTTGGACACACGCCCAAGTTGCGATCCAAATCAGCTTTGTATAACACCGCATCACACGAGGTACACTTAGTCCAAACCCCTTCTGGGATATTGCGGCGACCAGAGGATGATGTTCTGGGCAGAATCTTTTCTAACCAACTCATAAAGACTTCCTAATACTGTTATTGCCGATAGATTAACACTACCTGAGCAGAAAATACGCTAAAAACACCGAAATAGCGAAAATGACGGCTATTAAAACACAAATAGAGGCTGCTCGAATACAGAAAACTGGTCTTAGTAGTGCCCCCTCACCAACGACACCAACATTAAGTCGCCGGTAAAAATAAGGGCCCTAAAGCTACTTTGGGGATTTGGAAATGTTCCGGATAATCCACCTCAACCAAATACAGTCCACCGGCTTTTGCTGTTGCTGCGGCTAGGTTACGATCTTTACTCGCTAACAATTCAGCAAGCCATTCTGGCGGTCTTCGCCCCATCCCAATCTCAAGTAAGCTCCCTGTGATATTACGTACCATATGGTGTAAAAATGCATTAGCTTTAATATCTAGTACCAAATAATCCGCAAATCGCTCAAGGCGTATGTGGTGAATATTCCGAAAAGGGGTTTTAGATTGACATTGGATGGCACGAAAGGCACTAAAGTCTTGCTCACCCAACAAAGCTGGCGCAGCTTGTTGCATCAGAGCCAGATTCAATGGTTGATGGTAATGACTTAAACCAGACCGTAAAATAGCCGGTCTATACTTATGGTTGTAAATAACGTAGCGGTAACGACGCGCAGTAGCACTGAAACGGGCATGAAAATCATCAGGCACAACTTTAGCCCAACGCACCGCTATCTGATCAGGAAGCTGAGCATTAGTTCCCATGATCCACGCTTTTACATCTCGCTCTGCGGTGGTATCAAAGTGCACTACCTGCCCTGTAGCATGCACGCCAGCATCCGTGCGCCCAGCACAAAATAACTCTATTGGTTGATTAGCAACCTTTGACAGGGCTTTTTCTAGTTCTTCTTGTACACTCGTCACTTCACGCTGACGCTGCCAGCCAAAAAAACCTGTACCATCGTATTCAATACCTAAGGCTATCCGCATCTCTGACCCTCAATTAACCGCGCCAATTATACCGCAGCTAAGCTGAGATCCCCAAATAACCTGCAAATTATCCGACAAGCGATGCCAATAAACAGACTCAGCTAGTCAGGTTTAAGTGCTTTAGCTTCCTCTTTGACATGTTCAGGGGCGGCAGAGGTTAAAACTTCATCAATCAGCAGCGCTGCACTCTCAGGTTCATCCATTTCAATGTAAGCACGGATCAGATCCAATTTCCCAGCAAAACCTTCATCTTCCTGGTCCACATCCATTTTGTTATGCTCACCAATTATATCGGCAAACTCATCTAACCCAACATCCACATTCAAGTTGTTAAAGCGATCTGCATCTTCCTCCGTCTGCTCCATTGCTTGCAATAAATTGTCAATTTCGACAAAATCTGCATCAGATAAAGCTGGCTCTTCTTCAACATCCGCTTCTAACTGTGTGGGAACCTCATTTTCAGCGCCTTCTTCAGCCGATTCAATAACAGAGATGCCCTCTAACTCATTTAACAAATCATCAAATTGACTATCATCAAGATCACTAAGGTTCGTTAATTCAGTATCAAGAGTAGGAAAGTTATCTTCAGTTACCTCAGGAGAGGCTGGCAACTCCTCTTCCAGAGCACCCGATAACACCTCGAGATCAGCATCGTCTGTCAGATTAGCAATATTCTCTGTTGAAAAATCAAACGCTTCTTCAGGGTCAAATTCATCTAAATCGAGATCGGGGTAGGTATCTAAAACTTTGCTGGGGTTTTCCACTGCTAAGGCAGCTTCCGAAGAGGCGATAACAGAGTTGTCCTCTTCAGCCGTCAAATCCAAGGTAAGTTCCGTTTTATCTTGAGACGGTATCGCAGTTGGTTCATCAATGAGTACATCATCCAAGGCTTCATTTGACGACATATCTGAGAGCGCAGCTAAAGAGGTATCCGCTTGTTCCGTTGGGGTTTCGTCTAACGTCTCCTCTGCAATATCAGCCGTTTGCTCCAATAAGGCTTCGTCTAACGCCTCCTCTGCAATATCAGCCGTTTGCTTAGGTAAGGTTTCGTCTAACGCTTCCTCTGCAATATCAGCCGTTTGCTCAGATAAGGTTTCGTCTAACGTCTCCTCTGCAATATCAGCCGTTTGCTCCGATAAAGTTTCGTCTAACGTCTCCTCTGCAATATCAGCCGTTTGCTCCGATAAGGCTTCGTCTAACGTCTCCTCTGAAACGACATCAGCTTGTTCAGTTAAGGCTTTATTCTCTACTTCATCTGCGGCGACGGCATCCAAAGCGGAAATTTGTTGTTCAGCTGCTTGGTCTAAAATATCATCCATTTCCGCATTTAAAAGCTGCTCATCCTCTGTAATGTAAGCGGCCTCATTCTCTTGCTCAATTTCTGATGCCAGTTGCTCAGCAAACTCATCCAAATCAGAATTATCAAAATGTTCATCAGAAACCATCAGTTGTTCTTGCTCTAACAACTCGTCGACGTCCACAGTATCAAAGTTGGAGTGGTTCTCATCTTCTAATGCCGGAGCTGAAGCTGGCTCAAGCGCATGTTCAGAAATGGTATGCTGTGCTAAAAGATCATCTATGGATTGCTCTGCTTCAGCGGGTATTGGCAGATCAAGTTCAATTTCCTCTAATAAACTATCGATATCATCTTGATCCGTCAAAGAAGAGGCTAACGCATCAGACTGCTTTTTCTCTGCTAATTCGCCTGAGCTTTCCGCTAATAAATCGGCGGCTTCTGTTTTCTCAGGATCGGCGAGCTCTATAACATCATCCGCATCATCTTCGGCCATAAGTAAGGCAGAGAGATCCATATCAGACAAAATGTTATTGGCATCGAAATTGATTTCCTCAGTAGGGTCTAATGCCAAAGCCGCTTCATCTTGAGGATTGCTGAAGTCATCATCTAAATTAATATCAAAATCATTTGGCGTACCCTTATCTAGCATAGTTGACTGTAGAGGGTCATCATCACCTAAATCGTCAAGGACGATATCATCACTAAAGTCAGGCAATTCATCATCAAGATCACTTTTGGTTGTTGCCGTTGTTGTTTTAGGTTTTTCTTCTGTGCTAAAAGAATCACTGAGCAAGCTATCATCAATATCGAATAGGCTATCGTCAAAATCCTGACTCGCTTCCAGCGGCGGTAAAGGCGATTTATACCCACTCACCGCGCTCGGCTCTTTAATTGCAGCAGCGACCACTTCTTCGGTTTTGCGTCCACGACGCTTTAACCAAAAAATGCCACCTAATAACAATAAAATCGCAGGCGCAGAAGCGGCTATTACCCAAACAATAGGGTTATTCAGTAAATTACTAAAGGAACTTTCTGCAGCTTGAGCTAATTTTGCAGCTTCTTCAGCGGCTTTGGCAGCTTGTTGCTCTTCCAGCATTTGCTGTTGTTGCTGTAACAGTTGATTAAGCTGTTGCTGTAACAGGCTATCTTCCGAAAGTTGCGCTTTTAACCCCTCAAGCTCTTGCTCAACGCGAGACAACGAGCCGCGAAGATTGGCATTTTCCTGCGCAATACCTGCAATCAATTGCATTGAGTCTTGGTATTGATCTTTTAAAGCGTTAAGTTCGGCTACCGTTTGTTGTTGGATAGCATTGGGTTTACTCGCGGCCTCTCGTGCTTTAGCACGTTCTGCAGCCTCTCGCGCAATTTTTTGCGTCCAAAGCTCATCATCCAGCTCAGCTTTACGTTTGGCGACCTCAGGATCCACGGCGCGGATCTCTCGTAGATCTGGAACTAACAGTACAGAACCAGGGCGTAAATGATTGAAGTTATTATCATTAAATGCCTGCGGGTTTTTGACAAAAATAGCGTACATTACCTGATAGGTGGATACGCTATTACTCGGTTTGACTTGTTCGGCGATACGCCACAAGGTATCAGTGGCGGTCAAAGGACCAAACTGCTTTTGCAGCAAAACAGAATCAGCACTTTTAGGACCACGGATCTGCGTTGGCGCAGTATCTGCTAGCACCATCGGCGAAAAATTGACAAATAGCAGTAGTAATACTAGTAGAACAGGCATCAGGTTTCCTTAGCCGAGCACCCAGACTCACATAAAAGCCAAACTAATAGGCAATGTTATGCAAACAGCGTTCCATTGTTGCTGTAGCAGTTATGTCAAATATAATGCAGAACCCTTTTTCATGCCAGCATTAGCACCTATCTTGGTTTATTTAAAAACAAAAAAGCGCCCTAAGACGCTTTTTATTAAGTGCTAACTTTTTTACAAATAATCGCGAATAAGGTGTTCAGCTATCTGAATACTATTCGTGGCTGCGCCTTTACGGATATTATCTGCTACCACCCACAGACTGATGCCGTTTTCATGGGAAAGATCCTGCCGCACCCGGCCAACAAATACCTCATCTTTTCCAGCAGCACTACATACCTGCGTGGGGAAATCCGCATTATTTTCAAGTAACACTACGCCAGGGGCAGTCGCTAATAACGCTTTTACTTGCTCTACCGATATTGGCATTCTGGTTTCAAGATGTACCGCTTCCGCATGGCCAAAAAATACCGGCACTCGCACTGCGGTGGCATTAACGGCGATGCTATTGTCACCCAGAATTTTCTGGGTTTCCCAATGCATTTTCATTTCTTCTTTGGTGTAACCGTTATCCATAAATACGTCAATTTGTGGAATGACGTTAAATGCAATTTGCCGTGCAAATTGACCTTCGCCATCTAGGGGCACACCGTTCAGCAATTGCGCCGTTTCTTTCGCTAAGGCTTCAACTGCTGACTGACCGGCACCGCTTACAGATTGATAAGTAGCAACGTTAATCCGACTTATCCCTACTGCATCGTGAATAGGCTTTAAGGCAACTAACATTTGAATCGTTGAGCAATTCGGATTGGCAATAATATTCCGGTTACGGTAATCCGCAATGGCTGCCGCATTAACTTCTGGCACGACTAATGGAATATCCGCTTCGTAACGAAAATGTGAGGTATTATCGATAACAACACAACCTGCCTCAGCGGCTTTGGGCGCATAAATGGCTGAAATACTGCCACCTGCTGAAAATAAGCCGATCTGTGCCTGACTCCAGTCAAAAGTTTCGGCGTCCAGTACCGTGATTTTTTTGCCTTTAAAGGTAATGGTGCCACCCGCGGAACGGCTACTGGCCAGCGGAAACAACTGTGCAACAGGGAAATCACGTTGTTCAAGAATTTCAATTAAGTGTTGGCCTACCAAGCCGGTCGCGCCTAAAATTGCGACATTGTATTGCGACGCCATGCGATGCATCCTCTTATTACTGACAATTAAAGCCCAATTGGCTTAGCTTGGTCATATGCTGCTGACCCTCAAGCTGAAGCGCGCTAAACTCACGCCGTGCCGGATATGACTTTCGAAGCCAGTCAAACCCTTTACCTTCGATATGATGACGGAATAACGCATCATCACGTCGCACATCATATAACATTCTTGCGACACTTTGGACATCTGGAAGCCCAAAATTTGCAGAAATTTGTAGTTTTTCCACAGCAGGTATAGCGAGTAATTGCTTGAGTTTAACCACAGGTGCTATGCCAAATAATTGGCAACAACGCTGATACAACATCTCAGTCCCCCTAGCTTTACCTTCTATACTGTGCCCAGCGATATGCGCAGTAGCAATATCGCAATACGCCAGTAATGGCAATAAGATATTCGGTTCCTGTTCCCACACATCCAACACCAAAGGTCTGCGCTGTTGTTGCTGCGCTGCTAATAAAGCCGCATTATCAATCACTGCGCCACGCGAAGCGTTAATGAGGGCACAGGAGGGTTTTAATTGCGCTAAGGTAGTAGCATTAAGTAAGTGCTGCGTTGGTAACGGGCCTGATTTCACCAGCGGCGTATGAAAACTCAGAATATCCGCTTGTTGGCACAAGCTGTCAAAGTCAGTATGCGCGAATTGACTATCTTGGGCTGCGCGCAGTGGGTCACACAGTAACACCGGTATATCTAAAGCCGTTAACGCTTGCGCCAGTCGACTACCAATGCTCCCTACGCCAACAATACCGACGGTTTGCTCAGTGAGTTGCCATTGATAGCGCTCAGCTAAACACCATAAACTACTGAGCACATATTCCACAACGGATTGCGCATTACAGCCAGGGGCGGAGCTAAAAGCAATCTGCCGTTGCGCTAAGTAAGCCTGATCGATGTGATCCATGCCAATAGTGGCGGTACCAACAAAGCGCAATACCCGATTTTCTTTTAACAACGCCGCGTCAACGTGAGTCACAGAGCGTACTAGCAGGATCTCCGCCTCCGCGAGTTCAGCAGCAGTAACGTTACGGCCATTAAACAGCGTAACGTCCCCCAGATCAGCAAAAAACTCGCGCACCAGCGGCATATTTTCATCGGCAAAAATCTTCATTTTTTCTATCCAAGGCATGGTTAAGCAGCTGTAATGGCTTAGTGTAACAAAATTAAGGCAGAAGATAGCAAAAAGGCGCTTTGCAAGCGCCTTTTAAACCGAGCAGCAGCCGTTATTGGCTAAAGCGTTGCAGTACTAAAGTGGCATTGGTACCACCAAAGCCAAAGCTATTCGACATCACAGTATTCAATACCGCTTCACGGGGTTCAGTCACAATGTTTAGACCGGTCGCAGCGTCATCTAATTGACTGATATTAATCGATGGAGCAATAAAGTTATGTTGCATCATCAGCAAGGAGTAAATGGCCTCATGAACACCTGCGGCACCTAACGCATGGCCAGTCATGGCTTTGGTTGCACTGATTGCCGGCGTTTTACCCGCAAACACTTCCTGAATAGCGCCTAACTCTTTCACATCGCCTACTGGCGTACTGGTACCGTGCGTGTTCACATAATCAATTGGCGCATTCACACCTTGCATGGCCATTTGCATACAACGCACTGCACCTTCTCCGCTAGGTGCAACCATATCGAAGCCATCAGAAGTTGCGCCATAGCCAACAATTTCAGCGTAAATAGTCGCACCACGCGCCAACGCATGCTCTAACTCTTCTACCACCACAATGCCGCCACCACCGCTGATCACAAAACCATCGCGCTCCGCATCATAAGTACGTGAAGCCAATTCAGGCGTCTCGTTATAACGTGAAGAAAGTGCGCCCATCGCATCAAACTCCATCGCCAATGTCCAATGTACTTCTTCTCCACCACCGGCAAACACGATATCCTGTTTACCCAGTTGAATCAGCTCCATGGCATGACCGATACAGTGAGCACTAGTGGCACACGCCGAGCTGATCGAGTAATTGACCCCTTTGATTTTAAAAGGCGTTGCTAAACAGGCAGAACAGGTACTAGACATCGTTTTGGGTACGGCATAAGGCCCCACTCGCTTCACACCTTTTTCGCGCAGAATATCTGCGGCTTCCACTTGGGTTTTTGATGAAGCGCCCCCCGAGCCAACCACCAATCCCACTCTTGGATGCGAGATTTGCTCTTCTGATAAACCCGCATCTTGCATCGCTTCTTGCATAGCAATGTACGCATAGGCCGCGGCATCGCCCATAAAACGCAGTGCTTTACGATCAATCATTTCGCTGGGGTTTAATTTAATATCACCCCAAACCTGAGAACGTAATCCCAGCTCGGCAAATTCTTCTGCGCGAGTAATGCCTGATTTGCCGGCTTTCAACGCAGCTAATACTTCAGATTTATTATTTCCAATACTGGATACAATGCCAAAACCGGTGATTACGGCTCTTTTCATGCTTACTCCCCAACCTGCTTTTTCAGGCAATTAAAATTTACGTATTCGTATTATTGTACGGTGTTTACATGCAAAACTGGTCTGCTTTCAGCGAACAACTGTACTCTGTTTTCAATTTTGCTTCAGCCTGAGGTAAACTACAAGCCGAATTTTTAACTCAGGCCCCAGCATGCAGTCTATTTCCAACGCCAAAATTCACTTTAACCCGCAAGGTACTCCTGTTGCGACAGAATTTGATGACATTTACTTTTCGAATGAAGGCGGCTTGGCAGAAACCGAATACGTATTCCTGCAACAGAATGCGTTGCCTGAACGCTGGCATACGCATCCACACGCATTTTTTCATATTTTAGAGACTGGCTTTGGTACTGGCGCCAATTTTTTACTGTGCTGGCAGCGTTTCCGCTCGTTTAAAGCGCAACATCCTGCAGCAACTTGCCAGCGACTTTATTTCAGTAGTTTTGAAAAATATCCGCTTAGCCTAGCTGATTTACGCCAAGCATTAGCCAGCCACAGTATGCTGCAAACCGAATGTGAGCAATTACTTGCGGCTTATCCACCGCCTACCCCAGGTTGTCACCGTTTAGTGTTTGAGCATGGCCAGGTTATCCTTGATTTATGGCAAGGCGATGTCAACGCGCTCCTGCCACAATTACCCGCACAGAATAAGGTAGATGCCATCTTCCTAGATGGCTTTGCGCCAGCCAAGAACCCAGATATGTGGCAAAGCTCATTATTTGAACAACTCTTCAGGCTTAGTCACAGTAACACCACCTTGGCGACCTTTACCTGTGCTGGCTTAGTGAAGCGGGGGTTAACGGCCGCAGGTTTTCATATTCAAAAAGTCAAAGGCTTTGGCCGTAAACGCGAAATGCTCACTGCGACAGCGACTTTTTCTGCAGAGACAACGGTTGCCCTTCAAGCACAGCAGAGCTCAACTGCCATGCAGCCAAACTTAGCAGTGACCATTGTCGGTGGTGGTTTAGCAGCGCTTTGTTCGGCTTTTGCTCTGGTGCGCCGCGGTTTAAACGTCAGAATGCTATGTGCCGACGCGGCTGTTGCAGAAGGCGCTTCGCATAACCGTCAGGGCGCTTTATATCCGAATCTCTCGGTAAGCCTTAGCCCCGCCAGTTTATGGCATTGCCAAGCCTTTTATTTTGCGAGGCAGTTTTATCAGCTATGCCAACAGCAGGGCATTGACTTCCCACTGCAGTTTTGTGGATTACTGCATTTAGCAACTACAACGCCCTTAGCTGAGCGACAAAAGAAAATGGCCTTGCAGCAAAGCTGGCCGACATCTCTAGTACGTTTTGTTGAAGCAGCAGAAGCAAGTACGCTGGCCAATATTCCACTGCAGCACAGGGGTATTTTTATTCCGGATGCCGGTTGGCTAGCGCCGCAAGCTTTTTGTCAGGCACTCTTCACTTATTTAAACGCGCAAGCCAATTTTAGTGCACATTTTAACTGTAAAGTTACCCAAATCTTACCAGCAGGTAGTGGCTGGCAAGTACACAGCGCACACCAAGTCTTTGACACTGCAAACTTACTGGTCGCCACAGGAGCAGATTTAACGCAGCTTTCCCCTTTCGTCCAGCTGCCGCTTAATCGGGTGCGCGGTCAAGTAAGTCACGTCCAGTCTGCCATACTCTCAAGTCTGGAAACGGTGATTTGCCATAAAGGTTATGTGACTCCTGCTTGGCAAGGCTTGCATTGTGTTGGCGCAACCTTTGATCGCACAGCTACCGAAGCGGCAGTCACGGCAGCAGATAACGACAGCAATATTCAAGAATTAGCTCAGCAACTCAATCTAAGCGAACTAAAAACAGATCTTATCATTGACTCGGCCAAGGCGGCTTTTCGCGGCACCCTCCCTGATCATTTGCCTCTGGCGGGTCAACTCAATCACAGCCAACCCAATTTATGGGTGCAGGCTGGTTTGGGGGCCAGAGGCTTGCTATTTGCGCCGCTACTCGCGGAAATATTGGCCTGTCAGCTTAGCGGCGAGCCAATACCCGCAAGTGATGCCACACTCGGCATGTTATCGCCGCAACGCTTTAAGGTTTAGCCATCTGTACCACAACCCGACGGTTAACCGCACGCCCAAGCGAGGTTTCATTTGAAGCAACGTGCCGACGCTCGCCAAAGCCTTCTATTTGTATCCGATCGGCGGCTATCCCTGCCGCCACAAAGAATTCTTTAATTTTTTCAGCCCGCTGGATTGAAAGTTGTTCATTCATCCAACGTCCGCCGAAACTGTCGGTATAGCCTTGTAACTCAATGGATTCAATATCGGAGTCATGGCGTAAATAATCGGCTATCTGACTTAAGCGCCGCCGTGACTCACGACTTAGCTGATCACCACCACTTTCATATACCAACACGGTAAAAGCGATATCCTCAAATGAATAGGGTAATAACGCTGATATACATTGATTAAAAGCGTGAAATTGCACAGGGAATTGCACAGGATTCAGCGCTGCGACGACCTTATCATAGGGGCTATACCAATCGGCATAATAAAACGTCGGACTGAAGCCTTGTTCTAATTCAGTTAACAAGGTCCAAGCGGTTTTTTGCGGTAAATCACCATTAAATTGCTTTAATAAGTTCATACTGGCTACGGATTTAGTTCGCTCACCGGGTCGCCAATGCGGCGGTACAGATAAAACTTCTGCCAAACCGTAATCATCCGGTAAACGCAACATGCTTAACTCAAAGTCCATATTTAATGATTTAGCCGCCACACTGCGAAAAATCGCTGTGCCAAAGTTAGGGATCTCATGCTCTAGCTGGCAATGAATGGGGGTATTAGCCGTTAATTGCCAGCTAGATTGTTCAATAGTGGCAGAATATTGACGCCACTGGCTAGAGACAGCCCAGCTATGACTGGAAAATAAACTGACTGCCACAGCAAAACATAAGGTTAAAACCTGCATAGAAGGCCGTGACTCCTCTGATTTCACCTGAACTAACAACGGATGTGTAAACATAAAATGTTCTGCCAAAAGATTCTTATCAAAAACTAAGCAAGCATTATGCCTGATACAAGACCTTAGCTCGATTTTTTGGCATAATAGCGCTAACTCAGCAAAATGACGAAGCTATGAAACCCAAATCCCCCTCTGAAACCACTACCTTATTTGCTCGACGCTTCCGGGGCTATTATCCTGTTGTTATCGACATCGAAACCGCCGGCTTTAATCCGAAAACCGATGCTTTGTTGGAAATCGCCATTAATCTGTTACAAATGGACGAAACGGGTAAATTGACGCCAGGTGAAAGCCTACATTTTCATGTTGAGCCCTTTGCAGGTGCGAATTTAGATGCCAGCTCGTTAGCCTTTAATGGCATCGATCCCTTTAACCCCTTGCGTGGTGCGGTCGCTGAACGTGATGCAATTAGTGAGATTTGCAAAGCAGTAAGAACTGCTCAGAAAGCGGCTGGCTGCCAGCGCTCTGTCATAGTGGCGCATAACGCCGCCTTTGATCAGGGCTTTTTTAATGCAGCAATTAGCCGACTAAACTATAAACGCTCACCTTTTCATGCGTTTGTGTCTTTTGATACCACCAGCCTTGCCGCACTGGCACTCGGCCAAACGGTATTAGCGAAAGCCTGTGCTCAAGCCGGCATCGCCTTTAATGCAAAGGAAGCGCACAGTGCGTTATATGATACCGAACGAACGGCAGAACTGTTTTGTTATATTGTGAATCGTTGGCAAGAAATGGGCGGCTGGCCACTTGGTAGCGCCTTAGTTGCAGATGATGAAGAAAATAACACGAACGAACAAACCGATTCGGTAGCTGACTAAGCAAAAATTACCCCCTCACCACAGCAGAGGGGGTAATGTATTTCACACTAATACTCTGCCTTATTCTTCGACAGTCATATCCGCTTCAGTGGTATTTTGTCGAGCCGCAGCGTCTTTAATTAAGGGCTGTAACTCTCCGCGTTGAAACATTTCTAGCACGATATCACAGCCACCAATTAACTCGCCCTCTACCCACAGCTGTGGGAAGGTTGGCCAGTTAGCATACTTTGGTAACTCGGCACGGATATCCGGATGCTGTAAAATATCGACAAAGGCGAATTGTTCACCGCAAGCAATTAATGCTTGCGAAGCTTGTGCTGAAAAACCACAGCTTGGGAACTTTGGCGAACCCTTCATAAATAATAAAATTGGATTGTCTGCAATTTGCTGTTTAATTTTATCTAATGTTTCCATAATGACCTCAAAGGTTAACATGTCAGTGTCACTATTTTACCCTGTATTACCGCTGCTGGCACTTGAGTTTTGCGAAAAGCGCCCAATATCTGGTAAACACATAACAATGCAGTTAGCGCCCAGTTAACGGCAGCCCAAGCGAAAGACGAATAAAACTTGAGTATTTTAGTCAGGTTTTGTAGTCTACGCCATGCAGACACTTTTAACAACGTGAACGGAGAGCAATAATGGCCTTTGAATTACCAGCGTTACCTTATGCAAAAGATGCATTAGCCCCACACATTTCAGCTGAAACCTTAGAGTACCATCATGGCAAACACCACAATACCTATGTGGTCAAGTTAAATGGTTTAATCGAAGGCACCCCTTTTGCCAGCCAAACTTTAGAAGAAATTATCCGTAACAGCGAAGGTGGTGTATTCAACAACGCCGCGCAAGTTTGGAACCACACTTTCTATTGGCACTGTTTATCGCCAAATGGCGGTGGCCAGCCAACGGGCGCATTAGCGGATGCCATCACTGCTAAATTTGGTTCTTTTGATGCATTTAAAGCCGCTTTCAATGACAAAGCCGTCAACAACTTTGGCTCTAGCTGGACGTGGTTAGTGAAGAAAGCCGATGGTAGCTTGGATATCGTTAATACCAGCAATGCCGGTACACCGATCCAAGATGCCTCTGTGACCCCAATCATCACAGTTGATCTGTGGGAGCATGCTTACTATATCGATTTCCGTAATGCTCGCCCAACTTACTTAGACGCCTTCTGGGCTTTAGTAAACTGGGATTTTGCGGCAGAAAACTTCGCCAAGTAAGCTAAACTCAGTTTCCCCTCCATACCCGGCTTAGTCCGGGTATTTTTTTAGTTGTCTGAACCTTTCCCGCGCTTACTGCTCAAAAATTAAACTAAACTAGAATTCACGATACAGCGTAACATATTTTAGAAACAGAAATTTTTGATTGTAACGGGCAAAACTGGCATTTCATGTCTACCCTTAAGTTAACAGCTGAAAGCAGTTTTCCCAGATAAGTAGCTGGAGGGGCATATGAGCATATTTGAGCATTACAAAGCACGCTACGAAACAAATAAAGAGGAAGAGCTTACCATTCAGGAATATCTTGCGCTGTGTAAAAAGGATAAAACCTGCTACTGCAGTGCCGCCGAACGTTTACTGATGGCGATTGGTGAACCTGAATTGCTTGATACCTCGCAAGATCCTCAACTAAGCCGCTTATTTTCCAACCGTTTGATTGCCCGCTACCCGGCATTTTCAGAGTTTTATGGTATGGAAGAGGCGATCGAACAAATTGTTTCTTACCTCAAACATTCTGCGCAAGGCCTGGAAGAGCGCAAACAAATTTTATACTTACTGGGACCTGTGGGCGGGGGCAAATCTTCTCTTGCCGAAAAACTTAAACATCTGATGCAGCAAGTACCCATCTATTATCTAAAAGGCTCACCGGTTCAGGATCATCCATTGAGCTTATTTGATGCGGCCGAAGATGGTGAACTATTGCAACAAGAGTTTGGCATTCCAAAACGCTATCTGCGAACCATTATGTCGCCTTGGGCCAGTAAACGCTTACATGAGTTTAATGGTGATATCAGTCAGTTTCGGGTAGTGAAACGCTACCCTTCGATTTTAGATCAATTAGCGATTGCCAAAACCGAACCCGGTGATGAAAACAATCAAGATATTGCCGCCTTGGTGGGTAAAGTGGATATTCGTCAACTGGAGCATTTTGCGCAAAACGATCCTGATGCCTACAGCTACTCGGGCGCACTTTGCCGAGCCAATCAAGGCTTAATGGAATTTGTCGAAATGTTTAAAGCACCGATAAAGGTGCTCCATCCATTGCTTACCGCCACCCAAGAAGGTAACTATAATGGTACTGAGGGGCTGGCCGCCCTACCCTTCGACGGCATTATTCTAGCGCACAGTAATGAGTCGGAATGGCAAACCTTTCGCAACAATAAAAATAATGAGGCGTTTTTAGATCGGGTTTATATTGTCAAAGTCCCTTACTGCTTGCGGGTGAGTGAGGAAATGAAAATCTATCAAAAACTGCTAGAGCATAGTGAATTAAAGCAGGCGCCTTGCGCACCTGGCACCTTAGCGGCTTTAGCACAATTTGCAGTACTTTCACGCCTGAAGGCGCCGGAAAACTCCAGTATCTACTCAAAGATGCGGGTGTATGATGGCGAAAGCTTAAAAGATACCGATCCTAAAGCAAAGTCCTATCAGGAGTATCGTGACTATGCGGGGGTTGACGAAGGCATGACGGGACTGTCAACCCGCTTTGCTTTCAAAATATTATCTCGGGTATTTAATTTTGATACCACTGAAGTTGCAGCCAATCCGGTGCATTTATTTTATGTCCTTGAACAGCAAATTGAACGAGAGCAATTTGCTGCTGACACCGCAGAACGCTACTTAGAGCATTTAAAAGGCTTTTTAACGCCGAAATATGTCGAGTTTATTGGCAAAGAGATTCAAACAGCTTACTTGGAGTCCTATTCAGAATACGGCCAGAACATCTTTGATCGCTATGTGATCTATGCTGACTTTTGGATCCAAGATCAAGAATATCGCGATCCAGAGACAGGTCAACTCTTTGATCGCTCGGCATTAAACGCGGAATTAGAAAAAATTGAAAAGCCAGCAGGCATTAGTAATCCCAAAGATTTTCGCAATGAAATCGTTAATTTTGTGCTGAGAGCCAAGGCCAAAAATAATGGCAAAAACCCAACGTGGACCAGTTACGAAAAATTACGCACCGTGATTGAAAAGAAAATGTTTTCCAGTACCGAAGAGTTATTACCGGTTATTTCCTTTAATGCCAAAACCAGTACTGAAGATCAGAGAAAGCATGATGATTTTGTTAATCGGATGATGGAGAAAGGCTACACACGCAAACAAGTCAGATTGTTATCGGAATGGTATTTGCGAGTTCGTAAATCTCAATAGCCCCGGAGGTTGTATGGCGCATTTTATTGATCGCCGTCTTAATGGAAAAAACAAAAGCGCTGTAAATCGGCAGCGCTTTATCCGGCGCTATAAACAGCAAATTAAACAAGCAGTGTCTGATGCTGTGAGTAAGCGCAGCGTCACGGACTTAACCAGTGGCGAAAGCATCACTATCCCAGCGCGTGACATCAAAGAACCCTTCTTTCAGCAAGGAAAAGGCGGCAAAAGAGATCGTGTGCATCCGGGTAATGATCAATTTAGCACGGGTGATAAGATCGCAAGGCCGCCAAGCGGTGAGGCTGGTTCAGGCCAAGGCGATGCTAGTCAAGATGGCGAAGGCAATGACGATTTTGTGTTTGCTATTTCCAAGGATGAATATCTGGATTTGTTATTCGAAGATCTTGCACTTCCTGATCTAAAACATAATCAGCTAGATAAACTTGTGCAATACAAAAATGTTCGAGCAGGCTTTCGCGCCGAAGGTGTCCCTGCCAATATAGATATCGTTCGATCTTTGCGCGGTTCAGTCGCACGTCGTATCGCCATGTCGGCAGATAAAAAACGGCAACTCACAGCGCTAGAACAACAACTGTTTAAGCTTGAGCAGGAGGTGATTCCTGACGAATTGCTGCGACAGGCATTAATCAAGCAAATTGCTGAGCTTAGACAAAAAATTGCGGCTGTACCTTTTATAGATAGCTTTGACTTACGCTTCAAAAATTATCAAAAACGTCCTGAGCCAACCAGTAAAGCAGTGATGTTTTGCTTAATGGATGTCTCTGGCTCGATGGATCAAGCTACCAAAGAGATGGCAAAACGTTTTTATATTTTGTTATACCTCTTCTTAAGTCGTACCTACAAAAATGTTGAAGTCGTGTACATCCGGCACCATACCCAAGCGAAAGAGGTGGATGAACAAGAATTTTTTTACTCACAGGAAACGGGTGGCACCATTGTGTCTTCGGCACTCAAGCTGATGCTAGAGATTGTGCAGGCTCGCTATAACCCGATAGAGTGGAATATTTATGCCGCTCAAGCCTCCGATGGCGATAATTGGGCTGAAGATAGTGCACCTTGTGCAACCTTACTGGCCGAACAACTACTGCCGTTGCTGCGCTACTATGCTTACATCGAAATTACCCCACGCGCACATCAATCCCTGTGGGAGCATTATCAACGATTACTCGCGACGCATCCCAATTTCGCCATTCAGCATATCCGGGAAGTCAGTGATATTTACCCGGTTTTTCGTGAACTCTTTAAAAAGCAAGCCGCTTAATAGGAGGCAACATGAATAGCATTGCCTTTACGACAGGACCTTGTTTAAGTGACGGACCAGACTGGAGTTTTGAACTACTGTCTGAGTACCAACAGCATATCGCTCGAGTCGCAGCCTTGTATCAACTTGATACTTACCCTAATCAAATAGAAGTGATTACGGCAGAGCAAATGATGGACGCCTATTCCAGCATCGGCATGCCGATTGGTTACAATCACTGGTCTTATGGTAAGAAGTTTATTCAAACCGAACAACACTATAAACGTGGTTATATGGGGCTAGCTTATGAGATTGTGATAAACGCTAACCCTTGTATTGCTTATTTAATGGAAGAAAATACCTTACCAATGCAGGCGCTGGTGATAGCTCATGCCTGTTATGGCCATAACTCTTTTTTCAAAAACAATTATTTATTCAAAACATGGACAGATGCCAGTTCGATTATCGATTACTTGGTATTTGCCAAAAACTATATCAGTCGTTGCGAAGAGAAATACGGCATCACGGTGGTGGAAGATTTTCTGGATTCTTGCCATGCTTTGATGAATTACGGGGTCGATCGCTATCAAAGACCCCAGAAGATTTCAATGGAAGAAGAGCAAAAGCGGCAAGCAGAACGTGAAGCGTTTTTGCAATCACAGGTCAATGCACTTTGGCGTACCGTACCAGATAAGGCGAAAAGTACCCCAAATAGCAGCCAGTTCCCAATAGAGCCGCAAGAAAACATTCTCTACTTTATCGAAAAACATGCGCCCTTACTGCAACCTTGGCAGCGAGAAATCGTGCGTATCGTCAGAAAAATTGCCCAATACTTTTATCCGCAGAAGCAAACACAAGTGATGAACGAAGGCTGGGCAACGTTTTGGCACTATACGTTACTGCAACACCTTTATACTGAAGGTCGGGTAAGCGATCGTTTTATGCTGGAAATTTTACATAGCCATACCAATGTGGTGCTGCAACCCGAATACAATAGTAAATATTATTCTGGTATCAACCCCTATGCGCTGGGCTTTGCCATCTTTACCGATCTTAAGCGCATCTGCGAATACCCAACAGCCGAAGATAAAAACTGGTTTCCCGAACTAGCCGGCAGTAATTGGTTGGATACCTTACATTTTGCGATGCAAAACTTTAAAGACGAAAGCTTTATTAGTCAGTATCTCTCACCCAAAGTCATTCGCGATTTTCGCTTATTTGCCATCACCGATGACAGTAAGGTTAGCAACCTTGAAGTTGCAGCTATCCATAATGCTGAAGGTTATCAACAGATCAGACAAATGCTTGCTGCGCAGTACAACTTAAGTCAATTAGAACCGAATATTCAGGTACAACAAGTAAATGTTGATACGGATAGAGCATTAACCTTAAGGTATATCCCGCATAATGCTATTCCCTTAGGCGGCGATATCCAAGAGGTACTGCGGCACTTACACCGCCTATGGGGGTTTGAAGTGCGCTTAGAGCAACAAGATGAGCTGGGGAATATTAGCTTGTTAGCCAGTTGCAAAACATAAACTGGCAACCGCTTATAGATCTGTGTTAATCCGACTGACACAGCTTATACATCTACTTTAAACCGACTGACTTGGTTACGACCTTGCGCTTTGGAAGTGAAAAGCGCCTTCTCTGCAGCCTCGATCCATTGGATGTAGTCTTGAATATCCTGATTACGTTCCGCTAAGCCAAAACTCATTGTAAAGGTAATGGCATGCTCATTAAATTTTAGCTCGCTTTGGGCAATTTTACGTCGGATCCGTTCGGCTAAATAATCAGCCTGGTCCGCTGTGGTATCCAGCAGCAAAATAGCGAAAGATTCACCACCGTAACGACCCGCGATATCGGTAGCACGCAAACTCTTACGAATAATATCGGCCGCGGTTTTAATCACTAAATCTCCAGCAGCATGCCCATAGGTATCATTGATACGTTTAAAATGATCAAGATCACAGATAATCAGGGTACTTTGATGCTGACTATACCGTTGCAGTCTTAAAAACTCTTGCTTTAAACTTTCTTCCCAATGACTACGGTTACGCATCTGGGTCAAGTAATCCGTGGTAGACAATTGCCGTAGCTGCCCATTCATCGATTGCAATGCCAGCTTACTGACTGCCGCATCCGTCACGTCATAAATAATAAAACATAAATGACTGACATTACCACGCGTATCGGTTATCGGAAAAATGGTGCTGTTTTGATACATAAAGTCCGCACTACCGGTAATAGGCCGATAGTTTTTAAAGCGAAAAATAAATGGACGTTGTTCCCAAATCGTGAAAGCGCGATTCTTCAGCAAAATCACTGGATCACATTTACGTCTTAACCAATCCTCATCAATTTCAGGAAACAAATCAAACAAGTAGCAGTCACGAACTTGTCTAGGCATGAGACCACTGTGATTTTCCATAAAACCGTTCCAGAGCTGGATGCGATAGTCGACATTAACCACTACTAGGCCAACGTCTACGGTTTGCAGCATATCCATCAACCAATGTAACTCTGAGACACCCGCGCTTGTATCAGTCATCATGCCTAATCCATCAAAAATGCCAGTTTATAACGCAAGGTTTTTAAACTGTCTTCTGTAAAAAGCAACAATAAGTCGCAATTAATGTTATAGCTTTCAATGCCATAACTTAGCTCAATTGTCAGGGTAGTACGCCAGCGTTTTGAATTAGCACTGATCAACTCGGCAATAGGGGCATGTTGACCTAGCACTACTGGATGGCCTTGACTAAAACTCATATCCACTTGTTCGGCAATCCCTTTTAACACGGCACCAATCAGGATATTGGAGATATCCATTAACAGTTCCAGCTCGACGGCACTGTTTAACTCCCCCTGATAATTCATCAAACGCGCAATATCTTCAAAACTCGAGTCAGTAAGAATCAATAAAGCTTCACCGGCCACGCCACTACCAATAAAGCCTTGGCAAATGGCAGAGGTTTTACTTTCAGGCTCAACCGAAGCCAGCGCCATTGTCAGCTCACTGACTTCAATCACATTTACATTGGGGATGGGCAGCTTCACGAACACATCTAACAACCTAGCTAATAAATCGCCCGCTTGTCCCATAGCGACGTTCGTGATTTCTTGCAGAATATCTCGAAGCTCAGCATCAAGTTGCACTTCATCAGGTATTTTATGTGGCTTAGGTGCTGCTGGCTCTGCTGGCTGTTCGGCTGCCTTTGTTTGCAAAAAGGCTGATAATTCAGTGGCATTCACTGGCTTTTTCAGAAAGGTTAACGCGCCAAGCGCCATGACCCGTTCATGCGCCTCAGGCTGAATGTCACCCGACACGATGACAATGCGAACCGGTAACTGTAAATTTTGTAACTCAGCTAACACCTGATAGCCGTCCATTACCGGCATGTTTAAATCTAGAAACAGCCAATCCACCGCTTGTCGCTTTAACGTAGCCAAGGCTTCAGCACCATGGCCCGCAAAAACCACATTGGATTGCCATTCCTGTGGTAAGATTCTGGCTAATTGTTTTCGAGCCAAATTTGAATCATCACAAATCAATATAGCTGGCGTCATAACGTTCTCGTGTGGCGACGGTCTTACTAAGCATAGCGTTGATTGACAGTCGGAGCAGCAAAATGTTTTTGAATTTTAATAATAGTAGCAAACTTATCGCCGTTTTGTGTTTAAGTACCATCAGTTTTAACAGTATAGCAGTAGATGCCACAGCACAACTTAAAGCGCGAATTAGTCATGTAAAAGCCGGCGAGCGGCAAATTGTATTACTCGGCAACGAGCTAAAAACAGGGCAAAAGGCACCCGCTTTTAAAGTTGTGGACAATAACTTTAAAAAAGTCACTTTAGCGGATTTCAAAGGTAAAACCATTTTACTCAGTGTAGTTCCGAGCATTGATACCGGTATTTGTTCCATCCAAACAAAACGCTTTAATAGCGAAGTAACTAAGTTGCCTGATGAAGTAGTGTTACTGACCATCTCTACCGATTTACCATTCGCGCAGAAACGTTTCTGCCAACAAGAACAAGTCGACGCCATGGCGGTGCTTTCAGATGCGGTTTGGCGTGATTTTGGTAGTAATTATGGTTTATTGATTAAAGATATGGGCATTTTGACGCGCAGCATTATTATTATCGATAGCAAAGGTAAAGTAGCTTATCAGCAGCTTGTGCCTGAACTAGCCCAAGAACCTGATTACGAAGCCGCACTCGCAGCATTACAACAAATTGTAGCGGGTTAACTCCAACCAAAAGAAAACCCCGAACATGCTCAGCGTGTTCGGGGTTTGTCAGTCACCAGCAGCCCATGCAACTCGGGGCTAGCAGCAAAGTAGACTTAGCCTAAGAGTTTAACTAAGTGTTCGCTAACGGCATCTACCGCTTGAGTACCATCGATGTGATGATACTGTGTTTGACCTTGCTCGGCCGCTTGGCGATAGTAACCGACTAACAATTCAGTTTGTTCATGATAGATCGCTAAGCGCTTACGTACCGTTTCTTCAACATCATCTGCACGGATCACTAATTCCTCACCGGTTTCATCATCTTTGCCCGCGACTTTCGGCGGGTTATAAACTAAATGATATACCCGGCCTGAGGCTGGATGCACACGACGACCACTCATCCGTTCAACAATGACATCATCAGGCACATCAAATTCAATCACGTGGTCAACCGAAATGCCCGCGTCTTTCATAGCATCAGCTTGTGGAATAGTCCGCGGAAATCCATCTAATAAGAAACCATTGGCACAATCGGCTTTCGCTACACGCTCTTTGACTAAACCAATAATTAAATCATCTGACACTAACTGCCCAGCATCCATAATTTTTTTAGCTGCCAGACCAAGTTCCGAGCCCTCTTTAATGGCTGCCCGAAGCATATCGCCGGTAGAAATTTGAGGAATACCGAACTTGCTCATTAAAAATTGTGCCTGTGTACCTTTACCGGCACCAGGGGCCCCTAACAAAATGATGCGCATCGCCTTTACCCTCGTCTTCTGGGATTAAAATAGAATTTATATACGTTATATGGCGGTAATCTTTGCATAATGCGCGTTTTGAAACAAGAAATTTGTCAACTGGTGCTACCTGAAGTCCTATGACTGGCCGCCTTTAGTCGATAGCTTATGAAATAGCGCCCTTAGCGCATTTATTTCGCTAATAATGGCTAAAAGTAATGATTTGCTGGCAAGCAACCCGCATACATCAGACTAAAGTCTATTGTTTAAGCAGCGTTAAGGGGACAAATAGGCAATGAGTCAGGCAGAGTTGCCTGACTCATAAATAGCGACCTTATTTTGCCAGAGACAATAATAAGTGATTTAAGCGGGTAACAAAGCTGGCAGGGTTTTTCAGGCTACCGCGCTCAGCAAGTAATGCCTGCTCAAACAAGACTTCAGCCCATTGTTTAAAACGGCTCTCGTCCTGCTCATCAGCAATATGCTTAACTAACTGATGTTCAGGATTTAGTTCAAAAATTGGTTTCACGTCAGGCACTTTCTGCCCCACTGACTCCATTAATTTGATCATTTGAGTACTCATATCATACTCATCTGTCACCACACAAGCTGGGCTGTCAGTTAAGCGATGACTTACTTTTACATCTTTAACTTGCTCGCCTAAAGCCGTTTTAAAGCGTTCTACAACACTGGCAAACGCTTCTTCGGTTTGTTGCTGCGCTTGCTTCGTTTCTTCGTCATCCAGTTTCGATAAATCTAGACCGCCTTTAGCAACTGAACGCAGCTTCTTACCATCGAACTCGGTTAAATGTTGCATCAACCATTCATCAATCCGATCCGACAGTAACAAGACTTCCAAGCCTTTCTTACGGAAAACCTCTAAATGCGGGCTATGTTTTGCCGCTTCATAGCTATCCGCCACCAGGAAGTAGATTTCTTCCTGACCTTCTTTCATTCGGCCCACATAATCCGCTAAGGCTACATTTTGCGTACTGCTATCGTTATGGGTGGAAGCAAAGCGTAATAAGCCAGCAATTTGCGCTTTGTTGGCGAAATCTTCGGCAGGGCCTTCTTTCAGCACTTGACCAAATTCCGTCCAGAAAACTTGATATTGCTCAGCATCTTTTGCCAGCTTCTCTAACATTTTGAGGGCGCGGCTACTACAACCTTTGCGCAGGCTTTGGCTAACTTTATTGTCCTGCAAAATTTCGCGTGAGACGTTTAACGGTAAATCGCTGGAATCGAGAACACCTTTGATAAAACGCAAGTAGCTTGGCATAAACTGCTCAGCATCATCCATAATAAAGACGCGCTGTACATAGAGTTTTAACCCTTGCTTGGCTTCACGGTTCCACATATCAAATGGCGCTTTTTTCGGTACATATAACAAGCTAGTGTAATTAGAATTACCTTCTACCTTGTTATGGCTCCAGCTTAAAGGCTCATTCCAGTCATGAGAGATATGCTTATAGAACTCTTGATATTCTTCATCGGAAATCTCAGATTTATCGCGAGTCCACAGTGCAGTGGCTTTATTAACCGCTTTAAAGTGGCCTGGGGTAGCAGGAATGGTTTCTCCGTCTTCTTCACGCTCTGGCGTGCCTTCTTGCCACATTTCAACCGGGATCGAGATATGATCAGAGTATTTAGTGACAATACTTTCTACTTTCCAGCGACTTAAGAACTCATCTTCACCTTCACGCAGATGCAGCACAATTTCAGTACCACGGCTGTCTTTAGTAATTGGCGTTAAGGTGTAATCCCCCTCACCAGCAGATTCCCACTCAACTGCCGCGTCAGCAGGTAAACCGGCTTTACGGGTGCGCACGGTCACTTTATCCGCAACAATGAATGCCGAATAGAACCCCACACCAAACTGACCGATTAACTTAGAATCCTTAGATTGGTCACCTGATAACTGGGAGAAAAACTCTTTAGTACCGGATTTTGCAATAGTCCCCAAATGTGCAATAACATCCGCCTGATCCATACCGATGCCATTATCATTAATGGTGATGGTGCGGGCTGTTTCGTCTAGGCTAATCCGAACTTTTAATTCACCGTCCTCGCCATACAAACTGCTGTCAGATAATGCCAGAAAGCGCAGCTTATCTGCGGCATCAGAAGCATTAGAAACCAATTCGCGCAAGAAAATTTCTTTATTGGAATACAGCGAATGGATCATCAGTTGCAGTAGTTGTTTTACTTCCGCCTGAAAGCCATGAGTTTGCTTCTGGCCAGCCTGGGCAGTGGTTTCACTCATTTTAATTTTCCTCAACCTAAGATAACAAGGGTGTGGCAAGCACAGCATTGCGCATGCCACTCTTTAACAACACCAGATATGGGGTTACTCCGAGGGATTTCAAGCGTAAAAAACGTTTTGACCTAGTTAACCTCGGTGTTTAGGTGGCTAGAAAGTAGATTGAGAAATGGCTCAAAAGCGCGTGAGCTGTGTGAAGCTAAGCAAAGGGATTTAAAACTTAAAACCGTTTCCGGCCGCTAAACGCATGTGCCAAGGTGGTACCATCAATGTATTCTAGCTCGCCACCGACCGGCAAACCTTGTGCCAAACGTGTTACTGTGCACTGATAATGTTGACATAACTCAGCAATATAAAAAGCGGTTGCCTCGCCTTCTACCGTTGGGTTAGTTGCGAGTATCACTTCATTAATTTGACCGGTTGCTAGCTGCTCAGACAGCTGCTCCAAGCCAAGTTCAGCAGGGCCAATGCCATCTAATGGTGATAAATAGCCCATTAGTACAAAGTAACGCCCTTTAAATTGCCCAGTTTGCTCGATAGCCACCTGATCGGCGGCTGAGCCAACTACGCAGAGTACATCGGCTTGCTGGCGTGTGGTATCACTGCATATGGCGCACAACGGTGTTTCAGCAAAAGCGCGACATTGCTGACATTGACCAATGCCCGCCATCGCCGCGCTTAGAGCATGACCTAAACGAACACCGCCTGCCCGATTCCGCTCGAGTAATTGAAATGCCATGCGCTGCGCCGATTTTGGCCCAACACCCGGTAATACTCGAAGCGCGTCTATCAATTGCTGTAATAGCGGTGTTAATTTCGTCATAGCGATACTATCAACCTTAGAAAGGTAACTTCATGCCTGGCGGTAACTGCATACCACCCGTGACTTTCGCCATTTGTTCTTTGTTATTTTCTTCAACCCGACGGGTAGCATCGTTTAGCGCAGCCGCAATCAGATCTTCTAACATTTCTTTATCATCGCTCATCAGGCTTTCATCAATACTTACCCGACGCACATTGTGATTGCCCGTCATGGTCACTTTCACCAAGCCGGCACCGGATTCGCCTGTAACTTCCATATTGGCAATTTCAGCTTGCACTTTTTGCATCTTTTCCTGCATGGCTTGCGCCTGCTTCATAATATTGCCCATACCACCTTTAAACATAGTTTCTCTCTCTTTTATGGCTGTGGAAATGTGTTGGCGACAAGATAATAACTCAGCCCGCAAAATACAAGGTTAATTCACCTGTAGCGTATCTAATTGCAACTGCGCCGCAAAGCGCTGCTGGATTGCCAACACCTTGGGATCTTGTTGTAGCAAACGGCTAACATACTCTTTGCGCTCTTGTTCTATACGCTGTTGAATGGCAATAGGACTATCATTCAGCTCTGAAACATAGGTAATGTCTAAACTAAAACCTGTTACAAAAACTGGACTGAGTGCCTGTTGCAGTTTCTGCCTAAAATCATGTTTATCTAGATGCTGCTGCGTTTGCAGCACCTGCAGCAACACCTTATCTTGCTGTTGTTGCATTGCGCTGTGCAATAAGAACAAACGCATCAACCCCCCCACCGGTAGTTGCTCAATCAATCTTGACCACGGATCTACCTGCGCGGCAAAACGAATAGAAAAACGTTGCTCATCCAATTCATCTGCATCTGCTGCGGGTAAGGCGATAAAGCTTTGTTGCTGCCACCAAGCCTCAGTTAGGGCCTGCTGTTCGGCCAAGCTGACACTGTCATCCGCTGCCTCATCTTCTTGCGGTACGTCCTGAGAAACCACTGCAGTTGGCGCCTGAGGGCGCTCAAACTTTTTTTCCGCTTGCTCTACTTCCACACTTGCAGCGGGGGTAAGTGCCGAAGGTAATGCCACGCCACGTCGCTGCATAATACGCGCCGTAACAGGATCAATACCACTGGGTAATTCCGCCGTCGCCTGTGGCTGCAGTACCTGAGGTGATGCACTGTGCATGGGTGCGGCAACTACTTCAACTTCAGGTACTTCAGTTATGGATTCGGCCTCAGCAAGGGGCGCTTCGCTAACCGCGCTGTCAACCGGTGCTATAGCGACTGGAGTAACAGCTGCAGGCTCAGTTGGCGCTATCAACCTCGGCTCTGGCGAGGGTTTATTTATTGCAGCCGCCGACAAGGCGCTGGAGTGACGAGGAACGTCAGTCGACGAAGCATTGTGCGGTGCTTGCGCTGCCGGTACAAACGCCATGGCACGCAGCAGTGCCATTTCTAAGCCAATCACAGGTTCAGGTGCAAAAGGTAAATCTTTTTTACCACTCAGCAGCAACTGATAGTAAAGCTGAATAGACTCTGGCGTTTGCTCCGCGGCAAGCTGTTGGATAAAGGTGGCTTGCTCACTTAACTCTGCGGCGGCAGGTTGTAACTGGGTCATCGCCGCTAAATGCAACAAGGCAAGCATATCATCCAGCACCTGCTGATAATCAGATTGCTGGCTCAGTAACGCCTCGAGCGCTTGCTTCAATAGGGTGATATCAGCAGCTAACAGAGCGGTTAATAGCTGAACCGACCAACGGGTATCCAGTAAACCGAGCATTTGTCGCACGGGTTCTAAGCTGACCTGACTATTGGTTAACGCAATGGCTTGATCAGTTAAACTGAGTGAGTCGCGCAAACTGCCCTTGGCGGCTTTGGCTAACAAACCAAGGGCGGCAGGCTCAAAAGCAATTTGCTCTGCCGCCAATACGTTGTGCAAGTGCTGCTCAATTTGACTAACAGTCAAGGCTTTTAAACTAAATTGTAAGCAACGCGACAGTACTGTAACCGGCAGTTTCTGCGGATCCGTGGTAGCCAGTAAGAATTTGACATGCGGCGGTGGCTCTTCCAAGGTTTTTAATAACGCATTAAAGCTGTGCCGCGACAACATATGTACTTCGTCAATCAGATAGACTTTAAAACGACCACGACTGGGGGCATATTGCACATTATCTAATAGATCGCGGGTGTCTTCGACTTTGGTACGGGAGGCAGCATCAATCTCCATCAGATCAACAAAGTTACCCGCATCGATTTCCAAACAGGCACTACACTGGCCACAAGGCGTAGCCGTAATACCAGTTTCACAATTCAGGCTTTTTGCAAAAATACGCGCGATGGTGGTTTTACCAACGCCACGCGTACCCGTAAAGAGATAAGCATGATGCAACCGACTGCTGTTAAGGGCATTGGCCAGCGCCGTTTTAACATGCTGCTGCCCCACCAACTCACTGAATTGCCGCGGCCGCCATTTTCTTGCTAATACCTGATAACTCATGCCGGCTGTCCTGAAAAGCTGTAAAGTCGTACTAGCCTAAACTTATTCGCCTTGATACTCAACTAAACTAAACAGTTTCAGGCCAACCGCTTCCAGCCTTGCCACACCACCTAATTCAGGTAACGCGATAACAAAGGCCGCATCCTGCACTTCGCCACCTAATCGGCGCACTAATTTCACTGTTGCATCAATAGTACCGCCAGTGGCTAATAAATCATCAACCAACAACACTTTATCACCTGCCACAATCGCATCCGCATGCAGTTCTAAGGCATCTTCACCGTACTCTAAGGTATAGGCTTGCGAAATGCGCTCACGTGGTAATTTACCTGGTTTGCGAACCGGAACGAAGGATATGCCAAGAGCATAAGCTAAGGGTGCGCCAAAAATAAAACCACGCGATTCAGTACCAATAATCTTAGTGATGCCTGCATGGCGGTAATGTTCGGCAAAGGCATCAATCACTTTACGAAAACTGGCACCATCTTGCATTAAACTGGTGACATCTCGAAAGGTAATGCCCGGTTTTGGATAGTTCTCTACTGTCTTAATCACTTGCTTCAGCTCAAGGCTTAACTGCTGAACATTCATACTAAAATCCTTCATGACAAACCGATAAAAAAGCCGCCCAAGCGGCGGCTATTAAGCTGTCGCTTAGTAGCTTCAGGCCAAAAGTTGTAACCAGCGCAAAATAGGCACTAAACACAATAAACCGGCAAAACAAATAACAAATAATATTACCTGTTTTACGTTTAACGAGTCTTTAAAGTTTTCGTCAGCCATACTACTTCACCGCTTAAAAGTTGATCTGGATCAAATGGATGCATATGGTAATGAAAAAAGCAGCTTTTTGAAAGAAAAACTACATAAGATAGCTAGCAATAACGACGAGACGGATTAGCGCGCCTGCTTGTTACTGGGATAACCCAGCGTTTAGCAAGAATAGATGGGCTATTGACTATTGCCAGCCTTGGTATAATAAAAAAACCTGACTTTATCGAAAATAAAGCCAGGTTTTCATTAACTCAGTACATTAATTACAATTTGGCGACTTTAACCAATCCAGTAACTCTGAGTAAAACTGCATTTTATGATCATAGAATAAGGTATCGCTAAAGTGATCAGCATCAACCAGCTCAACATACTTATGGGTTTTGTTATTGCGCTTTAAACCTTCCACAAATAAACGGCTATGTTCTACCGGAACCCGACTATCGATATCAGGGTGAATCACTAAGATAGGGATATTCACCTTCTCTGTCATCTGTCTTGGTGAAACACCAGTAATAGTTGGACGCTGTAAGCGTGCAAGGAAGGGATCATCATTTAAGGTCGCGTTAATGCGTCCTAAGTCACTCACGCCAGCACCCGCTATCGCACATTGGTAAATATTGTTTTCACGCAGCGAAGCGACAAAGGCAGCATAACCACCATAGCTCCAACCAAACATCGTCAGCTTATTCTTATCGGCTAAACCTAACGACACTAAATGCAATGCCGCATCATCTAAGTCGTCTTGCATGGTCAAGCCCCAGTTATTATCACCGGCTTTCCAATGTTCTAGACCATAGCCAGTTGAACCACGATAGTTAGGTTGCACCACTAAATAACCATGATGTGCTAATAACTGTGCCCACTCATCAAAGACAATACTGTCACGAACCCAAGGACCACCATGTGGCAACACTACAGTAGGATGCGGACCGTCACCTTTAGGGATCGTCAAATACGCATAAACAGTTCTGCCATCTCTTGCTTTATAGTTAATGTAACGTACTTCAGATAAGTGCTCAGCAGTTAACAATGGTAGGCTTTCACCGATTTTTACCAAGTTGGATTTATCCACCAAGAGATAGTAAGTTCCTGGATCAAATGCCGATGAGGTTCTGATCGCAATCGCATTATCATTTAAAGAACGGCTGACTAATTGTACATGTTTATCCGTAAATAAATTTTGGATTGCTTGATAAAGCGCCTGCTCCGCATCGTCAGTAAAGAACAGCTGCGGTTTACTATCGGTGTAAGCTACCGCTAGCAAATTTCCATGACGATCAAATAACAAACCGTCGGTATCCACCTTTTCTAAACCAAATAACCGCTCAGAATGGGTCTTGGTTTTCATATTGTATAAATAGATTCCTGTGGTGTTTTCACCTAGGTTAGCGTTAACATACAGCTCATTAGGATCTTCATTAGAAAAACCCAAAATAGCATAGGTCTCACGGCTGGTAGGCAAGATTTCCTTAATGCGTTGCCATTCGCTGTCGCCTTTTAACCGAGCAAAGACTTCAATCGAGTTTTTGGCGGCATTGTAGCCTTGGGCGATACGCACTTCGCCACTAAAATCAGTGTCAAAACCACCTTGCACGCCACGATCACTTCCACGCGCTATGGTAACTGAACGACCATTGTGAATGTTGTAACGTAAAACATTACCGCCTGATTCAACCAAAATTTCATTTGGGTTATCAATCAGCAAGTCAATTATACGGAAACCAGCACGTGGATTTTCACGGCTTGGATCTAACCACTCACCTTTGCCATCGGCATCAGTAATAGCAATTTTATTTACCCAGTACTTTTCCGCACGGCGTTGAAACAGTTGCCGAAAAGATACAATAATTCGATCATTGCTTAACCAGCTAACAGAAGACACTAACATGCGCGCAGCACCTAAGGTCACTGGCTGAGCGGCTAAATCTTTAGTGCTTCGAATCTCAATAACATAATCACCTTCTTTGCTTGTGGCACGAACCACAGCAACTTTAGCGCCGTCGGGTGAAACCGATACCGTTCTGACCAGAGGCATCATGGCAAAGGCCTCTAAGTCTAATCGTTGTTTGGCATCTGAACTGGCGTTAGCATAACTGGTGGCCGGTAAAGTGAACAAGCTGATAAGCAACGTTACCAAAAGCTTATATAAAGTAAATCGCATATTATCACTCCCTTAAATTAAAAAACTGGCCTGTCAACAGGCCAGTTTAGCGGTTATAACTTTACACTGATAAATTAAAGATCGATGCTAAAGTTTACGTAGACACTGCGTGGTCCCTCATAACCAACACCTAATGGAATGTTGGTATTAGAGAATACACCGCTTTGGTCAACACGTGGAGGCGCTTTGTTAAACAGGTTTCTCACACCGAAAGTAACACGATAATTATCCGGTGAGTAAGATAACGAAGCAGTATGCGTTACAACACTGTCGGTGTACCAAACTGGACGACATCTTAATGCCTGACCTTCAGAGTTTAATAAACCCGTACAGGCTACAGTATTGGCTTCAAATGCTGGCTCAGCATTTTTACCATCACCAATATAACGGGCAAGCCAGTTAAAACGGAAGTCGTCATAGGCTGCCGTAAACTGCGCTGAACCGCGCCATTCTGGCGTTGTTGGGCGGCCAACATATTGGTTAACAGTACCTAACACATCTTCTAACTGGTCTTTCATTTGAGTTGCTTGTACATCAAGACTTAAGCGCAGATTTTTCTCTGCTACCACAAAGTCTTTTTGCGTGAACAAGTTGTAGTCCAAACCTTTAGATGTGATTAAACCAATATTAATAAAGCTTGAATCAACCAAATCAATACGACCGGTCGCATCACGCTGAATGCGAGAACAGAACGCAGTATTACCAATACCATCTTCAGGGTAACATTGACCGATACTATAACCTGCTGAAGGCTCAGCAATACTGTTAGTAACTTCAATATTAAAGCGTGTTACAGACAGAGTTAAATCAAACGCATCAGTAAATGGCTGTTCGAAAACAAAACCGTAAGTTTTCGCTTTAGAAGTCTCTTCAGACAATAAAGTAGTACCACCTGTCACAACTTCAGTACTGTTAGTAGAAGTAAATACTGGGGTACCATTAGCACCAATACCTAAGGTTGTTGGATCAACACCGTTGGCAGCACAAGCCGCTAATACTGTTGCCTCACGATTATCCAAAGTTGGATCATAAGTGATTGGCGCGTTAGGATCTACGCTGTCACGAACACGCGCTACATCAGGCACCACACAAGGGTCAAACAAGCTGGAGAAGCCGGTAGTACCGTTTAAGAAACGCTCACGTAAGTTAGGTGCACGATAAGACGTACCTTGGGTACCACGTAAGGTGAACCAGTCTACCGGACGGTAAACGGCTTTTAAGCTGTAAGTAGAGGCCGCATCATAGAATGATTCCTCAGAAATACGACCAGAAGCCGTTAAGGTTAACTCGTGTGCTAAAGGTGCACCTCTTAATAACGGTAACTCAAATTCACTGAACACTTCTTTCAGATTTCTTGAACCATCAGCACCTTGGTCAGTGAAGTAAAACATCAACAAACCTTCAGTGGCCACATCGTTAGCATTGGTTTCAATACTGTCTCTTCTAAATTCCGCACCCACGATACCCGATACTGTTTCACCGTTCCATGGTAATGAGAACACGTCACCACCAATAAAACCGTTAACTACAGTTTGTGCAACCTTGGTTTGCATAGTACGGTCAGCAAATAAGAACGCTTCCTCAGCAGGTGTTAAACGACCACCGCCCTCTTGGAAAATGTTAGGCGCAAACATATTTACTGCCACACAACCATTAGAAGTATCACGACAAGTGATAGAACCATCTGGATTTACCACTGCATCGATAGACTGAGCAAAACGCTCGCTATGGATACCTTGACGCCAGTCATCGCCGGTTGATGCACTGTGCGAAACGTAGAAATCATAATAGGCGTTTTCAACACCGACTTTCTCAAGTGCTAATAAATTGGCAGTTACACCGGCAACAGCACGGTATTGCGATACTTCGATATCAAAAACATCACGATCACCGCGAAGGTTGACAATAGGATCAGCGTCTACTGCAGCTGGTCGCACACCTAAACCACCTAGCACAGCATTACAATTAATACCGTTGGTACCACATGGGTTATAAGGGTTGCTCGCTGGAATAGTTGGGAAGAACTGTGCGCCAGGACGGAACATGGGAGATTCACGTTTGGCATATAAACCTTCAAAATAGAAGGTGGTGTCATTGGCATCTTGTAAACCATATTCACCATTCAACATGACCGATATACGTTTTTGCGCAGAGGTATAATCGCCACTTCTGTAATACTCTGAGTTTTGGAAGGCGTAGAAAGGATCAAATAAATCTACGTCAACAAAACCATCACCATTACCATCAATAATAGTGGTATTGTTTACACCATCACCATTGGCATCTGCAGCGACCCAAGTTGGTAACAAACCCGCAAAGCGCAGGGCAATATTAGGACGACTAAAGTTAGGATTACCGATGTTGGTATAGCCCGGAGTATAGTAAGCAGAACCAAAGAAGTTATCGAAGAATACTCGGTTGGTTAGCGGGAACAGGTGACAAGTATCAGCATCGTAACCTCGCTCTAACGGGCCTACGCCACCGTAACGCGTAATGATGCGGCCATCTTCAGATTCAAAAATCCGCTCAGAACAACCTTGGGTAAAGGCATAACCACCACGCGTTTGGCGTTTTTGATCTTGGTATTCAGCACCGATAGTGATAAAACCTCTATCAGTGGTTTTACCCCACATACCAGATAGCACAAATTCCTGACCGCCCTCACCTTTAGGCATACGGTAACCACTTTGGAAAGAGAAGCCATCCACATCTTTTTTCAGGATAACGTTTGATACACCTGCTACAGCATCAGAACCGTATACAGTAGAAGCACCATCAAATAAGTTTTCAATACGCTGAATCATTACGCCAGGAATAAGGTTTAAGTCAGGCGAGGTAGGTGCGCCACCTACACCGGCTGGTGCCATCCGACGACCATTAATTAATACCAGAGTACGTTCGGCGCCTAATCCGCGGAAACCGATAGTTGATGCACCAGGACCGTTATCTAAAACGAAACCACCAAAGGTGTTATCAATCTGTTGACCCGCAGCTTGGTTACTCGATTGTAAGATAGACGCGGCATCCAGTAAGCCTAGCTCACGCGAGACATCACCGCTAATAACTTGAATAGGCGAGGCATTCGAAAACTCTGCTCTTCTTAAACGCGAACCGGTTACAATAATCCGCTCCGGAGCCGCTTCTGCAACTTCTTGTGTAGTTGTTTCTACTTTTTGTTCTACGTCTTCTTCAGTTGTTTGAGCGGCAAGGCTACCAGCAAAAGCAATGGACGATGCAGCTCCAAAAGTTATCGCTAAGCGTATAGCTTTGCTAAGCTTATTATTTTTAAACATATTTACTCCCTGGCCCCTCTTTTTAGAGGGTCTCGATAATTATTTTTTTATAGCACTTATTTGTTGCAAGGGACTATCCCTATCTGGAATAGCCTTGTCTTCTAATATGCAGCAAAAAAAAATATGGTCAACCCTAAATGCGATTATTTGCAGACAATTTTGCAACTTTTTTACCTAGCTATTGTCCTGCCGTTGCGAGATTTAAATCATCGAGTTTATGGCGAGCACAGAAAGGTGAAATTAGCTAAATTATTGAGAATTATTAGCGTTAAAAACGTATAAAAAAAGCCTCGATAATTCGAGGCTTTTAACATTTAAGCTTAACTTAAGCTTAGAACTTTAATGACATACCTAAACGGTAAGTACGACCTAACATATCGTAATAACCTGGGAAGGTATTACCACTGTTTACAGAAGTACCACCGGCTTCACCACCAACTACTGGCGCAGCTTTATCAAACAGGTTATCAACACCAAAACGGATGGTGATATTGTCAGAGGCTACGTAAGAGGTTGATAAATCAAAGTAGCTATAAGAGCCAATTTGACGGAATGGCGCAAAAGTACCAGCTTGTTGAGCAGTTTCGCGCTCAATTGAACCTAAGTAACGCCATAACAGAGAAACTGATAGATCATTGTAAGACCAAGTCGTCCGTTGTGATGCTTTCAACTCATGCTGTGGGTTACAGTTAGTGCCGTAGAAACCGTTACAATCGATTTCAGTAGCTACTGGCGAGCTTAAACGCTTAGCTTCCAGGTATTTGTTGATGTTACCGGCAAAATCTAACATGCCGTACTCACCTAAATCAAAACCAAAGTTAAACGCCGCTTCTACACCACGGGTTCTTAAGTAAGATAAGTTAGTGGTATAAGCTTGCACACCAGCACCTGGTACGTTCAGAGAACCACCGATACGCGTGATCTGAGCACACTGGCTAGCAATGCCTAAATCATAACAACCATCAAGGATTTCTTGCGCAGTGTTTTCACCGATATAACCGTTTACATCGATGTCATAGTAATCAACAGAGAACTGAACACGTTTTACGCTGTCAAAGGTTGGGTTCCAAACAAAGCCGGCAGTAAAGGTATTAGCAGTTTCTTCGTTAGGTAAAGCGCTTGGATTTGAACCAGACAATACGTTAATCTGACCAGAAACAATATCCGCTACCTGACCTACTTGAGCTGCAGTCATACCTGTTGCGATACAACGCTCACGTAAGGTGGCACTGATACTGGTATTCGCAATTGAACATGGATCTAAGTCAGCATTATCCAAACCAGTTGTTAAAGGCGCATATAACTCACCAACGTTAGGGGCACGAGTTGCTTTTTGCTTCATCACGCGAACTAACAACTCGTCAACTGGACGCCATGCTAAACCTAGCTTCCAGCTACCGGCAGTACCGATGGTGTCATAGTTAGAATAACGATAGCCGAATTCTAACTCTAGGATATCAACAATAGGCTTGCCTTCAATTAGAGCAAGTTTACCTTCACCAAAGATTTCATTTACGCGGAATGAACCGCCAACTGGCAGAGAGTTACCACCAGCGCCACCTAAACAGCTAGTAGGTGCTAACTTTAAACACTCGTCTGGATTGAAATTAGCAATTTCTTCACGGTATTCATAACCGATGCTTACTGACAACGGTGTATCAGCAAAAGGCGATACCACAGCCTCAATTGGACCATCCGCTACCGCTGAGACTACACGCTGTTGATATTCAGTAGTTGAGAAAGCGGTAGCAGAAGCATAAGCCGCCATTTCAGGGGTAATGGTACCAAAGCCACCAAATACGTTTAACGGCACACAACCTGGGCCAGTTAAACAGGTAGAGGTGTTAGTCGCATTAAGTGCATTCGCTATGTTAGCAATGTTGGTGTAACCCGCATTGCTGTTAACACGATTGGTTTCACCGTGCTGTACAGAAATATCATAGGCCCAATCATTGATAAAGCCTTTCACACCACCGACCAATTGGAATTGATCTGTGTTAAAGCTGGTAGAACGAGGACCTAACTCAGGTGTACGGCGGAATACAGATAGTAGTAACGAGTCTGCTTCATCTACCACACCATTGTTGTTTAAATCACGCCATGTGGTTAAACCTGGGCCATTTAATGCAGCGATATTAGCATTAGCGCCAGTAAGAATTGCGCTTCTAGCTTGCTCAGAAAAGAACGGGTTAGCCATTGGTACCATAAAGGTATTACCGAAGATACCTGATGGCGCAATTTGCTGACGCACGCTAGTGTTAGTAAAGTTAAATGAACCATAAACCGTGGTATCGTCATTTACTTCATATTGCGCTAACGCAGTTGCCGTATAGCGCTTAGATGGTGTTTGATAATAGTTGTAGGGGTTAAAGTTAAATACCGCACATGGCGAACCTAACACTAAACGACCATCGTCACGGAACTGACCCGATACGGCAGGTACACCAACGATACCCACACGAGTAGGAATACCGGTACCACTACCACCGCCAGGAGCAACAGCATTAGGTGCATTCTGACCACAAAGTGCATCAGTTGGCGGTAAGGGTGCTACACCATTTAAGAAGTTACTGTAGTTAGCGCCATTCGCTGTTGCAATACCATAATTACCCAGCGATCTTTGACCTAATAATAGAGGATCACGGTCATACCAGCTGAACGATACTACCGCATTACCTTTGTCACGATCAAAATTACCGCCCAATGTTAAAGCGATATTATCTGTAAAGGCATCGGCTTCGGCTGTTCTTGAATGGCCCAGATCTAACTGTACGCCTTCAAAGTTGTTTTTCATAATGAAGTTAACAGCGCCAGAGATCGCGTCAGAACCGTAAACGGCTGAAGCACCACCGGTCACCACTTCAACACGGTCAATTAACGCGGTTGGGATAGTTGATGTATCAACAGTACCTGCTGTATTGAAAGGTACAACCCGCTTACCGTTCACTAAGATTAAGCTACGGTTAGCACCTAAACCGCGTAAGCTGATCGTTGCCGCACCACCAGTACCGTTGTTTACGTTGCTGTTGTCACCTGGTAAGGCACCAGGTAATACACGTAACACACGCTCAACTTCAGGTTGCTGCTGAGCTTCAATTTCAACAGAGCCGATAGTATTGATTGGGCTAGTTGACATGGCATTCGCGCTACGGATCCGGCTACCAGTAACCGAAATACGCTCTACTTTTTCTTCTGCAGCAGGCGCTTCTTGCTGAGCCATTGCTGTACCAGAGTACATAGCAACAGAAGATGCACCTACTATCAATGCTAGACGCACAGCACCTGATATTTTATTAGTTTTAAACATGTATATCTCCCTGGACCACATTTGAGTGATTCTGTTTTTGATTCTGCTTTTGTCAATTACTGACTGCGATGTGATGCATTGGAATTCCGATGAATGACTCGCATGTAACGCCATCTGATAATAAACGTAATTTTTCTGATTGGTCAACCGCTTTTGCGGAACAATTTTCTGAATAGCTTGTCGCGTCACTACCTATGATGACTTTGAGAACAACAGTACTTTACAGTAATGATGCAAAGTTTTGCTTATAAAAGCAGAAAAACACATAAAACTTACAAAATATGCAAAATGTAACTTTTTTAGGCAGTCAACCTGCATAATCAGGAAGGATGACGTAAACTAAACCTTACAAAATTTCAGGGTAGTAGCAGTAAGCAATGCTCTATTTTTTCTGTTGGCTTTCCATACTAAAAATCTCAAAATCACTAATGGCTTAGCATTTATAGGCAGGTTACAATTAAAAAACTGTACATTCATACAGATCAACTATGCTAACTGAGAGTTTAAAACAACAAATTCGCGCCATTCATCAACAGTTAAAAACCAGCTTATCGGGTTATCAACCTCGACCAACGCAAAATAAACTGATTGCTGAAATCGCTTCAATTATTGCTGGACAGTATCACCGGCACGATCGTATTGGTTTAATCGAAGCCGGTACTGGTACAGGCAAATCTTTGGCGTACTTGTTAGGAACCCTACCCTACGCATTGTCGCAAAAAAAGACGCTGGTGGTAGCAACCGCCACTGTCGCTTTGCAAGAACAATTAGTGCTAAAAGACCTGCCTTTTTTTCATCAACACAGCGGGCTTGAGTTTAATTTTACTTTAGTGAAAGGTCGACAGCGTTACGCTTGCATACAACGCTTACAGCAGAAAATTCAGCAGCCGATGTTATTTAGCCAGAGCGAACCTGCGCCGGAAGAGCAGCAAGTGTTACAGCGGTTATTGGTGGCGTGGCACGAGCGGCGTTGGTTGGGCGATCGCGATACCTTACCTGAAACAGTCAGCGATGCACTCTGGGCAACCTTGCAAGCGGATGCGCATGTTTGTAGCAAAACCCAAAGGCAGCATTTACATTGTCCTTTTCACTTGTCGCGAGCGGAAATCAGTGATTCACAGGTATTAGTGGTTAACCACAGTTTACTTTTCTCTGATTTATTAAATGGCAACACGGTATTACCAGAACCAGCCGAGTGCATCTATGTTATTGATGAAGCGCATCATTTAGCCGCCTGCGCGCGCGAGCTTTTAAGTGCACAGGCGCAATTGGCAGATAATGGGCGCTGGCTAGAGAAGCTAAGAAAAAGCTTGCAGCAGTTACAAAATATCTTACCAGAAACCGCCTTGCGGGATGTGTTAAAACTCGATGATGCTGTGAGCGACTTTTTTGCCGCGCTAAAACCCATTGAACGCAGCTTAACGGACTATCTGCCGAAGTGGTTTAGCACAACAACGCAGCAAGAATATCGCTTTCAGCATGCCGCCTTGCCAAAACTTTGGCAACAGCAAGCAGAAACACTCTGGCAAAATGCACTAAAAGCAGCTAATGGCTGTGAAAAATGTTTAGCAGAGCTCCAACTTAAACTGGCTGAGCAGAAAAAACCGATCTCTAGCTGGTATAATCTGTTACAAGAGTTAGCCTATGCAAAACAGCGGTTTGAACAGCAACATGCACTATGGCAACTATTACATCACCCACAAACAGAGCCTGCCTGGCAAGCGCGTTGGCTAAGTCGAGAAAGTGCAACAGCCACGCCACTCTTTCTACACGCCAGCCCGTTAGCTGCCAGTTTGCAATTAGACACACTGTTGTTTAGCAAAGCTTATGCTAGTGTGTTGTGCTCAGCGACGTTAACGGCGCTAAATTCTTTTGACTATGCCAAACGCGAGTTGGGGCTTACTGAGCACCCAGGGCTGCAGTGCCTGCAAGTGGATTCCCCTTTTGCTTATGCTAAACAAGCCGAAATTGTGATTCCGAAAACTGCTTGTGAACCCACTGCGCCTGAGTTTACTGCAGAGTTAATCCGTCTTTTACCGCAATACTTACAAGCTAATGAAGGCTCGCTAATACTCTTTGCTTCTTATTGGCAAATGCAGCAAGTGGCTAAGGCACTGCGCGATCAAGGTTTTTCTCTCTTGGTTCAAGGCGAAGCCTCAAGACAAGCGTTATTACAGCTCCATGCGCAGCAAGTACAACATGGCCAGCGTAGTATTTTATTTGGTACGCAAAGCTTCTCGGAGGGGCTCGATTTACCGGGCAAGCTGCTGACGAATTTGATTATTACCAAACTACCCTTTGCTGTACCCACCTCGCCACTAGAAGAAGCCTTAAGCGAGGCCATTAGTGCCCGCGGCGGCAATGCGTTTTTACAGCTGAGTATTCCAGCGACGGCAAAAAAACTGGTACAGTCTTGTGGTAGACTATTGCGCCAGGAGCAAGATGAAGGGCGGATCATTATTTTAGATCGTCGCCTAGTCAGTAAAACCTATGGTAAAGCCATGTTAGATGCTCTACCACCGTTTCGACGCGTTATTGAGTATTAACAGGATAAAGTACAACCATGCCAGATATTATGCTTACCACTGAACTTTTGCTGTTACTGTGCAGTGTGGCCTTTATTGCTGGCTATATTGATGCCATTGCGGGGGGCGGGGGTTTATTAACGGTACCGGCATTACTTACAGCAGGTTTACCGCCTCATGTGGTACTTGGCACCAACAAACTGGCCGCAACCTTTGGTTCACTAACTGCTTCACTGACCTACTATCGGAAAAAGCTATTTGACCCCGTCTATTGGCGTTACAGTGTCCTGTTTACCGCCCTAGGCGCACTGCTCGGCACCTTAGTGGTTGACCAACTGAGTACTGAATTATTGGAAAAAATTCTGCCTTTATTAATTTTATTTGCCGCCATCTACACCCTATTTAATCGAATGCAGCCTGACGACCGCCTGACCCTACCCGAGCCAAGTCGCAAGCTTTATTGGCAACAGCGTATCCAAGGTCTCACGCTAGGCTTTTATGATGGTGTTGCCGGCCCAGGTACGGGTGCCTTTTGGATGGTATCCACCATGGCAATGTATAAAATTAATATGTTGCTGACTAGCGGTGTGGCACGCACCATGAATTTTGTTAGTAATGGTTTTTCTCTGGCGGCATTTATTATTTTGGGCCATGTCCATTTCAAACTGGGCATTGCTATGGGGCTATGTTTAATGTTTGGCGCCTGGCTGGGTGCGCATTCTGCTATCCGCTTTGGCAGCAAGTTTATTCGTCCGATTTTTATTAGCGTGGTCATTGCCATTGCCGTGCGTTTGGCTTGGCAAGCTTGGGGACAACATGGATGAATAGCGTGACACAGCGCCAAATTAGCCAGTTAAAGGCACAATTACAACAACTTTTAAGCTGGGCGCAACAGCTTGATGCAAAGAAAAAACCCGGCAAACCTCAACATTGGTTTGACTCAAGCTTGTTTAGTTGTCACTCCCCGGATTTGGCTGACTATGTGTTAGAAAGCCTCAGGCATCTTGAGCATCTGCAACAACAGGGTGAGCAACTCTCCAGCGCGGCCAGACAACGCCTGACTGAACGGCTAAATGCCCAGATTAATGCGCTTACTTTAGCCTTTCGTAACCGTGACTCGCGACAATTAGCCGCAGTAAACCTGCGCACCAAAGCGGTCGTGCAACAGCTTGCAGCTAGCAGCCAGCAGCTATACCAACAGTTAAGTGAGTATCAACAATTTGAAAATCGCTTACTGGATATGGTGCGGTTAGCTGAACGCGATAGCAGCAGTGACGCTACACTGAAAACGCTTGCCCTGCATGCCCGTCTTGGGCGTTGTCGCAAAGCCATTAATGAAGTAGAACAAGCGATACAGCAACTGGAAACGGGACAACGATCATGAGTTTAGCCTTACCGCCGTTGATTTATCATAGGTGCTACAGTGAACTCGATTTACCGCCGAACCATCGCTATCCAATTGGTAAATACCGCACCCTTTATCAAAGTTTATTAGCGCTGGGTGTTCCGGAGAGTCACTTTACTGCGGCTTCCCCCGTCACAGCGCACGCGCTGAGCACGGTGCATTGTCCAGACTATGTGCAAGCACTCTGTTACGGCAAGCTGGATCCAAAAGCGATGCGACGCATCGGTTTTCCGTGGTCAGAGCAACTTATCCAACGCTCGTTGACGTCGCTCGGCGGCACCCTACAAACCGCAGAGCATGCCTTAACCCATGGCGTGGCACTGCATTTAAGTGGCGGCTATCATCACGCCTTTGCTAACGCAGGCAGTGGTTTTTGTTTATTTAACGACCTTGCTTTTGCTGCGCAAACCCTGCAGCAACAAGGGGTGGGCCCGATTTTAATTTTTGATTTAGATGTCCATCAAGGGGATGGCACAGCAGAAATTTTTCAAGATAACCCCGGCATTATTACCGCCTCAATCCACTGCGAAAAAAATTTCCCGGCGCGCAAACAAGTATCAGATTGGGATATCGGCCTAAGCCCTAGCTGTACTGATGCCGAGTACTTAGAGGCCGTTAGCCAAAGCTTAGAGACCTTACTAAATTGGTATCAGCCGGAATTAGTGCTGTACGATGCAGGCGTCGATGTGCATCAAGATGATGATTTAGGGCTTTTGCAGTTAAGTACTGAAGCAGTAGCAGAACGCGATCGGCGAGTGTTTACCAGCTGCCGGCAACGCAACATCCCTGTTGCGGCAGTCATCGGCGGCGGCTATCAGCGCGACTTAACCGCGCTAAGCAACGTGCATCTGCAGCTGTTCAAAGCGGCCTTCACTGTGTTTGGCTCAAGCTTGGGGCGAGAAATAAAAACCTAATTGGCGTTTAATCGCTGGCGGTAAGGCCGGCAAGGCGGTTTTAGGCAATAAAAATGTCGCCATGCTAAACAAGTCTGTAAAAATTCGATTCTTTTCAGTGGTACGCTTTAAATAGTCATGACCCGAAGAGCCACCAGTGCCGATTTTGCTGCCTAACATCCGCTGCACCATCATGGCATGCTTATACCGCCAAATCGTTAGTTGCTCATCCACCTCTGTCAGACAAGTCAATAACTGAAAGGGTAAATTAAACATCGGCTCTTCCTGATACAAATTAATAAACAAGGCTGACAGCATGGCTTTTTGACTTAAGCGGAAGCTACCAGCTTGTTGCAGGGCTTGATATTTATTTTCATCCAGTAATGCAGCAAATTTCTCATGTGTACGCGCAATTTCGTTAAGTTGTAACTCGCGCTCATGTTCCGCTATTTGCTCAATTTGCTCCACGATGGCTTTATCTTGCGCCAACATGCTTTGCGTAGCCTGTTGATACATTTGCCAAAAGCAAAAATCATTAAATTGTAAAAAGGGCATCCGTTCCAGCCACTTCTCAACTCGCTCAAATAAGCTCGGCTGTTGCTCTAACCCTTGTAAAAATTCACGATCTGGCTGATTTAAACGGCTATAAAACGAGTTTTTATCAAAATCGATCCGATACTCACTTTTCAAACCTAAGCCAATTTCTAACATTTTAAATTGGATGCTTTGAAAACCGGACGCTGGCACTAAGTAGTCGCGAAATGCCATAAAGTCTTGCGGTGTCATGGTCTCGAGTACCGCAATTTGCTGATTGAGCAATTGTTGAATACTAATAATCCGTTTGAGTTTATGCACGAGACCAGTCAGCTGCTCGTCTTTGACTTCTTCTGCCGCAAATACCGCCATTACCGCTTTTAACTCATGTAAGATTTGCTTAAACCAAAGCTCATACACCTGATGCACAATGATAAATAAGGTTTCATCATGCGCTTCAGCACCATAGCGGGCACTTTCTGTAGCTTGCGCCGTGAGAATTTTGTCTAGTTGCAGATAATCGCCGTAGTAACAGGGGGTAGTATTTTTTTGCATGCGACACACTCTTAGTATTGTTTTGCCGCATTGTAACAAGGCTGCTTACTAACTCAATCTTTCTGTGGTCTTTTCGCACGAAGCTGATTATGCTTAATACCTTACCAACTCGGAAAGAGAGCCTAACCATGAAACTGGATGACGATATTCATAACTATTATGAAAAATTGGTATTAGAGCATATTGCTGCACTGGGTGTTGAGCAGGAAAAAGACAGCGAGTATTTAGCTGATCTATGTTGTATCTCGTTGAATTTATTACCGCCTCGTTATATCCGCTATGAAGTAGACATGGCGTTTTATTTGCCACAGAGCGAGCGGTTTGAAATGACACTTAAGGTAAAAGAAGCCGTAAGTCGGGCAATGAATTTTTTAGACAATCAATAAGGTTAAATGCTATTGGCATGGTGGGTGGCAATCCCACCAGCCACATCCCGGCACATACGTCATAAACTGTGGCTGCTTCCTTCCGGACCTGACCAGGTTCGCCTACTAGTATTGCGAGAGGACCAATGGGACTACCATAGTAACCAATTAAGGCTGCGGCATTATCCGTAAAACACCCGCTGGTTGCAAGCCCTATCCTAATTTATCCAGTTTTACTGTCGATAAAATCAACAACTTAGTTTTGTAATGCTTGTTGGTATTTTTCTAATAAGGCTTTAAAACGCTGCTGCTGCTCTGGCGATAAGCGTAATACCTGCTTTTGCGCTTCAGGCAAGGCTTCTAGCTGTTCATCAGCATAGGTATACATCACCGAGGGACGAATCAGTTCAGCATTGGTTATGGCATTGGGTGTGGCGAGCAATACTGCAATCGCCTGTTGCAGACGCTGGTCAAAGGTTAAGTCAGGATAGCCCAGCTCAGCAAAAGCTTCATCTAACAAAGGTTGATAGCGCTGTTTTAATGCCAGCAATTGCCTAACAGGTACACTTTCTAATAATTGAATATAAGGCTCATAACGCTGGGCGTTGCTACTTGTCACTTGGAACCGATTTTCTGCAATTTCGGTTACCTGAAATGCACTGGCGGGGTTTATCAATACCGGCTGCCCTGCAACGAGTTGCCCTTGCGCCACATTATCGACCGTGACCACAAAGTGTCTGATCATTTCTTCCCGATTAAACAGCGCTGCTAATCCTGCTTTCCAATTTAACGCCAGCAAATCGGCACTTAACGCTTTATCGGATTCATTTAACGGCGGTAATGGCGGCAATGCTGGCTGTGTTGCTGTAGGTTCAACGCTGGTGGTAGTTTCTGCCAGTTGTTGCGGTGCAGCAGTTGGTTCCTCAACAACCGTTACCACTGGTTCAACCGGTGCGGATGCCACCTGCTCAGGCTCAGGGACTGGAACGATAGCAGGCTGAGTGTCAGCTTGCTGCACCATAGGGGGCAACATAACGGGCTCAATATTTTGCTTATCATCCTTAAATAATAGCCAAGATGCCACAATGATGACCATAGCCACAGCGGCCAAACCAGCGTAATACACCGCTTGACCAGTACCTGAATTTTGTTCTGACATTTTACCTTACCTATCACTTTGGAAAAACAGACCCATCGGGGCACTTAGCATTGCATTATTTTGAAATATCAGCAATATACTACTTGCAGAGCATAAAAAGTCGAAAAAGTTCAGTTAAGGATCGGCATGTCAGATAACACTGTTAGCACCAAAGGCAAAACCGCTTTATTGCTCACCGGAGGTGGCGCCAGAGCCGCTTACCAGATTGGTGTACTTAAGGCCATCACCACACAGTATCCCAGAAATAGCCCTTTACCCTTTCAAATTATCTGTGGCACCTCCGCAGGGGCGATAAATGGTGCTGGACTGGCGTGTTACGCGTCTTGTTTTCACCTTGGTGTGAAAAAAATCGAATCAGTTTGGCGTAACTTTCATACTAATCAGGTGTATTATTCTGATTATCCTCGTCTGTTAAGGCACTTGTTTCGTAGTATTTATAGTGCTTTCCAAGCTGATTATGCCAACAAAAAACCAGTTAGCTTGTTAGACAATAAACCGCTGAAACAACTGTTAACGCGTATTCTCGACTTACAACGTATTGATCGCAATATTATGCGGGGTTACCTTTCCAGTTTTTCGGTCACAGCGTCCTGTTATAATGACGGGGATTCCATTAGCTTTTTCCAATCTGACACAGCCGAAGATTGGCGCAGAGCCAGGCGCTGCGGCCAAAAAACGCTGTTGGGTATTCATCATTTAATGGCCTCAGCGGCAATCCCATTAGTTTTTCCATCAGTTCGTATCCACCAAAATTACTATGGTGATGGATCTGTCAACCAATTGGCGCCACTGAGCGCACCCATTCACCTTGGTGCCGATAAAATCTTGATTATAGGCGTTGATGATCCAAGGCCCACAGAATTAAAGCAACGCCAGTTACATCATCCTGATCTGGCGACAGTGGCAGGGCATTTACTGGATACGGTTTTCACCGATACCTTAAATTCAGATCTAGAACGCCTGCAACGAATCAACAAAACCGCAGAGTTACTGCGGCAACATAATATTGCAACGGAGTTAAAGCCGGTACAAAGTTTATTGATTAATCCTAGCCAAAATTTTAATCAGCTCGCTAGTGAGAATTTTCTCTGCTTTCCAATTGCCATTCGTACTTTGTTAAGAATGGTAGGCATCAGCCAGCATTCCGATTCTAGCGTAGTAAGCTATTTACTGTTTGAACAAAAATACACACGCAGGTTGATTGAACTCGGGTACCAAGACGGGTTAAATCAACTTGATAGCATTATGCAATTTCTTGCCGCTGCAGACCATTAAATAGGTGTCAAAAAACTAACGCAGAGCAAAAATCATATAAAAAACAATAAAATTCAACACATTAAAAAGTGGCCTGTAATTTGCTTATACGCTAATAGTGTAACTTTATAGGTGTGGTGTTGATATGTGGCAAGAACAAGGCAACTTAACTAACGCTTTTGTCGACCTAACGTTTGGCAAACGCTGGCAAGATACTGCTGATTTTAGTGAAATCAGTCTGGTCAGCCAGTTACAAACCACCTTGGATCTGCAGCAACAAGTAGACATTTTTTCGATGAGTGCAGCGCGCACCCAGATCTTAGAAGGCTTAACCTTAACCACAGCGCTGGGAGAGTTTAACGCAGCAGGCTCTCGCCCAGGGCAATACCAGCATAAAGTCAGTTTGACATTAGATAATCAACTGCTGGCGGAGCTTTGCTATCAATCACAGCATCCGTTTACGCCACTTGTGCAACAACAACTGTTATTATTAGAGTCAGAATGGTTATTTGCACTCAGAAATGCGCTGGTGGTTGGTCGCTTACAACAAATGGCGTTAAAAGATCCTTTAACCACCCTAGGCAATAGACGGTTTTTTGACGATAGCTTTGCTAAGGCGGTGCAGCTTGCAAAACGGCACCAAGCTCCCTTTGCCTTACTGTTACTGGATTTAGATAACTTCAAACAAGTTAATGATATCGAGGGGCATAGTGTCGGTGATGCCGTGCTATTGAAGGTTGCCGATTGTATGCGCGAGACGTTAAGAGCTACTGACAGTTTATTCCGCTTCGGTGGGGATGAATTCGCAGTTTTATTAACCGATAGCGATGCCGAACATGCCGAACGTGTAGCTGAACGCTTACTGGCTGCAATAAAATCAAACGCATTTTTAGTCAAGTTGGGCGTAGGCTGTAGCATAGGTCTTGCCAGATTATCTGCAGAACAACAACCACGTGATTTATTCCATTTAGCCGATGAAGCGCTATATCAGGCAAAATCATCAGGCAAAGGTAAAGTACGCCATAGCCCAGTTGCACGCGTCAATGTCCAAGAGTCACTAACACACGCTATGCGGGTTGCCAGCTAAGCCAACAAGTTGCAGCTGTCGCAGGATAAGCACTGGCATAACCTGCGACCAGCTTCAATTCACCATTTTGCAGCAATAAAGGCACCCTAGCGCGCTGCCACGGCGGCACTTGCCACAGTTTAAACCACTGTTTTAAAGGCTTAGAGACATTACCTGCCGGTTTAAAAGGTAAGCTTAATTTACCATAGACGACTTCAAACTGTTGTGCCGTTGCCGCTACAGGTAAAGCCCCCAAACTTTCAGACGCATGCCAGCTAAAGCAACCTAGACCACTGGCTAACTGTAACGGCTCGCCTACAGTTAAAGTAGTGCTAACACTTTCTAGTATTGGCGGCAATTCTGCCAAGCAATACAAGCTATCTTGGTAGCGGCGAAGTTGATACTGGCCAAGCTGTAACTGGGGGGTCGCATCTGGCCTCGCGTTAATCACCTGCTGTGTTAACGTATTAAGCCATTGTGTTTCAGGATTTAAACCAAAACCAGCTAACCAACGACGTATCACTAAGTTTTGTTGCAATGCCGGCAAGGTGTTGAGTTGTGACAAATTTAAACGGTCCTCTGCAACACAGTCTGCTAACGCCTGTTCCGTATAAAAATCAGCCAAAGCAACTGCATCTTGTAGATGCTGCACACTGCGAGCTACCGTCTGTAAAAAAGTCGGCCAGCGCTGCTTTAAAATCGGCGTAACCTGATGACGTAAAAAATTTCTATCAAATTGCAGATCGTCATTACTGTCGTCCTCTACCCAGCTAAGCTGTTCGAGTTCAGCATACGCATGCAATTGCTGCCGGCTGATACTGAGCAAAAAACGCACCAGTTTACCGGCAGCAAAAGCTCGTTCTGGCTGCATAGCCGCTAAGCCCGTTAAGCCTGCACCGCGCTTTAACGCCAGTAAAAGCGTTTCTAATTGATCGTCGGCATGATGCCCCGTTAACAATAAGGCGCTAGGTGAAGTAATATAGTCTGCAAGCACCTGATAACGAGCATTTCGCGCACGCTGTTCAATATTGCCCTGTTTAGCTAAATGCACATAACGCACAACACAGGCAACTTGGCGCAATTGACATTGCTGCTGGCAAAAAGCCGCCCAGCTATCCGCTTGCGGATTTAAACCATGATGGATATGTACCGCAGTCAATGGAATGGCCATCTGCTGGCAAAGTGGTGCGAGAAAATGCAGCAGGACTTGTGAATCTAAGCCGCCACTATATGCCAAAACTAACTGACTAATTCCTGAAGCTTGGCGCTGTAGCTGATGTGATAAGGCAGACTGTAAATGCTGTGATAAATCTAACATAGTGCCCTAGTTCAACTTGGCATGGTTCGGCTGCTTTCGGACGAAAGCAGCCGATAAGGCATTAGCAATAACCGTAAGCCATCAAACGCTTATAACGTCTATCGAGTAGCTCAGGAATACTGAGTTTTTGCAGTTTGTCTAAATCACGCAATAACGCATTTTTTAACGCGCTGGCCATTTGTTCAGGCGAACGATGCGCGCCACCTAAGGGCTCGGCAATTACCTCATCAATCAACTTCAGTTCTTTCAAACGTTCCGCAGTGATCCCCATAGCGTCAGCGGCTAATGGCGCTTTTTCAGCGCTTTTCCATAAGATAGAAGCGCAACCTTCAGGGGATATAACGGAATAGGTACTGTATTGCAACATATTCACTTTGTCGCCTACCCCGATGGCTAAAGCCCCGCCTGAGCCGCCCTCACCCACTACCGTACAGATCACTGGCACTTTTAAACCGGCCATAACTTTTAAGTTACGGGCAATGGCTTCAGATTGGCCACGCTCTTCAGCACCGATCCCTGGATACGCGCCAGGTGTATCAATAAAAGTAATAATCGGCAGCTTAAACCGCTCAGCCATTTCCATCAAACGTAAGGCTTTGCGATAGCCTTCTGGACGTGGCATCCCAAAGTTACGGCGAATTTTTTCTTTTGTATCACGCCCTTTCTGATGGCCGATAACCATGACAGCTTGCTCACCAATCCGAGCGGTACCACCGACAATGGCGTTATCATTGGCGAAAGCCCGATCGCCACATAATTCATCAAAGTCAGTAAAAATATGCTGTAAATAATCCAAAGTGTAAGGACGACGAGGATGACGCGCTAGCTGCGCAACTTGCCAAGCGCCTAGCTCTGAGAAAATCTTCTTGGTTAACGTCAGACTCTTTTCTTTGAGTTTATTAATTTCTTCTTCTAACCCAAGATCATAATCGCCATTACGACTGACATTGCGTAACTCGTCTATTTTTGCTTCCAGTTCAGCAATCGGTTGCTCAAACTCTAAATAATTCAGCATCATCGACTATCATTACCTAATTAATTAAATTCCAATTCTATTGTCGCAATTTGCTTTAACTGATGCAACAAAGCGTCTGTGGGCGTTACCCACCAAGCTGTACCTAACTGCAGCCTCACTTGTCCTTCGGGTCGTAGATACCAAAGGTGGACCGGCACAGTGCCGGCTTTAAAATCATTAAGCGCAAGCGCTAATTTCTGCAAATAGTTATCATCTATCTGCGAAGATTCTACGGTAACATTAAGTGATTTCAACGACTTCTCGCGCATTGCGGTGATTTCGCTGACATCGCGGCCGGACATTGTAAGGCCACCATTGAAATCATCAAAGCTGACCTGTCCATTAACCAGTAAAATCCGGTCTTTTTGTAGCAAATGTTCGAAATTTTCCAGCTGTTCAGGGAAAAACCGCACGTCAAGTCTTGCGGATTTGTCATCTAAGGTCACGATGCCCCAGCGCCGTCCTTTTTTATTAATCATAATACGCACGGCAACCACCAATCCTGCAACCTGCACACTTTGATCTTTTTTGGTGGGTTGTAAATCAACCAACCGACAATTAACATAGTGCTTGATTTCATCTTGATAGCGATTGATTGGGTGCCCAGTAAGATAAAGCCCTAAGGTTTCTCGCTCGCCTTCCAACCACACATCATCTGGCCATAAAGGAACTAATTTAAAGCTTTGACTGGCCGCCGACTCATCAGGCCCTGCTAACAACCCAAAGAGATCATCCTGCCCCACCGCCTGTGCTTTAGCATGTTGCTCTGCCGCTTTCATCGCCTCTTCTAAGTTGGCCATTAAAATGGCACGAACCGGACCTGCATGTTGCTGTTTTTCAAGAGTTGGCCCTAACCTATCCATAGCACCAGATAAGATTAACTTTTCCATCACCCGCTTATTTAAGCGTTTCAGGTCTACCTTAGCACAAAAGTCAAACAAGTCACTAAATTCGCCACTTTGGCTGCGCGCTTCAATGATCGCTTCGATAGGCGCCTCACCGACTCCTTTGATAGCGCCAATCCCATAAACAATATGGCCTTGCTCATTAACCGTAAACTTATACTGCCCGGTATTAACATCTGGTGGAATTAAGGTGAGCTTCATGCGTTCGCATTCATCCACCAGTGTCACAATTTTGTCGGTGTTATCCATATCCGCCGACATAACCGCCGCCATAAATTCAGCGGGAAAATGCGCTTTCATCCAAAGTGTTTGATAAGACACTAAGGCGTAAGCAGCAGAGTGCGATTTGTTAAAACCATAACCGGCAAATTTTTCTACTAGGTCGAAGATTTTAATCGCTAATTCGGGATCGATACCGTTTTTAGCAGCCCCTTCCTGAAAGGTATCACGCTGCTTGGCCATTTCCTCCGGTTTTTTCTTACCCATAGCGCGGCGCAATAAGTCTGCACCACCTAAGGAGTAACCGGATAGCACCTGAGCAATTTGCATAACCTGTTCTTGGTAAAGAATAATGCCGTAGGTCGGTTCCAGAATAGGTTTTAACGACTCATGCTGCCAAGTAGCATCGGGGTAAGAGATTTCTTCACGACCCCGTTTTCGATCAATAAAGTTGTCGACCATGCCCGATTGCAGAGGCCCCGGCCGGAACAATGCTACCAGTGCAATCATATCTTCAAAGCAGTCGGGCTGCAGGCGGCGGATCAGATCTTTCATACCGCGCGATTCCAGCTGGAATACCGCTGTCGTATCGGCGCGCATGAGTACCTGAAAGCTATAGCGATCATCCAACGGAATACTATTAATATCCACCGGTGCCTTGCCTTCTTTTTTAAGGCGGGCGTTTGCCATATTCAGCGCCCACTGCAAAATAGTGAGCGTACGTAAGCCTAAGAAGTCAAACTTGACCAGACCAGCGTATTCCACATCGTTTTTGTCAAACTGGGTTACGGGGTTTAGACCATGCTCGTCACAGTAAAGCGGTGAGAAATCGGTGATCTTGGTTGGGGCTATTACCACACCTCCGGCATGTTTACCGGCGTTTCGGGTTACCCCTTCCAGCTGCCGCGCCATATCGATAAGATCGCGTACTTCTTCGTCGGCATCATACAATTCTGGTAAGCGCGGCTCTTCTTTAAAAGCTTGCTCCAATGTCATCCCCGGTGTGGGCGGGATCAGCTTAGAAATACGATCGACAAAACCATAAGGATGCCCCAGTACCCGGCCTACGTCACGAATAACGGCTTTCGCCGCCATGGTACCAAAGGTAATAATTTGTGATACCGCCTCACGGCCATACATATCGGCGACATGTTCTATCACCTCGTCGCGACGATCCATACAGAAATCGACGTCAAAATCCGGCATTGAGACCCGCTCTGGGTTTAAGAAACGTTCAAATAATAGATCAAATTCTAGTGGATCCAAATCAGTAATTTTCAGCGCATAGGCCACTAAAGAACCGGCCCCTGAACCCCGCCCCGGTCCAACCGGAATATCGTTATCTTTACTCCACTGGATAAACTCCATTACTACCAAAAAGTAGCCGGGGAAACCCATCTGGTTAATTACATCCAGTTCGATTTGCAGGCGCTCATCATAAGGAGGGCGCTTGTCTGCTCGCAATTGCTCATCAGGAAATAATTGCAGTAACCGCTGCTCTAAGCCCTCACGAGATTTAAGCACAAGAAAATCAGCATCTGATAAACCACCGGTTGGAAAGGCCGGTAAAAAATATTCACCCAGACGAATAGTGACATTACAGCGTTTAGCAATTTCGACACTGTTTTCAAGCGCTTCCGGGATATCGGCAAACAGCTGCTGCATTTCTTCGCTGCTGCGCAGATATTGTTGTTCTGAATAGTTTTTCGGACGGCGCTTATCATCTAAGGTAAAACCATCATGGATCGCCACTCGAATTTCATGCGCAGCAAAATCGCTGGCTTTTAGAATGACGACTTCGTTGGTCGCTACCACCGGTAGCTGTGCTAACTCGGCCAGTTGGATGGCTTTTTGAATATAACGTTCTTCGTCAGGTCGACCGGTTCGAATCAGCTCCAGATAGTAGCGTTCTGGAAAGTACTGCTGATAAAAACTCACCAACTGTTGCACACTTTGCGGGTTTTCTTTTAGCAAGGCTTTACCGATTAGCCCATCCTTACCGCCGGACAACAAAATTAAACCGGCATGATGCTCGACCAACCATTCATGATCTAACTGCGGTTTACCATTAATGTGCCCACGTAAGTAAGCTTTCGAGATAAGGGTGGTAAGGTTCTGGTAGCCTGTATTATCTAAACATAAAATCAGTAAGCGGTTTAATTCGCCGGGAAACAGTGGATGTTGCACCCAGCAATCAACCCCAACCAAAGGCTTAATGCCGGCATCATGAGCCGTACTATAAAATCGCACTAAGCCACAAAGATTCATCTGATCGGTTAGAGCCAACGCTGGCATACCTGCCGCGGCGGCCGCCTTAACAATGGGTTTTATTTTGGCGACACCATCGATCATTGAGAAATCGCTATGCACCCGCAAATGAATAAAAACCGGCTCACTCATTCGCTGATAACCTTGTTAGCCGTTAATGAAGATAAAGCTTCCCGTTCCGCAATCAACCTAACAGGTTTAAAGCTACGGCGGTACTCAGCTAAAATGCCATGAGTCTGAATTGCTGCTAAGTGCGCAGCCGTTGGGTATCCCTTATGGTCGGCAAAACCAAATTGCGGATAGCGCTGGTGTAACAGCGCCATTTCTTCATCTCGTGCCACTTTCGCTAAAATTGAGGCCGCGCTGATCTCGGGTATCAAAGCATCCCCTTTTATCACCGCGGTGGCCGGCATGGCCAGCTCTGGACAGCGATTGCCATCAATCATCACCCACTCTGGCTGTATCGCTAACGCGGCCACAGCACGCTGCATTGCGACCATGGTCGCTTGTAAAATATTGATTTGATCAATTTCAGCAGGTTCCGCTCGCCCGAGCGCCCAACATAGGGCTTTCTCTTTGATTTCTTCTGCTAATAGTTGTCGTTTTTTTTCACTTAGCTTTTTAGAGTCAGTTAGCCCCTGTATTGGTTTGGTTGGGTCTAAAATAACAGCAGCGGTCACCACCGCGCCCACTAAAGGCCCTCGCCCAACTTCATCCACACCACAGAGTAAACTGACATTTGGACGTTGTACATTACTCATCGGCAATCACCTCTAACACGGTAGTCGCAGCCACTGCGCTAGCATCTTGTTTTAGTTGCTGATGGATGACTCGATATTCGTCGGCAAGTTCACCCGTTATACCCGATAACAACGGCTGCATCGCTTGCACTAAGGCAGGTAAGGTTAAATCATCTTGCAGCAACTCCGTCACTATACCGCGCCCAGCTAATAAATTGGGTAAGCTGACATGCTGTAATTTGACTAAGCGTTTAGCGATTTGAAACGTGAGCCAATTGGTTCTATAACCCACCACCATAGCGCACTTTGCTAACATAGCCTCTAAAGTGGCGGTACCAGAAGCGATAAAAGTACTGTCAGCAGCCAGTAACACTTGACGAGCCTGACCAATAAACTCAACGACCTCCAAGTCGGGTGCATATTCCGCTTTAAGCTTGCGCCAAAGCTCAGCCTTTTCCGGCGTAACCATATTGGTGACTAATTGTAAGGCGGGATACTGCTGTTTCAATGTGGCAGCGGCACGTAAAAAAGTCGGTGCTAATAACCTAATTTCATTGGTACGACTGCCTGGCATAATCGCTAAAACGGGCAAAGCTGGATCGAGCTGTAAAGTCAGTTTGGCAGCGGCTTTATCAACCTCAAGCGGCATAGTGTCTGCTAGCGTATGGCCGACAAAGGTACAGGGTACTTGGTATTTGTCATAAAACGCTTTTTCAAAAGGTAACAATGCCAACACCATGTTAGTCGCTTTGGCAATTTTGAAGATACGTTTATGGCGCCAAGCCCAAACCGATGGGCTAACATAATGCACGGTTTTAATGCCATGTTGCTTTAACGCCAACTCGACTGGAAGATTAAAGTCGGGTGCGTCAATACCAATGAAGACATCGGGTTTAGCTGCCAGAATAGCCGTTGTGATCTCGCGTTTTACTTGCAGCAAGCGACGTAAACGACCTAACACCTCAACCAGCCCCATAACTGCCAGCTCTTCCATTTCGAACAGCGCGGTAAAGCCCTCGGCTTGCATGCGCGGACCACCAATGCCGAAGAATGTGACATTAGGGTGCTGCTGTTTGAGGGCAACCATTAAGGCTGCACCTAAAATATCCCCTGAGTGTTCACCAGCAATTAAGGCAACTTTTAACGGGGTATGTTTTATTAAATCTAAGTTAGCCATAGCTCGGCAATTCGTTCCGGTTAAATAATGCTGATTAACAATATCGCGTAAAGAGGGTTATCTTAGCGATTCTTCGCTAAAGAGTGAAATCTTCTACCAAATAAAACGCTCTGCTAGTTAAACTAAAACAGAGCGTTGAAATGTTTAATCATCGGGCGCAAAGGCGCTAAAGCCAACATCACTCTCACGCTGGGAGTGACGTTAATACCGCATAATTTAACGCACTATGCCTCGTGAGGCATTAATAATAAAATCAGTAAAGGCTTTGATCTCTGGCATAGTGGCGGCTTTTTCAGACAAAGCTTGCAATGCTTCGGGCACCGTTTGGCCTTTGCGATAGACTTCCTTATAAGCGCGGCGAATTTCTAGTAATGCATCACTGCTAAAACCACGCCGTTTTAAACCTTCCGTATTGATGCCAGCGGGTACGCAAGGCGCGCCATGCACCATCAGATAAGGGGGCACATCTTTTAGGACAATAGAACCACCGCCACAGAAGCTATGGGAGCCAATATGCACAAACTGATGCACACCGGTCATACCACCCAAAATAGCCCAATCACCAATATGGACATGCCCTGCAGCTTGTGCACCACTGGCAAAAATCACATGGCTACCAATCACACAGTCATGGGCAATGTGGGTGCTATTCATAAACAGGTTATGACTACCAATAATAGTTTTCCCCTGATCTTGCACGGTGCCACGATGTACTGAACAGCCTTCACGAAACACATTGTAATCACCTACGATTAACTCTGTAGGCTCACCGTTGTATTTTTTATCTTGGCATGCTTCGCCAATGCTAGAGAATTGATAAAAGTGGTTGCCTTTACCAATAGTGCTAGGGCCTTTAATCGCCACATGCGTTTCTAATACGCAATCATCACCCAAGGTAACGCCGTGGCCAATATAACAAAAAGCCCCAACTCTAACATTTTTTCCCAGCTTAGCGCTGGCTTCAATCACAGCTGTAGGATGAATCACATTACATCTCTCTTCTGGCACACATCAGTTCAGCACAACACACTATCTGACCATCGACCTTGGCTTCACCATAAAACTTCCAAAGATTACGCCGTTCTTTCAGGAATTTTACTTCGAGAATCATGGTGTCACCAGGTACTACCGGTTTTTTAAAGCGTGCTTCGTCAATCGCAGCAAATAAGTAGAGTTCATTTTCAGAACGTTCAGTTGCTGTTTTAAAACCTAAAATACCCGTTGCCTGCGCTAAGGCTTCTAAAATTAGCACTCCGGGAAAAATGGGCATCCCCGGAAAATGTCCTGTAAAAACAGGCTCATTGATGGTCACATTTTTTACAGCCGTTAAACTGACACCTGGCGTGTAGTCTACTACTTTATCAATTAGTAAAAATGGATAACGGTGTGGCAATAATGCCATAATTTCCTGAATATCCAGACTATTAAGTTGGTTCGCCAAAATTATTCCTCGGTTGACGAAGCGCCTGCAAGAGATGACGCCGCCAGTTGTTTTTCCAATTGTTTTACGCGTTGGTATAGCTGTCCGATTTGTCGAAGCTTAGCCGTGTTCCTTCGCCATTCCGCATTTGTTGTCGCAGGGATACCAGATGAGTACAGACCTTTCTCAGTGATAGATTTAGTCACCATTGCCATACCTGAGATATGCGTACCATCACAAATATCGATGTGCCCATTAATAGCAGTTGCCCCCCCCAAAATGCAATACCGACCAACAGTGGTACTACCTGCTATAGTGGTGGCGCCTGCAATAGCAGTATGATCACCGATTTTTACATTGTGAGCAATTTGGCATAGGTTATCTATGATAACATTATTGCCTATTAATGTATTTTCAATTGCACCACGATCAATGCAGGTGTTCGCACCGATCTCACAATCATCCCCAATCACTACAGCGCCAGTTTGTGGAATTTTAAGCCAACGACCACGTTCATTTGCAAAACCAAAGCCATCAGCACCAATCACAGCCCCACTGTGCAAAGTGCAACGAGCACCAATTTTTACTTGATGATAAACCGTTACGTTAGCCCATAGCTTGGTATCTTCACCAATCTCGACAGCCTCACCAATAAAACAGCCCGCACCGATCTGTACGCCGGAGTTAATTACCGCTTGTGCAGAAATTATAGCGTTAGCCCCAATAGCAGCATCAGCAGCAACTACTGCGGTAGGGTGAACCACGGCCGAAGGGTCAATACCTATAGATGCACTGTTTGGTGTGGTGTCCAGCAGCTGAGCAGCCTTCGCAAAAGCAACATAGGGATCTGTTACAACTAGGGTGCTAACACCAGGAGCAACAAAAGGTAAGTCTTCAGCTTTAATCAAGACAGCACTAGCTTGGCTAGTTGCTAAATGATGGCGGAATTTACTATTGGATAAAAACGTCAGTTGACCCGGGCCAGCATTTTCCAATGAAGCTATAGCAGAAACGCCGCAAGCGGCGTCTCCGTTTAATTCTGCATTAAGCTTCTCGGCTAAAACAGATAATAAAATCACAATATTAGTTCGCCTTACCAACCTGCTGAATGACTTTCTCTGAAATATCAAACTCAGGCTTAGCGAATACTGCAGCATTGGCATTTAACACGATGTCAAACTTCTCACGCTCAGCAACCACGTCAATCGCAGATTTAATCAGACCAAGAATACGATTACGCTCTTCTGTTTGACGCTGACGAATTTGTTCATCTAATGGTCGTGCTAGGTTTTCATATTGCTCACGTTGCTTATTAACCGTCGCAGTCAGCTCTTGCTGTTGCTGCTCGCTCATAGTAGGGCCATCACGACGCAATTTTTCGATATTAAAATTGATGTCGGTTTCCAGCTTGTTCACTTCGGCAATTTTTGCAGCAAACTCGGTACGGATGGTTTCTTGTACTTGCTGTGATTGAGGGATGCTAGCAGCAACAGCAGCAACATCAACAAAACCAATTTTTACTTCTTTTGCTTGAGCAACACCAGCAAACAGAACAGTTGCTACAACAAAGACTGCAGATTTAAAAAAATTATTATTAAACATCTTGATTCCTATCATGTTCTAGAAAGTTGTACCAATATTAAAGCTAAAGTTTTCTTGTAAATCGCCTTCGTACTTTTTAATAATTTTTGCCAGACTAAATGTCAATGGTCCCATCGGTGATATCCATTGCACAGACACACCAGCAGAAGCACGGATAAAGCTGGGATCAGAATAATCAATCAACAGCGGTTCACGATTATCTTGTTCCAACTGTACCAAATTGGCATAACGATTAATATCAAATTCTGTATCCCAAACATTACCCGCATCCACAAAAATACTGGTACGAACGGAGTTACGGCTTTCTTCTTTCAAAAATGGCGTTGGCGTAATCAATTCGAGCGTTAACATTGCTAATGCATTACCACCAATGGAACGGCTTGACACATTATAAACATCATTTTCTGGATCACCTGGGAAATTTATACTTCCTGAGATCGGATCAGGTACGCCCGGTACTGAGCTGGCGCGACGGAAAATTGCGCGCGGACCAATAATACGGTTTTCAAAGCCTCTGATGTTATTTCCACCACCATAGAAGTTTTCGGTAAAGGGCAAGGTATAATCATAACCGTCTTTGTCACCATAGCCATTTCCATAACCCAGTTCTAACTTGGTCCGGAAAGACCACTGATGATCTCGGCTTAATGGAATGTATTGCTGCGCTTCAAAGTTGGTTTTGTAATATTGCAAATCTGAATTTGGCGTTGTCGCACGTAAACCTAAACTCACCATACGGCCTGCAGTTGGGAATAAACCGCGGTTTAATGTACTATGCATCCAGCCAGCACTTAACTCAAAGTTGGTGAAATTATAGCCACCATCTGGATTTTGAGCATCTAGTAACACCGCACGGAAGTGACGTAACTGATCGTATTCCTGTATAGATTTAATCTTACTTACAGAGACGTTGGCACCAAAATTCAGCCGGTTAAACTCGTTTATTGGATAGCCGATACTAGCGCCAATACCATAACGTTGTTGGTTATAAGCCTCAAGGTTGGAAGAGAGCGAAGTGTAGTCGACATCCGAGTAAAAAATCTGGCCACCTAAACTCACACCATCCAAGGTGAAGTAAGGATCAGTGTAACTTAGGGTTAAGCCCTTTTGATATTTACTGGTACTCAGATTAATACCAGCGGCATTACCTGATCCCATAAAGTTATTTTGCTCTACGCCAACTTGAAAGGAGAGGCCCTGAAAACTGCCATAAGAAACCCCTGCATTAAAACTACCAGACGGTTGCTCTTTAATAGTAAAACCAATGTCGACTAAATCATCCACGCCAGGAACAGGCGAGGTTTCAAAATCCACTTTTTCAATATAAACCAAGCGCTGAATCCGCTCTTTGGACAGCTCTAGAGAGTCATTTGATAACCAAGCACCTTCCATTTGCCGTAATTCACGCCGGATAACTTCATCACGGGTACTGGTATTACCTTGGATATCGATACGACGCACATAAACACGTTTACCCGGATCGACGCTAATGGTTAATGCGACTTCTTTAGTCACATCATTAATATTTGGAATAGTTCTTACTTTAGAGTTAGCGTAGCCAAAACGCGCTAACAAACGCGCAATACTTTCTTCAGTAAAAGTGACTAAGGCACCGTTGTACAACTGACCTTTCTCTAAAGGTAAAATCGCGCGAATAAAGTCGTCTTGACCAATTAAGTCACCGACAAAATTAATATCGCTAATGTTGTATTGTTCGCCTTCAGTCACATTTAAGGTTACGTAAACCGCATCTTTGTCTGGACTGACGGCAACTTGTGAGGAGTCAATATTAAAGCGCAGATAACCGCGATCTAGGTAGTAACTTGTAATCCTTTCAAAGTCACCCTGTAACGTTTGCTTTTGATAGCGATCGGAAGTCCAAAAACGCCACCACGGCATATCTTGCTTCGACTCAACCACAGTCAGCAACTCGTCATTGGAAAAGATGTTATTACCGACAATATTGATCTGACGAACTGAAGCGGCATCACCTTCTTCAAATTCGAATTTCAAATCAACCCTATTGCGCGGTAAGTAAGTTACCTGAACCTCTACTTTCGCCTTGTATTTACCCACACCGTGGTAAAACTCGGTTAAACCATTTTCAATATTCTTGATAATGGTTTTATCTAAAGGCTCACCAACTTGAATACGGTTACCCGATAAGCTTTCGGTTAACTGTTCGTCTTTAATATCTTTGTTACCAGAAAACTCAATATTGTTGATCGTGGGGCGTTCACGCAATCGATAAATCACGGTATTACCATCGCGAAATACCCGAATATCGTCAAAATGCCCGGCACTATACAAGGTACGAATACTGCGCGATAACGTGTAATCGGTAACAGTATCACCAAGGTTAAATGGCAGGTTATTCAGTGCAGCCCCTAAGGCCACACGTTGCAGGCCTTCGACCTGAATATCCTGTACGGTAAAAGATTCTTCAGCAAGCACCGTGTTACTGCCTGTAGCAAGCAACATCGCAGCTACTAATCGTTTAATTGTCATTATTTGAACTACTTATGATTAGTTTATTACAAACGAGAAATATCGTTGAGCAGCGCAATTCCCATTAACATCAGCAGGACTAAAGCACCAAAGCGAAAACCTATTTCCTGCGCTCTCTCAGAGACAGGTTTACCGCGTATTAGTTCCACCACAAGATACATTAAATGGCCACCATCCAAAATAGGCAGCGGCAATAAATTAATAACTGCAAGGTTAACACTGATCAATGCCATAAAGGATAAAAAGGCAATTAATCCCATACTCGCAGTACTGCCTGCCCCCTGCGCTATCGAAATAGGCCCACTTAAATGTTTTACCGATAAATCACCGGTAACTAACTTGGCCACCATGGCAAAACTGAGGCGAGTTAACTGCCAAGTTTGGCTTATTCCTTCATTAACTGCGGCAAAGATGCCATAACGTTGCGTATAGCGCAAATCTTCTGGCCAAGGCGACGCCATAGGGACAATGCCGAGCAACCCCTGACTAAAGCCATCTGCCGCTTGTGAAAGCTCGGGGGTCGCCTGTAGCGACAACAGCTGACCATCTCGTAACACCCTGATATTAAGTGGTATTTCAGGGTTATCTTTAATCAGTCTATCAATTTCTGCCCAAGCAGTAATCGGCTGATCATTAATGGCTTGTATGGTATCACCGACCTGCAAACCTGCCCGCTCTGCTGCGGAATTTTTACTGACAACCGCTAACGTTGTCGTCGCTTGTGGCAATAATAAATTTATGCCCAAACTCGTAAAAACGCTTTCTGTTTCTGGGTTGAACTGCCAATTTCGAATATCTAATATCCGCTCTTGCACCTGAAGGCTGTTACGTTGCTGCAAAGTAAGGCGAATTTCTGAGCGGCCTAGTTGCTCAACGAGCAATAAATTTACGGTTCTGATGTCTCGGGCTTGACGGCCATTAATGGCAATAATTTGCTCATCCGCCCCCACACCCGCTAAGGCCGCGATAGATTGACTTTGCGTACTGGCAACCACTGGCTTTACCTCTGGCACCCCGACTAAGTACATCAGCCAAAGCAAAAACACCGCAAAAATTAAATTTGCTACAGGGCCAGCTGATACTATTGCCATGCGCTGCCAAACGGTTTTGTGATTAAAGGCTAAGTCATGAAATTGAGGTAAAACAGGGTCAACCCGCTCATCTAGCATTTGAACATAGCCTCCGAGCGGAATGGCAGCAATAACAAACTCTGTGCCTTGCCGATCACGCCAACGGATTAACGCTTTACCAAAACCGATAGAAAACCGTTTAACTAAAACGCCATTCTTGCGTGCAACCCAAAAGTGCCCAAATTCATGCACTGTTACTAAAATACCCAATGCAACGATAAAACTAAGCGCATTCCATAAAAAAGCCGACATTAAAGCATCCCCAACAGCTGACGAGCATAGGCCCGAGTTTCGGCATCAAGTGCCAATATATCATCCAAGCTGCTCGCCTGATAGCTTTGAAAATAATTCAAACACTGCTCATTGATTTTACTAATTGTCGTAAAAGCAATTTTTTCAGTTAAAAACGCTGCAACCGCAACTTCATTCGCCGCGTTCAACGCAGTAGTTGCCCCTTGACCTGCAGCACTTGCGGCCATAGCGAGATATAAATTAGGGTAACGAGCGGCCTCTGGTTGCTTAAAGGTAAAAGATTGCAGTGTAAAAAAGTCTAATGGTTGTACTGGGCTACTGATCCGCTCGGGGAAAGCCAAGGCATGGGCTATCGGTGTTCGCATATCTGGTTGCCCTAACTGCGCCAGCACTGAGCCATCAGTATATTGCACCATCGAATGGATAATACTCTGTGGGTGTATCACAACCTGAATATCAGCAGCCGCACAATTAAACAACCAGCGCGCTTCAATAAACTCCAGCCCTTTATTCATCATAGTGGCGCTATCCACCGAGATTTTTTGTCCCATAGTCCAGTTTGGATGCGCAACCGCTTCAGCAACTGTAATCTGCGCAAAGCTATCTAACGGTCGATTTAAAAAAGGGCCACCACTACCTGTTAACAATAAACGCGAAATACCATGCTCGGACAAACGGGTCAGGTGACCTGCCTGTTGCATCGGGAGCGGCAAGCATTGAAAAATTGCATTATGTTCACTATCGATAGGCAGTAAAGTCGCGCCATGCTTAGCCACTTTTTGCATAAAAAGCTCGCCAGTCATCACCAGCGCTTCTTTATTCGCAAGTAAGACGGTTTTGCCTTGTTCTACTGCCGCTAAGGTAGGTAATAAACCTGCCGCACCAACAATGGCCGCCATCACAATATCGGCTTGAGGATGTGCAGCTAATGCCACTAAGCCCTCGGTACCACTTAGCACCTCAGTAGCACTACCTGCGTCTTTTAACTTTTTTTGTAGCAATAGCGCGGCGGCGGGGTCCTGCATCGCAGCAAAACGTGGAGTAAATTGCTGGCATTGCGCAAACAACTTATCTACTCCCGTTGCTGCGGTTAGCGCTAAAACACGAAATCTATCAGGATGTGCAGCCAAAACCGATAAGGTGCTACAACCAATAGACCCCGTTGCGCCTAATATAACGACATGCTTCATAAAAACTGCTTACCAAAAAACGCCAGTATAAGAGCATATAAAGGTGCGGTGGCTGTTAGGCTATCAATTCTATCTAAAATACCCCCATGTCCCGGTAAAAAAATACCACTATCTTTTTTACCTGCAACACGTTTAAACATACTTTCGCTAAGGTCGCCAAATACTGATAACAGCGTAAGTAAGATGGCCGCTAAATACCAATAATAGACATCCGCAGGCCAAGCTAACCAAGTTAACAAGGCCGTGACAACCAGTAATACGCAGGTCAAGCCACCCAACAGGCCCTCTAAGGTTTTACCCGGGCTCACCTTAGGTAAGAGTTTAGTGCGACCAAAGGGTTTGCCAACAATATAGCCGCCAATATCCGCCGCCCAAACCAAGCCTAACAAGGCAAAAATCAGCCAAGCACCGTAGAAGCTCGAATCAGCATAGTTTACGCCACGAATAAACAGTAAAGCCGCCCAAGCCGGTAATAGGGTAAACCAGCCCATTAATGCACGACGCCAATCGCTGTCGGCCCAAAATCGCTTACTTGCTGGAAAACTTAACACCAATACAATAGCTAAAATCCACCAAGCTGCACCTAATAGCAGCAAACTCAAGAGCAAACTGTTCTCTCTTAACTCTCCAGTCAAAGGCATAACATAATATAACAGTGCCATTAGGCAGCCAGTAGCAAAGACATAAGCCGCACGAAAACGGCGCTGCTCTAAACCGCAAAAACCACTCCACTCCCAAGCACCTAGTAAAAATGCTAAAGATAAAAATGCGGCAAAACCTGCCAAAGGCAAATAAAACACGGCCCAAAGAGCCAATGGCGCTAAAATTAGCGCAGTAAGAACACGTTGTTTAAACAATATTATTATCCTTTATTCTCAGCTGCTAAGTCTCTGATCTGTGCTCCGGTACAACCAAAACGTCGTTCACGGTTGATGTATGCCGCTATCGCCTCGGAAAACACTTGCTGATCAAAGTCTGGCCACAGGGTTTCAGTAAACCACAGCTCGGCATACGCGGCTTGCCAAAGTAAAAAATTACTGATTCTCAAGTCACCACCAGTCCGAATTAATAAATCGAGCTCTGGTTGCTCCGCCATTTGCACCTGCTTTGCAAATAGCGCTTCACTTATGTCTGCAGGCTGAAGTTGACCTTGTTGCACCTGTATTGCCAGCTGCTGACTCGCGGCCACAATATCCCATCTACCGCCATAATTTGCTGCAATATTGAGTGTCATGGCATCATTAGACGCCGTCAGTGCTTCGGCTTTTTTTATACTTTGTACTAGCCTATCGCTAAATGCAGATAAATCGCCAATGATTTTTAATCTGATGTTATTTTTGTGCAGTGCTTTTACTTCTTTTTGCAGTACAAGTAAGAACAGCTGCATCAACGTATTCACTTCTTCTTCTGGCCGGCGCCAATTCTCGCTACTAAATGCAAACAGAGTCAACGAGGGAATGCCCAGTTCCCGACAAAAACTCACACTACGGCGAACGGCTTCAACGCCTTTTTTATGACCCCAAACCCTTGGCTTACCTTGTTGCTCTGCCCAACGTCCATTACCATCCATGATTATTGCCACATGCTGCGGCAAGTTATGTTGTTTAAGCTGTGGTACTACAGTCATCAGTTTAACCCGTCCAGTTTTGCTTTAAAATGCTTAGTCTGCGCGGTGGTTAGTCCGGTTCAACCCACTTATAACAAAAAAGCGCCGCGAGGCTTAACTGGCACGGCGCTTGGTTTATCTGAAGTGCGGATAAAGTTAGAAAGCCTGTCAGTCTAAAATCAGACTTCCATCAGCTCTTTTTCTTTATCGGCTAGCACTTCATCCACTTTCTTAACGAAAATATCCGTTAGTTTTTGGATCTCATCCGAGGCTTTACGCTCATCATCTTCACTGATTTCTTTGTCTTTTAACAGCGCTTTAAAATCAGAATTCGCGTCACGACGGATATTACGAATGGCAACCCTGCCACCTTCTGCTTCCGCCCGTACATGTTTAACCAAATCGCGACGACGCTCTTCTGTTAGCGCGGGTAAAGGTACACGAATAACAGTACCGGCAGACATGGGATTTAATCCCAAATTAGACGTCATAATAGCTTTTTCTACCGCTTGCGTCAGACTCTTGTCAAACACGGTAATCGCTAGCGTACGCGAGTCTTCAACCGAAACATTGGCAACCTGACGCAATGGCGTATCGGCACCGTAGTATGAGACCTGGATACTATCCAGCAAACTCGGATGAGCACGGCCTGTACGCACTTTAGTTAATTGTACTTTCAGGGCATCAACGCTTTTATCCATCCGGATTTTAGCATCAGCAATAATGTCGTTAATCACGATCGTTATCCTTTTATGTTTATGCAGCAGTAATGCAGTGGGCTAGTTTACTGTAAATTTTCTGCGTGGTCGATGATTGTACCTTCTTCATCACCCATAATTACGCGCTTTAATGCGCCTGGTTTGTTCATATTAAAGACGCGAATTTGTAGATTGTGATCCCGAGCTAAAGTAAAAGCAGCTAAATCCATGACTTTAAGCTCTTTATCCAGCACTTCGGTGTATGTTAGTTTGTTATACAGTGTAGCAGTAGGATCTTTTACCGGATCCGCCGAATAAACCCCTTCTACCTTAGTCGCTTTCAGTACCGCATCAGCTTCAATTTCAATACCACGTAAACAGGCTGCTGAGTCTGTGGTAAAGAATGGATTACCCGTACCTGCTGAAAAAATCACTACACGGCCAGACTTTAATAAACTAATGGCTTCAGCCCAACTGTAGTTATCACATACTCCATTTAGCGGTATCGCACTCATCATTCGGGCATTCACATAAGCACGATGCAAAGCGTCACGCATAGCCAAGCCGTTCATGACGGTCGCCAGCATGCCCATATGATCGCCAACTACCCGGTTCATACCCGCCTTAGCCAAGCCTTCACCACGAAAAATATTACCGCCGCCAATCACAATACCGACTTGTACACCCAGCTCTACTAACTCTTTAATTTCTTGGGCCATCCGATCCAGCACTTTGGGATCAATACCAAAGCCTTCATCTCCCATTAGGGCTTCACCGCTAAGTTTTAGTAGAATGCGACGGTAGGTTGGTTTTGGATTGATGCTCATAGTTACCCCATTATGCTCGTTATGTTAGTCAGGCAAAAAAAAACCGCGACGTTAGTCGCGGTTATTTTAGCGTTTTTCAGCCAATTGCTAAAGCGTAAATTACTTTTTAGCAGCTGCGATTTGTGCAGCAACTTCAGCAGCAAAGTCTTCTTCTTTCTTCTCGATACCTTCGCCTACTTCTAAACGAATGAAAGAAACAGCCTTAGCACCATTTTGCTTTAAGAATTCACCCGTTGTGATAGATGGATCTTTTACGAAAGGTTGACCTGTTAAGCTAACTTCGCCAGTGAACTTAGTCATACGGCCCGCAACCATCTTCTCAGCGATTTCTTGTGGCTTACCAGAGTTAACCGCGATGTCGATCTGGATCTGACGCTCACGCTCAACCACTTCAGCAGATACGTCTTCTGGGTTAACATAGCTTGGGTTGTTAGCAGCAACGTGCATCGCAACGTCTTTGGCGATCTCTTCGTTACCGCCTTCTAACACTGCTAATACGCCGATACGGCCAGAGTGAATGTACTGACCAATAACAGCACCGGCAACTTTAGCAATACGACGCACGTTGATGTTTTCACCAATTTTAGCAACTAAGGTTGCACGAGTATCTTCAACCGAAGTACCGTTCAAATCAGCGGCTAATAACGCTTCAACGCTGTCAATGTTCTGAGCTTGAGCCAGATCCGCTACGCTGTTAGCGAAGGCTAAGAAGCTGGCATCACGTGCTACGAAGTCAGTTTCACAGTTAAATTCAATTGCAATACCAACACCATTTGCCACGCGAGTGATGACAACGCCTTCAGCAGCAATACGGCCAGCTTTCTTGGCAGCTTTGGCTAAACCACTTTTACGCATCGCGTCGATTGCCGCTTCGATATCACCAGCGGTCTCTTCCAATGCTTTTTTACAATCCATCATGCCAGCGCCAGTGCGCTCGCGCAGTTCTTTTACTAAAGCGGCAGTTACAGCCATGAGTGCTTCCTCGTAATTGAGTTCAGACAAACAGGGGCATAGGCCCCTGTTGCAAAGTGATTCTGTATGTCAGCAGCTAATATTAAACACCGCTGATGACAGAAAAATTATTCTGCTTCAACGAAGGCTTCAGCTTCAGCCTGCACTTCGATGTTTTTGTCACGACCTTCCTGAATCGCTTGGCTTACAGCGCCCAGATATAACTGGATGGCGCGGATAGCGTCGTCGTTACCAGGGATTACGTAATCAACACCTTTAGGATCTGAGTTAGTATCAACGATTGATACTACTGGGATACCCAGGTTGTTGGCTTCTTTGATAGCAATGTGTTCGTGGTCAGCGTCAATAACGAACAGCACGTCTGGCAAGCCGCCCATATCTTTAATACCGCCTAAGCTCTTTTCCAGCTTGTCCATTTCACGAGTACGGTCTAAAGCTTCTTTTTTAGTCAGCTTGTCGAAAGTACCGTCTTGGCTTTGCGATTCAAGATCTTTTAAACGCTTGATTGACTGACGCACTGTTTTCCAGTTAGTTAACATACCACCTAACCAGCGGTGATTTACGTAGAACTGGTCAACATTGATTGCGGCTTCTTTGATTGCTTCTGAGGCTGCGCGCTTAGTACCTACAAACAGGATTTTACCTTTTTTTGCAGCTACTTGCTGGATGAACGCTAAAGCGTCATTCATCATAGGAACAGTTTGTTCTAAGTTGATGATATGAACACGGTTACGAGCACCAAAAATGAATGGCTTCATTTTTGGGTTCCAGTAACGGGTTTGGTGACCGAAGTGAACGCCCGCCTGGAGCATGTCGCGCATAGAAACTTTTGCCATGATATATTTTCCTGTTAAGGGGTTAGGCCTCCATGCATCCCATATGCCGACTAAAGTTGTCACTTTAGCACCCCGGAATATGTGTCGATGCATGTGTGTTATTTAATTAAGGTTAGTGCAATCTACAACGCAAAGACAGTTATGACTTATCACCATAAATTCTGTTCAAGGTACAGACCAATCATGATAAGTTAGGGTACAATGCGAATTACTAAATTGCGGCGCGCTTTATACCATAGTAAGCTCGCAAACACAATAATCTGTGTAAATTTACAGCACTAACCTTGTATACCCCACATCATTGGACATGTGAGTATAAATTGTTTTATTTAAGAGAGCAGGCATGACAGCACCTATCAAAACCTTGGCAGAAATCGAAAAAATGCGCATTGCCGGTCGACTCGCCGCCGAAGTGCTCGAAATGATTGAACCGCATGTACAAGCGGGTATTACCACTGATGAACTCAATACGATTTGTCACAACTACATTGTCGATGTGCAGCAGGCGATCCCTGCCCCACTGAATTATCATGGCTTTCCCAAATCAATCTGCACATCCGTCAATCAAGTGATCTGCCATGGCATTCCAAACGATAAACCTCTAAAACAAGGCGATATTATCAATATTGATATTACCGTGATTAAAGACGGCTATCATGGCGATACCTCTAGAATGTTTGTCGTCGGTAAACCCAGCATCTTAGCCGAAAGGCTGATCAAGGTGACGCAGGAAGCCATGTACCTGGGCATTAAAAAAGTTAAGCATGGTGTGCGTTTAGGTGATATTGGCTTTGCGATTCAACAACACGCTGAAAAACATAGCTATTCAATTGTCCGCGAATATTGTGGGCATGGTATCGGTGCCGTCTTTCACGAAGAACCACAAGTATTACACTACGGCAAACCAGGCACTGGCGAAGTATTAAAAAGCGGTATGTGTTTGACAATTGAACCCATGGTAAATGCCGGTGGCCGGCATAGCAAACTGTTAAAAGATGGCTGGACCGTCGTGACTAAAGATCGCAGTTTATCGGCACAGTTTGAGCATACCATCTTAGTGACTGATACCGGTTGCGAAATTTTAACCTTACGCAGCGACGATACCATCGAGCGCATCGTTACCGCTGACTAACCCGCTATTGAGGAGTAACTTGTGACCCAGGCCCTGAGTTTTAATCGCCCACTGCCAGAACATTACTCCCTCGACGCCTATAAAAAGCATTTCGCTGATTTTCAAGAGTTTCAAGCGCGTGCTTTTCATAGCCAACCCATCAATACCCTAGTGAAAGCGCGCGCGCGTTTTGTTGATGAAGTATTGCTGGAACTCTGGTTACATTGCGATCTTGCCAGAGATAAGAGTATTAGCTTAATTGCAGTAGGCGGTTACGGCCGAGGTGAATTACATCCGTTTTCGGACATAGACTTATTGTTGTTAGTCGACAAAAGACCAAGTGGTGCACTGCAAGAAAACATCTCGCGTTTTATTACCTTGTTGTGGGATTTACGCTTAGAAGTAGGTCATAGTGTTCGCACCTACAAAGAAACCCTTAGCTTGGGTAAAGACGATATCACTATTGCCACCAATCTGTTAGAAATGCGCCTGCTGACCGGCAATAAAACTTTATTTAATGAGCTGCAACAAGCGGTGATGGATAACAGCTTCTGGAGTAGCCAAGCCTTTTTCCAAGCCAAGCGACACGAACAACAACAACGCCATGCGCAATATCATGGTACTGCATACAATCTAGAACCCAACTTAAAAGCCAACCCCGGCGGTCTTAGAGATATTCAAACTATCGGCTGGGTCGCGAAAAAACACTTTAATACCCGCACCATGCGCGAATTAGTGGCTTACCAATACCTAACAGAAGACGAATATCAAGAGTTGATGGAGTGTGAAGCCTACTTGTGGCAGATGCGTTTTGCCCTGCATGCCGAGGCTGGCCGCAATGAAAACCGTATTCTGTTTGATTATCAGCCCGCCGCGGCTGAGCGATTGGGTTTTGGAGCCGATGGTAAGGCCTCAGTTGAACGCATGATGAAGCGGTTTTTCCGCACCGTACAACGCGTTAGCGAGCTTAACGAAATGCTGTTGCAGCACTTTGAAGGCAGCATCTTAAACTCGCAACAAAAGGTTAAAGTCACGCAGTTAGATGACTATTTTGAATTACATGGCCATTTAATTAAAGCCAGTGATAATGCCGTTTTTGCAAGGCGCGACAACTTGCTGAGGTTATTCTGGCATATTGCTAATAACTCCAATATTACCGGTGTGCACTCTACCACTATTCGGTTAATCCGCCAGGTACGGCGGCGCTTAATGGGTGATTTGCAAGATTACGAAGCCTGCCGCCAATTATTCTTAAGCCTGCTGCGCCATCCACGCGGTATGGATAAAGCCATCACCCTAATGCATCGCTACGGTATTCTGGCGGCCTATTTACCGCAGTGGCGTAATATCGAAGGCCAGATGCAGTTTGATTTGTTTCATGCCTATACGGTGGATGAACACACCCATCGCTTGCTAAAAAACCTGTATAAATACAGCTTACCCGAGCATGAAAGTGAATTTCCACTTTGCACTGATATTGTCAAAAGAATGGAAAAACCGGAGCTGTTATATCTAGCGGGTATTTTCCATGATATTGCCAAAGGTCGCGGCGGCGATCACTCGGAATTGGGCGCAATGGATGTGCGCGAGTTTGCCAAGCTGCACAAGTTGAGTGAATTTGACAGCAAACTGATTGCCTGGCTGGTGGAGCAGCATTTACTGATGTCGGTCACGGCGCAGCGTCGGGATATACATGATCCCCAGGTCGTGACAGAATTTGCCGAAAAGGTGCGGGATGAAACTCGGTTAAATTACTTATACTGTTTAACGCTGGCAGATATTCGAGCAACGAATGATAACTTATGGAATGATTGGAAAGGCTCCTTACTACGTGAGCTATTTTTAGCTACCCAAAAAGCCTTTCGGCGCGGTTTGGAAAAACCGATGGATCTGCGCGATCTTATTCGAGAAAATCAAGCCGAAGCGCTCCCTCTGTTAATTAAACAAACCTTTATCGAAAGCGAGATCCTGCATTTATGGAGTCGGATTAAAGCAGATTATTTCGCCCGCTATAGTCCAAAACAAATTGTCTGGCACTGTGAGCATATTTTACGGCATAAAAACACGGATGAGCCCTTAGTGCTGGTGAGTAAAGCACCGATTAAAGGCGGCACTCAGATCTTTATCTATACCAAAGATCAGCCAGGCCTTTTTGCCAGAATGGTCGCCGCGCTGGATAGCAAAAAAGTGAACATCTTTGATGCGCAAATTATGACCAACAAAGATGGCTATGCTATGGATACCTTTGTCGTGTTAGAGCAAAACGGTGAAGCTGTGACTTCACCTTCGCGCCAGCAAAGCATTAAAAAGGCGCTAGAACAATTTATTACAGGTAAACCCGACTTTTCTAGACAAAAACCGCGCATCTCACGACAAATGCGCCAATTTTCCGTGCCGCCGAAGGTGGTGTTTTTACCCGGCAATACCAAGCATCGCACCATGTTAGAAATGGCCGCACTGGATACACCGGGTTTACTGTTCGATATAGGCCAAGTCTTTCAACAATGTGGCGTGAATATTCATGCCGCGAAAATTACTACCATCGGCGAGCGCGCCGAAGATTTTTTCTTAATATCCAATGATCAAGACGATGCTTTAACCGCTGAGCAACAAAGCCAGTTAAAACGCAGTCTGATTGAACAACTCTCACAGCAAACAGAAGGCTAACGATACCGATGTCTGATTTACAAAACTTGATTGAAAGTGCATTTGAACAACGTGCTGATATAACCCCAAAAACGGTTTCTGTCGAAATCAAACAAGCCGTTGAGCAAGTACTGCAGATGCTGGATAACGGCACTGCCCGCGTGGCTGAAAAAATTGCGGGAGAATGGGTTGTCCATCAGTGGCTAAAAAAGGCCGTCTTATTGTCATTCAGAATTAATGATAACGCTGTTATGGATGGTGCTGAAAACCGCTTTTTCGATAAAGTGCCGATGAAATATGCCGACTACACAGATGCGCAATTTCGCGCGGATGGCGTTCGGATAGTCCCTCCAGCGGCAGTTCGTCGTGGCAGCTTTATTGGTAAAAATGTGGTGGTAATGCCTTCTTATGTCAATATTGGTGCCTATGTTGGTGAAGGCTCGATGGTTGATACCTGGGCTACCGTAGGAAGCTGCGCCCAAATTGGTAAAAACGTGCACTTATCGGGCGGCGTAGGTATTGGTGGTGTATTAGAACCCCTGCAAGCTAACCCTACGATTATCGAAGATAACTGCTTTATCGGCGCCCGCTCTGAAGTGGTTGAAGGCGTCATTGTTGAAGAAGGCGCTGTGTTGTCGATGGGCGTTTATATCAGCCAAAGCACCCGTATTTACGATCGGGAAACCGGCGAGATCACTTATGGTCGCGTACCTGCGGGTGCAGTGGTGGTTCCGGGTACTATCCCATCGAAAGATGGTAGCCATAGCTTGTATGCAGCCATCATTGTGAAAAAAGTGGATGCGCAAACACGAGCAAAAGTAGGCATTAATGCACTACTGCGCAGTATTGACGAATAAAAGCACTTGCAGAAATAAATAATGCCGGCATCACCTACAGTTAAGGCCGGCATTACAATAAATTTTTTAATTAGCGGGGTGCAAATAGTACTAGCGCTAGTAACACCGCCGCGCCAATGGCAAATACGGTATATTCTAGACGTTTCTCAAAACGCTGCTCAGCGGTTAACGCCTTTGGTACAACAATAGCGCAAATAGCTGCTACCAAGGTAGTGACCAACAACAACAAGGTTACCGTAAATTCCACAGCGACAAAGATCTCAGCAAACCACGCCGACATAAATCACCTCTAATAGGGTTAAGAAGAAGAATCATTTTTAAACTTGTTTCTATTTTACCATTAACTAAGAGCGGCTTTATAGCTTTTCCGATCAGAACACCAAGATGAAGGTTTAAATTGATATATTTGGTTACGTATTAATGCAATAACGCAATGCGAGAGGCGATATAATCCACCAAAGTATTAAAGTGGGGAATGCGTTATGGGTTATCTTTTAACAGGCTTTTCGCTGTTATGCAAAAAAGGGCTAAAACGTTTTGTCGTTTTGCCCTTATTGATCAATCTTGTTTTATTTAGTATTGCTTTTATCTGGCTCTGGCAGTTAATGCAGCAGCTCATCGCAGCAACGCAAAGCATGCTGCCTAGTTGGTTGGCTTGGTTGGAATACCTGTTGATCCCGTTGGGCATCATGTCACTACTGATCAGCTTTGCTTATAGCTTCACCCTCGTTGCCAATATTATTGCCGCGCCTTTTAACGGTCTGTTAAGTGAAAAAACCGAAGCGCTATTAAGCGGTAGAACACCCGCAGAGATCAGCATACAAGGTTTTATACAATCCATACCTGCAGCAATAACCCGTGAATGGCAAAAACTCTGGTATATCCTACCACGCGTGGTGATTTTATTTGTACTTTGCTGGTTTATACCCGTGCTTGGTCCATTATTATGGTTCGCCTGCAGTGCCTGGTTTTATACCATGCAGTATTTAGATTATCCTTTTGATAATAATCAAGTTAGCTTTGCTCAGCTAAGATCAGAAATGAAAAAAGCGCCTGGCTTAACCCTGTCTTTTGGGAGTGCCGTGGCCATTTGCAGTATGCTGCCCTTCCTTAACTTATTAGTGATGCCTGCAGCGGTTTGCGGTGCTACAGCACTATGGTGTGGCCGTTTTGCCGACCAGTATGATCCGGCGCTACAAGCCGCAGGCGCTCGCAGCTACCGGAAATTAGATAAGTATTGTTAATATAATTCGAAAAAGAACAGTTTAAAAATGTTGCGTTAGCCAGGGTAGCGCAACATCTTCTGCTTGTAAGGTTTCCCCTGCATCAATTTCTAACATAGGCGCTAAGGCTTCACCTTGTAATTCGGTCATTAATTCAAATAACTGACGACCCGCAGCACAAAACGTCTCTCCATAACTGCTATCACCTAGCGCCAGCACCGCAAATTTTTTGCCGGTTAATAAAGGAAAACGATCCCGACATTCCGCAAAAAATGGAAACAAATTATCCGGAATATCACCTTGCCCCGTAGTTGAACTGATCAATAACCAACAGTCAGCAGCAAAGGCTAAGACTTCATCTAAGGCTGCAGGTTGAAACCACTGCACTTGGTAACCTTTTTGCTCTAGTAGCGGTAACGCTTGCTCAGCGACATATTCAGCACCACCATAAACACTGCCCACCATTACTGCGATTTTTTGCATGACTTAAGCTCCAAAAATGTGTCAAAAAAGTGTTGATAAAAACTGCTGTCTGTTGACCAACTCAGCCGTTCAAATACGCTGTCTAGCTCTGCTAAACCGGCATAGAGTTTCAGCAACTCTCCAGTCACCGGATGCGGCAGTTGCAAACTGTAGGCACAGAGCAACAAGCGATCATTGGCAAATTTCTCACGAAATAACGCATTATGCTTACCGTCGCCATGACTGGTATCACCGACTATCGGATGGCGCAAATGTGCCAAATGTCGCCTTAACTGATGCTTGCGCCCCGTCAGTGGTTGTAAGGCAACTAAACTATAGCGTGCCGTTGCATAACGACTGACCGCAAAGGGTAACTCGACATAAGCTAAAGGTTGATAGCGGGTAATGGCAGACTGCGCGGCCTTGTCTACTTTGGCAAATTTATCCGCGATAGCATCATGTTGTTCTTTTAACGGATAATCTAAGATCCCTGCCGTTTTCAGATAACCCCGCACCACGGCAAGATAGCCTTTTTGCCATAACCCAGCTTCAATCTGCTGTGATAACACCCTAGCGATGTCCGCTGATAAAGCAAAAACCAAGACGCCTGAAGTCGGCCGATCTAAGCGATGCACCGGATAAACATGTTGCCCGAGTTGATCACGTAAGCTTTGTAGCACAAAACGGGTTTCGTGTTTGTCTAAAAAAGAACGATGCACTAACATGCCGCTGGGCTTATCCACCACCACCAAATAATCATCCTGATATAGGATGGTTAAAGGAGGGACTGTAACGTCAAAGCCCGTTACAGACTCAGATTCTAGGGCTGGTTTAGACACTGCTCTAACCTTTTAATAATGAAAAGTACGTTGCTTACCGTTGATAGCTTACTTGCATACACCAGCTCTGCCAGTGGTAAAATCGCAATGCTAGCGGGTAAAGGCACACCTGCAGCAATAAGCTGCTGCATTTTTGGTATAAACACAAATTGTAGCCAATGCTCTAAAGGCATGGTATCGCAGCAGAATGGCGCCGTGCTGGCTAAAGCCGCTGCTGAAGGTGGCGTTTCACTCCACAAATTGTCTTTTAACAAAGCGTCTTCAAGCTCAAGCAGTAAGACCTTAACGTGCTCGGACATAATCTCTCCCATACTTATCGCAGTATTTTATAACTAAAAGCTGGCAGAAGGCGAATTTGACTGTTTAGCGATGTTGCCATGGCTAAAGCCAACGGCAAGGTCTTGTAAAACCGTCGTTGAATCGCCATTATGGCGTTAAAGAGGAGTTGAGATGACAACGATTTGGTTATTACTATTGCTGGTAAGTATTGTTTACGGATTTTGGCTGCAGCGGCAACAAGATGAACGCGCTATTTTGTTAGCAAAACAATTATGTAAGCAACAGCAGCTGCAGTTTTTAGAATGCGGTAGAATTGGTCACCGTTTTACTAAGCTAAATCAGCGTCGCCGCTGGTTAACCCATTATCAGGTTGATTTTAGTAGTGATGGCGAAAGTCGTTATCAAGCAGAACTGACCTTGCAGGGGTTACGCCTCGCTCACTTTAACTTACCCCCGCACCGAATCTAAAGGACATCGACCTTTGCTTGGGTTAACTTAGCGCTAAGCTGTCCGGTAAGAAAGTCTTTATACATCACCCAATCCGCTATCAAGCTGTAAACAGGATAAGCAAAGGTAGCGGGTTTGTTGTGTTCAAATGCAAAATGCCCTATCCAAGCAAAACCATAACCGACCAAAGGTATACTGAATAGCAGCAGCCAATGACTGCTAAAAATGATCCAACCGAGCAGCAGTAAAACAAGGGTACTGCCAATATAGTGCATCGCGCGACAGCGTGGATTTTGATGCTCTTGCAGATAATAAGGATAAAAAGCACGAAAAGAAGCAAATTTACGCATTTTATCGGCCCTGTTTAGCTATTTTTCAATTTTTTTGCTCGAAACATTAAGCTGCCGCTAACCGAGCCAAAGACTAATTCGCTAACTTGCTCATAATGATCATCCGCAAAGAAAGATTTATACTTATCCAAGGTGACAAATACCCCTATGCCAGCAGAGTCAGGATCTTCATCAACCAAAGAATCCACAGCTTGCATCAGATAGTGCCCCAATCCTGCGTGCTGATATTTGGGCGCCACCGCAATGAAGGCTAGCATATGATAGGCTTTTGCTGGCATGGCAGCATGAATTTTCTGCTCTTTTTGCAGTAATTGTTGGGTAGAAACATAACCGGCTGTGAGTAACATTTTTAAGCGCCAATGCCAGAGCCGGCTAGCGCCGATACCAGAATCGGGCCCCACGACACATGCAACCCCAAGCAGTTGCTCATGATAAAATAAGCCAATAGTAGGTTGTGCAGCTTGCCAAAAGGTGCTGAGCTCCTCCCGAATCGCTGAGCGCAATCTGGCTTCATATCCCGGTGCTGACACACGGAAAATCTCAGTAAATAAAGGATCATCATGGTAAGACTGAAACAATAAAGATGCAGCAAGCTTGAGATCTTCACCGCCCAATAACGCTGCTTTTAATTGTGAAGGTTCAAAATCATGAAGATGAGCTAGCATAATATACCTGTTATTGTTGTTTTTTTATTCACAATAGCAGCGTCATGTCGGCTTGCCAAGTTAAGATTTAACTGACCGTCAATCTTCAGCTATGCTTAAACTTTAACATCGCCAAGTGGAATTTACCGATGGATACCAGTGAACATACATTAAGCACGTTATTCGCACAATTAGGCTTGGATAATGAGCCTGCAGCCATTGAGCGCTTTATTCAGGAACATAAACTCCCTGCTGGGACAGCGCTCGCTAAAGCCGCATTTTGGAATCCGGCGCAAGCGAGTTTTTTACAGGAAGCTTGGCGAGCTGACTCAGATTGGGTTGATGTGATCGATGAGCTAAATAAACTACTACATTAATGCGGGTTTAAACCTTGCTTTTTACGTAAGGTTTAAGCCAGCATAGCAAAAGTTAATATGCTTATTATCATGAGCTTAGAAAGCTCATACTTCCTTACATGCTAAATCAATGCTAAATTTAGCTTATTCTTCGTGAAGTTGACACACATATGGCAACCGCATTAGCACTTTTACAGCAAACCGCAAACCAATTAAAACAGGAAGGAAAACAACCTAATCTTACCTTGTTTAAAGCACGCTTAACTGGGCAGCTTAGTGTACCGGAATTATTCAGAGCCTACCAACAATGGCGGCAACTAACTGAACAGGTCATCGACGATAATAGTATCGAAGAACAGGCTAGCAGTCTGCCTGTCGATAACCCCGCATCTTTAACTAGCCAACTTAATCGCATCGAACAAAAGTTAGATCGCTTACTGGCGTTGTTAGAGCAGCAACATGTTTCTGGCTGAACTTCGTTTCAAAATTATCGCAGATACGCAGTTTAGCGCCGCGGAGCAGGCGATACGACAGTATATTGAAGCATTGATTTTTAATGGTCAGGTGATTGGCCGCGAGTTTCCCACGGCTTGGCAACAAGACGCTTTTATCAGCCGGATTGTCATTCCTGAACACTCAGCACTCCAACCTCGCTGGCACAGCACGAAGGGACGACAGGCAGAACAGCAACTGCAGCAAGCAGGTTTAGGCTACCCACAACTGCAGCTTATGGGTCAAGACTTGTTATCTCAAGCAACGTGTCAAAGTTTACCTGAACGCTTGGTGATCTTTACTAGTTTTGCCGATACCTGCTCGCCTGTGCGCTGCGCAGATAGCCTACAACCTGTGCCACTCTATTGGTTAAAATCAACCGAGCAAGATCATGAAGCCCTCATTCGTTGGCAGTTACAATTTCAAGCCTTGGATGAAATTCAACTGCAAGAAAAGCGAGTACTCGACAAAGTGGCGGAGAACAGCCTGCAACAACTGCATAGCCAACTCAACCGCATGGGTCGACAATTGGCTCGCCAGCTGGGTAAAACGAACAACCTGCCCATCTATTATGCGCTGTACAGCGGCAGCAGTAAGGATTGCAGTAAAGAATCATTAAAAACCTGCCCCAGCTGCAATGGCAACTGGCGCTTACATGATCCCATGGCAGAGATATTCGATTTTCGGTGTGATGCTTGCCGGTTAGTCAGTAATATCGCTTGGGAATGTCAGTCAAATAATGGAGAGTAAGCTATAGGTGTTAGGCTGGAAAGCAAGGCTGCCAGATTGTCTGCAACCCGCTCTTGCACTTCTTTACCCACATGTTCCAGATAAATTTCTCCTGTGCTATTAAGTACCGATAACATAATATTTTCATCATCGGTGACGGCAAAAAACACCGTTTCACGTTGTTTTAAACGCCGTTTCATTAAAATATGTCCAATGATGTTTTCTTGCAGCCTAGCCAAATCGTCCTGATTCCAAGGCATTAATAAGGCTAACTTACCGCGCGGGTGAACGGCAGCCAGATTTGCACCATAAAAACTGCTATAAAATGTTTTTATATCATCATGTAATGTCATGTCCAGTGCATGTTCAACATTACTAAAGTCAGCCGCAGGTTGTTGAGTTACTGGCAACCAACTCACCTGTTCTGCGGTTAACCATTGCTGCTGACAGGGTGATGGACTGGCCGGATCTGCCCAGGTTACCATGGGTAATTGTTGCGTCTGATGCCAGCTCAGACTTTGCTCGATAAAATTTGCGTAGGCTTGTTGGATTGACACCTCTACTCCCCGTTTCACTTATGATAAGATATGCGGGTATTGTAACTAAAAAGACAACGAAATGACAAAAAGCCACGCCGACGTACTCGCCGACCTTAGCCTCGGCAAAATTACCGACTATATTGACCACTATACACCGTCTTTATTACAGCAGGTACCCCGTAGCTTGGGCCGCCAATCATTAGGCCTAACAACAGAGTCTCAACCCTTTGTTGGCCAAGACATCTGGCACGGCTATGAGCTCTCTTGGTTAAACGCCAAAGGCAAACCGATGGTTGCACTGGCAACCTTTGTTGTGCCCTATAACTCCCCCAATTTAATCGAGTCAAAATCGTTTAAACTCTATCTAAATAGCTTTAACCAAAGTCGCTTTGCTGATTTAGGAAAAGTGTATCAAGCCTTACAACATGACTTAAGTGTCTGTGCCGGTAAAACAGTACAAGTGAGCTTACACAATGTCAGTGAGATTATGACATTTCAGCCAACTTGGATCCCTGGTATTTGTATCGATGATCTCGATATAGATATTGAGCAATACGAGTATGATCCAAGTCTATTGGCTTTGACGCCAGAGCGCGGCAACGTTGAAGAAAAGCTGCATTCACACTTACTAAAATCAAATTGCTTGATTACTTCACAGCCTGATTGGGCCAGTATCTTTATTCATTATCGCGGCACAGCGATATGCCACGAGGCTCTGCTAAAGTATTTAATCAGTTTTAGAAGCCATAATGAATTTCACGAACAATGTATTGAACGGATCTACATGGACATCTGGCAAACCGCCAAGCCAGAATTCTTGGCGGTTTATGCGCGCTACACTCGCCGTGGCGGACTCGATATCAACCCTTTACGTAGCAGTGAACCTTACACGGCGCCGAATATCCGTTTAAGTAGACAATAACATTATCACAGCAGCGCGACAGACAAAAACTGTAACCCACTAGGTAATATTACATAAGCACTTTCATTTTTGTGTTTTTTTTGTTCTAATAGCTTTGCTTGTTGTTCCCAACTGCAGGCGCTGATGATTATGGAACCGAAAATGCAATATCTTACCCCAAATGAAGAAACAAGCTGGTTACCTTACTACTTAACAAAGTAAGAACGGCTTAGATAAAAAATAACCTTACGCAAAGCGAGCTTACAGCTCGCTTTTTTTTATAAAGTTTTTGCTTATTACTACCTTAAATAGCTATTGTAAGGATATACTTTAAAAATACATCTTCTGTGCGTTAGAGCAGGTGGCCCAATTGCAACAAGACCTTAAACAACAACTGAATGAAGCCATTTTGGCCCGTAAAGCCTTAGAGCGAACTTACGAAAATCAGTTTAAGTTGTTGGGACAGTTTGTTTTACGCTTATCACTACTGTGTAAAGGGATAGATTTAGAGCTAGATAATAGGTTGGCCAAATTACGTACCGAATTGGCTAAAAATAGCGATCTAGAAAAACTCATCCCTTTTATTGAAGAAACCAGCAACAGTCTGCAGCTGTTGGAAAAAAAGCAGCAACAAGATATTCGCCAAGTACAACAAGATCTCACCCAAGCAGGTCGAATCTTGCAACAGCAACGAGGATTACCCGACCAGTTAAGGCGTGATTTGCGCCAACTGTTGTCCTCGGTCGAGCAGCCTACCGCGACGCTGCATGCTTTTCTGCCGCAACTCAGTAACCTCACTCAACTCTATCAGCTAGCGCTAAAAGCAAAACAGCAGCAAGATGCACCACCTGAAGATGACGAGCGCTATGCGCATATTTGCCGCCAGATCACGCTAGAGCTTAACAATCTGCTGAGTGAACTGACTTTTACGGGGAAATATGCAGTTGAGGTTGATCAGATAAAATCAAGTTTAATGACTCAGTTAAACATTGAAAACCTATTAGATGCCTGCTTAAGAACCATTAGTATCATTGTAAATGGCATCAATGAAGAACGCTTATCTGCCGAAAGCTTCTTAATCAAACTGAATGAAGCGTTAAATAGTGTACAACAAGCGGTTGAAGCAACCTTACAAGACTCAGGCAAGGTCCAACAAAAACTCGCGGAACTTAATCAGAAGATTGAAGGCCAAATTGCGCATTTAGGGCAGCAAACTGAACATGCGGAGTCGTTGGAGCAGCTAAAATTGCTCGTTATTAACAAAATGAATGACCTGACGCTCTCGTTAAAAGAAAAAGAACGAATCGAAAAAGAAGAGCGCGCAAAAATCCACTTAACCTTGATGGGCATGGAAAAACGGGTCAAAGAGTTAGAGCAAGAAGCGCTAAGCTTCAAAGATCGCTTAACTGAACAAAATTTCCGTAGTTTACGAGATGCGCTCACCGGCATCCCCAACCGCGCAGCCTATGATGAACGTTTAAACTTAGAGTTTAAACGTGCTAAACGTTTTGGTTCACCACTTTGTATTATCGTTGGCGATGTTGATTATTTTAAAAATATTAATGATAACTATGGTCACAGTGCTGGCGATAAGACGTTAAAAGTCATAGCTAAAGCGTTGCAACAATCTATTCGCCAAACTGATTTTATTGCTCGCTATGGTGGCGAAGAATTTGTAATTCTCATGCCAGAAACGAACCTGAAGCAACTCGTTGAGCCGCTGAATTTATTAAGAGAAAAAATTAAAAAAATCCCTTTTAAATTTAAAAATCAAAGTGTTCCTATAACTATCTCATTTGGTGCCACTCAGCTTTTACCTGATGATACCCCAAGACAGGCGTTTGACCGAGCTGATGAAGCCTTATATCAAGCCAAAAAAGACGGCAGGGATCGCATTTCATTGAAATAATAACGCGACTGCCGGCAACAACACTAAGGAAATTGCCGATGCAAGTTCATCTTAACCCATTAGGTGCTATGGATTTACTCTCACAGCTTGAAGTCGAGCGGTTACAACAAAATACGCAACAAGCTGCTTTCCAATTATTTCGTAACTGTGCTCTGGCCGTTCTAAACGTAGGCAGTCATACTGATAGCTCTGCTGAGATTTACGATCAATATCGCGACTTTTCCATTAACTTGCTAGCGCGCGAGCGCGGCATTAAAATTGAACTCAACAATCCTCCAGCAAGTGCCTTTGTCGATGGCCAAATTATCAAAGGTATCCATGAGCATCTTTTTGCCGTATTGCGCGATATCTTGTTCTACCATACCCGACATGGCGGTGACAGCAATCCGCTCGACTTAAATAATAGTGCCCATCTGACCCATAGTGTTTTTGATATTTTGCGCAATGCCAGAGTCATCGATGCAACCAGTGAGCCAAACATGATCGTGTGTTGGGGCGGGCACTCGATTCGTGAAGCGGAGTATAACTACACCAAAGAGGTTGGCTACCAACTGGGTTTGCGTGGTTTAAATATTTGTACCGGTTGTGGCCCAGGGGCCATGAAAGGCCCGATGAAAGGAGCCACTATTGGCCACAGTAAGCAACGCATCCGCCAAGGTCGCTACCTTGGCTTAACAGAGCCAAGTATCATCGCTGCAGAGCCGCCTAACCCCATTGTTAATGAATTAGTGATATTGCCCGATATTGAGAAAAGGTTAGAAGCTTTTGTGCGGGTTGCGCATGGTATTATTATTTTTCCAGGCGGCGCAGGTACAGCAGAAGAGCTACTGTATTTACTCGGCATTATGCTCGATACGCGGAACGCAGAGCAAAAATTACCAATCATTTTAACCGGGCCTGCCAGTAGCGCAGCTTATTTTAATGAGATCGCCCATTTTATCGAGCAGACGCTGGGAAAAACTGCTTTAGATTTACTGGACATTATCATTGATAATCCCGCTGAAGTCGCCAGAAAGCTCAAACAAGGCTGTCAGGAAGTGAGGCAATACCGCAAATCGGTAGGAGATGCTTATCACTTTAATTGGACTTTAGATATTGCGCCTGACTTCCAACATCCTTTTATCCCAAACCATCAGAATATGGCCGCACTGGACTTGCACCTCAACCAAGACAACGCCAAACTAGCGGCTAACTTACGACGAGCATTCTCAGGTATTGTCGCAGGCAATGTTAAAGACGAAGGCATTAGAGCCATTCGGCAGCAGGGCCCTTTCATCCTAAGTGGTGAACCCAAGCTGATGCAATTAATGGACAAGCTTTTACAGGCCTTTGTAGATCAGGGCAGAATGAAACTGCCGGGCACTAAATATGAACCCTGCTACCGGATTGAACAATAACGAATGGCGAAAGTGATACTGATTGATGCGCTGAACCTGATCCGACGGCTATATGCCGTGCAGGAGCGGCCTTATCTGCCATTAGCAGAGGAAGTCGCCGCCAGTACTCGGCAACAAATTATCAGTAACACTCGGCAAATGTTGATCCAAGCTTTGGCCAAATTACGGCATGAGCTATTACCTAGCCATGCCTTAATGGTTTTTGATGGTCAGCACAGCCTTTGGCGCCAGCAGCTTTGTCCAATATACAAGGCCAACCGTAAACCGATGCCCAAGCTTTTAGCAGAAGCGCTACCACAACTGTTCAATGACATCGAACAAACTGGCATGCGGTGTTTTATGCAAGACGAACACGAGGCGGATGACGTTATCGCTACTATTGCCAGTAAATTGCGACAACATCAACAAGAGGTTGTCATTATTTCAACCGATAAAGGTTATCTGCCGCTGCTGGCTCATGGCGTACAAGTTTACGATGCTTTCGCACGGCAATTTATGACTAAAGCCTTGGTAAAAGAAAAGTTTGGCGTTCAACCCGAGCAATTAATTAGCTGGTGGAGCTTAGTTGGCGACAGTACCAATAATATCCCAGGTGTCACAGGAATTGGTCCAAAAAGTGCTTTAGAATTTATGGCACTGGGTCGTAGTTTGAATGAAGCACTACAACATCCTGACTGTCCAAAAAAACTCAGTCAAAAAATTAGTGCACATAAGCAAGATATACTCATTTACACGCAGATCCTTGCATTGCAAACAAACTTAGAATTAGGGCTAAATATGCAGGATCTGCGTTTAATGGAGCCAATGTAACCGATAATGAAAATGAAAATTTTGCTTTGGCTACTGGTCGGAATCGGTATTTATTTACTAATGACTTCATTGGTACTACGCTTTTATCCTGATAATCCAGCTCAAATGAATTGGCAGGATAGAGAGGCATTTAACACCAAATTTATTCAACGTCTTAACCCGACAAAGCCGATCTCGCAGGAAGAGTTGATTAATCGGCTTGGGAGTCCAGATATTACTGAAGCCTATCGGCACGAAGGACAAGTTTATCAGTTATTTTACTATCGAACGCATCGTAAAGCCGCAGACGGCATAACCACTGCAGACGAATGTACCGCCCTGCTGTTTATTGATCGCCAGTTAGCCAGCATAGGAGACGTTGCGATTAACCGTTATCTGGAGCTGCAACCCAATGCCAGATCTCGTCAGTAATTGGTTAGGCTGTTATCAGCAGCTCGCCAATTTAGTTATCGCTTTGCAGCAGGCCAAAACCGCGGAGCAACTGCAGCATTGTTTGCAGCTAAGCAAAGAAATCAATAGTCAGTTACAACAACTTGCCGATGAGCACCTTGCAGCGGCGGTTGCGCAACTCGGCTTTACTGTGAAAGAAACTGATTCAAAAGTTGCTAGCGCTATAAAATCTTGGACACTGCTAGCGCTATGGAGCAGGCTGCAACATTGGCCAAAAGCCCGTAGAGATATTTTAGGCGGCTGTGTTTTGCTGGCGAGCTGTACCACTGCCCACAGTAAACAGCCTGCGGCACTGCAACTTGCTGCGCTATTAAAAAGCCAGCAAAGCGGTGGCGTTTTCACCAGCGTCTTAGCAGGTACTTATCATCAGCAGCAAAAACGCTTGGTCTGGCAAGTTCACCAAGACAGCCCTTTGTTAACGCTTGCGTTAAAGATAGTAGCGCAACTTCAAGCTGACAATCACCAGAAAAACGCCTTAGAACAGGTGTTTGCGGACAATATAAGTCAACTTAATGATGAATTTACTTTATCGCAGCTAAATCTATTAGCGCAACTTGCTCCTCACTTATATGTCATTGGCAGAATAGCAATAGACGCTGAGGAACGGCAGTGGTTAATCTGTGCTGCGGATGCTGACCAGGTTCAAGCCTTACAATATTGGCCTGAGCAGCAAAAAATGGCTGAGCAACTCACCCCACTCTATTTAACCGAGCTACAAATATTACCACCGGCCACCCTGCCCGTTGCTGGCTGGTTGACGAAAGCCGCAGTGCCAGCGATTTACGAGCAGGAGATCCCCACTCCCAGTAGCCTGATTGCAAATTCGCTTTTAACAAAGCTGAGCTATCATGATTTCGAGGCACAACTTAGGTTAGTTGAAAAACACCCTGTACTGATCCCATTTTTATTGGACAATGCCAGCAGCAGTAATCGCCGGCAAACTCTGGTTCATCGCTTGCGGCATGCCTTAGCCATGTTTGGGCAAGAGCAGCTTCCCTTCGCCATAGCCAGAGCAGAGGTACTACACTATCTGCAACTGCAAAATACGACGCAACATCGCTGGTTATTACAGTTACAACATAGCTTGCAATTTAGCATATCCTTGTTGGGGCGCTATTTACCTAAGCCTATTAGCGTGCAACAAGCCGGGTTAATTGCCGCCTGCTGCAGCACCCCGTTGTGGCATCACCCCAGCTTGCAAGCCGTTCCCCTGAGTAAAATGCAGCAAAACCAATTATTACTGGGACAACTTTGTCAGCAATACTTGCTAGAGCCGGTGCGCAGTCAACGTTTAAGCGCGGCATTGTTAAAGCATTATCAATTAGATGACTGGGCTTTTGCCGTATTGCGTCAGTATCAACAACCCAAAGCAGGCCATCCGCTGTCCTATCACGAGCTACTGGGCGTTTTTTTGAGATTGTGTTGGCAGCTCACCTTTAGCGTTTTTTGTTACCCTAGCGCCCAGCAAAGTAGCCAACAGTTATTACAACGTGTTGCCGAATACCTGCCTTTACCACAACAAGCTTTACACTATTGGCAGCACGAGTTACTGAATTGCCAACATCTTTATTATCCGTTAACGAATGAACCCTGTTAGGGTAGTGGCAGTTACCACTATTCATGCCATTTATATTGTCTATAAGATTGCCGTAATAGTTAAAACAGCGTCTAACTGGCTTAAAAGCGGCTAAAAAGCTATAATCAGCTTGCCTTCAGGCATGCGCCTGACTATAAATTTCAGAAATATTCACGCTAAGGATCCCCATGAGCAAGCAAACGATTACCGTCATTAAAGGTGATGGCATTGGCCCAAGTATTGTTGAAGCCGCTATTCAGGTACTGGAGAAAGCCGGCTGTGATTTTAACTACGAGTATGTGGATGCTGGTTTAACGGCACTGGAAAAAACTGGTGAGCTTTTACCGCAAGCCACCTTAGATGCCATAGCCCGGAATAAGATCACCTTAAAAGGTCCATTAACCACGCCAGTCGGTGAAGGCTTCACCTCGATTAACGTGACCTTACGTAAGAAATTCAATTTATACGCAAATGTGCGGCCGGTGATTTCTTTTAAAGGCACCAAAGCACGTTACGAGAACATCGATATTATTACTATTCGTGAAAATACCGAAGGCATGTACTCAGGCCATGGCCAGATCGTCTCTGAAGATGGTCAAACGGCGCAGGCTTCAAGTATTGTAACGAAAGAAGGTGCACGTCGTATCGCGGAGTTTGCTTTTGAAACAGCGCGTCGTGAAAAACGCAAAAAAGTCACCATCGTCCATAAAGCCAATATTTTAAAATCGACTTCAGGCTTGTTTTTAAAAACCGCTCGTGAAGTGGCGCAAAATTACCCTGATATTGAAGCACAAGAAATGATTGTTGATAACACCTGTATGCAACTGGTGATGAATCCACAACAATTCGATGTAATAGTTACGACTAACCTGTTTGGTGATATTTTATCTGATTTGTGTGCTGGTCTAGTCGGTGGCTTAGGTATGGCGCCAGGCGCGAATATTGGTGCTGACTGCGCAATTTTTGAAGCGGTGCATGGCAGTGCACCAGATATTGCGGGCAAAAACCTGGCTAACCCCAGCTCAGTGATTCTGGCCTCGATACAAATGCTAGAATACTTAGAAATGAAAGATAAAGCCGAGAAAATCTTAGCTGCCGTTAGTGATGTGATTGCGACAGGCGATCGGACTACCCGTGATTTAGGCGGTAGTTTTGGCACCACTGACTTTACGCAGGCCGTTTTAGAACGTTTATAACGCTTGCATAGCAAATTTAATGCTAAAATAGCCACAGCATATTGTGGCTATTTTTTTGAGATTAAGCATGACACAAGCAAACAACCCTCTGCACGGTTTCACCTTGGAGCAAATTGTTACCGCCTTAGTACAGCACTATGGCTGGGCGAAATTGGCGCAGCACATCGACATTAACTGCTTTAAAAAAGATCCCTCCATTAAAAGCAGCTTAACGTTTTTACGAAAAACACCTTGGGCGCGCGCGAAAACGGAAGCACTGTTTATCGCCACTAAGCTTTATCAGCAATAACCAGCCAGACAGCTTGCAAGCCGTTAAGCTTAATAGCAAAAACCAGCGTTTCGCTGGTTTTTTAATGTCGTCATAGCTAAGGCGGCAAGACGTGGCCAAGCAACGACCACGCTCAACTAATCGGGTAAGCTATTGCTCACCGCATGCAAGATTAACCGCCTTCCACCAAGGGTTTACTGTAGGCAAGCTCCATGTCCCAGGGCAATTGGATCCAGGTATCTTGCTCAATATCGGTCACATAGTGATCGACTAATGGCTTACCTTGCGGTTTCGCGTAGACGGTGACAAAGCGGGCTTTGGGGAAACGCTCACGCAAGGCTTTCGCCGTCTCACCCGTATCAACAAGATCATCAATAATTAACAGCTGTGCAGAATCTTCTAGATTGGCATCTTTCAGTACACTTAAGTGGCCTTGTTGATCATGGTTGTAACTGGCAATACAGATACTGTCCAACACGCGGATATTTAACTCACGTGCGATAATCGCTGCGGGTACTAAACCGCCACGACTTACCGCAACAATGGCATTAAAGTTCTGCCCCAACAGCTGACGCGCCAGTTCTTTGGTAGCTCGGTGAAAGGCTTCCCACGAAACATAAAACATTTTATTACTAGCAAGTGACATACGAGAAGCTCCGCTAATTAGTGTCAAAAGGCAGGTTACAGGCAGCCTAAGGCCACTTCCACCATCTCATTAAAACTGGTTTGTCTTAACTCAGCACTTAACGCTTCACCAGTGCGGATATGATCGCTTACGGTAAAAATGGCTAAGGCATTAATACCGTATTCAGCCGCTACACCATATAAACCAGCCGCTTCCATTTCGACTGCTAGTACCCCATATTTTTCTAAGGTATCAAATAAGGTTTCACTGGGGTTGTAGAATAAATCAGAGGTAAAAACATTACCCACTTTGACGTTAATCGCTTTTGCGCGTGCTGCGGCAACCGCCTTCTCTAGTAAATTAAAACTTGCTATAGCGGCAAAATCTAAACCGCCAACACGATTACGGTTTACCATCGAGTCAGTACTAGCGCCCATACCAATAACAACATCACGCACTTTGACATCTAGTGGTAAAGCACCACAGGAACCGATACGGATAATGTTTTTTACACCATAAAACTTAACCAGCTCAGTGGCATAAATCGACATAGAAGGCACGCCCATGCCTGAACCTAACACGCTGACTGGCTTGCCTTGATAAGTCCCTGTGTAACCAAACATATTACGTACCGTGTTTACACAAACCGCATCCTCTAAAAAAGTTTCAGCAATATGCTTAGCACGTAATGGATCGCCCGGCATTAATACGGTTTCGGCAAAAGCGCCTTCAGGCGCATTGATATGTGGAGTAGCCATAAATTTTCTTACTCTTCTCTTAAGATAAGTTTGCTAAAAATGATTCGCCGTATGCCATCGCATCCAGCCCAAAATACTCGGCTAAGCTTTGCCCCATGTCGGCAAAACTCATGCGCTCGCCTAAATTGACACCTGCAAGACCGGCTTTGTATAACAATACTGGCACATATTCACGCGTATGCTCAGTGCCTGGCCAGGTTGGATCACAACCATGATCAGCCGTTAACAGCATTAACGTCTCTTCACCACAGGCCGCCATTAACTCTGGCAAGCGGCTATCAAAATACTCTAGCGCTTCACCATAACCGATAGGGTCGCGGCGATGACCAAAATTTTGGTCAAAATCAACCAGATTGGTAAAAATTAAACTGTTATCCGCTTGCTGTGCCATCTGTGCCAGCGTTTTATCCACCAACGCCGCCAAACCAGTCGCCTTAATACTCTGGCTAATACCTTGGTGAGCATAAATATCAGCAATTTTACCGATACTGATCACTTCACCACCGGCTGCCGTCAATTTATCCAGCACTGTCGGTGCGGGTGGTAAAACAGAATAATCACGTCTATTACCGGTACGGGCATAATTATCAGCTGCCGTGCCGAGGAAGGGGCGAGCAATCACGCGCCCTATGTTGTATTTATCTAACAACTCACGCGCAACTTCACAAAAGTCCAACAGCTTGGCTAGACCAAAATGCTCTTCATGTGCCGCTACCTGAAATACGCTATCTGCTGAGGTATAGCAAATTGGCTTACCGCTTTGAATATGCTCATCCCCTAATTTAACCAGAATATCCGTACCAGAGGCATGGCAATTACCTAAAATACCTGGCACGCCAGTACGTTGGCACAGCTCGTCGATTAGTTCAGGCGGAAAGCTATTGGTTTTTTCATGAAAATAGCCCCAGTCAAACAGTACCGGGACACCGGCAATTTCCCAGTGCCCGCTGGGAGTGTCTTTACCACTGCTCAGTTCACGTGCATAACCATAGGCGCCAACACAATCAGCACTATCGGCAACTGCAGGCGCAACACCATGACTGGCTTGGGTGGCGGCTTTGACTAAACCCAATCGCGCTAAATGAGGTAAATGCAGCGCACGCTGTTTTTCCGCTTGAAAGGCTTTGGCAATACTGGCAAAGGTATTGGCACCCTCATCACCGAAACGAGCAGCATCAGGTGCGCTTCCAATACCGAAACTGTCGAGCACTAAAATGACGGCTTTTGTCATCACTTAACTCCAAGGCTATATAGTCATGCTATTCTGCCAGATTGTGGCGAGTGTATAAAATAAAAAGGGCACGCAGCTTAATCTGTCTGGGCTATTTTAGCAAGATCTTGTCTCATTTAGCTGACAACGTCTTTAAACAAAATTCTGCGCTAAAAACAAAGGGCGCCAATGGCGCCCTTCACGTTTAAACACAACTGCAGCTATTTTAAGCTACGCCTTATTTCTCTAGGCTAGTAACGCCCATATTAAACAGGGTAAAGCTATAAATATCCGCCGCCTGATCAATCACCATTGACACTGGCATTCCGGCACCGTGACCAGCATTCACATCAATACGAATTAGCTGAGGTGTTGCTTTGGAGGCTTTGTCTTGCAGCTCTGCAGCAAACTTAAAGGAGTGCGCAGGCACCACCCGATCATCATGATCGGCAGTAGTGATCATGGTTGCTGGGTAAGTCACCCCCGCTTTCACATTATGCACCGGCGAATAACCTTTTAAGTACTCAAACATTTCTACCGACTGCTCCGCAGTACCGTAGTCATAAGCCCAGCCTGCACCCGCAGTGAAGGTATGGTAACGCAACATATCCAATACCCCGACCTGTGGAATTGCCACTGCGAAGAGTTCAGGTTTTTGTGTCATAACGGCGCCAACTAACAAACCGCCGTTAGAGCCACCGCGCACGGCCGTTTTAGCCGGTGAAGTATACTTTTCTGCCTGTAAATACTCAGCTGCCGCAATAAAATCATCAAACACATTTTGTTTTTGCAGCTGCACGCCCGCTCTATGCCAGGCTTTACCGTATTCGCCACCACCACGAATATTGGCAACGGCATAAATACCACCCATTTCCATCCACACCGCATTCGCCACGCTGAAAGACGGCGTTAAGCTAACATTAAAACCACCGTAGCCATACAGAATGGTAGGATTATTGCCATCGCGCTTTAAGTCTTTGCGGTAGCTAATAATCATTGGTACCTTGGTGCCATCTTTCGAGGTATAAAATACCTGCTCTGACACAAAGTTGGTTGGATCAAAGTTTACTTTTGGCTGATTGAATAAGGTTGTCGCGCCTGACTTAGGTTCAAACGCATAAATCGAGCCTGGTGTAATGTAATTAGCAAAACTAAAGTACAGCGTTTCAGCATCTCTCTTACCGCCAAAACCACCGACACTGCCTACGCCTGGCAATGCAATATCCCGCACTAATTGACCGTCATAATCATATTGTTTCACCTTAGCAATGGCATCGACAATATAATTGGCAAATAAGAAACCTGCACCGCTACTGATTCTTAATACATGCTCGGTTTCCGGAATCAACACTTGCCAATTCTCTGGTTGCGGCGCTGCTGCCGACACTTTTACCACTTTGCGGTTTGGTGCATTGCGGTTGGTAACCAAAATTAAGGTGTCGCCGACACTATCAACCAAGTCAACATCAGAGTCCGTATCTGCGACGATCGGCATAAACTGACTATCCGGCTGAGTTAGATCTTTAATAAAAAGCTTGTTACCTGATGTTGAAACGGCTGCAGACACTAATAAATAGCGATTATCTTCAGTGACTGTTGCGCCAACGTAACGATGCTTTTCTGCTTCTGCGGCACCAAAAATTACCTGATCAGCGGATTGTGGCGTACCCAATTTATGATAGTACAGCTTATGTTGATCGGTCATTGCCGACAATTCACTGCCATCGGGCTTATCGTAACTGGAGTAAAAGAAACCATCGTTACCAACCCAAGAAATACCGCTAAATTTGATATCAACCAAGGTTTCGCCAATCTGCTGCTTGGTTTCAGCATCTAATACAATAATCTTGCGCCAATCACTGCCGCCTTCAGAAATAGCGTAAGCGACTAATGAGCCATCGAGTGAAAAACTCAGCGCTGCCATAGAGGTGGTGCCATCTTCACTGAAGGTATTAGGGTCTAGGAAAACTTCGACTTCCCCCCCGTCTTTTTGGCGATATAAAACAAATTGATTTTGCAAACCATCATTTTTATAAAAATAGGTGTAATCACCTTCTTTAAAAGGTGCACCAACCCGCTCATAGTTCCATGCTTGTTGCAATTTGTCGCGGATCTGATCTCGAAATGGAATTTGCTTTAGATAATCAAAGGTTGTTTGATTCTGTGCTTTTACCCAGGCCTCGGTTGCACTACTACGATCATCTTCGAGCCAACGGTATGGATCAGCCACTTGTTGGTCAAAATAGGTATCGACCACGTCGCCCTTTGCCGACACAGGATAGGTTAATACATTAGCTTGACTGGCAACGGCCATATTTTGCTCCGGAGCAACATCTTGTTTAGCACCACCACAGCCTGATAAGACTGCAGCAGCAAGCAGAGTAACGACATATTTCATTGCGGGTGGACTCCATTGTTATTGTGATTATGCAAAAACAACATGAGCTTAACAAAGAAGCCTGCTTTTGCCTATTTCACTTAACTGGATTTTTTGTAGATTGGTAATGTCTTTTAAAGTGCAGGACGCACCGAGTCATCGAAGATGACGCCTTGGGCTTTAAAAAGCAAAACGCCAGCACTAGGCTGGCGTTTTACATTAGTGGTGCCCAGAGGCGGAATCGAACCACCGACACGCGGATTTTCAATCCGCTGCTCTACCGACTGAGCTATCTGGGCAAAAACGTTGGTGCCGCTTATCCGAGTCGAACGGATGACCTACTGATTACAAGTCAGTTGCTCTACCAACTGAGCTAAAGCGGCAAATCAATTTTCTAGTATCGTCTAAACAACACCATTTTAATTATGGTGCCCAGAGGCGGAATCGAACCACCGACACGCGGATTTTCAATCCGCTGCTCTACCGACTGAGCTATCTGGGCAATGCGGCGTATTAAACGGATTTTACGAAGTTAAGTCAACAGAAATTTATTAAAACGCAATCGACAGCTTATAACTTAAGCAAAAAACCCATTTCCCAACCCTAACTGAACAGAAAACAAGCAAAGTTTCACAACAATACTTGCTTGTTTTCAGCTAGGTTTAGCTTTTAAAAATTATCCAATAAACATGAAAAAAATTACTTACTGGACGTATCCAGCGGCGCAAAACTTTTGATTAATTGATCCAAGGCTTGCATTTGCGTTAAATAGGCTTCCAATTTAGCTAAGGGTAAAGCACAAGGACCATCGCATTTGGCCTGTTCAGGATCCGGATGCGCTTCAATAAATAAGCCTGCCAACCCTAACGCCATGCCAGAGCGTGCGAGTTGCGCAGCTTGAGCACGACGGCCATCCGCGGAGTCTTCACGCCCACCCGGCTTTTGTAGAGCATGGGTCGCATCAAAGATCACTGGCGCATACTGCTTCATTTCATCCATACCCAGCATATCAACCACTAAGTTGTTATAACCAAAGCTGGAGCCTCGCTCACACAAGATCACTTGCTCGTTGCCCGCTTCCTTAAACTTTTTAAGGATATGGCGCATTTCATGCGGCGCTAAAAATTGTGGTTTTTTTACATTGATCACCGCGCCCGTTTTAGCCATCGCCACGACGAGATCGGTTTGTCGTGCCAGGAATGCGGGTAATTGAATTACATCCACCACTTCGGCTACCGGAGCAGCTTGGTAGGGTTCATGCACGTCAGTGATTAAAGGTACGTTAAAGGTTTGCTTAATTTCTTCAAAAATGCGTAACCCTTCTTCCATACCGGGGCCACGATAAGAGTGGACGGAAGAGCGATTAGCTTTGTCAAAAGAGGCTTTAAAAATATAAGGGATCTTTAATTTATCGCAGACTTTTACATAATGTTCAGCAATACGCAGTGCTAAATCACGCGACTCTAAAACATTCATACCACCAAATAACACGAAGGGTTTATGGTTAGCGACGTCAATTCCCGCAACATTAATAATGTTGTTTTGCATAAAATATCCGAATAGTTAAAAAATTAAAACACTGAAAAACGCGAGCAACAAGGAGTAATACTTATAGGCCCTATTCAAGCTAGGCTACCCAAGCTAGGGTTAATGCAACTTAAAGCTCGCCAACATTATCATCATCTGGGTATTTTTGCAGTATCGCTTCAAGCTTAGGCAGCACACTTTTAAACGCTTGCACCATTTTAGGCTCAAATTGACGCCCTGACTGCCCATCAATTTCAGCCAATACCTGCTCTAAACTCCAAGCATCTTTATAACAGCGACGGTGACGCAAGGCGTCATAAACATCGGCTAGCGCAACAATACGCGCAAACACATCGATTTCAGTACCTTTTTTACCATTAGGATAACCCGAACCATCCCACTTTTCATGATGATCTCTGGCAATAACGGCGCCCGCCTGAATGATCGAGCGTTTTGAGTTTTTCAGAATATTAAAGCCAATACTGGCGTGGGTTTGCATGACATGCCATTCTTGTTCATTTAAATGCGCGGGTTTATTCAAAATCGTATCTGGAATGCCAATTTTACCGACATCATGTAAAGGCGCAGCAAACATCACCCGTTCGGCGTCTTCCTCCGATAAACCGTAAGCTTTGGCAAGTTCATAGCAAATAAAGGCAATACGCCTTACATGATTGCCCGTTTCGACCGAACGATGTTCCACCGCCTCGCTGAGACGATAAACAATTTCACGTTGCGTATCTTCAACTTCATGCTGTAACTGCACATTTTCATAGGCCACTTGCACATTTTGGGCGAATAACGCGATCAGTTTCTTTTGGTTCTCGTTCATGGGCCCCGATAAACCAGAAACGTACAGCAAAGAGCCATGGGTAAATTTACTACAGCAATAGGCAACTAAAAAATTATCACGATAGACGATATCTTTACTACTTAACGCTTCTTCAAAGGCGTCAAGCAAAGCAGGCTCCAACACGTCCTTTATCGGGCGGCCTTCTTGACTAGCAAAGGCACCTTGCCCAGCGAAAACAAATAAATCATGCGGATCGGTGGTTTGCATAGTGCCAGCAACTAAAGTCGAGCTGGCAATACAGGCATTTTCATCACAACCGAGCACGGAAGTCAGCTGTTGCAGGATACCGTCAATAAATTGCTCCATCGAATGCGACGAAAAAAGATCCACTGACGCATCAATAATTTTGGCGAGCCCTTGCCGACTTTGCTCCAAGGAGATGATGTCGCGATAAGAACGCAGACTAGACATAATCACCGTAAAGAGTTTTTGGGCTGTCAATTCGGTCTTCGACTTATAATCATTAATATCATAGTTAACGATGACTTGCCTTTCTGGCGCTTGGCCTGGCTGCCCTGTACGCAAAATAATTCTAACAAACTGATTTTGCAGCTGCTCTCTGATATAGCGCGCCACCTGTAAACCGGCATCATCGGTTTCCATAACGACGTCTAATAACACAATGGCGATATCAGGATGGCTGCTAAACATGCTGCGGGCTTCTGCCCCGGAGTAAGCACTGACAAATTCAAGTCGCTTATTTTGAAACTGAAAGTCGTTTAAGGCTAATTTAGTCACAGCGTGAACTTCAGGTTCATCATCAACAATGAGCACTTTCCAACTGCCATAACTAACTGGTTGGTTTTCTTCAGGTTCTTCGGCAAAAAGAAATTTATCTGACATCGCGCAGCATCTCTAAAAGAAAAAGTTATCCTTTGTTATAAGCTGCTTTTCGCCTAACGTCAAAATCTTTATAAATAACAAAGCTCAAATAAACTGGCCGCCGCTGATACGCCACTGCTGACCGTAATCTTTTTTCGACTGAATTTGGCTGTAACCTTTTGCTGCCAATAAGGCTTGCACCGCCTCAGCCTGATTATAGCCATGCTCTAACCATAACCAGCCACCGGGCAGTAAAAAAGCGGGAGCGGCAGTAATAATATGCTTTAAATCGGCCAAACCGTTATCTGCCGCCACCAAAGCAGACAAGGGTTCAAAAGCCAATGCCTGTAAATGCGGATCTGCGGGTTCAATATAAGGAGGGTTACTGACAATCAACGAAAATTGCTGTGCCGCTAAGGTCGAAAACCAGCTACTTTGTTGCACGGTGACATTAGTGAGGTGTAACTTAGCCGCATTGTGTTTAGCCAAGGCCACGGCATCAAGGTTTAAATCCACAGCAGTGACTTGCCAGTCCGGTCGATGCTTAGCTAGCGCCAAGGCAATAGCGCCTGTACCAGTGCCAAGATCAAGCACTTGACTGCCAGCAGGCAAGGCCAAACTTAACGCTTGTTCTACCAAAATCTCGGTATCGGGGCGAGGGATCAAGGTGCACGGCGCAACAGCTAACTCTAACCCAAAGAAATGCCAGCTACCGAAAATGTAAGCAAGTGGCTCACCTTGCATACGCCGTTTCAGCAGCTCAGCAAGTTGTGCTAATTGGGCAGGGGTGAGTGATTTGTCGGGATAGCTATACAGATAACTGTTACTGCATTCCAGCACCCGACATAGCATCAAGCGTGCTTCCTGTATGGGATCATCAGATACTGCAGCCAAGCCAGCTGCAGTGTTCTGCTGCCATTGTCGCAGTTGCATTAACGGTTTTCTTCTGCCAACGCCGCGAGCAGATCGGCTTGGTGCTCTTGCTTCAATGGTTCAATAACTTGATCGAGGTCACCTTCCATAACATCGGTTAACCGATAAATGGTTAAATTGATTCGATGATCGGTCAAACGCCCTTGAGGAAAGTTATAGGTACGGATCCGTTCAGAGCGATCGCCACTGCCCACTAAGGAACGGCGAGTAGACTGCTCAGCTAAACGGCGTTTTTCATCTTCTGCCGCCTGAATGCGAGATTGCAATACACTCATTGCGCGGGCGCGGTTTTTGTGCTGCGAGCGCTCATCTTGACATTCCACCACAATGCCCGTTGGTAAGTGCGTAATACGAATTGCCGAATCTGTGCGGTTTACGTGCTGACCACCGGCCCCCGAAGCACGATAGGTATCGACTTTTAAATCGGCAGGATTGATTTCGATGGCTTCACTTTCTGGGATCTCCGGCATAATGGCAACAGTACAAGCCGAAGTATGCACACGGCCTTGTGATTCTGTAGCAGGAACCCGTTGCACTCGATGACCACCCGATTCAAACTTTAGTGTACCGTAAGCGCCTTCACCTTGAACACTGGCAATAATCTCTTTAAAACCACCATGTTCGCCTTCATTAGCGCTAATAACCTCTAAGCGCCACCGCTGCCGTTCTGCATATCGGCTATACATCCTGAACACATCGCCAGCAAAGATGGCCGCTTCATCTCCGCCGGCACCGGCACGAATTTCAATAAAACAACTGTTGCTGTCATTCGGATCTTTTGGCAGTAGTAAAATTTGTAACTCTGCATCAAGCTGTTCAATGCGAGCTTTGGCTAGTTTGTACTCTTCTTGCGCCATTTCGCGCATTTCAGGATCACTGTCCTTTTGCATTTCTTCCGCCATTTGTAAGTCATCTTGTGCTTGCTGATAACTAACAAAAGCTTTATGCAAATCCTCTAACTGGCTGAACTCTTTGGAGAGTTCACGAAAACGTTTTTGATCGCCAATGACGCCAGCATCACTTAGCAAGGCTTGCACTTCTTCATAACGTTCAACTAAGCCCTGAAGCTTACGATAGACTGACTCTTTCATTTTGACCTGATAACCTGCTTATAAATCGACTAAGACCTTAACCAGCTCAGAGGCTTCCGGCTGATCGGATTGTAATAATTGGCGGATCGCCCGCGTAGGGCTGTGCATTAACCGGTTGCTAAGCTTGGTCGCAAGCTCTGCCATGACCTTTTCTGGATCTTGTCCAGCCGCCAGCTGATTCTGAGCCCGGACCAGCAACTCCGCTTTGACTTGCTCACAACGTTGCCGATAATCTCGCAGCCAATCGGCTTTATCTTGTAACTGTAACCACTGTTGAAAATCTGCGGCGCCACTGGCAATCATCACGTTTGCTTGCTCAGCCGCTTGCTGACGATTATTGAGATTTTGCACCACGATACTTTGTAAATCATCAACCGTATAAAGGTAAGCATCCTCTAGTTCAGCGACTTGCTGTTCAATATCACGCGGTACAGCTAAATCAACCAAGAACATCGGCTTGTGCTTTCGCAGTTTTAAGGCTTGCTCTACCATGCCTTTGCCAACAATTGGCAAAGTACTGGCAGTAGAAGAAATCACAATATCGGCGTCAACCAAACGGGCGGGCACTTGTGACAAGGTCAGCACCTGTGCATCAAACTGGCGCGCTAAACTTTCGGCTCGCTCGTAAGTTCGATTAGCCACGCTTAAATGTTTGGCGCCCTGCTCTGCTAAATGCTTAGCCACTAGCTCAATGGTTTCACCAGCACCGATCAACAGCACGCGAACTTTTTCTAATTTACCAAAGATCTGCTTTGCCAGCGTAACGGCAGCAAACGCCACCGAAACCGCGTTAGCGCCAATATCCGTTTCGGTTCTGACCTCTTTGGCGACCGAGAAGGTTTTTTGAAATAACCGTTCAAACTGCGGGTTTATCGTGCCAGCCTGCCGCGATTGATTATAAGCTTGTTTAACCTGCCCAAATATTTGCGGCTCACCTAACACCAGAGAATCTAAACCAGCAGATACCCGCATTAAGTGCTGCACGGCATCTTGATCACGGTACAAATACAAGTGCTGTTGCAATTCGGTAAGATTTAATTGATGAAACTGCGCCAGCCAATGTAACACTTGTTCTGATTGCTCAGCATCACCGCTAAAGTATAATTCCGTTCGATTGCACGTAGACAAAATGACCGCATCAGCTAAGCGCAATGTCGCTGACAGCTGTTGCAAGGCTTCAGGCACCTGTTCCGGAGAAAAAGCGAGCTTTTCGCGCAGCGCAACCGGTGCTGTTTTATGATTTATGCCTAGTGCAAAAATAGCCATCACCTGTATCATGGTTTCTTAAAGGGCGAATTGTACGAAAAACCCCAGATTAAGAAAAGCAAAAGCAAGGACTTTAGTGTGCCATTCTCATACCGACAACTCATCAGCATTGTTTTACTCCTGTTTTTAACAGGTTGTAGCCTTAAACCAAAAATACCTGAAACTGCAGCCTCGCTCGCGCCAGCGCAACGCGAGCAACAACTTAACGCGATGCAGCAATTTACGTTACAAGCCGCGATGAATGTCAAATCGCCAGCGGAATCCATCACTGGCAGTTTACGCTGGCAACAACTCTCGGCAGAAACTTACCAAGCACGTTTAGCCAATATGCTGGGTATCAGCTTATTCGAATTACGGCAAGCACAAGGCATAACCGAATTACAGGTGCGTGGTGAGCGTTATCAAGCCGCGGATCCCAGTAGTTTACTCTGGCAACTCGCAGGCTGGTCCATCCCCTTGCACGATATGGCACTGTGGTTACGCGGCTTACCTGGCGATACCGCCACGGAACAACAATATGACAATGCAGGCCGACTGGTTCGTTTTACGCTGATTGACAGCACAGGCATTCGCTGGCAACTAAGCTACCAAAGTTTTTTTAACGATCCGCTGGCTTTGCCACGGGTATTACAATTACAAAGCGAGGATACGCAGATACGCTTGGTTATCAGGAGCTGGCAGCCATGAGGTTAAGTTTACCGGCAGTCGCCAAACTGAATTTATTTTTGCATATTACAGGGCGGCGAGCAGATGGCTATCACAATTTACAAACCTTATTTCAAATGCTTGATATTGGCGATATGCTACATTTCCAACCTAATGATCAGAATAAAATTACGCTGGCTTGCCAAGATAGCCGCTTAGCCGGCGAAGATAATCTGATTTTTAAAGCGGCCATGTTATTAAAACCTTATGCACCAGCGCAGGCCGGCTGCCATATCGAGCTGGAAAAAAACCTGCCTATGGGCGGTGGTCTAGGTGGCGGCTCTTCTGATGCGGCCACGACGCTGCATGCGTTAAATAAATTATGGCAATTAAATTTAAGCACAGCACAGCTGGCTGAGTTAGGTTTACGTCTTGGCGCAGATGTGCCCGTTTTTGTATATGGCAACACTGCTTTTGCCGAGGGTGTAGGTGAGCACTTACAACCTGTTTCACTGCCTGAGAAAATCTATCTTGTTGTGACGCCAGATTGCCATGTCAGTACCGCAACAATCTTTCAACATCCAGCGTTAAAACGCGACACGCCGACCATCTCGCTAACGCAATTATTGCAAAGCCCTTGGCAAAATGATTGCCAGCCATTGGTAGAACAGCTCTATCCTATTGTTGCAATAACCTTACAGTGGTTGGTAGAATATGCGCCGTGTCGAATGACGGGTACTGGCGCAAGTGTGTTCGCCGAATTTCCGGACACGGCCAGTGCTCAACATGCCCTAGCGCAGCTTCCGGCAAATTGTCGGGGATTTATTGCCAGAGGGGTCAACCAGTCGCCACTATGGGCTGCGTTGGCAGATACCGAAGACAACAGCTGATATCTTTTGCTTTTTTGCAGTTAATTTGCTTACCAAAATAACCCGCAAACAGAAAGCAAAGGGTATTATAATGATATAAACCGGACTCACCACTGCCCTGAGGATCCTACCGTGCCCGACATGAAGGTTTTCGCTGGTAACGCCATACCAGATCTTGCCAACAAAATCGCCAGCCGTCTTTACATCAAACTGGGAGACGCCGCTGTAGGCCGTTTCAGTGATGGCGAAGTCAGTGTGCAAATCAACGAAAATGTACGCGGTTCAGACGTATTTATCATTCAATCAACTTGCGCTCCCACCAACGATAACCTGATGGAACTTATCGTTATGGTAGATGCATTACGCCGTGCCTCTGCCGGTCGGATCACTGCGGTCATTCCTTATTTTGGTTATGCCAGACAGGATCGTCGAGTACGCTCTGCGCGTGTGCCGATTACGGCTAAAGTTGTGGCCGACTTTTTGTCCAGCGTGGGTGTTGACCGGGTGCTGACGGTTGACCTGCATGCCGAGCAAATCCAAGGTTTCTTTGATGTGCCGGTAGATAACGTTTTCGCCAGCCCTGTGTTGTTAGACGACATGCGCAAGAAATCGTTAGAATCTCCCGTGGTGGTTTCACCTGATATTGGTGGTGTCGTGCGCGCTCGTGCCGTCGCGAAACTTTTAAACGATGCCGATCTCGCCATTATTGATAAACGCCGTCCAAAAGCCAACGTTTCGCAAGTTATGCACATTATCGGTGATGTTAAAGATCGCGATTGTATTATCGTTGATGACATGATTGATACCGGCGGTACCTTGTGTAAAGCAGCAGAAGCGCTGAAAGAACAAGGCGCTAAGCGAGTGTTTGCTTACGCTACGCATGCGGTTTTCTCCGGTAATGCCCCAGAGATTATCAGTAACTCTGTCATTGATGAGCTAATTATTACTGACACTATCCCGCTGTCTGCAGCGATGAAAGCCATTCCCAAAGTACGTCAGCTTACACTGAGTGATCTGCTTGCTGAATGTATTCGTCGTATCAGTAATGAAGAGTCTATCTCCTCGATGTTTGACTAGGCAGGCTTGCTAGCACCTGCTGCAATAAGCGGGTCTCGCAACCACTACCAAAAAGGCACTCTCTGAGTGCCTTTTTCATTTGCAGCACCTCCTGTTGGGTGGTAATATGTCGCGCCTTTTGTAAGGGCTACAAGTTTTGGCTGGTCGCAAGCCAAAACAACACTTAATTTTTGGAGTACATCAATGTCTGATGCAATTTTTACGTTAACAGCAGAAGTCCGCGCTGATTTAGGGAAAGGTGCGAGCCGCCGCCTACGTCACGAAGACAAAGTGCCAGCTATCATCTACGGTGGCAGCCAGCCAGCACAATCTGTTACTTTAGAACACTCAAAGCTGTTAAAAGCACAAAGCTTCGAAGCTTTCTACTCACACATCCTGACCATCAACGTTGGCGGTGAAGAAGTTAAAGCTATCGTTAAAGCCATGCAACGTCACCCGTTCAAACCAAAGATTCTGCACGTTGACTTCCAACGCGTTGAAGCAGGTCATGAATTACACACTACAGTACCAGTACACTTCTTAAACGAAGACGCTGCTGCTAAGAAAGGTGGCGTAGTTGTTCACGGTCTGAACGAAGTAGAAATTACCTGTTTACCACAAGATCTGCCAGAGTTTATCGAAGTAGATCTGGCTGATGTAGCCGTTGGTGTAACCCTGCACTTAACTGACATCAAAGCACCAAACGGTGTTAAATTTGTTCAGTTAACTAAAGGTGAAGGCCACGATTTACCAGTAGTTTCTGTAAACAAACCAGCTGGCAAAGCTGATGACGCTGCCGCTGAGTAATGTCTGACGCTGTACTACCTAAGATACAGCTAATCGTGGGCCTGGGTAATCCAGGCCCCGAATACCAGTACACCAGGCACAACGCTGGCGTCTGGTTTGTGGAGCAGCTCGCCCGAGCCTACAATGCCCCACTAAAACCCGAAGCAAAGTTTTTCGGTCATACCGGTAAATTTATCCTTGCGGGACAAGAATTCAAATTACTAATCCCTAATACCTATATGAACTTAAGCGGCAAAGCCGTGCTTGCTATGGCGCAGTTTTATAAAATATCCCCAGAGCAAATCTTGGTTGTGCATGATGAACTTGCATTACCACCAGGCAGCGCTAAGTTCAAATTTGCCGGCGGCCATGCTGGCCATAATGGTTTACGAGATATCACCAGTAAACTGGGTAATAATCCGAATTTTTATCGTTTACGTCTAGGTATTGGCCATCCTGGTCATAAAGATCAGGTTACCGGCTTTGTGCTGGGTAAAGCCCCCGCCAGCGAACAAAAACTGCTCGATGCCAGCATCGATGAAGCAGTTGCCTGTTTTGCGATATTAGCAAAAGATGGCCTAGTAAAAGCACAGCATCGTTTACATAGTTTTCAAGCTAGCTAAAATAGCGGGACACACCCGCTCAATAGCACATTAAAGGATACACTCATGGGTTTCAAATGTGGCATTGTAGGTTTACCTAATGTTGGCAAATCTACCTTATTTAACGCTCTGACCAAAGCCGGCATTGAAGCCGCCAACTTCCCATTTTGTACTATCGAACCGAATACCGGTGTCGTACCCGTACCCGATTTACGGCTAGATAAATTAGCCGCCATTGTTAAACCACAGCGTGTCTTACCTACCACCATGGAATTCGTGGATATTGCTGGTTTAGTTAAGGGTGCATCTAAAGGTGAAGGTTTAGGCAATAAGTTTTTAGCCAATATTCGTGAAACCGATGCAATTGGTCATGTAGTACGCTGCTTTGATGATGAAAACATTATCCACGTAGCCGGTAAAATTGATCCGGCCGACGACATTGACACCATCAATATGGAGTTAGTGTTATCTGATATGGACAGCGCTGAACGCGCGATCTTCCGCGTACAGAAGAAAGCCAAAGGCGGCGATAAAGACGCCAAAGCAGAAATTGCCGTACTTGAAAAAGTAAAGGCACATTTAGAAGCAGGCTTAACCTTACGCCAATTACCGCTGGAAAAAGAAGAAAAAGCCTTAATTGCTTATATGAACTTCTTAACCATTAAGCCGACTATGTATATTGCCAACGTCATGGATGATGGTTTTGAAAATAACCCACATCTAGACGTTGTTCGTGCTATTGCCGAAAAAGAAGGCGCCATCGTGGTGCCAGTTTGTGCCGCTATTGAGTCTGAAATTGCCGAACTGGATGACGATGAAAAAGCCGAGTTTATGGCCGATATGGGTTTAGAAGAGCCTGGTTTAAACCGGGTTATTCGTGGCGGTTACTCGTTACTTAACCTGCATACCTACTTTACCGCAGGCGTAAAAGAAGTGCGCGCTTGGACTGTTGCGGTTGGCGCCACAGCACCACAAGCTGCAGGCGTTATTCATACCGACTTTGAAAAAGGCTTTATTCGTGCCGAAGTTATTGCTTACGAAGATTTTGTGCAATTTAACGGTGAAGCTGGCGCAAAAGAAGCCGGTAAATGGCGATTAGAAGGTAAAGATTACATTGTAAAAGACGGCGATGTAATGCATTTCCGTTTTAACGTTTAAGTTTCACTCTATTTAAAAAAGCCGAACCATAGTGTTCGGCTTTTTTGTTTCTGTGCTAGCAAAAATAAGCCAACTAGCGTTGTGAGCATCATTGCCACGGCCTGCTGAAAACAGAGGTCATTTAGACAGCTTTAACAATGTTCTGACTAGGATTTGCCGCAAAAAGTCGCAGTGCTGGATATAAATTCGGCAAACAAACCACTGCAACGTAATTATCGCAAAAAAACGGTTGACGCTAATAAGTCAGATCAGCATAATACGCGCCACTTGCTTAGGACAAGTTACAGTGGCTACATAGCTCAGCTGGTTAGAGCACAGCACTCATAATGCTGGGGTCGCAGGTTCGATTCCCGCTGTAGCCACCACTTAATTGACCTTGCATGCGGGAATGGCGGAATTGGTAGACGCACTGGATTTAGGTTCCAGCGCCGCGAGGCGTGAGAGTTCGAGTCTCTCTTTCCGCACCATAAGGTGCACACTAAGTAAGTAGAAGTTTCTGCAGGGGCGTAGCCAAGCGGTAAGGCAGCGGGTTTTGATCCCGCCATGCGTTGGTTCGAATCCAGCCGCCCCTGCCATTAACTCACGATTTAAAGCTTCCTAGTAGGGGCGTAGCCAAGCGGTAAGGCAGCGGGTTTTGATCCCGCCATGCGTTGGTTCGAATCCAGCCGCCCCTGCCATTATTCAGAAAACCCGACCTCGCGTCGGGTTTTCGCTTTTCATCTATTAGAAAATTAAACATCATAATCGAGTTCGAAGCATCCGGTGGCTAAACGCGCCGTACAACTTTGTCGGGGCACGCTGTGAACCCATCCCTGGGCGCTGCTGTTTTTCATCCCTGAAAAACACCTCCCCGAGCAAAGTGCACTATGCGTTTACCACCTCGTTTAACTACAGATGAGCTTTTACGATTTTTGTGAGTTCACTGATGCAGCTAGGCAGCGAGCCGATATTGCTAAACAAAGCGTGTCCGGCATGGATGCCGGACAGGAGCCCCCATGGAAGGGTTCACGGCGTCTTTGTGTGCAATATCGGCTGCAAGCAGCCTGGCGGTTTAGCTAAATAGATCTAAGAAAAAACGATGATTAACATGACTAACCAACTTAAAGCGCTGAACAAATCTAATTGCTAGGAATGTTAACTCAAAACACCCCATTCCCTACTGCATATTGAGTCAGCAGCCGCTTCGCCATGCCCGCATTGGCCGCTAACCGCAACCCCTGCTGCCGGATAAAACTCAGTGCATCCGAGTCACGGCTAAAGGTTTGATAAATGACATCCATCGCCCCCATCATTAAACTATTTTGCAGCTTACGCTGCCGCTGATACTCCAGTAAACTCGCACTATCGGCCAGATCGCGTCCGGCCTCTAGATTCGCCGTAAGCTGTGCAACTAACAGCATCGCATCGGCAAAGCCTAAATTAACGCCCTGCCCTGCCAGCGGGTTAATGGTATGGGCCGCATCACCAGCCAGCACTATTCGTCCTTTCACGTATTGCTGCGCTTGCATCCGTGCTAACGGAAACCAAGCAGACCCTTTTAACTTCACCGCACCTAATTCGTCTGGGAAGGCGGCAATAAAAGCCCGCTCTAATGCCGCCGGCGCGAGTTGTGCGAGTTGTTTTACTTTTGCGGCTTCGTCATACCACACTAACGAAGCCTGAGCACCGGGTAGCGGCAGAAACGCTCTGGGGCCTGACGGGTAAAACTGCTGCCAGGTAATCTCTTGTTGCGGATAAGGTGTATCGACGTAAGCCACCAAACAGGCTTGCTGATATTGCCAGCCCTGCGTGCCTATACCGGCTAATTGCCTAACAACAGACTGCGCACCGTCCGCGCCAATCACTAATTTCGCCGTGAGAACGCGTTTATCACTCAGCGTAACACTGACCACACTGTCGCTTTGTTGTAATGCCACAATCTGGGTGTCTGTTATAACCTGTACCTGCTCGTTAAACTGCTGCCAAAGCGCCAGCTGCACCAAATTGTTTTCAACAATATGCCCCAAATGCGGCTCAGCAATCTCATTGGCAGCAAAACGCACCGCTGCTTTGCCTTCACCGGCTTGCAAATACTGATAGGGACACAGTCGCATCTGTTGTAAATGTTGCCAAGCGCCTAACGCCGCTAACCAGCGTTCAGAACGTAAGTTTAGTGAGGATACACGCAGATCAATGGCGCTATCCGCGTTAAAAGGCACAGGTTGCTGTTTCTCTAACACTGTTACCGCTAAGCCAGCTTGGGATAAGGCAACCGCTAACGCCGCCCCCACCATGCCACCACCACTGATGATCACATCGGTGTCATACATCTATGTTTTCCTCTCTTCACCTGCAAAACACACGAGATCCCGCCGTGTTAGGCGGTGCAGATCATAAATTGGCAGGTAATTTCTGGTAAATTTTGCTAAGGTTAACAACAATTTTGCCGCGCGCAAAACAGCCAGATCAAATAACCGTAAAAAATATTGACGGCTGCTGTAAAATACGGCATTTTGCGCGCCCTGTTATACTGTACAAATACGGTGCCAGGTCAAAGATAGCTTAACTTTCTCAGCTATATTTGCCTTACACTGACTCCCTATTGAAAAACTGAATTGGAGATGGCTGATGCGTAATGTAACCGTCGCTGCTACCCAGATGATTGGTGGCTGGAATGTTGAAGAAAATATTGCCCGGGCAGATAAGCTGGTGCGTGAAGCCGCAGCACAAGGTGCGCAGATTATCCTGATCCAAGAGCTGTTTGAACGTAACTACTTTTGCCAAAAGCAAAAGCCAGAGTATTTAGACTTTGCCGTACCGGTGTCTGAAAATGCCGCCGTTAAGCATTTTGCCAAGGTTGCCAAAGAACTGGCTGTAGTATTACCGATCAGTATTTATGAGCGCGCTGGTAATTGCCTGTATAACACTGTCGTGATGCTAGATGCCGATGGCAGCAACATGGGAATTTACCGTAAGAGCCATATCCCTGATGGCCCAGGCTATAGCGAAAAATACTATTTCACGCCGGGCGATACCGGTTTTAAAGTGTGGGATACCCGTTATGCCAAAGTGGGCGTCGGTATTTGTTGGGATCAGTGGTTCCCAGAATGTGCTCGCAGTATGGCGTTAATGGGCGCTGAGTTGATTTTCTATCCAACCGCTATCGGCAGTGAGCCGCATGATGCCACCATTAGCTCACGCGATCACTGGCAGCGCACCCAGCAAGGCCATGCCGCTGCTAACTTAACGCCGGTTATCGTGTCTAACCGCATTGGTACCGAAACCGAAGGCGACTTCTCTATTACCTTCTATGGTAGCTCTTTTATTGCTGATCATACCGGTGCCAAAGTGCAAGAAGCGAACGAAACTGACGAAGCGGTGTTAGTACATACCTTTGACTTAGACGAAGTGGCTGCTACCCGCCGTGCTTGGGGTGTTTTCCGCGATCGCCGTATCGATATCTACGATACGCTACTGACCAAAGATGGCAAAGTTAACCCGGAGAACAGCAAGTGAGCCAAACCCTAACCTCAACGCCCAAGCAAGACGGATTTAGCATGCCGCCCGAGTGGGCACCGCATAAGCAGACTTGGATGGTTTGGCCAGAGCGCACCGACAGCTGGCGCTTAGGCGCTAAGCCAGCGCAAGCGGCTTTTGTTACCGTTATTAAAGCCATTTCCGGTTTTGAACCGGTCTCTGTTGGTGTATCCGCCGCGCAGTATGCCAATGCCTATGCGCAGCTGACTGCAGCAGAAACCAAATTTCCAATTCGGGTAGTAGAAATCTCCAATAACGATGCGTGGTGCCGTGATACCGGCCCGACCTTTGTTACCAATGGCCAAGGTGAAGTGCGAGGCGTTGATTGGACCTTTAATGCTTGGGGCGGCTTAAATGGCGGCTTATATTTCCCGTGGGATCGCGATGATCAAGTCGCCAGCAAGATTTTAGGCATAGAGCAGCTGCCGCGCTATCGTACGGAAGGCTTTGTACTGGAAGGTGGCGCTATCCATGTTGATGGTGAAGGCACCCTGCTGACCACGGCAGAGTGTTTGCTAAATGCTAACCGCAATCCGCATTTAAGCCGTGAAGAGATTGAAGCCATGCTGCGCGAGCACCTGGCCATTGAAAAAGTGCTGTGGTTAGAAGACGGCATCTTTAACGATGAAACCGATGGGCATGTTGATAATATGGCGTGCTTTGTCAAACCCGGTGAAGTGCTGTTAGCTTGGACTGATGATCAGAACGATCCGCAATATGCCCGCAGCAAAGCGGCCTTAGATTATTTAGAAGCCAGTACCGATGCCAAAGGTCGCAAAATCAAAGTGCATAAACTGCCAGTACCTGCGCCTATCATTGCCAAAGCCGAAGAATATGCCACTGTTGATCAATCAATGGCTGCTATTCCACGCGAAGCCAATGCCCGTTTAGCTGGCTCTTACATTAATTTTTATTTATGTAATGGCGGTTTAATTCTGCCGACCTTTGATGATCCGAATGATAAAGTGGCCGCAGAGATCCTGCAGCAACTGTTTCCAGCGCATCAAGTGGTTACGGTACCAGGACGGGAAATATTGCTGGGTGGCGGCAATATTCACTGTATTACCCAACAACAACCTTTAGCGTAACATCAATAATAGGATTCACCATGGCCAAAGCCTGCGCCTTACACATTTTGGTAAAAACCAAAGAGCAAGCAGATAAGCTAAAACTGCAACTGCAAAAAGGCGCCGACTTTGGCAAGTTAGCTAAGCAACACTCGCTCTGTCCGTCGGGTAAAAAAGGCGGTGATTTAGGGGAGTTTCGCAAAGGCCAGATGGTTAAACCCTTTGACGATGCGGTCTTTAAAGGCCCGGTATTAGAAATTCTCGGGCCAGTAAAAACCCAGTTTGGTTTTCATTTAATTAAAACGCTGTATCGCAACTAATTAGCAAACCACACGAGTAAGTAAAGCCGCGCTATCAAACGCGGCTAAGCGCGGCTTTCTCTTCCAAAACGCAAGGCTTTGCAAAAATGCTAAGCCTTGCCCAAGGCCTTAGCCCGTAGTTTCGCTTTTAACTTACCAGTGGATTGCCGTTTCGCAGGCCCATCTTGCCGCCCTGACGGTCTTTGTCCAGGAGTGCGCGCCACTTTCTCGTTTACTGGCTGAAAACTGGGATCATGTTCATAGCCAGGCAAAATTTGCGTGGGTAACACCTGCTGCGTTAACTTCTCAATATCTTGTAAGGCACCTAATTCATCTGGGCCAACAAGTGTTACCGCTTCGCCACTTAACCCCGCCCTACCAGTGCGACCAATCCGATGCACATAATCTTCCGCAATTTGCGGTAAATCGTAGTTCACCACATAAGGCAGCTCGGTAATATCTAAACCACGGGCGGCAATGTCAGTCGCAACCAATACCCTTACTTTGCCTTGTTTAAACTCATCTAAGGCACGCTGCCGGGCGCCCTGCGCTTTATCGCCATGAATAGCTGCAGTGGTTAAACCGTCTTTTTGTAGTTGCTTAGCGAGGCGATCGGCACCATGCTTGGTGCGGACAAAAATCAATACCTGCTGCCAATTACGGGCACCTATCACATGCGAGATAAGCTCCCGCTTACGATGCCGATCGACTAAATACACCTGCTGGCTAACCCGATCCGCCGTGGCGTTAGCGGCAGCCACTTCAATTAACACGGGCTTATTTAATAAGGCATCGGCTAACTGTTTAATTTCTTTGGAATAGGTGGCTGAAAATAATAAGGTCTGCCGTTTTTCCGGCAGTTTCGCCATAATCCGCTTGATATCGACAATAAAGCCCATATCCAACATCCGGTCGGCTTCATCCAGAACTAATACCTCAAGCTGACTCAGATCTACCGTCTCTTGATGTAAATGATCAATTAACCGCCCTGGCGTTGCCACCAGAATATCTAATCCCAGCTCAGCCGCATCGTATTGTGGCCGGATCGACACACCGCCATAAAATACCGCACTCTTTACCGGTAAATGGCGGCTATAGGTTTGCACACTTTCAAAAACCTGTTGCGCCAGTTCGCGAGTGGGGGTTAATACTAATACCCGCACTTGCGCCTTGTTTAAGACTTTAGGCGCATTGAGCAGTTGCTGCAGCAGTGGTAGGGTAAAAGCGGCGGTTTTGCCGGTGCCCGTTTGTGCACCTGCTAACACATCTTTACCGCTTAAAATCTGCGGAATGCTTTGTTGTTGTACCGGCGTTGGGCTAACATAGCCTTGCTCAGCTAAGACACGTAAAATAGGCTCAGCCAGAGCCAAGGATTGAAACGACATGGTTATTTCCAAAAGATCTGTATCAAAAACATCGAATAATGCGCAATTATAGCAGATACGCCTGCTACAAGATATTCTGGTACTTTTTGCAAGCCTATGACTAATCAAACATGGTTTCTTTATATGATTCGAACGGCTAGCGGTCAACTCTATACTGGCATCAGTGTCAACCCAGAGCGGCGTTTGCGTCAACACAAGGGTGAACTAAAAGGTGGCGCTAAAGCGCTGCGTGGCAAAGGCCCACTCACCTTGGTTTTCCAACACACTTATGTCGACCGTGCCAGTGCCAGCAAAGCCGAGTATCAGCTTAAACAACTCAGTAAAGCCGCGAAAGAGCAGCTAATTAGCGAGCAATCATGGAAAACTTCTACCTAGTACTAGCCTATCTGGTGATCGGCATGTTGTTAAGACGACTGCCTGCTATGCCAGAAAACAGCGGCTTAGCCTTAAATATCTATGTACTGTACGTTGCCTTACCCGCGTTGATTTTAAAAAATATCAAACTGTTGGAATTTTCGTATGCGTTACTGATCCCTGCCGTAACACCTTGGCTATTATTAGTGGTGGTGGTCGCTAGCGTGTTTGCGCTGAGTAAAGTCTTTAACTGGTCACGCGAAGTGACGGGGGCCCTGCTGATTGTGTTGCCCTTGGGAAATACCTCCTTTTTAGGCTTTCCCATGACCGAAGCCTTATTTGGACAAAGCGCTATGCCCTATGCTGTGGTCTATGATCAGGTAGGGTCTTTTATTGCGCTGGCGACTTATGTCACCATTGTCGCCGCTATTTACAGCCCCAGTATGAGCAAACCGACACCCAAAAGTATTTTATTGAAAATTATTACCTTCCCTTCTTTTATTGCATTAATGACCGGTTTACTGATTAGAGACTTGGCCTTCCCGCCATTAGCCACTAACTTAATTAATAATTTAGCCGCAACCTTAGTACCAGTGGTGATGATAGCGGTAGGTTTTCAACTTAGTTTTCGCTTTAGTAAAAACGAGGTATCGCCTTTAATCAGTGCTCTTGGCATTAAATTACTGCTGATGCCCTTTGCCGCATGGGCGATTTGGACCACGCTGGGGCAAACCGGAATAGCCGTACAAATCAGTATTTTTCAGGCGGCTATGCCGCCCATGATCTCTGCGGGGGCTATCGCAATTATGGCAGGTCTTGCGCCACGCTTGGTCAGCGGCATTATTGGTTTGGGTATTTTGGCAGGGCTGATCACGCTACCTGTGGTTTTTTGGTTATTACAACGCATTTAGCCATGCACTAAACACAGGCTTATAACGCTGCCAAGGCTGCATAGATTAACGTCAGAATTGAGCCATAACGGCCCGTTTCAAAACGATCTCCCATAAAATCATCACCCTGACTGTCGGCTAAAATGGGGCTATGCTTTTTATTTGTCAGTAAAACCACTATTAACTGCTTAGCGGGATCAATCACCGTGGCTGTGCCCGTCCAACCGGTGTGGCCATAGGCATAATCACTGGCATAAGCACCAAAATGCCAAGCGAGTTCCCCCCCAACAGCAAGGCGCCAGCCTAGGCCGTAACTTGGATTATAAAGCGACGGGCGGGTAAATTGCTGCAGTGTGCTTTGCTGAAAAAATTGTTGCCAGCCATAGCCACCGCCTTGCAATGCCACTGCCATTAATTTTGCTAAATCGGCCGCTGAGCTAAATAACCCCGCATGACCAGCTACCCCCTGAAATGCATAAAAAGCATTCTCATCATGCACTTCGCCCCAAACCACTTCCTGACGTATCGACGGAAAGGTGATCCTACCGGCTCGGCTATTGCCAGCGAGTTCCGTGGCGGCTAGCTGACTTTTAGCCATACCTTTTGCTAAGGGGTTAAACATGGTCTGCTGCAAGCCTAACACCTGATAAAACT